>NZ_NTFY01000050.1 GCF_002289565.1 Rhodopirellula sp. SM50 | reverse complement strand
CACAGCGGCCGTAAATCGCTCCTCACGAACAACCACAGTCCATTCTAATGGAACTGTATTTTCGTTATACGAGCGGCCGGGCACTGCGACGCCCGCCCGAGGCCTGACGGCCTGCGGCTCACCATTGACTCAGCAGATCCCGACCAATCCGACAGCCCGCGAGCCGTCCGGTTTCAGCGTGAACGACCGGAGGGCTCGCGCCCTGCCGCTAACAAAAGAACGAACTCGCGCCTCGAACACGGCCCGGTCAAAATCAGAATGCCAGCAGCAGACGGCTGGGGGCTTCCAACAGGCCGATCACGTCATTGAGGAACCGTGCTGCGGTGCCGCCGTCGACCAGGCGATGGTCGTAGGAAAGAGAAAGCGGCATCATCAATCTCGGCTGGATCGAATCGTCGGGCATCACGACGGGCAGTTTGCGACTGCGGCCGACCAGCAGAATCGCGACTTCCGGGACGTTGATGATCGGCGTGGAATACTGCCCACCGATGGCCCCCAAGTTACTGATCGTAAATGATCCGCCGCGGAGATCGTTGACGGCAAATTGCCCGCTGCGCACTTTGCCGGCCATTTCGGCCAGTGTCCGCGTCACGCCGGGAACGCTCATCCGGTCGGCATCTTTCATGACCGGGACGACCAGGCCGCGGTCAGTATCCACGGCGATGCCGATGTTGACGTAGTCCTTGTAGATCAACTGCTCGTTTTCTTGATCGATCGTCGCGTTGATCGCCGGGTGGTGCTTCAGGGCCGTCGCAACCGCTTTGATCAAAAACGGCATCGTCGTCAATTTCAAACCTTGCTTGGCGTAGTCGTCCTTGCTGGTTTGGCGAAGATGCTCCAGTTCGGTGATGTCGGCGTCATCAAAATTGGTCACCCGGGGAACGGTCGACCAGCTGACGTGCATCTGTTTGCTGATCGTCTTGCGAATCTTGCTCATTCGTTCGACGTGAATCGAGCCGAAATCATCCATCGCCGGCGTGCCGGGTCGGTCGGTCCCCAAGGCGGCCGCGGGCTCCGCTGCAGAGGCGGCGGGCGCCGCAGGGGTGGCAGCCGGTGGTGCGGCGGTCGCTTGGCTGGCCGCGGCTTGGCCCGCCGATTGGCTGGCGGCACGAACGGCCGCCAACACGTCGTCACGCGTGATGCGTCCGCCCTCGCCGGTTCCCGTCACCCGCGCCAAATCGACTCCGACTTCGCGTGCAAAGCGACGGACCGCCGGACCGGCCGGTATCACACCGCTTTCGCCATCAGAATCGGCCGACTCGACCGGAGTCGCAGCCGACGTGGCGGGTGTGGCAGCAGGTGCGGGTGCGGCAGGTTGGGCCGGCGGAGTTGCGGCGGCAGGTGTGGGAGTTGCCGGAGCGGCCTGGGTGGGCGCCGGCGCGGCAGGAGCGGGTGTCGATGGGGCCTGGGCCGGTGGTTCCTGCGTTTCAGCCTTGGACGGTTCTGCTTGGGGTGCTTCAGCCTTGGGGGTTTCCGGAGCGGGGTCGGCGGCCGGTGCCGCGGCGCCCGATTCGGCTTCGACTTCGATCAACACGCCACCGATCGGCACCGTGTCCCCTTCGCTGACCGCGATCTTGGAAACCTTTCCGCTGACCGACGAAGGCACCGGAACGGTCGCCTTGTCCGTCTCCATTTCAACGATGTCTTGGCCTTCGGAGATGACGTCTCCGACCGAGACGAACACTTCTAATACGTCACCGGATTCGATGCCGTCACCAAGATCGGGAAGGGTAACTTCAGTAGCCATAGATGGATTATCAGCGATAGGAGAGATCTAGCGCGAGGGCATCGTGCCCTCGCTCGGTCGAAGGAATAATTCAGATCAAAAATGATCAACTAAGCATAATAAGGGTCGGGCTTGTCCGCGTCGTAGCCGAGGTCATCGATCGCCTGTTTGACGTCGGTCGGTGAAACGACGCCGGCCTTGCAAAGTCGGCTGAGCGTCGCGATCGTGATCGATTCTTTGTCGACTTCAAAGTGGCGACGCAGTGCTTCGCGGGTTTCGCTGCGGCCCATGCCGTCGGTCCCCAAGACATAGTAGTCGCCGGGGATCCAAGGCGCCAGTTGCTCGCCCAGAGCACGAACGTAGTCGCTGGCCGAGATGAACGGGCCTTCGACTCCGTCGAGCACCTCTTCCAGGTAGCTCTTTTTCGGAGTCTCGGTGGGGTGCAACATGTTCCAGCGGTCACACGCGGCGGCATCGCGACGGAGTTGCGTGTAGCTGGTCACACTCCACACGTCGCTGGCAACACCGTATTTTTCGGCCAGTAACTCTTGGGCGGCAAGCACGCTGTTGAGAATCGCTCCGCTGCCGAACAACTGAACCCGGGCTTTCGCCTTGTCGACTTCTCGGCTGCGGTACTTGTAGATGCCCTTGACGATTCCCTCTTGGCAACCTTCGGGCATTTCCGGATGGGAGTACTCTTCGTTCTCGCTCATCAGGTAGTAGATGCACTGTTCACCCTCGGCGTACATCTTCTGCAAGCCTTCCTGGATGATCACGACGACTTCGTAGGCGAACGCGGGGTCATAGGACCGCACGGTCGGGAAGGCGATCGCGTTGAGCAAGCTGTGCCCGTCTTGGTGCTGCAGGCCTTCGCCGTTGAGCGTGGTTCGGCCGGCCGTTCCGCCGACCAGGAATCCCTTGGCTCGCATGTCGGCGGCGGCCCAGATCAGGTCACCGATACGTTGGAAACCGAACATGCTGTAGTAGATGAAGAACGGGATCATGTTGACGCCGTGACAACTGTAGGCGGTCCCGGCGGCATTGAAGCTGGACATCGATCCCGCTTCGGTGATGCCTTCTTCCAAGATCTGGCCGTCCTGGGCCTCTTTGTACTTCTGCAGAATGGCCGAATCGATCGGTTCGTATAGCTGACCGGCGTGGGCGTAGATCCCGAACTGGGTGAACATCCCTTCCATCCCGAACGTCCGCGATTCATCCGGAACGATCGGCACCATGAACTTGCCGATCTTCTTATCGCGGCACAGCGCGATCAGGGTTTGAACCACGGCGAACGTCGTGCTGATGCTCTTGTTTTCCAGCCGCTTGATCGTTTTCTGCATGTCGGCCAGCGACGGAACTTCGAGCGTCGGATGCTCGGTCGGGCGTGAGGGCAGGTAGCCGCCCAAGGCCTTCCGCCGCTCGTGCAGGTACTTGATTTCGTGGCTGTTTTCCGGCGGCTTGTAGAACGGGGTGTTGACGACTTCATCGTCGCTGATCGGGATCCCGAACCGCGATCGGAATTCCAGCAACTCGGCTTCGTTCAGTTTTTTCTGGTTGTGGGCGACGTTGCGTCCTTCGCCGGCTTCGCCCAGGCCATAGCCCTTGATCGTCTTGGCCAACACGACGGTCGGCTTTCCGTTCTGCAGGCTGACGGCTTTTTGGTAGGCCGCGTAGACTTTCTCGGGATCGTGCCCGCCGCGTCGCATCTTTTCCAGCTTTTCGTCGCTGTAGTTTTCGACCAGCTTGAGCAGTTCGGGGTACTTGCCGAAGAAGTGTTCGCGAATGTAGCTGCCCGGCATACCGGTGTACTTCTGGTACTGACCGTCGACGACCTCGCCCATCCGCTTGACCAGCAAGCCGGTGGTATCGCGGGCCAGCAGTTCGTCCCACTCGCTGCCCCAGATGACCTTGATCACGTTCCAGCCGGCTCCGCGGAAGATCGATTCCAATTCTTGAATGATCTTTCCGTTTCCGCGGACCGGTCCGTCCAACCGTTGCAAATTGCAATTGATGACGAAGATCAAGTTGTCCAGTTTTTCCCGCGAGGCCAGTCCGATCGCGCCGAGTGTTTCCGGTTCGTCGCATTCACCGTCGCCGAGGAACGCCCAAACCTTTTGGCCGCTGGTGTCTTTGATCCCGCGATCGCGCAGATATTCATTGAAGCGCGCCTGGTAGATCGCCATGATCGGTCCCAGCCCCATCGAGACCGTCGGGTACTCCCAAAAATCGGGCATCAACCAGGGGTGCGGGTAGCTGCTCAGCCCGCCTTCGGGTTCCAGTTCACGTCGAAAATTGATCAGTTTGTCTTTGCTCAATCGGCCTTCCATAAAGGCTCGAGAGTACATCCCCGGCGACGCGTGGCCTTGGAAGTAAACCGAATCACCGCTGTATCCGTCCTCGCCGCGGCCTTTAAAAAAGTGATTGAAGGCGACTTCGTAAAGCGTCGCGCTGGAGGCGAAGGTACTGATGTGACCGCCGACTCCCCCGCCGCGTTTGTTGCCTCCGACGACCATCGCCATCGCGTTCCAGCGGATGATCGATTTGATGCGTCGTTCCAAATCACGGTTGCCCGGATAAGCCGGCTCGTCATGAACCGGGATCGTGTTCAGGTACGGCGTGGTCGTGTCGGCGGCCGCTTGGACGCCTTGTTCGGCGGCGCGGTCGCGGAGTTTTTCGAGCAGAAAACGAACTCGGTCATGACCTTTGCTCTTGAGCACATATTCGAGCGACGAAAGCCACTCTTTCGTTTCTGAAGCATCAATGTCAACTTCAGCGCTCCGCTCAAGTTCGCCAAGTTGCTTCTTCACTTCATCCTGGGCGATCATCTTCGAGTCGTTCATACAAGCAAGTTCCCTGAAGGCAAGTTCACAAATCGAATCAGCGGTCGCGCTGTCCGTTTCAAGCTGACCGTTTCAATCAGCGACCGAATCATTCGGCGGGTCGTTCCACTCTTCGGCGTCTCAAACGCACAATGTTCACTCCGATGGAAATCCACGCGGGTGATAGTGATTCTTCACAACAACCGAAGCGTTACGGTAACTCGAAGGCCACCGTTGATCCAATTTGAAGAGTTTATGGCATTTGTGCGGCCCCAAAAGGGTAGCCGCCGGGGGCTTGCGACGACAAGGGCCTGGCGTTAATACGTGGTCCTGGCGTCCATTGTGGCGGACAGACAGGGGCAGCAATTGCCACTGCGACTTTTTAGCTTCCGACGGCCCTGGGAACAAACCCCCTCTGCAGGACTGTCGCTGCCGTCAACTTTGCCTATCGAAGCGATTCGAGCATCCCCGGTCCGATCCGCCCAAATCATGCAAACGAGCCCTCTCCGAGCTGTCGTGACCGGTGCTTCGTCGGGGATCGGTCGTCAGATCGCGATCGGGCTGGCGCGACAACACGGCTCGTATGACTCGGCCGACCGCGAAGCCGCTGCGGCAAAATTGGTGATTCATTTCCGCAAGAACCAGCGCGGCGCAGAAGAAACGGCCGCTGCGGTCGAATCGTTAGGCGCAACGCCCCGTCTGGTTCAAGCCGACATCTGCCAATCGCAGCAGCGGCGACGGTTGCTCGAGCAGAGCTGGGACTTTCTCGGCCCGCCGACCACTTGGGTCAACAACGCCGGCGCAGACGTCCTCACCGGCGAGTTTCAAAACGAATCGTTCGCCGAAAAACTGCGGCGGCTGATTGAAACCGATGTCCTGGCGACGATCGATTTGAGCCGCCAAGTGATCCGCCGCTGGCGCCAAGACCTTTCCGGCAGCGGAACGCCGCCACCGTCGATGACGTTTATCGGTTGGGACCAAGCACCCCTGGGAATGGAAGGCGACGCCGGACAGATGTTCGGTCCGGTCAAAGCCGCGGTGATGGCGTTTGCCAACAGCGTCGCGCAAGAGGTCGGCCCGAACATTCGAGTCAACACGGTCGCCCCCGGATGGATCAAAACGGCGTGGGGCGAAACGACGGATTCGTATTGGGACGGCCGGGCGCGGCGGCAATCGTTGATGAATCGCTGGGGGACGCCCGAAGACGTGGCTCGGGCGGTGTGTTTCGTCGCCGATCCGGACAACACGTTTTGCAACGGACAAACGATTCAAGTCAACGGCGGCTGGAGCCGGACACACCCGCGCTGAATTCGTTAGACTGCTCCACTGACCGAGCCCGGGTCCTCTCACACGATCGGGCGACGACTCCACCCACGTTTTTCTCCTCTTGAGTGATTTATGACCAGCGCCGATGAATCGACCCAAGCGAAAGCCGACCACTTTCGCGAGCGTTATGAACAAGTTCGTGAAATGATCGGCCGCGTCATCGTCGGGCATGACGACATCGTCCAGGGAGTGTTGACGGCGATGCTGTGTGGCGGCCACTGCTTGCTCGAAGGTGTGCCGGGGCTGGGCAAAACGATGCTGGTGCGAACGTTGTCCGAAGTGTTGGATTTGGATTTCAATCGAATCCAATTCACACCGGACTTGATGCCGGCAGATATTTTGGGGACCAACATGATCGTCGAATCCGAAGACGGTCGACGACAGTTTCAATTTCAACGCGGACCGGTCTTCACCCAGATTCTGCTCGCCGACGAAATCAACCGCGCGACGCCCAAGACGCAGTCCGCGATGCTGGAAACGATGCAAGAGGGCACGGTCACCGCCGCCGGTGCGCGGTACGAACTGGAGCAACCCTTCTTTGTGTTGGCGACCCAGAACCCGATCGAACAAGAAGGCACCTATCCGCTGCCGGAAGCGCAACTGGACCGGTTCCTGTTCAAGTTGGTCGTCGGCTACAGCAGCCGTGACGATCTCAACACGATCGTCGAACGAACCACCCGGGGCGAAAAACCGCAGATCGAAAAGGTGATGGATGGGGCCGAGATTCGCTCGATGCAAGCGATGGTGCGCGACGTCGTGCTGACGCCTCCGATCCGCGACTACTTGGTCCGCCTGACGCTGGCCACCCATCCCGACGGCGCCCACTCGGTCGATGCCACCAATCAATATGTGCGTTGGGGCGCGAGTCCGCGGGGAGCCCAAACACTGGCGTTGGCGTCGAAAGTCCGCGCCATCCTGGCCGGACGTTACAACGTCAGTTTCGAAGACATTCGCCGCGTCTATTTGCCGACGATGCGACACCGGGTGCTGCTGAACTTCGAAGCCCAAGCCGAAGGCATCGAAACCGATTCGGTGCTGTTGGAGATCCTGGAAAAAGTCCGCGAGGCTGCCGAGTAGCGGACTCGCCTCCCTTGTTCCCGGGCTCCGCCCTACGCCGTGAACAATTTATTGGCATTGGGCTTGCGTCCAATGTCACGTCCTTTGGCTCTAAAGGTGTTAGCGGAACGGCGCGAGCCGTCCGGTCGCGCTTCAAAAATACCGTGAAAGACCGGAGGGCTCGCGCCCTACCGCTAACAAATCGTTCACGGCGTGGGTTATCGTGCCGGTCGGACGTAGACTCTAAGACGCTTGGTGGTGTAGGCGCCGGCATTGGCGGTGAACGTCCAATCGCGGTGCTCGCCGGTGCTATTGCCGATGCCCAGATCCGCGCCCGCCGAGGCATTCCAGTGGTTGATGGCAAAGACGGTCTGCCGTTCAGCAAAGTTGTGCACCTGCATCGATCCGTAACCCGCCGTTGGGGGCGACGGTTCGTCGCCGAAGTCATATTGGGTGCTGGATGCGTTTTGGACGCCCGCCTTGTTGGCCGGCCCGTAGTTGCTGGGCCAGAATTCGAGATTGCCGGTGGCAATTGAGCGGCCTTCGGTAACGGTGTCGACCGACGAAAACACGTCCATCGCTTCGACGGGTTGTTGAAATCGGGCGCCCGAGGCAGCCGTCGGGATACCAATCTTTTTAGGATCGTCGGTGAACGCCTTCATCGAGACAAACACGGCCTGATCGTTGCCGCCGCCCGAACCGAGTTCCAGCAAGTAGCCGATTCGATCGAACGCGGAAACGTTTTCGCTGTGGTCGACGTCGTATTCAATGCGCTCGTTCAGCTTGTTCAGATCGAGGTCATAAACCAGTTGGTACTCGCGATCGATCGCCAGTGTGCTGACGAAATCGGGTTCTTCCCCACCGCGGAACGCTCCGACCGGCAATCCGGTGCCCCCGGTCAAGTTGGGCTCGGCCAGTTTGTGCCATGCAAATCGAAACGCGACCGGTTTCTCGACTTCGTCAGACGAAAGGATCACGGCGTCTCCGTCGATGGTTGCGACGGCCGGCTGGTAACCGCCGGACCCGACTCCGATCACTTCGAAATGGCTTGGCGGTTGCCCATCACGCGTCTTCAAGCCGCCTCCGGTATGGCGGAACGTGATCTTCAAGCGGTCGTCCAGGATATCCAGTGAATCCATTTCGGGACTGTTGGCGACAAGGTCCTCTTTTCCATAATCGTTTTTCAAGGCCAGTTGCGCCAATCGGTCGCCGACGTCTTGTTTGTTCGGCGGGTGGATGTTGCCGAGTGTGGCGATGTCATTGATCACGACCATGCCCGTGTTGGGCACTTGCTCGACGGCGGCCTGCGCTTCCCAAAATCGCGGCAGAATCGTGGGGTCTTCACTGCCGTATTGGAAGGGAGCGATCTGGACGTAGTAGAACGGGAAATCACCTTGGCCCCACAACGTTCGCCAGCCGCCGATCAAGGCCTTTTTCTTTTCGAAGTACAGCATGCCTTCGCCGTGGTTCGATTCACCTTGATACCAGATTGCACCGCGGATCGGAAAACCGACCAGCGCGTGGATCATGCCGTTGTAGAGCATCGTCGGGTCTTGGTGGCTTTGGAACGGCACCAGGCCGGTCGGGAAGGCGGGGCTCGGTTGGACGGCGATTCCCGATTCCATCGCTTCGGTGGCCGTTGCGATCCACGCTTCGGTCGCGTCGACGTGGTTGGCTAACGTCGCACGGTATGATTCTGACCCGGGAGTTCTCTGAACGACGGACCGGTAGATGTCGCTCAATGCGTCGACTTGGCGAAACCCGATCGGCGGTGTCCAGGGTTCGACGCGCGTGCCGCCCCAAGACGAATTGACCAATCCGATCGGCACCTCCAGCTCTTGGTGCAGCCGTCGTGCCATGAAGTATCCACAGGCGGTGAAACCTCCGGCGGTCTGCGGCGAACAGACTTGCCACGGGGCGCTGACGTCATCCAGCGGTGTGGTCGACGGTTTGCGAGGGATCTTGATGTGTCGAATCATCGGATACGTGGCCGCCGCGATTTCGGCTTTGGCATTCGCACTTGCCGCGACCGACCATTCCATGTTGGATTGTCCCGAACACAGCCAGACCTCGCCGATCAGAATGTCCTTCACTTCGATCGTGTTGTTTCCCGTGACGGTCAGGGTATGGGCTTGGTTGCCGGCTTTCATGGCGGGCAATTCGACCTGCCACCGTCCGTCTGCGTTCGGCGTCGCGGTGGCTGTTTGTCCCGCCAATGCGACTTCCACGGATTCTCCCTCGTCGGCCCAACCCCACAGGCGGATCGGTGTTTGTTGTTGAAGCACCATGTGGTCGCCGAGGAAGCCCGGCAAACGCACGTCGGCCCTCAGCGGTGAGCACGACATCCCACCCAGCAATGCCAACACGATGACTTTCAACCCGGCCAATTTCTTCATCCGACTTTCCTTTCGCGAGAAACCATCAATCAAAACTGCAATCGCGGATTCTACTTGATCGGCCGGCGCGTTGGCGGTTTGTCGATGGAATCGCGCTCGAAATCTGAAGGGTAGGCAGTAGGCAGACGGCCAATACCACGAAGTGAAGCGTCGTTTCTTCTCGTTTGGGCCCGTCGGCTGGCGTCAAACGGCTGGTCATCGTATGAAATCAGCCGGGTCGCGCCGGCGCGAGCGGCTTGCTCGTCGATGTTGACGTTGCACTATTGGCCGTCAGGCACCGGCAATGCGGTGGCGAGGGTGAATGAGAAGACGGCGCCATGTTCGGGACCGTTCTTCGCTTGAAGCGTCCCACCGTGCGCTTTGGCGATCGTGGTGCCGATGGCCAGTCCCAATCCGAGCGCCTTGTTTTTGGTGGAGCAAAAGGCTTCGAAAATGGGGATGCCGTCGGGCAGACCGGGGCCGTTGTCGGTCACGGTCACAGCGACGCGGTCCGCTTGCGGTTCCGCACAAATACGTACCAGCGGATCGCCGTGCGATTCTTCCAAGACTGCGTCGAAGGCATTTTTCAACAGATTGACGAGGACTTGTTGGATTTGAACCGAGTCGGCTTTGACCGGTGGCAGTCCTGGGGCCGGAGTGTATTCGACGCGAATGCCGGCGACCTGGGCATCGTGTTTGGTCAGCATCAACGCCGTCTTGATGATTTCATCCAGATCGCAGGTGGTTTTTTGAATCGGTTCACGCGACACGAAACTTCGCAGTCGCAACAAGATTTCACCGGCGTACTGTGCGGTGGAGGTGATTCGGTCCAGCCATTGATGCAAGCGATCGCGGTCGACTTCTCCCTCGGCAGCGACGAGGTTGCCGCAGGCTTTGCCGAAGTTTTGAATCGCGTACAACGGTTGATTCAACTCGTGTGCCAAGCCGCCGACCATTTCCCCCATCGTCGAAACGCGTGCGACGTGGGCGAGATCGGATTCCAATCGCTTGAGTGATTCTTCGGCGCGTTTCTTGTCGGTCACATCTGTGACGCTGCCACGAATGATAGTCCGGCCGTTTTCTTCGAGCGACAGGAGACGGATTTCGCAGGGGATCTCTGCTCCCTCGGCATCTCGATGCGTCCATTCGAAGATCGGCGTTTCGCCGGCACAAGCTCTCGAGATGACTTCACGACTCTTGTCCGCAGACGGCTGGCCATCGGGCTGGATTTCGGGACTGATATCGAGCGGCCCCATCTGGAGAAGCTGTTCGGCGGAGTACTTGTAAAGTTTTTCCGCCGCTTGGTTCACCATCACAAAGCGTCCGGTTTGCGTGTCCAACAAGACGACGGCTTCGGGCGCGTGTTGAATCATCCGGCGAAATCGTTCTTCGCTCTGGACCAGCGATCGTTCGACGCGTTTGATTTCGCTGATGTCCTGAGCCAAGCCGATGGTGCCGATGATGGTTCCGTTGGGATCGCGCAGTGGTTCCACGTAGACCTGAAACACGCGACCGGACCATTCGATCTCCGAAGACCCCGAGACGCCTTGCAGCGCCTCAAAATGGATCGCGATGGGGCCAAAGCTCTCGTCATCGGTCTGGAAGTACTCGAACAGGGTGTGCCCGATAAACTGATTGGGCTTTTGGCCCATACTTTTCAGTCCCGCGCCGGTGGAGTGCGTGAAGCGAAGCTGGAGATCGGTGGTCCACAAGACGGTCGGCATCTGTTCGGTCAGAATACGCAACCGCATTTTGCTGGCGTGCTGTGCCGATTCGGTGATGGAGCGTTCGATCTCGATCGCCGTTCGATCGCCGAACAACGCGATCATCTCGCGAATGTCCGCGCGGTCCTCCATCGGCTTGTCGTCCAACACCGCCAGAATACCCAAGACCTCTCCCTTTGAACTGATCAGCGGTGTCCCGAGGTAGCTTTCCGCCTGAAAGCGGGTCAAGGTGATGTCGTTGGGAAATCGTTGTTGAAGGTGTTCGGCACAGAATTCCATGGAATGGTTGACCACGTTCGCCGCCGGCGTTCCCGCCAGATCGAATTCAAAATCGTCCTCCAACTGGCCCTCGGCCCAAAACGCGATGGTCCGCGCCCGCTGTGGGGAGTCCTTGTCGATGCGTGCGATGAACACGTAGCGGAAATCGAGCGATTCGGAGATGTATCGGACGAGCGCTTGATAAAACGCCAAGCCGGTCGAACGCGCGGTGCCGACCGTGATCATCCGCATTGCGTTTTGAATGTGCAGCATGTGGCTTTCGACGCGCACGCGTTCGGTCACGTCGTGGGGCAGCGAAATCACGGCGGTGATCTGCCCCTGATCGTCGCGACGGACGGCGTTAAACCATTCGCAGTTGAGAACGGTTCCGTCCTTTCGGACATTGCGATTGAAGCACCTGTTGAAGTCGACGTTTCTTTCCAGCAATTCTCCCACGGACCGTTCAACCAGGGGGATGTCTTGTTCATGCACGAAAGAGAATTCGTCCCAACGCTTGCCCAGAACCTCGTCGGCTTTCCAACCGAAGATGCGTTCCGCCTGCGCGGTCCAATGGCGGATGGCACCGTGTGCGTCCCATTCGATCAAGGCAACGTCGGCGTGCCCTTGCACGTCGGCAAGTCGGGGATGATCCGAGGCGATGAAATAAGATTCCGCCGAATCGGTGTCCGCACGCGCGGGATTCTCCTCGTACGGAGACGAGTCAGATTCGTCTAACGTTGCGAGTTTCGCCCGTATTTCCGCGAGTTGTGCCAGCAATTCAGCGCGAGTCTCATCGACTCTGGGCATCTCCCGTCTCCCGTCGTTTCGTAATCGCGTCGTCTTCCAGTGCTGACGTACCGCCTGCCTCCGGCGAACGTCGTAGGAATCAGTTTACAGGTTTTGTCCACGACTGGGGTGTTCAAGCGTGACGCGGGCGCGTTTGGCATCGTGGCGGGGCACTAGGCTTTTCCGCACTTTTGGTTTCAATCGGCGCGATCTCGCCATGTCGCAGCACCCCGACGCGGACGGACAAGTTAAAATCGTCGGCTCATCCCTGTGGGCCGTTGAAATGATGGTCCTGTTCATTCCCCCGCCTCCCCCATCTCCTGCAGCGGTCTTTCCATGCTTCATCGCTTTCTCCGGAATCTCGGTTTGGTCGTCGCCCTCTTCGTCGGCGGAACCACGCTCGCCGATGAGCGCCCCAACATCCTGTGGCTGACGTGTGAAGACAACAACGTCAATTGGGTCGGCTGTTACGGCAACCCACATGCCGACACTCCCAACATCGATGCCCTGGCGGCCGAGGGATTTCAGTACATGCATTGCTATGCCAATGCTCCCGTTTGTGCTCCTTCACGCAGCACCTGGATCACCGGTGTCCATGCGATTTCGATGGGGACGCATCCGATGCGGAGTCGTTATCCGATCCCGCACGACCGAATCCGATACTACCCCGACCTGCTGAAGGACGCGGGATACTTCGTCGGCAACGAAAAGAAAACGGACTACAACATCGGCGGACGAGACGACAAGAGTGCGTGGGACACCGACAAAGCGGATTGGGATCAGCTCAAGCAGCAACAACCGTTCTTCATGGTCATCAATAGCACGAAGTCCCATGAGTCCAAGGCGTTCGGGGATGTCAACCACACCGAACACGATCCCAATAACGTTCGGCTGGCAAAGTACCATCCCGATCTTCCAGACATCCGCAAAAACTATGCGCACTACCATGATCAGATGAAAAAGATGGACGCCGACATCGGACTCGCACTGCAGCAATTGGAACAAGCCGGATTGGCCGAGAACACGATTGTGATCCACAACTCCGACCACGGCGGAGTGATTGCCCGCAGCAAACGTTTTCTGTTCAACAGCGGCACACACTGTCCGTTGATCATTCGCATCCCCGAAAAATTCAAACACCTGCGTCCTGCCCAGCCGGGCACCAAGATCGACGATCTGGTCAGCTTCATCGATATGACCAAGACCTGGCTGGACGTCTGCGGTGCAGAGAAACCCGATTACTTGCAAGGCAAGGTGTTCTTGGGACCGAACAAGGAGTCACGCGATTACCACGTCAGTTTTCGGACGCGGATGGACGAACGCTGCGACAATGTCCGTGCGATCCGCGACCGGCGATTCTTGTACATCCGAAACTACATGCCCTACGCCCCGTGGGGACAGCACCTCAATTACCTGTGGATCATGCGGGCGACTCAGGCGTGGGAGGAACATCACAAGGCCGGCAAAACCGATGCCGTGACCGGACGGTTCTTCGGCCCCAAGCCGATGGAAGAGCTTTACGACACGTCGGTTGATCCGGACAACGTCAACAACTTGATCGACGACCCCCGCTACGCCGCCGACGTGAAACGATTGAGCCAAGCGCTCGACCGTTGGCAACTCGATCACTTTGATGCCGGCTTGTTGCCCGAAAGCGAAGTGGTCCGGCGAAGCGAAGCGAGCGGCAAAACGATCTTTGAGATGGTGCGAACCCCGTCTCTCTACGATGTGCCCGCGTTGCAACAGGCGTCCGCTCGAGCATTGGCACAAGATCCCGAGAACATCGATCGACTCTACGAGGACCTGCGGGCGAAAGATTCCGGGGTGCGTTACTGGGCCATTGTGGGCTGTTTTCTGCTGCAAGAATCCACCCCGTTGGACATCAACGAAGTTCGCAAGGCGATTCAGGATGAATCACACCACGTCCGAGCGATGGCGGCCTGGATTCTTTATCGAGCAGGCGATCGAGCGGCCGCGCAACAGTGCTGGAACCAGTTGCTACAAGAAAGTTCTTACGCATCGCTGAAGGTGTTCAATATCATCGATTGGATCGGAGACGGGATCGAGCCCTATGCCGAGTCGATGAAACAATGCAACTTTGATCACGGGGGCTACGTCGGTCGGATGAAGGAGTACATGGGGGTTGCCGAGAAGCCCAAAAAGAAGAAGCGGGCTAAGTAGCGGAGACGCTGTACCGACGGCCTGCATGGCCTCGGGTGTTACGAGAACCGATGCCGGATTTCATTTGTTTCGCAATGGACACGAGCCATTCAGTTAGGGCTGTTCTTATGAGTGCCGGTTTCTACCGCGCGGTGTTGGCAAGGTTGGTGATAATCGCTGCGGTCTGGATCGCCACTCCTTTCTGCGTGTGCGGTCAGGAGAGCGCAGACCGTCTCGCCAAACCGAACGTGTTGTTCATTGCCGTGGACGATTTGCGGCCCGACTTGGGATGTTATGGTGAAACGGCGGTTCATTCGCCGCACATCGACGCGCTCGCCCAATCTGCCGTCTTGTTTGAGCGTGCGTATTGCCAGCTCGCCGTCTGCAATCCGTCGCGGGTGAGCGTCATGACGGGACTGCGTCCCGATACGACCAAGGTTTGGGACTTGGTGACGCGTTTTCGCAATACGATTCCCGATGCGGTCACCTTGCCCCAGCATTTGATTCGACACGGATACTATGCCGCGTCCTTCGGAAAGATTTTTCACAACCCTTGGCCGGACAATCAATCCTGGAGTCAGCCGCATCGATGGCCGGAAAAACGCTCGCTGTGGTCCTCCGAAGCGAAGGCCCGACAGGCTCAGTACAGAGAGAAGATGCGTGCCGAGGGGCGACCGGAACGACGGATCGCTCGGATTCGACCCCAGGCGACCGAGGTGGTCGACATCGACGACCACCTGCACGTCGACGGCGCGATCGCGAAACAGGCGATCGAGGCGATGGAGCGACTTTCAAAAACCGATCAACCTTTTTTTCTTGCGGCCGGCTTCGTGCGGCCACACTTGCCGTTCGTGGTCCCGCGCAAGTATTGGGATCTGTACGATCGTGAATCGATCGCCTTGGCCAAGAATGCGTTTCTGCCAAAACAATCGCCCGGATTTGCGATGAACACGATGTACGAGCTGCGCGACTACATCGATTTCGATCAGACGCCGTCGCCCGATCAAGGACCGCTCGATGAAGCACAGCAGCGGCGGCTCAAACACGGTTATTACGCGTCGGTCAGCTTCATCGACAGTCTGATCGGCGAATTGCTGGGGCGTTTGGACGCGTTGGGGTTGGCCGACAAGACGATCGTGGTGCTCTGGAGCGATCATGGTTGGAAGCTGGGCGAACACAACAGTTGGTGCAAGCAGACGAATTATGAAATCGATGCCCGCGTTCCGCTGATCATTCGAAAACCCGGTGCAGCGGGAAACGGCCAGGCGACGTCGGCGCTTGTTGAATTGGTCGATCTCTATCCGACGCTTTGTGAATTGACCGGGCTGCCAATTCCGTCAGCACTCGAAGGCGAGAGTCTTGCCCCGTTGCTGGCCGATCCGAAACAGTCATGGGAACGGCCGGCATTCAATCAGTTTCGACGTCAGGTCGACGGCGAGCCGTTGATGGGGTACGCGATGCGGACCGATCGCTACCGGTACATCGAGTGGCTGAATCGACGCACGGGTCAGGTCGTGGCGACGGAACTGTACGATCACCATCGCGATCCCGGTGAGAATTCAAACGTCGCCGGGGTGGCCGAAAATGAATCGTTGCTCGAAGAGCTTCACCGTCAGATGTGGGCAACGCTTCCGCCGCCTCCCAAATACAGCGTGCAACCCAAACCTCGCCCGGAGAGCGCCATTGGCAAACGTCGCGGCGAGCCGCTGACGATGCGTCGGCGGCAGCAGCGGGATGCCCAGTGGATCCGGAACAACGATCCCCGGGCGGCGGTGCCGGGATACATGTCGCGGGCCGTCGAAGGCTGGCCGGTCCGCATCAGCGAGCAATTGTTGCAAACACAAGCCGAAGCCACCGAGCGTGCCCTCGAATTGCTTGCCGAACAATTGCAGACGGTCAAGCGGGTGCTGCCGGAAACGGCGGTTGCCAAGCTGATCGATGTCCCGATCTGGTTCTCACCGAAGTACGACGGCTTTGGCCATTCGGGCGAGTATCACCCAGGTGCCGACTGGTTGCAGAAACAAGGGCGTCATCCGAAGCTGCATCGCTGTGTCGAATTCACGAACATCCCGATTTTTGAACGTGAAGTCGAGCGGATGCCGGTGCTGGTCATTCACGAACTCGCCCACGCCTATCACGATCAAGTGCTGGGATTCGACAACAGCGAAGTGCGCACGTTGTACGAGATCGCCAAGAACAACGGTAGCTACGATGCCGTGTTGCGAGGCAACGGCAAGACCGAGAAAGCGTACGCGATGACCAATGACCGTGAGTACTTCGCCGAGACCTCCGAAGCGTATTTTGGTCGCAATGATTTTTATCCCTTCGACCGCACCGAGCTGGAAGCGCATGACCCCAGAATGGTGAAGCTGTTGGGGAAATTGTGGCAGGTTCGCAGCGAGCCGTAATCGTAGCGGAACGGCGCAATCGGTCTGTCGATTTTGTGAGCCGCGGGCGCGTAAGCGGCCGGGCATTTCGGCGCCCGCCCGAGGCCTTACGGCCGGCGGCTCACCATTGACTCAACAGATCCCGATTAAATTGACAGACCGCAAGCCGTCCGGTCTCACCCTACGTTGAACGTTGACGGAGCACTAATCCTCGGTGGACCACAAGTGGATGGCGCCATCATAGGATCCGCAGGCCAAGTGTTTGCCATCGGGCGAGGGGTTGACCGAAAGAATGGTTTCTTGGGGGCCGTAGCGCTGGTCGATCGGTTTCAAGTCGGGAATCGTCCAGGTGCGAATCACGCGTTCGCGTCCGCCGGTGAGAATCTGTTGGCCGTCGCCCGAAAAGCTGAGCGCAAAGAGCGAGTATCGATCCGCCGTCACCGTCGTGATCTTCGTGTATTGCACGGCGTCCCAAAGCGTCACGTTTCCATTGCTGCATGCCGACGCAAGCCATCGACCGTCGGGCGAATAGGCCAACTGATAAATCATTCCCTCGCCGGCGGCCAACTCCCTGACCAAGCGGCCGTCGGAGGCATCGAAAAAATGAATCAGGTTACGTGTTCCGCAAGCAAGCTGTTTTTGATTCGGTGAAAACGCAACGGTGAAATAGAGATCCGAATGCGGCGTCGCCCAGACTTCCGTTTCCTCACGCCAGAGCTGGATGTGCGACCCGGCGGTTACCAGTGTCGTCCCATCCTCGGAAAAGGTGACGTCGATCATCGGGTCACCGTGACCGGTCAGCGTCCGTTGCTTGGCCCAGCGGCCGACCTCCCAAACGAAGGTCTGGCTGTCCCCGCCACAGGATGCCAGTGACGTTCCGTCGGGGGAGAACGCCACGCGAAACACTTGATCGGCGTGGCCCTTGAGCGTGGCGACAAGCTGCGCATCGGCGACACGCCAAATCCTGATCGTGTTGTCGTAGCTGCCCGAGGCCAATAGTTTTCCATCGGGAGAGAAGACAACGTCGTAAACGGCGTCGGTGTGCCCCAGTAGCACAGTTGGCTCCGCCGCGCCGCAGTGGGCACGGTTGAAGGTGCCAAAAGCAAAGACGAACAGGCACACCACCATGATTTGCAGTCTGTCGCGTGCATCGAGCATGGTCATTCCTCCGGGCAAGGCAAGGCGGCATTTTTTGTGCCGTTCCAACCGAGGCCGGCCAGCTGACGATGGATTGGGGAAGAAGCGTCGGATTGATTGGAGTGGGATAGGCTTCCAGCCTGTCACCTGGGCGTCGATGCGCCTGGCGTGGGATTTGCACCCTGCGAATCGAAGCGAGACGCAGTGACGCATCGTCACACGCGTCCGTTGGCGACGTTGCGGAGCGGGCACACCGGGGCGTTTTCAAATGAAATCCAGCAGGACGCGACACATCGAAGGGAGTTCTGACGTTGAGCAGCACCTTGAACAAGCGAGAGCGATGCCGTGGGAGCGATTGGCAACACGACGGTCACGACCAGTTGGTATAGCCGTGAAGGCAGCCCCAACCCGCTGGGCGTGGTTTGGCTGGAAGACGAACGCGCCTTCAATTTTGCCCTGTATTCCAACCATGCCACCGGCGTGTCATTGTTGTTTTTTAAACCGGATCAACTTGCCCAGCCCTGTCGACGGATCGATCTGGACTATCTGGTGAACAAGTCGGGGCGGATTTGGCATTGCCGCGTGCCGGAGTCTGATTTGGCCGGCGCGGTGTATTACGGCTATCTGGTTCAAGGCCCGCATGACGGTCGCAAGTACGACCTTCATGCATTTGACGAACAGAAGCTGCTGATCGATCCCTACGCGACCGAAATCTATTTTCCCGAGACCTTTGATCGTCTGGCGGCGATTCGGCCGGGTTCCAACGTCGGCAAAGCGCCCCTGGGCGTCCTGCCCAGCGTCAAAGAGCAGGAGGCGTATCCCTGGAAAAGCGATCGCGTGCGGTTCCATGAGCATGACCTGGTGATTTATGAATTGCACGTCCGCGGATTCACACGCAACCGCAATAGCGGTGTCGAAGCATCCCGACGCGGGAGCTATTTGGGCGCGATTGACAAGATCCCGTATTTGGTCGAACTGGGAATCACGGCCGTCGAATTGATGCCGGTGTTTCAGTTTGACCCCCAAGAAGACAACTACTGGGGCTACATGCCCCTGAACTTCTTCGCTCCGCACTCCCAATATGCCAGCCAAGTGCGCAACGCCGCCCGCGAGTTTCGCCAGATGGTCAGCGCGTTTCATCAGGCGGGCATCGAAGTGATCTTGGATGTCGTGTTCAATCATACGACCGAAGGCGACGAGCACGGTCCCTGTTATAGCTTCAAGGGGATCGACAATAGCAGCTACTACATCACCAGCGGCGATCCGGAACATCCCTTCGCGAATTTTTCAGGCACCGGCAATACGCTTCACACCAAGAATCGTCACTGCGTGCGGATGATCTTGGACAGCATGCGCAGTTGGGTCAATCAGTACCACGTCGATGGATTCCGATTCGACCTCGCCTCGGTCTTCAATCGACGCGGCGACGGCTCGGTCTCCTCCAGCCAGTCACGATTGGTCGCCGCCATTCGCGCCGACCCGGTGTTGGGAAAAGTGCGATTGATCGCCGAACCCTGGGATGCCGCGGGGCTGAATCAACTCGGCCGTGGTTTTCCGGGCAAACGTTGGTTGCAATGGAACGGACTGTTCCGCGACGACATTCGCCGCTTCGTCAAGGGCGACGCAGGACTGGTGCCCAACATGGTTCGCCGGTTGTACGGCAGCGATGATTTGTTCCCCGACTCGCTTCACGAAGCGTGCCATCCCTACCAAAGCGTCAACTATGTCAATTCGCACGACGGTTTCACGCTCTACGACCAAGTCTCGTACAACCAGCGACACAACTGGATCAACGGAGAACAAAACCGTGACGGGCATCGTGACAACCACAGTTGGAACTGTGGCACCGAAGGTGATGCCGGTGTGACCGATGAAATCATGAACCTGAGGGTGCAGCAGGCCAAGAATTTTTGTTGCCTGTTGATGCTTTCCAATGGCACCCCGATGTTTCGCGCCGGTGACGAATTCTTACAGACCCAACATGGCAACAACAATCCCTTCAACCAAGACAATCAATTCAGTTGGCTGGACTGGGACCGGCTCCAAGAACACGCCTCGTTTCATCGATTCTTTCGCATGATGATCGCGTTTCGCAAGTCCCACCCGACGATCGCGCGGAGCCGGTTTTGGCGCGACGACGTCCGCTGGTACGGAACGGGGCCGAAGGTTGACTGGTCCGGTGAATCACGACAGTTTGCGTATTATCTGCGAGGCGAATCGCAATACGATGTCGATTTGTACGTGATGGTCAACGCCGATTGGCACCCGCATACGTTTTCGATCCAGGATTTCGATGCATCCGATTGGGAAGTCGCCGTCGATACCGCCGGCGAGTCGCCCGAAGACATCCATGAAGCCGGGCATGGCCCACGCGTCAGGTCGTCACAATTCCGGGTCTCCGCACGCTCGGTCGTGGTGCTCGTGTCCTGTCCACCGGGAAGCCGGGACAAGGGGGATTCGCTGCCCGAAGGCCCGCCGCTGAAACCCCGATAGCAACCGCCAGGCCATCGGTCGTGGACACCGAGAGCAGGAAGCCAATCGCGCAACCCAATGCGTGAGGCCCCTCAGCAATTCGACGCGATCCTGGTTTCGGCGCGGAGTTCTGAAATACCGAAGCGCGCCCGGAAAAAACGGTTCAGCGCGGCGGTTAGTCCAACGTCCGCGCCGAAGGGGCCCGCGATCAATAAAATCAATAAGCCAATTGGACATAGGGGACCCAGACGTCCTATGTGTCCTATTGGTCCCATTGCGCGGTTGTTGGCCCGGCGGGAAAGCTTCAAGCAACACCGCGGGCGCCGAAGTTGCGTCGACCGAGGCGGCGCACGAATGAGGCAAACGGCAGACGGTGTTGCCAGCGGGACAGAACCTCGGCCGCTCGCCGGTGTGCGCCGCTCGGTGCGATTTCTTGCGTCTGACGCGGTCCAAGCTAATCGTCTGCCAACAACCAGTTGTAGTTCCAGACCGGGTTGCCGCATTCGACGCATGTTTCCCCGTTGTCCAAGACAGCGCCTTGGCAGCTGCCACAATCCAAGATGCCCGGCAGCAAGAACGCTTGTCGGTCGCGTTGTTTGGTTGCGTGTGGGGTCGAACCAAAGGCGATCGCGACGACGATCCGAACCGCCGCGGGCATCAGTTGATAGAGCACCAAGGGAGACTTGCGGGCTTCGGGATAGACTTTTTCCAGGCAACTTGCGAAATGCCGCCGTCGGCGATCTTCGTCCTGTTCGACGTACTGGCCGACCCGCTCGGTAATCGGGCCGTTGCCGTAGCTGCCGCCCAGCCGCAATTCACCGAGCCAACTGCGGATCCAGTCGACATCGGTGGCAAATCCAGAGCCGGCGGCAAATTCGGCGGCCTCGACGATCTGCCAAATGTCGATTTCGGCTTTGGCGTTGTATTCGCTTTGATCAAGCGACAGGGGGATGCACATCGAGTCCATCCCGAAATGACGTTCCACGTCGAGATGAATCCGCTGAAATACAAGATCGCGAACGGTATTCAATCCGACCGAAAGACTTTCGACGATCTGAATGCCCCGCCCCGATCCCACGACCTGATCCAAGACCGCCGCGGATTGAAGATGCCTGGACGAATGATGTGCACTGGACACGATCGCGAATCTCCCCTGTGTTGACCGTATTGTCGGTAGTATAGCGGTCTAGCCGACACCCTGCGCGGCGGCCTTAAAGAATCGTCCAAGTTCGGGAATTCTTTCCGCCGCACACTCAATCCAAAAGTAGCCGGAACACTATTCGATCGGCCGGACGACGACGCGTTCAAAGCAGATGTTGACTTCGTGTGCGGGACCTCGGCCGTAGGAATCAGCCGATCGGTTCCAAGCGTAAAACCCAAGACGTGGTTTGCATCGCAGCAGTGTTTGTTCGCCGATTCGGACCCACGCCATTTCGTCTTCCTTCTCCGTGGGAGCATAGACGTCGGCGGTGTACTTGCGGCCCCTCTTGGTGATCTTAAAAACCAGCGTGACTTGCTTGCCACGAACGTGGGAAAGCCATTGACGCGTCCCCGTCCGTTTATCTCCCAGCACCTTTTCAAATTGCAGTTGTGGGTTGTCGTTGTATCCGCCGCCGCCGAAAGCGGCATCGATTCGCGAGACTCCATCCGGAGTCGACTCTTGCATGCTGCCGGAGGAATCGACGATCACGAGGCTGTCTGCGGCGCGGCCGCTGGCAATCGGCAGCACGACGATCAGCGTGAGGACCAGACGCAACATTTGGTTTTTCATGACTTGGACTCGGTGGTCAAAAAACGGTGCGGATCGGGGGGGAATCCCGTGTTCGTTAGCATTGCCGCATGCCGTTTCTGGGCCTGCGCAGATTCCAAAAAACTTTTTTCTGCCGTTTTTGGATTCCATGGCGCAGGCCCGACCGAGGTTCTCGGTAGCAAGGGTGAGCCGACTCGATCACGTTCGTGACGAGCAAATCCCCTGCCACCGAAAACGAAGAAACGACGATGCCAACGCCTAAATCTGCACACAAGAAGAAGCCGCCAAAGCCGGTCCCCGCGACGAAACCGACGGCAGCTCCAAAAAAGATCAAGGCCCTGGTTCTGGATGGCAAAAAAGTGGACGAACTGCTTTCTGCCGCCGCGAGCGCCTATGCGATGAACAGCGTCATGACCATCAAAACCGCAAAAGATGAAGGATTCCTCTGGGGGGCTCTCGACTTTTTGTATGGTTCCAAGCCAAAGTCACTGACCGAAACTCGCGTCGACGTGAAGCTCTACCGGACCCGGCGTAAAGAGGCTTTGAAGATCTACTCGCGACGTTTTTTCGAAAAAATGGAAGCAGGCTCCGATGCCGTGTTGTCCTACCTGCGGACCAAGCAGCTTGAGATCCTGATCAATCGAAAAGGGATTGCGATGAAGCGGAAGCTGGCCAATGCGGTCAACGATGATGTCATCCGTCAATTGAATCTCACCATCAACGCAACCTACGGCGTTCAGACCGCGACGAGTGTTCTGTTTGTCTTCGTGGCCGGAGGGGCGGGCCTGACTTTCTTGGGGTCGATCGGTGCCGGTATCACCTATTCGGTCGCTTGCAGTGCGGCCAAAACGGTCGCCGAGGGAAAAGGTGCCAAGCTGGTTGCATTGTCGATGATCCCTGCGATGGCATTGGCATCGGCATCCGGAGTCGCCAGTGAGAGCGCCCTGAAAACGTTTGGGAAGGACATCAGCGACGAATTCCTGGAAGCATCCAAGACCGCTCACGAACGGGCTGTCGAGAGATTCCGCCGCATCGAGCGATCTCGCATGCGAACCGAGCGACAAGGCGCGCTCAACCGGGCCCGGGCCAACGTCGCCAATACCGGAAGCACGGTTCGCAACGTCAAAGTCGCTCGCGCCGGTGCCAAAGGCCTCGCCTCCGCAGTGGGTATACTATTTATGTTGCCGGAGATTGAAACCGCGCTTCAATTCGATCATGCCCAGCAGCAAGACTTGCCCCCGTCCAAACGACGACCCGATTTGATCGGCCACGCGAAGCGACTGGCGGGACGCAAATAGAAGGGACTCAAATCGAGCAAGAACAGGAGCAGCGAACCATGAGCAGCGAACCATGAGCAGCGAACGGCCGATGGATCCGACGGCGGATGCGGCATCTCGCTCGGCCGGCGAGTCGTCTGGCGATGGTGAAGCTTCGATCCCTGACCATTTTTTTACCCCAGACCCCGATGGGCTCCCGGGACCCGATCACGATGACGGAAAGGTCCCCGAACGAATTGGCGACTACGAAGTCATCGGGACACTGGGCAAGGGCGGGATGGGGATCGTCTATCTGGCGCGTCAACAGGCGGCCAGACGAACCGTTGCACTCAAGGTCATCCGACCCGAACACCTTGCCGGAATGACGGACGAACAGCGCGAACGGGCGTTGACGCGGTTCCGTACCGAAGCCCAGGCGGCGGCACGGTTGGATCACGAGAACATGGTGACGCTGTATGACGTCGGTGAATCCGACGGTCAACAGTTTCTCTCGATGCGATACGTGGAAGGAAAAAGTCTCGCGGAAATCCTGCGGTTCGGACCGATCGACAATCAACCTGCGGCCAGTTACATCCGACAGGTTTGCCGGGCGGTCGGCGAGGCCCATCAGCAGGGCATCTTGCATCGAGATCTGAAGCCTCAAAACATTCTGATTGATGCCAAATCGGATCGTGCGCTGGTGACTGATTTCGGGCTGGCGAAACTGATCGAACAGGAGGACGGGCTGACACGCGATGGCGATGTGATGGGCACGCCACAATACATGTCGCCGGAGCAGGCCCGAGATTCCGCCGGCGTCACCGTCAGGTCCGATGTCTACGCGATCGGCGCGACGCTTTATCACATGCTCACCGCACGGCCCGTTTTTCAGGCCGCAACCGTGTGGGAGACCCTTCGCCAAGTGATGGATCGCCAGCCGGTTGCCCCGAGGCGGTTGAATCCTGCGATCGACTTGGATCTTGATACGATCTGCTTGAAGTGTCTGGAAAAGGACCCGGACCGCCGTTATGACAGCGCCGGCGCGGTGGCGGACGAACTGGAGCGTTACCTTTCCGGAGTTCCGATTCGAGCCCGCCCGATCAGTGCACTGGGCCGATTGAGGCGTTGGAGCCGGCGCAATCGGTTGATCGCCGCGAGCGCGGCAACGGCGTTGGCCTGCCTCGTGCTTGCGTTTGTTGCCGTCACGGTCTCGTTGGTGCAGACCCGTGCCGCGTTCAAACGTTCTGAAGAGAGCTTCAAACAGGCGCTCGATGCCGTCAACGACTTCTTCACCACCGTCAGTGAAGAAACGCTTCTCGATCAACCCGGGCTGAAGCCTCTGCGACACGACCTGATGCGTCAAGCTCTCGAGTACTACAAACGTTTTCTGGTGCAGCGGGCTGACGACCCGACGATCGCCGACTTGATGGGCGTGACACACTACCGTGTCGGATTGATCACGGCAGAAATTGAATCCCACGAAGCCGCACTGGAACACTTCGATCGGGCGATCGAGATTCAGCGTCGTCGCCTGGATCAAAGACCCGACACTGAAAGCAACTTGCGCGAACTTGCCAATTCCTTCAACGCCAGGGGCGACAGTCTGTTTCATCTTGGACGCTTGGAATCATCGCTGAATTCCTTTCGCCAGTCAAAAAAACTGCGTCAACAACTCGTCCGACTTCAGCCCGACGATATCGAATATCGACGACTGTTGGCCAATACCGATATGAATCTCGGCATTGTGTTCAAACGCAGCGGGAATCTCATTGCGGCTTTCGCAGCGTTGGGAGATGCGACTGAATTGCGTCAGCAGTTGTCAATGGAACATCCAGATGATCCCAGCATCTTGCGTGACGTTGCCAAGGGATACTACGCACTCGGTGGGATCTACGCGCAACACGGCAAGCTCGACTTGGCCCACTCGAAATATGATCGCGCGGTTGATTCGTTTTCGCAGCTCGTGCGGATGCAACCGGCCATCGATGACCATTATTTGCTCAGCGGCAGCTATTTTGCGCGGGCCGGGCTGGAGGAGCCATCCGCCGCGATCGATGATTATCGTCGCGCGATGCTCGAGTTGGGGCCGATTGCTGCGATCAATCCGAACGTCGACAAGTATCAACTGATGCTTGTCAATTGCGGCGCCGAAATCGCATACCGTTACGAGCAATTGTCGGCGTTGGATGATGCGGTCGCGGCACTGCAGACGGCAAGGAACACGGCGCTCGCGTTGGCACGACGCGACGATCGTTACGCCAGTGAAGTCGCCCGTGTGTTGCTGGAACTGGCGCGACTGGAAACGCACGGGCAACCTGAAACTGCCATGTGGACTCGCTACCAGCGGCACGCCGCGGACGCGTTGGTTGAATTGCCACAGTCTGCCACGCTGACGCAGTTGAAGAGGGAAATCGATGCACGAATCGATGCGTTGGCAAATTGAACCGGTTGAGCCGAATACAACGATCGTGGCACCTGAGGCGGATCGAGATCGATTGGTGTGGGAATGCTTGTCGGCATTCTGAAAAGAATCGTTGCAGTCGTCCCGATAACGTTATGGAAGAGATCTAGCTCCTATGGAAGGGAATCGCCATGCACGGATTGGGGACCAAATGTGTGATCGCCGGACTTTGCGTCTGCATGTCCGTCGAAACACTATTCGCGGCGCAACCGCCCGGCCAACCGGCCACTTCCCCCGCCCGCAGCGTAGGGGGCGATCAAGCCGACTCGGTGACACCGGGCCCCGCTGCGAGACCGGATCCGGCGCTGCCGAAAGCCGACGTTGATCCTCCGGCGGCCGTGCAATCGCAAACCAGCCCGCCCGCACCGGCACCTTCGGTCACGCCACAAGCCGCCTCGCCGTTTGCCTCGTTCGCCCCGACGACTCAGCCCACCAGCATGTTGGATTCGCTGCTGGGCCAATCACGGGCGCTGTCGCGAGGACCGTTGAATCGGTTCGCGAGAACACCAGAGTTCTTTGGCGACAACTTTGTCGGTGGGGACTCCATCGTCGACACCGGTACGTCGATCATCCGGAACGATGTTCCCTTGGCGGCGTCCAGTCGTCGCGCGAAAATTGCGGACCACAACAAGGCTTATCCCGTCGATCGAGCGTTCGTCAACTACCATCACTTTGCCGCCGCACAGAACGTTCGGCGCGAGGGAGCAAGGTTGGACGAAAATGCGGTCGATCGATTCACCATCGGGTTTGAAAAAACCTATGATCGCGGACGCTCTTCAGTGGAATTCCGGCTGCCGTTTGCCGAACGATTCACCATCGATGATCCCGACTATCGCTTGGTTGGCGGAAACGTTGGCAACTTGGCGATCATCTTCAAACGATTGATCCATCAGACACAAACCCGCGCCATTGCGGTCGGTATCGGATTTGACACGCCGACCGGATCCGACGTGCGAGGGGAACTGCCACTTCGAGACATCGATTTTACCGTCAGTAACAATTCGATTCACCTGTTGCCCTACATCGGAGTCGTGGGCGCGCCGGGAGACCTGTTCTATCACATGTCGTTTCAGCTGGATGTGCCGATCGACGGCAACTCAATCGAAACGGACACGGCAGGTCTGATCGAACGGGGCGAATTGGATGAAACGTCGTATTTCTATTTCGATCTTTCCGCGGGATATTGGTTCTTTCGAGACCCTTGTCGACGTCAGCGGACGTGTAGCCTGACGGGACTGGCAGGCGTGGTCGAGTATCACTTAAACAGTACCCTGGGCGAGGGGGACTTCGTCACACTTGGAAGCGGATTTGCGTCTTTCGGTACCCCTGAAGACCTGGGCATTTCCAACGTCACCATCGGATTGCATGCGGAATTCGATTACCATACGAAGCTGCGTGTTGGCGGTGCTTTTCCGCTTTCCGAAGAACCCGAGCGATTCTTCGACGGCGAGTTCATGTTGTCGTTGATTCGCCATTTTTGACCGCGTCGCGATAGCGCGTGCTAAAAGGTTGGCGAGTGGTTCGATGGCCGATGATTCATTCCGCGATCCGAATTGCTTCCCGACGACGCGCTGGTCCATCGTCCGTCGCGCCGGCGATCGGTTTGACGCAGACCAATCCGCGGCACTTCAAGAACTGCTCACGCGATACTGGTCCGCTCTGAAGACCCATCTCGTCAAATCGCGTCAGATCCAATCCAGTGACGCAGATGATCTGGTGCAGGGCTTCATCGAGCACAAGATTTTGGAACGCAATCTGCTCTCGGTCGCGGAGCCGTCGCGCGGTCGTTTTCGCAGTCTCTTGGTGCACTCGCTCGATAACTACGCCAAGAATCAACTCGCAAAACGACGGGCAAAAAAGCGTTCCGCCGATCATGCCCTCTCGATGCCCGGAAACGACGTCGACGTCGGCGTCGCCTCGACACCAGACACACGCGCCGACCATGCCTTTGATGTCCAGTGGGCTCGCACAGTCCTCGCCGACGCCTCTGATCGGATGCAGCAAGAATGTCTCGGTAGCAATCGCGAAACGTTGTGGTTGGTTTTTCACGGACGAATCCTGGCACCGATCTACGAGGGTGCCGAACCCATCAGCTATTCCGCACTCGTCGATCGGTTTGCGTTTCGTTCTCCGGCACAAGCGTCCAATGCCTTGATGACCGGGAAGCGAATGTTCGCCCGCTCGTTACGCTTGGTGATCAGCCAATACGTTCATGACGAACAGGAGATCGAGCAGGAGTTGGCGGAGCTCCAGGACATCGTGTCGCAACCGTAAAGCTGCATCCTGCTGACCTGACGGCTCGCGCCAAGACGCCTACGGCCTCGCACCGACAGCCCAATGGACGAACCCATGGAACCCGATCCGGAAACACTTTCGAAACTCTTTCAACTCGATTCTGATGCCGAACTTTGGCGGCGTGACGAGTACGCTGCGATTTTTCATCACCAAATGCAGGTGAGCCTTGCGGATCTGACCGGTGCGGAGGATCGGGCGGATCCATCGCCGAACGAAGCGGCGTTGATTTCGATCGAGGAACTGCTGGCAGCGGAGCATCCGCCGACACACGCACTGGTCGGCCTCAAACAATTCGCAAAGACGAGCGGTTCGAGGTCCGATGGCGTCTTACCGAAACCCGTTTCTGCCGTGATCTACTTGCTGGCTATTGCCAAAGGCCTCCAGTCCACGGGGACACGCATCACGGAGATGGATGACGTCTCCTTGAAAGCGAAGCTGACATGGGCGGCGGACCAAACTTGGCTCGATGATCGCTACCGCTGGCCACTTCGATCCGTCGCAGCGAAACTGAACTGAGGTTTCCTAGGCGAGAAGACGGTGCCGAGCGAAATGTTCGGCGGTCAACACTCAGGCTACTCGGCATCAATCACCGCGTGTGCCGTTCGATCGCCGACGACAAAGTAACCGAGCGGGTTTTCGTCCTTGTCGGTGATCAACCACACGGCGCCGGGACGCGATTGCTGGGGCTTCCGCCAACCGGATTCCAACGTCCCAAACGACTTGCGTTTGCCATCGCGATCCATCCAGAACACTTTCACCGGTTGGTCGCGACGATTGGTGAATACGACGCTGATGGGATTGCCATCGGGCTTGGACGCAGGCACGGCCGATTCGGTTGCCGGGTGCCACGTCAGCTTCGGAAGCGTCGCGTCACTGGGCGCGAGATACGGTGCAAACTCGGTGGGCGCGAGCGCTCGCAAGCGGTCGAGACGTGCCGCGTGTTGGGGATCCTCGGCAAGATTCGTCCACTCGTAGCGGTCGGCGTTGGTGTCGTATAGCTCGTGGTCGCCGTTGTCGTACTGGATCAATCGCCATCGCCGCTCGCTCAGACCATAGTTGCCGGGCCGATTGAGATGGGTGATCGAGACGTGTGGCCACTCGGTTTGCGCGTTGTCCAGCAGCGGAACAAGCGAGGGGCCGTCGTTGGACGCTTGGGGCGGCAACCCGGCCAATTGCGCGAGCGTCGGATACAGACTGAGCAAGTTCACCGGCGCGTCGCAAACGGTGTTCGCCTTCGTGCCGGCGGGCAAACCCGGCGTCTCCGGCGGAACACGGACAATCAGCGGGACGCGGGTGCAGGCTCGCCACGCCGTGTACTTCTGCCAATGCTGCTTTTCACCCAAGTGCCAACCGTGATCGCTCCACAGCACGACGATCGTGTTGTCTCGGTTGGGGCCATGTTCCAACGCATCGATCACCCGCCCGACCATCTCGTCGGCAAATGAAATCGACGCCAGATAGCCCTGCACCGCTTGCTTCCACTGGTCGTGTTTCAGGATGTGTTCAAAGTATCGGTTGGGTCCGCGTCGCTTTCCCGCCGGTGGCAAGTCGTCCAAGTCGTCGGCGCGGTATCCCGGCGGCAGCTCAATGCTGTCCAAGGGGAAGCGATCGAAGTATTTCTTGGGGACGAACCAAGGCTCATGCGGTCGATAGATTCCGCACGCCAAAAAGAACGGTTGGTCATGTTGTTTGCCCAGTTGCTCGCCGACCCACTGCGACACCAAGTAGTCACCACCGAATTCCTGGTCCGAAACATCAAGCGGTCCCCAGTCGGTTTCTCGGTACTGCCAGGGGCCGCCGACGGGCAGGCTGACGGGGCGTTTTTCCGGGTACAGCGTGCGGGGAAACGGGTCTTCGGTTTCCTTGGGTGGAAAATACTGATCCCATGATTGTTGGTCGATGAAGTAGTGCAGCAGCTTTCCGGATCCGGCGGACCAATAGCCATGTCGGGAAAAGTACTTGGGCAGCAATTCCGCATCGGGCAACAACTCGCGCATCTTTTGTCCGTTGTCGTACAGCCCCGACACGTGCGGCGCGATCCCGGTCATGATGGCGGTCCGCGACGGATTGCAAGCCGGCGCGGGGCAGTGGGCGTTGGTGAACAAGACACCGCTTTCGGCCAGCCGGTCGATGTTCGGCGTTTTCGATTGCGGGTGGCCGCCCATACAGCCGATCCAGTCGTTCAGGTCGTCGACGGCGATGAACAGAACGTTCGGCGGGGAAGCGACACCGCGGGTGGCGACCGTTCCAACGGCGATGGCGACGAGCGAGAGTGCCGTCATCAAAAAGCGATGCATCATGGTTTCGTTGGTTCAGTTCAGAGACATCAACTCGTTGGCTCGTCCGCAGCACTTGTCCGCAGCACCAGTGTAGCGGGTTCGTCATCGTCGCTGATCGCTCGGAACCTGAACTCTTTTGCGCTCGACAAACGCAACGAGAGAATTCGAAGCTGGCAGAACACCAGCCCCATAAAATACCCAGACCCGGGCATGTTAAAACACGCCCGGGTAACTGGGGTCTTCTGGCCCAGGCAAGAGCCGAGAAGTTTCAATAAATCAAAACGGTGTCGTTACAGCGGTCTCACGCAGTTTCGAAGCCGTTGTAAGCAGCCATGCCGTGTTCGCTGATGTCCAATCCGAGGGTTTCTTCTTCCAGGCTGACTCGGACACCGAGGGTGACTTTGAGCAGACCGAAGACGATCGCGGAGAATGCGAACGCGAATCCGCCGATGGCCAAGGTGCCGATCAGCTGGGTCACGAAGCTGTGACTTGAATCGAGGGAGAAGATGCCGACCGCGACGGTACCCCAGATGCCGCACACACCGTGAACGGAAATCGCACCGACCGGATCGTCGATCTTGATCTTGTCGAATCCGAGGATCGCGACGACCACCAACAATCCAGCGATGGCACCGATCACGATCGCGGATCCTTCGCCAACCGTGTCCGCACCGGCGGTGATTCCGACCAGACCGGCCAGAATCCCGTTGAGAGCCATCGACACGTCGGGCTTCTTCAGCAACACGTAGGAGGCCACGATCGAGGTGATTGCACCCGTGGCGGCTGCAAGGCTGGTCGTGACGAAGACGTACGAGACGGCTTTGGGGTCAGCCGAAAGAGCCGAACCGCCGTTGAACCCGAACCAACCGAGCCACAGCAAGAACACACCGATGACGGCCAAAGGCATGCTGTGACCGACGATCGGCTTGATGCCGCTTTCGGTGTACTTGCCCGTTCGCGGGCCGAGGATCAGAACACAGGCCAACGCCGCGAAACCGCCGAAGGCGTGCACGATGCTGGATCCGGCGAAGTCGTAGAAGCCCATTCCATCCAACCAGCCGCCGCCCCATTTCCAGCTACCGATGATCGGGTAGGCGAAACCGACCAAAATGGTCGAGAACAGCATGAAGACGGGAAGTTTGACACGTTCGGCAACCGCACCGGACACGATCGTTGCGGCGGTCGCCGCGAACATCGCTTGGAAGATGAAGTCACCCCACCAGGTGTAACCGGCGTTGTAGTCCGCAGTGGTCATGCTGACGTCGTTGAGCGATTGCCCGAACCAGCTGCCCATCGCGAAGTAGCCGTTGAAGTCGCCGGGGTACATCGCATTGAAGCCCCACGCGGCGTACAGCAGGATACCCGTGCAAACGATCCAGACGTTCTTGAAGATGATGTTGACCGCGTTCTTCTTTTGCGTCAGACCGGCTTCCAGCGTGGTGAAGCCGAGGTGCATGATGAACACCAGCGCGGCGGAGATGCAAATCCACAAGTTGTTCACCGCGAAGACGGCATAGCCATCGGATGCAACATACTCTTCTGATGAATAGGCGCTCTCTGCAGCGACCTCTTCGGCTTGAGCCAACACCTCGGGAGTGAACGCGGCTCCCAGGCATAACGCCCCGGCAAAAAACAGACCCGTGAGCAATGGTGCTCGCATAAACTTAGACATTCGATTCCAAACCTTCTCGAAATTAGGAAATTTGCTGAGCGGTCCCGGGGGATCGGGGACTCTCACTCACTTGTTCAGCCAGGGATCAGACCGAGACGCCAGAAACTCCTACCTGGGCCATCTTTCACGATGCTCAAGAGTCGAAAGCGTTCTCAATTCTGTGGCATGCACATCGGAGGCACCGAGTTGGCAAGTGGCGGACCAATGTTCAGGGCGCCGCTCAGAGAGGAGTCGCAAAGCGTTTGATGGGAACGACTTAGGAAAATTAAAAAAACGCGGACAATCATTCAAATCTACAAAACGCATGTTGCCATGCTTAGTCTGTGTGCAGGCGACCCGGCGGATGCCAGTTTTCTGAGCACACGTGAGGCGGCGTGTTTGCGACTCCGGCGTGGGCCATCACTGTTGTCGGGAGGCGTCGCTGCAGGCGCCCGACGGCGGCCTCGATGCGACGGTGGCAGAATGATGGGGTGGCAGGTGCGCCGGGATAAACCGGTTTGGAATAGGAATTTGAAAATGTTCTACGAAAAAGGCTTAGCCAGCTATTTCGGCCTCCAGCGG
>NZ_NTFY01000005.1 GCF_002289565.1 Rhodopirellula sp. SM50 | reverse complement strand
TGGCGTTTGCTTGCTGCGCAAACGCCGTCTCTCCCAGAGGGAGAGAATCTAAATCGGTTGCCAAATCCTGCAGTAAAAGAATCGACGTCCCCCGCGGTTGCGGGGAGGAGCGGCTGAAGCCTGCACACCAATATCACAAATGTTAGAAAAATAACAAAAAAGGTTTTGCTACCGACGCTCGATTTGTTAGTTTTCTAACACTTGGATTCAACACCCTTGTTTGCCCCTGGAGTCCAGCGTGCGTTCTGACCTTTCCCGCCGCGAGCGGCAGATCATGGAAGTGATCTATCAGCTCGGCGAACCGACGGCCAACGAGATCGTTGCGGCGATGCCCGACGAGCTTGCCAATGCGACCGTGCGGACGCAGCTTCGTACGCTGGAATCCAAGGGCGTCGTCAAACACCGCCGCGAAGGCAAACGATTCGTTTACCTGCCTGCGGTGCCGCGCAAGAGTGCTGCGGCGAAGGCGTTTCGCAAAGTCTTGGAGATCTTCTTCGGCGGTTCAGTGGAAGATGCGCTGGCCACACACATTGCCGATCCCAAGACGGAATTGAGTGATCAGCAGGTCAAACGTCTGCGTCGATTGTTGAACCAACACCAAACCAAAGGCGGCAAGGAATGATTGATCGCATGAATCACTGGTTGGTCGAAAGTCCTTTGTCGCTTTTTGTGGTCGTGATCGTCCAAGTCGCGATCGTCTCGGCCATCGCATGGCTGGTCGCCTCGCGGGTCAAACGTGTTGACGCCGGACGCACGTATGCCGTCTGGCTGACGGCGGTGTGTCTGACGCTGGCGATCCTGCCGGCGCATTTGCTGGTCGGTGGATGGCGGATTCCGTTGGCTTCCGCGGAAAGTGATTCGGCGATGCGATCGGTTGCGGCGGCTCCGATCGAAGGACCGAGCGATGACGAAGCGTTGCAAGACATTGCGGCCGTGACAAGCGTCTCGGGACCCAGTGAAAGCTCAATGCCTGTCGATCGGACATCGCAACCGAATCGGATTTCGCATGCACCACCAACGACAGCACGACCGGCAACCGGCTTCCCAGGAACGGAGCTACCGCAAACAGCTGGTGTCATTGACCAAACGTTTGTTACCGCTGACCTCAGGTCCGGCGGGGCAGCCATGCTAACCCTACTGGCATGTGCCTACACGATTGGATTTGCGTTCGTGGCGTTACGATTAGGGATTGGGATGATTCGGTTGAGGAACGCCGCGTCAACGGGACAGCGTGTCAGTGGATCGATCATCGACACCGCCGACGACATTGCCAAGACGATCGGTCTGTCCGCGACGCCGTCAATCATTCGGACGGATCGAACGTCGATGCCGTTGGTCTTTGGGCTGTTCCGATCGGTCATCTTGGTTCCGATGGACTTTGAATCTTGGGACGAACATGAAATTCGATCCACACTCTTCCACGAGCTAACGCACGTGCATCGGCATGACAGCGTCGGCCGGTTGCTGGCGTCGGTGAACCTGATGGTCTACTGGTTTCATCCGGCCGTCTGGTTGGTCGATCGGCGATTGACCGAATCGCGTGAATGGGCAACCGATCGCGACGTGCTGGCAATTTCGTCCGCAATCGACGGCGAATTGACTTCGGGGCGTTACGCGGAGAGTTTGCTGAATATTGTGACGCGTTTTCGAACGGCTGAAACGGCCAATCGTTTTCCAGATCGGGCAGCCATCGCGATGAGCCGCCACACCGAGATCGAAGATCGCTTGAGATTGATCCTCGGCGGCGTCCCGGGGCTTTCTCGTTGGCGAATCGCGTCGCTGCGATTAATGGTCGCGATGCTGGCCGTCACTGCGGTCGCAACGACGGTGCGGCTGGATCGCTCGGTCGCGCAAGAAACTTCGGACGACGGCACCAAGCCGGCTGTTTCGGACGCGGTCCAAGCTGCCGCCGACGACTCCGCACCCGTGATCGAGCCGATCCGGCCGGAAGATAACGACCTGATCGCGCGAGTGCTCCGATGTGAAGTCTTGACCGTCGAAGGCGATGACAATGCGGTGCTCGTCAACGCGTCAGGAAAGGTCCTTGCGCCGGACGGACAGCCCGTCACCGGAGCGACGGTCGTGTTGCGGGAATCAAGCGGGCGACGGGTCTCGAGCGATCTGAAGAAGTACTACTACAGCGCAGACCGCAAAACGATTCGGGTTTCTGACGTGATCGCCCGGATCGAAACGAATGCAAACGGCGAGTTTGAGTTCTCCGCCGTCAAGGCACCCGCGCTTCGAAACGATGCTGCAGGCCGTTGGAGCGGATCGCTGGTCGCTGTGTTTCCGGGACTGGGTGTCGATGCAGTTCCGCTGATGATGGAAAAAGCGAACCCAGCCCCAATCCGCAATCTGGAGTTAAAGCTCGAATCACCGAGATCCATTAGCGGGCGTTTTGTCACGCCCGACGGCGAACCGCTTGCGGGGGCGATCGTCGACGTTGTGCAACTATTCACTCCGTCATCAACGCTATTCGAACGTCAGGAACAATTCGAACTTTCTCGCAGCCAACTCACGCCACGGACGTTGACTGACGCGACGGGCCGATTTCAATTCACCAACCTTCCGGCCGGTCAAATCGCATCAATCCAGGCGTCGCACGATCATTGGGAGGACGGCTACATTGCGGTTCGAACGAGCGATGACGTCGCACTGGGGAAGCTTCAGCGACCCAATTCTTGGCTTCCCAGTGGAGAGGTAGTGGCGAGCCCGGCAACGGTCGTCGCCGATCCCGGATACACGCTTCACGGCCGTGTGAGTGACCAGCAGGGATCGCCGATCGCGGAGGTCAGCGTCTATCCGTCGTCAAGCGTCTATCGCTTTAAGACTGATTCGGACGGTCAGTTCCAATGTCGCATTTCGACGCTGATGGTGCAACGCTATTTGGATCGCGACGATCGGCCGATGAAGTTTTCTGTCGTGCCGCCCGAGCATGGTCCATCGATGCCGACACAATTGGAACTGTCCTCAGACCAGTTAACGGGAAAGAAGCCGATCGACGTTACGTTGTCCAAGGCTGCCACGATCAGCGGGAAAGTGGTGGACGCATCGGGCAGCCCCCTGGAGGGAATCTGGGTGCGATCGCTCGACGGTCCAGCATCCTTGGGTGCCACCTCCGATGCGGATGGAACCTATCGTCTGAAACTTCCCAAAGGCGAGCATTTCCTGGCCGTCGCAACCCGCGACGCGGGGTACGCCATCCCTTCGTACTCAAAGCTAATTGTGCTGACCAAGGAAGAAGCCGAATCGCTGCCCCACCGAAAAATCACGATCTCGGACCATACACCGCGTGAGCTCGAGCCGATCGTGGTCCCCAAGCTGAGTACGTACCAAGTCATCGTGTCGCTGCCCGATGGCAAACCTGCCGTCGGCGCGTCCGTCATCCTGCGTGACGAAATCCCACCCAGCCCCAACGCTCCCGAATTTGATCGGACTCCTCACATCGTGGAAAAATCCGAGACCGAAACCACGAATTCACTCGGGCGTGCCACGTTGGTTCCCAATGGAATAACTTCCCCCAATGCGTTCATCGACGTCAAGTCTCTCAGCGATGATGCTGCCTTCAACGGCACGGTCAAGCTGAGCGAAGCCAAGGACGGCGTGATTCATCTGGTGCTCGATTCGTCCGCCATTGTCGAAGGCCGCGTGCTGGTCGACGGAGAACCGGTCGCCGGGGCCCGGGTTCAAATCAGCGTCACCAAACCCGTCCAACGGACGGTCAATGGGATGACCATGACGTTTTTTCAATCCAGCGATACTCAATTCGTCACGACAGATTCTGAGGGTGTGTATCGGGCCTCCGTGCCGGCCGGAAAACGTGTGAGCGCCAGTCTGAGCAGTGTTCCGAATCTCAGTGTCCGAGCTGGAATCGGCCACAGTGCGCAACCCAACACGGACGGTAGGCTGATCGTCAAAGACTTCGAGTTGATCCGCGGTGATCAAGCCATCGCCGGGCGAGTCATCGATGCCGACGGCAATCCAGTCGCCAAGGCGATGGTCTCCATCCGCCGCGATCAAAATGTCATCCCGAACTTCTGGGTCGATCACGATCGCAAAAGCCAATCGACCACCGACGCCAACGGACGGTTTCACCTGAAGCACGTCCCGCAAGGAAACTATCAACTGATGGTCCGCGGCCCCCGAGGCGCAAGCTCCGTCTCGGTGACACGGATCTCGACGATGGTCACGGTCCGTACCGGTGAAACGGATTTGGAGATCACGTTGAACCTTCCGAGTTCTCCCGCAATCCCGGTTTTGGTGCCGATCGAGATTACGCCAAAACGGTAGGACAAGTGGGATGGGCTTCCAGGCTCGTCATTCGCCGGCAGTGGGATAGGCTTCCAGCCTGTCAAATTAGCAGACTTGACAGGCTGGAAGCCTATCCCACAACCCTTAACACTCGGCCACACTCAATGTTTTCGATCAAATTTTTGTTGTCGCTGCTACTGACAGCTGGAGCCGCCGAACTGTCAGGGCGGGTCGTCGACTCTGAAGATCAGCCGGTTGCCGGAGCGATCGTCGTTGTCAGCACCGCCAAACCGCGCGTCGGCCCGGCCACGACCTGCCCGTCGTGCTACCGCGATTGCACCAAACGCACGGTCACCGACGAAAACGGGGCGTTTTCGATCACCGAGTTGTCCGATCAACTGCTGTTCAGCTTGGCCGCCGGCGGCGCAGGCTACCAAGGCCAAGTCTCCGAGCACTTTGATCCGGAACAAAATCCCGAGATCCAATTCGAACTCGAACCGATCCAGCGCACCGAAAAGATTGAAGTGCTTCGTGGCCGCGTGATCAACCTCGACGGTGACCCGATCGCGGGCGCCCAAGTCAGGCCACACACCATCTTTCGCAACAACGGCATCGGTGGCGGATCCGATCGCTCGGTCACCCCGTTGACGCTCACCGATGTCGACGGCTTCTTCGAAATGTCCATCGGCGATCACATCGAATGGATCGATCTGCGGATCAACGCGTCTGCCTACGCGCCGGCACAAATCCGGTGGAGTCGTTCGGGTGACGACGAACTAACGATCTCGCTCGGGGCTGGTGCAGGCCTGCGTGGCAAATTGGTGTTTCGCGGCCGGCCCGTCGCGGGCGTCGAAGTCGGCCTGGTCCAAAAGAATCGCATGATGGGCAGCATCGTGACCCCTCAAGAAGTCTTTACCGACGACTCCGGCGTGTTTACCTTTGACCAGCTTCCACCGGGGCTCGATTACGCCGTCTACACGCACACCGGACAAGCTGCATCGGCAGTGCTGCCGCTGAGTTTGATCGAGGCACCTCGACACGGTGAAATGGCGAACCTGGGGGAGATTGCGGCGGTCGAACCGAGGCGGTTGTCAGTGACCGTGACGACCAGCGACGGGTCGTCACTTCCGAAAGATAGTTACGTCTACATCGGGAGACGCTACGGTTGGCGCGGTTCGCAGTTGCCGTTGGAGCAAAAGACAACATCGACGGTGTCGATCCTGGACGCGGCCCCCGAAGTCTATGAGGTCGCAGTGAGGACAAAGGGGTATACCGTGTCGGAAACCCAGCCGAAGTTAAACGTCGATCTCAATCGAAGTTATTCGGTGGACGCGAGCGTCGAATCGAGCGTGGTGTTTATTTTGGAGGCGACCGGGGATTGAATTCGCACACCGTTGGTGTCCAGCCTTGAGACGCATCCCCGGCTGCCTTCATTCCCTTGTTCCCAGGCTCCCGCCTGGGAACACACTGCGATGGAGGCTCCCGCCTCCCACAGCTGTGGTGTGGAGCCTCTGGTCATGTGTGTTTCCAGGCGGAGCCTGGGAACAAGTCGTCATACCCTGCGGACGCGTCGCGGCTGCGGAGAGGAGCGGCTAAAGCCTGGACACCAACGTCACTCGTCCTTCACCTCGTTCCAAGGCTCTGCCTTGGGACGGGATGCGTCGGAGGCTCCGCCTCCGAACCGTGAGGCGGAGCCTCTGATCATGTGTGTTCCCAGGCGGAGCCTGGGAACAAGTAGTCATACCCTGCAGACGCTTCGCGGCTGCGGAGAGGAGCGGCTAAAGCCTGGACACCAACGTCACTCGTCCTTCGAGTACCAATCGGGCGTGCCGAACCAATCGTGCATCTCTTTTTCGAAGGGGGCGACGACGCTCCGCGGTTCAGGGATCGCTCCGCGGTCGCCGGTTTCGACGATCCAGGTCGCTAGCGCGGCACGCATCCGGGTCAGGGCTTGTTGATGCGACGTGTCGTCGGAATCAGCTAGGTTTTTGATTTCGTAGGGATCCGCTTGCGTGTCATAAAGCAGTTCGTCAGGAAACGGCTGCATCAACTCCGCCGGCGGTCCCGTCAACTTTCCTTCGGCGTGTAGTTTCCTCATCAACGGCTTGACCAAAAAGCACTTTTCCTTGTAGCGATTCAGCGTCGTGAAGCCGGCTCCGGGCGTGAAGTTGCGGATGTAGTGGTAGCGTTTGTCACGGACGCTCCGCAATCGGATCTCGGTTTCGTCAATTCGGTCGCGGGCACTGAAGACATACTTGCGTGATGGTCCGGTGGCCTCACCGAGAAACCGACGGCCCTGCATACCGAGGGGCGGCTCGATTCCGGCCATCCAAAGTGTCGTGGCGGTCAAGTCGATCAGGCTAATCAACTCGTCGCTGACGGTGCCCGGTTTGATTTGCTTCGGCGCGGGATAATTTTTGGGCCAACGAATCACCATCGGGACGTGCAACCCCGAATCCCAACACCAGTGAATCCCGCGCGCTTCCAGTCGACCGTTATCCGAAAAGAAGACGACGATGGTGTCGTCGGCCAAACCGTCCTTTTCGAGCCGGTCCAAGATCCAGCCGACGCGGACATCGGTTCCGGTGACGGAGTTCAAGTATCGCGCCCATTCTTGACGTGTGATCGGGTGATCGGGGTAATACGGTGGCGGCGTCACGTTCTCCGGCGTCGCGACTTGAGGGTGCCACTCTTCTCCGACCCATTTGACGCGATCTTTTTCAGCCGACTTGCGGTCGTAGATGTCGTACTCCGCCTCCGGCATATTGATCTGAGCGAAGAACGGCTGGCCGGGCTTGAGTTGCTCCCAGTCGTCGGTCGTGTACAACTGGCCTTCGTTGACGAAGTTCAAATCCAGTTTTCCCGTGCCGATGACGCGATCACCGATCGTTTTCAGGTTGGCGGTGATGTAGCCGGCGTCGTGCAAGCGTTGGGTGATCGGACGCACGCCCGGCGGTAGGCGAAAGTCATCGCTGCGATGCGAACGCATGTGGTGCGTGTCGGTCGACGTCTGGTACATGCCGGTCATGAACGCCGAGCGGCTGGGGGCACAAACCGGTGAGGTCGAAAAAACATTCGTGTAGCGGATGCCGGTCGCGGCCAAACCGTCCACGTTCGGCGTGTGGACGTTCTTCGCGCCGTAACATCCAAAGTCCAGATCAAAGTTTTCGCCGATGATCCACAGGATGTTCGGCGGTTTGGCTGGGGATTGTGCGTGGGCCGAGACGCTCAGACCGACGAAAATGACGAGGAGGGTGAAGCGAAGGCGAGGGGGCATCATGTAATTTTGTGATAGGAAACGACGGTCGGATCATCAGCGTGGGATAGGCTTCCAGCCTGTCGATTGGGAGCTGACAGGCTGGAAGCCTATCCCACTATTTCAGCCGGCTGCGAATCCAGTCCGCAATCAGCTTCAAGTGCTCGTCATCATAGAATGCATTTCCGCCGTGCGCGGCGCCGTGGATGACATGGAACGTGACATCCAATCCGGCACGCTCGTAGGCCCCGTGGAGTTCGTGCGACTGGTTGATCGGCATCTGCGGGTCTTGATCCCCGTGAATCAGCAACAGCGGCGGGTCGCCGGAATCGACGTGCTCGACCGGACTGGCCAGTCGAGCCGCTTCGGGAACACCGGTCGGCACGTCACCCAGTAGAAGCTTCAGTGCCGGCTCGCGAACGCTCAATCCGTGCGGCGTCGATTGGCTGAGGATCGTTTGCAAGTTGCTCGCCCCGTACAGGGAAACGATCGCCGAGACGTCGGAAGAAACGTCCGCGTTTCCCATCGATCGATCTTCCAAGGCTTGGGCGCCGGCGCTGACGCCGACCAATGCGGCCAGGTGGCCGCCGGCAGACGCGCCGGCAATCACGATTCGGTCGGGATCAATTTCAAACCTTGTCGCGTGCGCGCGCAGGAAACGAATTCCCGCTTTGATGTCTTCGGTTTGCGCGGGAAACCGTGCCGTCACGCTCAAGCGGTAATTGAGACTTGCGATCGCGAATCCTCGTTCGGTCAGTTGCTTGATCGGCAAGTTGCGTTTGTCACCGGATCGCCAGGCACCGCCGTGCACCCAAACGATCAACGGCGACAGGCCGTCGGTCTGGCTGGGGTAGAAATCCAGTTTCAGATCGACGCCGTCGCCCTTGGCAAACGAAAGATCTCGTTGAATCGCAGGTTCTACTGAATGGGCGGGAAGTCCGATGGAGAAAACCAGCAACAGGCAAAATGAAAATCGGCGCATGACAACAACGTTGGAAGACGCGAATGAAACGGGCATGGTTGTTGGTGTCCAGGCTTTAGCCGATCCTGCTTCGTTCACATCAACGGCGAGGCCCGGAAGCTGGCGCGAACCGGCTGATCTCAAATGATGATCAGCCGTTTGACACAAGCCGGCAGGGCAACATCCGCCGCATTGCCAATGCGCCTAAAGGCTGGACACCAACGCTTGCTGAATCCCGACCGACTGTGCCCGTGGCAGCATTCGCGCGAGACGCATTTTGCCATTGTACACGGACCGACGGACGAACGAATGGCGGTTTGAAAGAGTGACGCAAGCCTGCGGCTTGCGATTCAGGGGACGCCAGCTGGAAGCTTACGCCACGCAAGAACTCAACTCATCGCGGTTGGCTCTTTCGAACTCACCTGGCCGGTAAAGACGCTGGTCACCAATTTGATCAGCACGGTCAGAATCAGCATTCCGAACGCCCAAATGCCGAGGGTGACTTTCCACTCAATCAGGCTGGGAGTGTACTCGACGATCTCGTGAAGCGTCGAAGGGATGAATCCGGGGATGATCAGGCCCATGCCTTTCTCGATCCAGATGCCGACGATGCAGCACAGGCAGGCGACGATGCGGACGGTACTGCGTTCCATGGCCGAGGGCAGGAAGAACAGAAACGTGCCGAGCAAATTGAGTGCAATGGCCGACCAGATCCAAGGCACTAAGCCGTTGTGACCATGCGCCCCGAAGAACAGGTAGTTGGCTGCCGACGCGTGCCCGCCGCCGGTGTAAAAGAGCGTGAAAATCTCGCTGGCCAGCATCACCAGATTGACCACCATCGCGACGCGAATGATTTGAATCAGCGTTCTGGCCGGTCCCACCGGCGCGGTGTAACCGGTCGTCAGACGCATCACCCGCATCACCAGAATGATGAATGCCGGTCCGCTGACAAATGCCGAAGCCAAAAATCGCGGCGCCAGCAAGGCAGTGTTCCAAAACGGTCGTCCGCCCAGTCCGCAGTACAAAAAGGCGGTGACCGTATGAATGCTGATCGCCCAAAAGATGGACAGGAAGACAAACGGGATATACCACTTGGGGTCGGGTTTGCGACCCAGGTAACGCATGTAAAGCAAGTAGCCCACGACGTGCAGGTTGATCAACAAGTAGCCGTTGAGCACGATCACGTCCCAGGTCAGCATCGACATCGGCCAATTGAATTCGCCGAGACCGGGAATCATGTGCCAGAACCGATCGGGGCGCCCCAGGTCGACGATCACGCTCAGCGTGCACATCACGATCGCCGCGATCGCGACCGTTTCGCCGACGATCACCACCTTGTGCATGTCTTCGTCGTCATACAAATACGCGGGGATCACCATCATCACGCCGCCGGCAGCCAGGCCGACACAGAAGGTGAAATTGGCGATGTACAATCCCCAACTGACGTGGTCGGTCATGTTGGTTCCGATCATGCCGCCGGCGACTTGATTGGCCCAAGCGTTGGCCCCCACCAAAGTCACGGCGGTCAACGCCGTCATCCAGGCATAGAACCCGAAGGATCCCTCGGTCGCCAGGTACAGGATGCGTTTGAGAAATCGGGGATAGCTCAACAGATGGGATTCATCGCTCCGATGATCATCGCTTGTGAGAATGGCCGTCGTGCTGCTCATGCTATTCCTTGATTCGCTTGACAATGCATTTAGGTGGTGGGTTTTGATCGTTGGTGTCCAGCCTTTAGGCGTTTCCACGGATGCCTTTCGGCATCCCGCACAACGGGTAGCCGCTACGCGGTTGCGGGGGAATCGGCTAAAGCCTGGACACCAACGGTTTGGATGTTGTGATTGTCAGTCGAAGTAATAGAAAAACGCCGGTTTGGTCCCCAGTTCTTCCTTCAAAATGTAGACCCGTTTGTTCTCCAGGATCCAACGAATGTTCGAATCGGGGTCCAAGATGTTGCCGAACACGCGGGCACCGGTCGGGCAAGCTTCCAGGCAGGCGGGCAGCTTCCCACGACGGGTTCGATGCAGACAATACGTGCACTTTTCCACGACCCCGACGGGGCGAATTCGATTGCTCAGGTAGCTTTGGTCCGGATTGATTTCCTCGGCAGGAATCTCCGCCTGTTTCCAATTGAAACGCCGTGCGTGGTAGGGGCAGGCCGCTTCGCAGTACCGGCAACCGATGCACCAGTTGTAATCGACCACGACGATCCCATCTTCTTCTTTCCACGTCGCTTTGACCGGGCAGACATCCACGCAGGGCGGTTCGTCACACTGTTGGCACTGCACCGGCAAGTAAAACTTGTCGTCTTTGGGAACCACGCCGCTGTAGGTCGTGTTGCCCTGCTCCATGTCCATCGTGCCCTTGGGCATTTCCAGAACACGGATGTACGACTGGCCGGTCGAACGGTCGTGATTGTTCTCTTTGTGACAGGCCTCGACGCATTTTCCGTTGCCGTTGCAAACACTCAAATTGATCGCGTAGACAAACTTGGTGCCCGGGATCGGACGGTCGTCGGCGATCTCGACCTCGACGCCGTGGTTTTCTTTGGCCTCCGCTTCCAGCCGCTCGATCACCTGACGCTTTTCCTCATCGGTCAATCGTTTGTAGTGCGATTGCATGAACTCGGCCGCCGAACTCCGCTGGGCGGCTTGCCGCAACGGGGAGACGGCGGCGACAAAGGCGGCGGCGCCCAGGGTGGCGAAGGCGCCTTTGACCGCGGTGCGACGGCTGGGATTGGCGATGACCGGCAGCGAACGATCGCGCCCGTCCTGTCCCTTCGCGGGCGGATCATTCGTGGTCGTCATGCTTCGTTTCATCCTTCAGAAAGCGATCCCGTGGCTTGAAGCCGACGATCATCTTGGGGTAGCTCGGCTCGTGGGGGTCGTGACAATCGATGCAGTTGTTTTTCGTTTGCGGACCTCGCGATAAATCCCAGTGACCGTTCATGCCGCCGTGGGCACCATGCCGAAACGCAGTCGCCTGGGCGGCGTGGCATTGCGAACACAACGTCATCACGTCGCGATACTCGACCGCGCTGCCGTCGGCCAATCGCAAGGCGTCGGACTGTTCGGGGTTGTGGCAGGCATAACACGCCAAGGTGCCGTGATTGAACGTCAAACCCTGGTGAAACTCGTCCAGCGAATCGCTGGTTCGGTTGGCAAGGTTGGGGCGGCGGACGCTGTGACAGGTCGAGCAGGCGACCTGACCGGATCGACCTTGCGGGTCCGTCGCGGCCAGCTCGATCAACGGCGGGCCTGCCGGGCGACGAACCACGACGGCGTGACGTCCAGGCTCACTCGGCGCCTTCGACTTGCGTTCTGTCTCGCTGCTGGCCTGTGCCGGTGCCGCGGAGGGCTCTGTAGAGATCGACTGCGCCACAGCGTCGCGCTCCCTGCGCTGATTGTCGCGCGGTGATGTGCCGTCCCAGCACACCACAACCATCAGCGCGGCTGTGCAGACGACACCGGCTGAAAGAAGACTGGAGATTCGCGTCATGCATTTTCTGGCGGAGATTGGGTTCAACTGACGAGACAAAACCTATACACTGCTGTGCAGATTAAGCACTACTCAAGTAGAAGAAGCAAGCGAAGTGCCAATCAGCGGCTTGGTGATCACTTTCGATCAAACGTTCGGCCACCCCGACGAAACGATTTCCCGATTGCGCGGCGAGCCTGCGATCGAAGTTGGCGCCTGCGACCGGCAACAATGTGCGATCGTTGTCGACACGCCTTCTCAAGCGGACGACAAAAAGATTTACCAGTGGGTACAGGACTTGCCTGGGGTAGCGGGCATCCAGGTTGCGTTCGTCGGGTTCGATGACGACGCGCCCCCAGACTCCTCATCAACGACCGATTCGGTGGACTGACCAGTAGGGAACAGAAATGGATTCAAAGCGACGTGGTTTTCTCAAGTCCGCCGCGATGGCTGCGGCCAGTTCGATGGTGCTCGGCGACGCAGAGTTCTCCTTGCCGGTGCTCGGCGCGGCCGACGCGCCCAGCGATGGCGATGATTTGACGTGGAACAAGGCGCCCTGTCGTTTTTGCGGAACCGGATGTCACCTCCAAGTCGGCGTGCACGAGGGACGCGTGGTGGCGGTCGCCGGCGACAAGGCTGCCGAAGTCAACAAGGGCCTGTTGTGCGTCAAGGGCTATCACGTCGGTGGCATCCTGTATGGCGCGGATCGATTGACGAAACCGTTGCTTCGCAAAGACGGCCGTTTGGTCGAAATCGAGTGGGACGAAGCGCTCGACATCGTCGCCCAGCGCATCATGGCGGCTCCCGAGAAGTTCGCGTTTTACGGCAGCGGTCAATGGACGATCCCCGAAGGCTACGCGGCCCAGAAATTGATGAAGGGCGGGCTTTCCAACAATCACATCGACCCCAACGCTCGGTTGTGCATGGCGTCGGCCGTGACCGGATTTCTGGCCACGTACGGGGTCGACGAGCCGGCCGGATGTTACGACGACCTGGACGCCTGCGATGTGCTGATCACTTGGGGCAATAACCCCGCGGAAATGCACCCGATTCTATTTTCACGGGTGACCGACCGTCGCTCCCGCGGTGAGAACGTTCGGATCATCGACATTTCCACCCGACGGACCCGGACCACCGATGCGGCCAACGATTATTTGGAAATGGCCCCCCACGGTGACGTTGCGATCGCCTTGGGGATCATGAACCAGCTGATCGCTTCGGGCACCTATGACAAAGACTTCGTGGAAAAACATTGCGCGTTTCGGGCGCTCGAATCCGAATCTCCGACGCTGCAAGGTGAGGCGATTTCGGAGGACGAGTTTCGCAAACGGATCGCGGCCTACACGCCCGAACGTGTCGAGGAGCTTTCGGGGGTTCCCGCCGACCAGATCCGCATGTTGGGCAAACTGTTCGGCGACCGCAATTTGCGGATCACCAGTTTGTGGTGCATGGGGATGAACCAGCACACGATGGGCACAGCGGTCAACTCGCTGGTTCACGGGGTTCATCTGCTGAGCGGCCACTTCGGACGGCCCGGCGATGCGCCGACCAGTTTGACCGGGCAGCCGTCTGCTTGCGGGACCGTTCGCGAAGTCGGCACGTTGGCTCACGCGTTGCCCGGAGGTCGGGTGGTCGCCAATCCGGATCATCGCGCCCAGTGCGAAGGGTTTTGGAACCTGCCGGCCGGTCGCATCAGTCCCACGCCGGGCTATCACACGGTCAAGATGTTCGACCAGTTCACCAAATCCTCCGACGAGGGCGGCGACATCGACACGTTGTTTGTCCAGGTCACCAATCCGGGCCAAACCCTGCCCAACTTGAACAAGTTGTTCAACGACAAGGAAAAACTAAACGACAAGTTCTTGATCGTCTCGGAGGTTTATCCGACGGCGACGACGCAGTTGGCCGACCTGATTTTGCCGGCCGCGTTGTGGGTCGAAAAGAACGGGATCTACGGCAACAGTGAACGCCGAACCCAACAGTGGTTCAAGCTGGTCGATCCGCCGGGGGAAGCTCGCGACGACACCTGGATGACGATCGCCATCGCGCACCGATTGCTGGAACTCGGTCACGAAGGCATGAAAGACAAGGACGGCGAATTCATCTTCGCGGTCAAAGATGACCAGGGCGAAGACATCCCGATTTGGGAGTTCGAACACTACTACGACACGAACGTCGACAAGCATTTGTTCGAGGAGTATCGCCAGTTCACGACGATGAAACACAAAAACCTGGCGCCTTATGACGAATATGTCAAAGCGCGGGGATTGCGTTGGCCGGTCGTTCAACAAGACGACGGGTCTTGGCGTGAAACGCGATTCCGTTTCGCCGGCTTCGACGACCCGTTCGTGGCCGAAGGCGAGGAATTCGACTTCTATCATTCCAGCAGCGGTGACGGACGTGCCCAGGTTTGGTTCCACGATTACCAACCACCGCCGGAGGTTCCCGACGAAGAGTTCCCGATGTGGCTGTGCACCGGACGGGTCTTGGAGCACTGGCACACCGGGACGATGACCCGGCGTCTGCCGCAGCTCAACCGCGCGATGCCGACCGCCTATGTCGAAATGAATCTGCAGGACGCGTTGGCGCAGAACATTCGTCAGGGGGAAACGGTGGTGATCGAATCGAGACGTGGCACGACGCAGTTGCCGGTGTGGATCGATGGCCGTGGCCGACCGCCGCGGGGGACGATCTTCGTCCCGTTCTTTGACGAGACCAAACTGATCAACAACTGCACCTTGGATGATCACGACCCGTTCTCCAAGCAACCGGATTACAAGAAGTGCGCCGCCCGAGTTCGCAAGCTGAGCGAGGCATCGTCATGAGCGAACCAGCCAAACCGGTGCGACGTGGTCGGCTGACATCCCTGTTCTTGTTCAGCGTCCTGGCGGTCTCCGTGATCGGATATCTCGTCGGGCTCTCCGACGGTGTGCCCACGCCCGATGGCGTGTCCCAGCGCTCTCCCACGGACGTTGCCGAAACCTCCACGGCCGACGCGTCGGGCAAGGTCGTCCCGGCGGTCAGCTATGTCGAGATTCCCGCCACGCCGATGGGGCCGACCGCCGCCTACCAGGCAAAGCCCGTCGCGCTGTCGGATCAGCCGGCGTACGATCTGTTTAAAAAGATCGAGCCGAGTGAAGCCGACAAACTGGCTTCGAGTCGCATTCGGTCTTCCCGGAGGGCGTACAACGGCGCCCCGCCGATCATTCCGCACGCGGTGGAGAACACCAGCGACGCGGCCTGCTACGCCTGTCATGGCGGCGGCGTTCGGCTGGACGGGATGAAGGCCAGCGTGATGTCGCACGCGTACCTGGCCAACTGCGTCCAATGTCACTCGCCGCCTCCGCCCACGCCGTTTCAAGACGTTCCCCATGACGTTGACAATCGTTTCGTCGGCTTGGCGGCACCCCAAGCTGGAAAACGGGCCTATCCCGGCGCGCCGCCCACGATCCCGCATTCGCAGTGGATGCGAGAGAGTTGTAACGCGTGTCATGGCGGACCCAACGGTTGGGCCGGCATGGAATCGACGCACCCGTGGCGAACCAACTGCACCCAATGCCACGCGCCGTCGGCGATCCTGGATCAAGCCATTCCGGCTGAAACGATTCCGATGTTGCCGCCGTTGGATGTGGCGGTGAATTGATTTGGCCAACGGCCAAACACACCTACCTTGACGGATCGATGCAATGCCACCGCCGGCTGACAATAATCAATCCAATCAAAAACCGAGGCTCAATCGCCGTGATCTGCTGCAAGGCAGGCTGTGGAAATTGGTTCGTTCCTCGGAGCGGACGCCGCTGGTGATGCGTTATCCCAAAACGCGTGACGAGGTCGACGTATCCGAGCCCGCGCCGTCGGGCAAACCGCCGCGCAGCATCGGCGGCATCGCAATCGAACCGGTGCGACCGACCGAGTTCACCGACACGGCGCCGCCGAGATCGTTTCCGGTCTTTCGGCCTCCCGGCGCCGTCGCCGAGCCTCAGTTTCTCGCCGGTTGCACACGCTGCGGCGATTGCGTGGATGTCTGTCCGCATGACGCGATCATCAAGGCACCCGATCGCATGGGGGCGATCGCGGGAACGCCGACCATCGACGCCGATGCCAACGCATGTCTGATGTGCGAAGACTTTCCTTGCATCAGCGCCTGCGAGCCGGGCGTGTTGTCTCGGTCGCTGCCCACGACGATCGGCACCGCCAAGGTCACCGAACACCTGTGTCTGGCTCACCACTCGACAACCTGCACCGTTTGCAGCGAGCGTTGTCCGACCGCAGGCGTGATCCACGTTTGCGATGGAAAGCCGACGATCGATGAAGGGGCATGCACCGGTTGTGGTGTCTGCCGTTATGTTTGTCCGGCACCGGAAAACGCGATTCTGCTGATGCCGCTGTTCAATCGTCCGAGCTTGCCGTCATGACGCCCGAAGAACCACTTCCAGAAATCCTGCAGGCCGAATGGGCGCGGGATCAGGTGATGGCGTTGTTCGCCGATCTGGAGGCCGGATCTGAAGTCGGGCACGTGCAGTTGCGAACCGCATCGGACGACGTCGCGGTGACGCTGGCCGATGCGGAAGCGGCATTCGCCCAGGGGACCGCGTGTGCGATCCAAGTCCGCTATCGATTCGAGGGGGAGTGGTGGAGCGACACGATCCTGCCCGGCGATCCGACGACCAAGATCATTCGCAGTCGGTTGCCCGAGCACGGAATGTCGTCATGAACCGGGACGCGGCGTGGATGTGTTCCGCGTGAGGCGGGAGCCTCCGGTGCATTGCGTTCCAAGGCGGAGCCTTGGAACGAGTGGAGGGTGAGCCGCTGGCCGTAAGGCCTCGGGCAACGTCGGGATGCCCGGCCGCTTACGCGTCGCGGCTCACAAAATCGACAGCCCGCTCGCGCCGTTCCGCTCACAAACGAGCGGAAGGCGTTAGCGGACTACTTGCCTTCCTTTTCGCGGCGTTTCATCTCGACGATTTCGTCCTGGACGTTGGACGGCGTTTCGCGATACGTCGCCAATTCCATCGTGAACGTTCCCTGGCCTTGCGTCATGCTGCGCAGATCGGTCGAGTAGCCGAAGGTTTCGGCCAGCGGGATTTCGGCGATGATGACGCTGACTCCGTCGACGATGTCGTTGCTGTTCATGATGCCACGGCGACGGATGACGTCACCGACGACGGTCCCTTGGAAATCTTCCGGGCACTCGATTTCGATCTTCATGATCGGTTCGAGCAACTTCGGAGCGGCTTGTTTGAAGTACTCTCGGAAGCAGCCTTGGGCGGCGGTGTAGAACGCTTTTTCCGACGAGTCGACTTCGTGGAACGAGCCGTCATCGAGATCGATCTTGGTGCCCACGACGGGGTATTCCGCGAGCGGGCCTTTGCCCAGGATATCTCGGAACCCTTTTTCGATTGCCGGGATGTACTGCTTGGGGATCCGGCCGCCGACGACGTGATCTTCGAATTCAAAGCTGTCTTCGCTGATCGAATCGAGCGGGCTGAGCTTGCCGACGATGTGGGCGTATTGTCCCGAACCACCGGTTTGCTTCTTGTGCTTGTAATTGAACTCGATCGCACGGGTCGGGCTTTCGCGGTAGCTGACCTTGGGGGCGCCGACTTCGATTTCGACGTCGTACTCGCGACGGATCCGTTCGATGTAGACTTCCAGGTGCAATTCGCCCATGCCGCTGATCAGGATTTCGTTGGTTTCCTCGTCCGTCATCACGCGGAACGTGGGGTCTTCCTTGCGGAAACGCTGCAGCGCCTTGCTCATTTTGTCACCGTCGCTGCGATTCTTGGGCATGACCGCGATTTTGATGACGGGATCGGGGACGAACATCGATTCCAACGTGCACTGATCTCGCTCGATGCCGTAGGTATCACCACTGGCCGAATCGATGCCGGTGACGGCGACGATGTCGCCGGCGCAGGCCGAGTCGATTTTTTCGCGTTTGTCGCTGTGCATCCGAACGATTTGGCTGAAGCGTTCCTTGCGGCCGGTCCGCTGGTTGATGTAGGTGCCGGCTTTTTCGATCGTTCCCTGGTAGATCCGCATGAAGGTCAATTGGCCGAACTCGTCGTCGACGATCTTGAACGCCATGCCGACGAACGGTGCGTCCGGATCGGGTTTCAGTTCGATCTTTTTGGTTTCGTCTTTGGGGTCGACGCCACGGATTTCGCGATCCAGCGGGCTGGGCAGGTAGCGGTTGACGGCATCCAGCAGCGGCTGGACACCCTTGTTCTTGAACGCACTGCCCATGTAGACCGGGGTGGCACCGGCGAGCACGGCGTCGCGGGTGACCTTGTAGATCATCTCCAGCGGCACTTCTTCTTCGCTGAGCAACAGTTCCATCATCTCGTCGTTGTACATCGACAACTGCTCGAGCATGTGGGCCCGTTGGGCAACGCACTTGTCCATCAACTCGGCGGGGACTTCACCGACGTCGACGTTTTGGCCTTCGTCGCCGGAGAAGCGGTAGGACTTCATTTCGATCAGGTCGACGACGCCTTGGAATTTGTCTTCGGCACCGATCGGGTATTGCATCAAGAAGGCTTCGGCGCCCAGTTTATCGCGGAGTTGTTCGACGACGCGGAACGGGTTGGCACCGGTTCGGTCCATCTTGTTAATGAACGCGACGCGGGGCACTTGGTAGCGTTTCATTTGCCGGTCGACGGTGATCGATTGGCTCTGGACGCCGCCGACGCTGCACAGCACCAGGACGGCGCCGTCGAGGACGCGGAGCGAGCGTTCGACTTCGACGGTGAAGTCGACGTGGCCGGGCGTATCGATCAGGTTGATCTTGTAGCCTTTCCATTCCAGGCTGGTGGCGGCGCTGGTGATCGTGATCCCACGTTCCTTTTCCAGTTCCATATGGTCCATCGTCGCGCCGTCGCCGCCGCCACGGACGTCTTCGATCTTGTGAATTCGACCAGCGTAGAACAAGATGCGTTCGCTCAATGTGGTCTTGCCCGAGTCGATGTGGGCGCTGATCCCAATGTTTCTAACTTTCTCCAATTTCATCTCATTCACCTAGCTGTCGCAGCCGACCGAAGACGTCTCGGGGACGCGGAAAACAATTCGCGTCAACTTGTTTATTGGAAAGACCGAGAATGGTGGGTCGGAACGAATTGTGTTGTGGGGCACCGATCGGTGTCGTCCGAGAGGCCCCCTGGGGGGCAAACGGTACAGCCGGCTCGGTACAAGTCTCAGTAACGGGGAAGGGCTGATTCGATCGCGGCAAAGGAGGCCGTCATGAATCACGCCGAAAATTTTTGCGGAATATGGCAAAGGTTTGGCCCAGCGGAAAGGGCAAATCTAACGGGAGTGGCCAACAATTCGACCGCTTTTCACACCGTTTTCACAAGGCCCCCGCCGGTTTCCTCTTGCCGAAGGGCTGCGACCGCGGCATACTGCCCCGCTTCATTCGATCCCTTGGCGAGTCGATGAGCCGCCCGCGGGAATGGTTTCCGCCCAAGCTCCTGTCTCACCGACCACTCGCGACGTCTTCACCGTCAACACCGCTTCAGCGATTTAAGGGTGTTGCACGCCGCCTTGAGTGTCCGATCGCCACCCTTTCTGTAGAGCCCAAGAAAAGAAATGCCAGCCCGACCGATGAGTTCGCGTAGCCGAGCCCGCAAACGTTCACGCGTCCGCTCCCGCGCCAAGAAACAAGATCCGATTTTTGTCGATGGTCAGCGTCCCCGTCCGATGTACGTGGACTACAAAGACGTCGAGCTGCTGAAGAAAATGATCAATCGCCAAGGCCGGATCGTCGGACGGCGGAAGAGCGGCTGCACGGCCGTCAGCCAGCACGCGGTGACCGCCGCCGTCAAACGCGCCCGCTACATGGCTCTGCTGCCCTTCCAAGGCGATTGATGAGTTTTCGAACTCGTCGTCTCGTCGAGTTTCGTGACACGGATGCCGCCGGAATTGTTCACTTTTCGGCGTTCTTTCCCTGGATGGAATCCGCCGAGCACGAAATGCTGCGGTCGTTGGGAATCAAGGTGTTGCCTGATTCCCACGACGACCCCTCGGTGACTTGGCCGCGCGTCAGTGTCAGCTGCGATTACGCCAACGCCGCCCGCTTCGAAGATTGGCTGGAGATCGAGGTTTCGGTCGTCAAGATCGGCCGCTCCAGTATCCGCTACGAGGTGGCGTTCTCACGCCAGGACGCAGGCGGGGGGAGCGTGTCGGTCGCCAAGGGGGCCACGGTCGTTGTCTGCTGCCGTCTCCGCCCCGGCGGTGGGCTGGAAAAGACGATGATCCCTGATGAGATCCGCGCCAAGCTGGAATCGGTGTAGGGGCATCGTTAAGCAGTCAGCGGATCGTTGGCGACTCGGCGAGTCGTCGGCGACTCGTTCCCAGGCTCCGCCTGGGAACGCACAATCTCTCCGTTGAAACGTGCATTCATTCGCAGAATTTTGGCGGTTTCGATTCCCTTGGGGGCTTCGAGGGATCAGCCGTTTGGCGCCAGCCTACGGGCCCTCCGTTGTTGCCGAGGCCCGAACGCTCGCGCGAATCGGCTGATGTCAATCGTGTTTTTGATGCCCTTGGGGCAAATCTGCGGAACGGGTTCCGCCTGGGCGAAACTGAGAAATCTCGGGGAAGCGGGGCAACCATTTGGCGACTCGTTGCGTAGCGATCAGTCGGCGGAAAAGGTCCGTCGCTCGCGCTTGTCTCCATTCACCTCGTTGCTGCCCTGCTCATGGCCCCGTCTGTGCTATCGGCTCCTGCCGCCATTTCTGGCTTGTCATTGGACGTTTCCAATTTGTTCCCCGGACCGATGTTGCTCGGGCAAATTGCGGACTGGTTTCCAATTTGGGTCACACCGATCTACACGATCGCGATCGGTCTGCTGCTCGGAGCGGGGGTCGCGGCGCTGTTCTATGGAGTGCTGGCGCTGCTCTCATTCATTCCACCGCTGGGCAAGTTGGCCGATTCGCCGACCACCGGAAACGTTGCCTCGCTGGTGATCGGGGTGGTGATCGCGGTGTTGCTGTGCAGCCAGTACGCCTGGTCCGATGAGGGGTTTGCCCAAACGCTGATCCTGCCGCTGGTCCTGATCGGGTTGGTGATGGGCTACGCGATCATCTATGCGATGTGGTATCGCACGCGGGTGGAATGGGGAGAGATATTGACCGAGGGCATCGTGCCTTATGTGTTGTCGGTCGCGGGCGTGTTTGTCTTGGTCGGTCTCGCGGGCAGCTACTTCATTTCCGACCCGATGCGGTTCGTCCGCGCGCTCTCGGAGGTCCATTTGGTCGGTGACGGCGTCACGGAAGTGGCACTGACCATCCCCGGTGCCGATCCTTCGGTCAGTCCCGATGCGGCGACGTTTCACCCCCAGTCGATCGACTACGACTTGATTGGGATTTCCGAGCTGAAGATCTCGACCGACAAGACGGTGATGTTGGCCGATGGCGCCGGGATGGCTGACTTTGAACGCAATCCGACCCGGGTCGATGCGGGCGAGACGTTGGTGTTTCGCTACCAAGACCGCGACCAGCCGCCGCTGCCGCAAGACTCGTCGCGGTTCCACATCCAGAACCGCGAACTCGATCCGGCGACCGTCACGATCACGATGACGTCGATTCCCCGAGTCCCCGAGATCACTCAGGCGGCCGGCATCGGTGTCCTGGTGTTCTTTCTATTCAGCGGGCTGGTGGCGTTTCGCCAAGCCGCACCGCGTGTCTGGGCGTTGGCCTGGTCGACGGCCAAGAACGAGATGGCCCAGACGCTGTATCTGATCCTGTTGGTCATCGGCGTGGTCGGGGTCATCATCTTTTCGATCTACCCCTTCAACACGCTCGGCGATGACATTCGCATGTTCAAGGACAGCAGCGTGACGCTGATCATGGTGCTGGCCATGTTGCAAGCGGTTTGGAGTTCGGGAACCTCGGTCAGCGAAGAGATCGAAGGTCGAACGGCGCTGACGGTGCTGAGCAAGCCGGTATCGCGACGATCGTTTTTGCTGGGCAAGTATGCCGGTATCATCATGTCGATCGCGGTGATGTTCGTCATCATCGGAGCCGTGTTGCTGTTGTTGATGGCCTACAAGCCGATCTATGACGCCCGCGAGACGGCCAAGGCGACGCCGATTTGGGAAATCGGATTCGAAGAGATCATGTCCACCGTTCCCGTCCTCGGGCTGTACTTCATGCAGACGATGGTGATCGCGTCGATCGCCGTCGCCCTGGCCACCCGGCTGCCCCTGCTGGCCAATTTGATCCTGTGTTTTGTGATCTATGTGATCGGAAACCTGACGCAGCCGCTCGTCGCGTCGGCCCAGGGCGAAAACCCGCTGGTCGGCTTCTTCGGCAATCTGATCGCGGTCATCGTCCCGAATTTGAACATTTTTAACGTTCAAAGCGCCATGGATAGTGGAAGCCAGGTCCCATGGATCTACTTGGCCGGTTCTTTTAACTATCTTGTGTGTTTCGCGGTCGCGATTTGGATGCTTGCGATGCTGTTGTTCGAGGACCGCGATTTGGCATAGTGGGTGAACGAAAAACCAGGTTTCCGCATGGCGACACACGCCGGACGCACTGCGGAGACCTTCGGATTGGATCAACAGACGTTTCGTTCCCCGAAGACTCAGTGGCGTTTATCATCGGGGAGCCGTTGCATTGAATCGATTTCACACCCTCTCGGCAGCCCGCAATGAACCGGAGGCGGGCCCGGGCAAACTGTTCTCGTTATTTTGGGCGACGCTCGCCGGACTGCTGGTCCCGTGCATCGTCTTGGTCGTCGGCCTGATTTCGCTATTGCTGCAGACCGGAGAGCTGAGCCAATCGACGGTACGGCTGGGAGCCAATCTGTACATCCGGCTTCCGGCGTCGTTTGTCGATCAGCCGCCGCTGGTCCAACTCACCCAGCTCACGTCGCTGGCGTTTGCGATGGCGGTGGTATTGAGCGCTGCGGTGTGGCGTCATCGATGCTTGGCCGATCGTCGTGCCGCGGCGATCACCAAGTCGCTGCATCAAAAAGTCTTGAAACAGAGCGTGCGTCGCGCCGAGCTGGAAGGTGCCGCGGCGCAATCGTTGAACGCTCAGAAGCTGATCGGTCGGCACCTGCCGTCGGTTCAAGCCGGGCTGTCGCTTTGGTATCGCTCGTTGCCCCGCAGCCTGTTTCTGTTGCTCGGGTGCGTGTCGCTGGCCCTGTTGGTTCATATCTGGTTGGCCATCGTCGCGGTGGTCAGCGGCGTGATGGTTTGGCGTTTGTATCGTCAGGTGCACGGCGGCGACACGGACGAAGCCGGTCGGTGGGAGCTTCCGCAGTTGCGTGCCCAGATGGCGGCGTTGGTCGGACGCGCCCCCAAGATGGCTCGCCTGCAGGCGCAGGGGATTGCCGAAGCTTCGTTTCAGCACGAACTGGACCAGCTGTATCAGAAATTGGCAGAAAACGATTCCCGGCGGGGACGTGTCTGGCCGCTGCTGTTCTTGGCCACGTCGGCGGCCACCGCCATCATGGTCATCGGGTTGGGGCTGAATCTGCTGGAGACCGACTCCGGGTTAAGCCTTTCGTCGGCAGTGGTGTTGGGGTTGGCACTGGCCGGCGCGGTGTCGGGAGTGTGGCGATTGCAAACACTGGCCCGACGATTGCGCGCCAGCGGGACGGCCTGCGATGCCGTCTATGCGTACTTGCGCAAAAGCGATGGAGCGACGCCGTCGGAACAACGCGTCGGATTGGCCGGGCTGCGGGACGGCGTCGAGTTTCGTGACGTGACGCTGGCCGATTCGCACGGCCAAGCGATCCTCAATCACATCACGACGGAGTTCACGCCCAAGTCGCTGGTGACACTGTTGGGAACCGATTCGGTGTCTCCGCAAGCGATGGTGGAATTGTTGATGGGGTTCGGACGTCCGGGCTCAGGCGAAGTTCGAATCGATGGGCTGAAGCTGTTGGAAGTGCACCCCGCGTCGCTGGCCAAGAACGTGATGTGGATCGAACCGTCGGGCCCGTTGTGGGATGGGACGATCGAAGAAAACCTGTCGGCCGGAAGCGGCGGCACGATCAGCAACGCGGACATCGTCGATGCGTTACGCGAAGTCGATGTGTATGAACAGATCCAGCGTCTTCCCGAAGGACTGTCGACGTATGCATCGGTCGAAGGATTTTCGTTGTCCACCGAAGCGACCTATGGGATCGGGCTGGCGCGGGCGCTGCTGCATCGCCCGCCGATCTTGCTGGTCAACGAACCGCCGGCACCGAACGCGCAACTGGCCGATGATCCGTGCTTGAAGGCGATCAAAAAACTGGTCGACCAGGGATCGTTGGTCGTGATGCTGCCGCGACGCCTGCAAACCTTAAGAACCGCCGATCGCGTGATTCTGCTCAACGGCCCCAATCTCGCCGGCGAAGGAAAACATTCCGAATTGCTGAGTGACAGCGATCTGTATCGCCATCTGAATTATCTGTTGTTCAACCCGTACCGCCCGGGACGATAAAACGCGACCCCCACGGATTTTTTCTGCTCCCCATCGACGGGTTCGCGCTGCGATCCGTGGGCTTGTTGTGTCTGGGGCAAAATTAATCCCCCCCCGGCGATCTGAAATCGGGCACAATGGAAGGCTGCGGCCGGCTACGCTGTGAACCATTTTTTGGCGGTAGGGCGAACCATTTTTTAGCGGTAGGGCGCGAGCCCTCCGGTGTTTTGGCAGAGATGGAGAACCGGAGGGCTCGCGCCCTGCCGCTGAAACCTCAAGAAACACATGGGAAAAACGCTTCACAGCGTTACCCAGGCGGGCGGACCCCGCATCGCTGGTTTTTGAGCTAGTCTTTGCGAACCACTGAATCCTTCAACGATGGCGCGATGACATGAAACGACGACACAAAACCCTTTGTCTTCTGGCCGCCGCTGGGGCACTCACCGCGTTTCCGTCCGCTTCTTCGGGGCAGGACATCATCGGCGAAGCGTTGGGGAAAGTCATCTTGCCGGCCGTCGGCCCTGTCATCCTGGATCGTGCCGGCGGCCAGATCCTGGAGAAGGGATTGAACGGAGGATTCGGAAAAGGCGGAAGGTTGCCGGGACGGGGCGGGCGAACACCGACGCGTCCTTCACGTCCCCAAGTCATCCGCTCCCAGCCCTATTCGCAATCGGTTCCCTCGGGGGCCTACCAGGTTCAGCCGCCATCGGACGTCGCCCCGGCGCCGGACGCTCCGGCTCCGGTCGATCCGCCGGAAAATCGAATCGTGACGCGACCGTCGGTTTCGCCCAATCCGTCGCCGACGGACATTGCGTTGACCCACGTCGTCTCCGCAGGCCCGCACTTGTCCGGTCAGGTCATTCGTGCCGAAGCGGCTGAAATCGCCGGCCAGATCGATCAGGCCGTCATGCGATCCCTCGGCCAATCTGCCGGTGATGCCACGCTGGAGGCGTTGCGTCGCGACTATCAGAATCGATTGAACAAGAATGATCCCGAAAAGGCGCGCGCCGACCTGATGCTCAACCACGATGCGGCCCTGGCCGCCGCGGGGTCGCGGCAAGCCTGGTCGTCCATCTTTAACGCCGCCGACGCGGCCGATCGAATCGCGGCGTTGCCGCCGGAGTCCGATCAGAAAACACTGACGCAAGCGATCGAAGCGTTGCGGAGCGAACTGACCGGCATCAGCGGCGCTGTGCTCAGTGGAGAGGAGATCGCAGTGATCGCCCAACGCGCCAAAAACATCCGCAACATGGTCGTGCTGAGCGAGATCGCGCGGGTGCTGGGGGCGCAACGCCGCGACGACCTGTTCACGCGGATCGCCGAAGCGGCCGCCAAAAGCGACGCGCCGGACGAAGCGATCACGGGATTGTTGGGTGTCGGCTTGGGAACGAGTGGTAGTACCGTGACCGACATGCAGCTTCCCGAAGGGATTCCCGCCGTGGTGCTCTACAGCTCAGAGCTCAACACGACACCGATCAGTTTTGTCTGTGACGACGCGTTGGAAATCACGCTGGCACCGGGCGAGATGGTGCCCTTGGACCAATCCTTCGTCGTCGCGTTTCAAAACGGAAAAGGCGTCGTCAAACGATACACGATCAACAACGGCATGTATCGCTGGGTGGTCGATCAGGACGGCTGGGATCTTCGTCAAAAGACCGCGGTGGACGTCACCCTCGACGCCAGTGAATCGCCCGCCGCGTTTCATTACTTGCTCAATGGTCAACCGCAGGTCGCCGCAGCCGGTTCGGTGATGCAGCACCGATTGGACGGACCGGTTCGGATCGATTTTGATCGCGGACTCGGTGACGGCAGCAGCAAGTCGACACTGGTCACTCCCGGCGACTATGTGGTCGGCGTCAACCCCGACACGGCAGGCTGGGACCTGCACCTGCGGCCGCAACAAGGGGCGGCCGCGGAGTCGACGACGGAGATCGCCAAACAGCATTGGCGAAGCAGCGTCTTGCAGGCCCAACGGGCGTCCTTGATCGATCCCGCCGAAGCCAAAGTCGACGCGCTCTTGGATCTGATCGAATAACAACGTGGGGTAAGCATCTTGCTTGCCATGGAGAGTGGGGTAAGCATCTTGCTTGCCATCAGAGTGCGTTAGCACTCTGGCTGCGATGCAGCCACGGATCGCAAGCTGGAAGCTTACGCCACTTTTCTGCGGCACTAGGGGGTGGGGATCTGGAACTCTTTCGGCAGTTCGTACTTGTCTATTGCGGCATCACGGGTCGTGATCAGAATCTCGGTTTCCTCGGGCGGTTTGCCCTTCGGGTGCACGACCCAAACGAGTGACTGTTTTGCGTCGCTCGGCCCCGTCGCCGTCTTGTCGGGATTGGCGCCCAAGACCAAGTCGGTCAACACCTTTCGCAGCGGTTCTTCATCGCGTTGAAAGTTGCGGATCTGTTGGTTCTGAGTGATCCCGTTTTTCTCCAGATCGGCGCCGATGATGCTGACATCCGGCATCGTCGATCCGGCCGGAAGCGATGATTTGAATTCATCGACGACGGCATCGACGGCGAACTGCAGAGAAAGTTGCAGGAACGAAATCGACATCGGCCGGTCCAGCAGCTCGTCGACCGTCAGCGGGTCCGCGGTCGGAGTCTCGGCCAGGCTTGCTTGTCCGGGTTCGGTGTTCATCGCCAGGAACGTGCCCAGGGCGACTTGGGTTCCGGCATCGGTGGGCAAGTAGGTCGATGCGACGACCGTTTCACCAAGAATCGTGCTGCGCGTCTGTTCGTTGACGAACCGCAACATCAGCGGCAAGCGAGTGGCCAGCAGACGCCAGGAGGGATCGGGGACCGAATTCAAAATGAAGTTGTCCGCCCAATCGGGCCACGTTTGAGTTGTTTCGCGGAACGATTTCAACAACGTCGCCGCGGTCGCGCCGCCGCTGGGCAGTTCACGCAATTCCAGATACAACGCACCATCCTTTGCCGAGGCCGACAAGGAGAACGCGGCGACATCGGGGATCAGCCATCGTTTGAGCGGGGCTCTGAATTCTGGCAACGAGGATGCCAACATCTCGCGGCCGTCGGCAAACAGAAAGTTGGGTGTGACCAGAGCGACCAGGTCACTTTCGACACTCGTTTGATTCCACAGCGTTTGCATGCTGCGGACCAAGGGGATCGACGCGCCTTCGGTCTCGGCGACCTCGCGAATTCGATCCAACGACGCGACGGCGAACCGTTGGGCCTTGCCGTCTTCGGGCGGTTTTCCTTTTTCCCCGCCGCCGACGAAGTACGCATCCCCACCCAGATCCTCGCCGGCGTAGAGGATCACGCCCTTGTCGGTACGGGATTCCAAGGCTTGCCATTTCTCGCTCAACGTGTCCAGCTCGATCGGTGCGACCAACTCGATTGCCAAGGCGACTTCGGGCCATCCCTGCTTGCCGGGGAACAACGCCGCGGTACAGCGCTGGATCTGGTCCCGCGTCACTCCGGCACGCTGCTCGACCATTGCGATCAACGGGGACCATTCGGCATCGAAGGTCGTTGTCAACGTTTGCGCATCGGCGCTGGCCGTGACGCGTGCCAGGGGAATCGAAACGATCACCGCCGGCCCGGGCGGCAAAAGCTCCAAGGAAGGTGGTGGAGAATCGGCGGCATAAGGTGGCACCCAAAGCAGGCGATCGCTGTCGACAATCTCGTAGCCATTGACCAGCTTCGGCTCGTCGCTGGGCACCTCACGACGTGACTCACGGACTTCGGGAACGCGGTTGACGATCGAGGGGCTGGGCCGCGGCCGGGCCGGAGGTTCGACGGGGCCGCGTCCACGAAGCGCGATCGCCAAGCCCAACATCAACAGCGGCACGATCATCGTGCCGGCCAGGATCGGAATCCGGTTCTTGCGTCGTTTGCGCCGTTTTCGTCGCGCGGGCGGCTCCGCTTGTTCAGGCTCCGACTCAGCGGCTACCGGCGTCGCGGCGGTGATGGACGCCTGCTTGGTCGTCGCCTGCTCGCTCGTCGCCTGCCCAACCGGGGCGAGCTCGGGTGGCGGCTGCTCGCGTGTAGGCTGCTCGCGGGGCGGATGGGTTTCGATCGCCGGCGGCTGGGGAGCAATCGATGCGGGCTCGGGGGCGGCGTTTGACGCTGCTTCGACCGGCGGAGCGGAGGACGCTTCGACCGGCGGAGCCGAGGACGCTTCGACCGGCGGAGCGGAGGCCACGTCGACCGGTGGTGCGGAGGCCACGTCGACCGGTGGTGCGGAGGCCACGTCGACCGGTGGTGCGGAGGGGGCTTCGACCGGCGGAGCCGAGGGCGTCTTCGGTGGTTTCGGTTTCGGTGGGCGGGTTGGCTTCGGTTGGCTGTCGAGCAGTTCACCGGACCGTTCCAGCGCTTCGGCCATCGCCCCGGCGGAACCGAATCGGGCGGCGGGGTCTTTCGCCATCGCGTAGGCGAGCACACGCAGCAGCGGGTTTCCGGCGGCACCTTGCTCGACCGCCTCGATCAGTTCCGGTGGAAGCACTTCATTGTGGGCGGCGAACAGATCTCGATCGTCTTCGCCGGAGAACGCGGGGCGTCCCAGCAGCAACGAGAACAGCAAGCATCCCAACGAATAGACATCCGCTGCCGGCGTCGGCATGGCGGCCGGATCGGCCAGTTCGGGTGCGGCATAGAGCGCGGCCGGTTCGATGCGGTCGATCCAACTGGTGGAAAGATCGGCGCGAGGCGAGCGCGCGGGGGAAGAGGGATCGCGGAGCAAGATCGCGTGGCCCTTGGGAGTCACCCAAGCGTGGTCGGCGGCCACGGCCCCGTGTGCCATCACCAATCCGGAGTCGAGGGGTTGGTGCAGCGTTTCCAGTGCGTTGGCAAGGTCGACACCGATGCGGATGGTCTTGCGGGGGCTCAGTGGTGGCTTGGATTGCAGCACGTTCAACAGCGGTGCGCCGTCGGGCAGCGGTGAGAAAATCTCGACCGTTTGCTCGGCGTTTCCCGCTTGGGCGCCGCCGGACAATTCGATCGCCTGCAACGATTCCGCTTGGATTTCGCTGTGCACCGCCAGCCAACCGCGGCGCGTTTCATCCAGACTGGCCAGGGGGACGCGGAGCAGGAATCCGTAACGCGGGACGGGGGCGTCTTCGCTAACCGGCGTTTGGACGGGAATCCAGTGCGAAAACGGCGCCACCGGCGCATCGCTGGTGATCACGAACGAACCGACTCGCAGCGTGGGGGGCTGCTGTTGGAGCAACTCGCCGGCCTGAAACTTCGTCAGAACGCCGCTGCGGACCAGAAACGCTGCGAGCGGTTTGGCATCCTCGCCGGTCGATTTGTCCGGCGACTGTTCGAACGCGGCCGAATAACGTTGGCAACTCCCCGCATCGGCGAGCCCGGATTGGACCAAACGAGACCAGAATTCGCTCTGTGCGATCGACATGCAGGCAACACAACTACTGATTTGGACGAGAAGACCAGATTACAACTGTTTACCTGAAAGTTTAGCTGATGCGGGGGAATTCTGGCGTATTCGCCCCCCGCGCTTTCCCGCTCGAACGCTAATTGCGACCAATAATTCCATACGGGTGGGTGGGAACGCTGTAAATCCTTGGCCCGTTGAATTAACTTCGGCCGTGGCCCACATTCGGTGGGTGACGTCCGGCTCCGACTCAGGTACCAAGTTTTGAATATTGTCTACGTAACTTCCGAAGCAGTACCGTTGGCAAAAACGGGTGGGTTGGCCGATGTCTGCGGCACGCTGCCCCGCGAAGTCGCCGCGCTGGGACACCGCTGTGCTGTGATCCTGCCCGCCTTTCGTAGCGTTTACCGGGCCGGTCTTAAGATTGACACGACGGATATTAGTTTCGCCATCCCGATGTCACCCGGAAAACTGGTGGGGGGGAGGTTGCTGCGGTGTCTGCTTCCCGACAGCGACGTCGCCGTGTGGTTGATCGACCAGCCCCAGTACTTCGACCGCGAATCACTTTATGGAGACGCGCTGGGGGACTATCGGGACAATGCCGAGCGTTTCACGTTCTTCTGTCGCGCCGCGCTGGCCGCCCTCTCGCGGATCGAGATGGACGTCGATGTGCTGCATTGCAACGACTGGCAATCCGGATTGATCCCCGCCCTGCTCCAGGCATCACCGAAAGCGTTTGGGTCGCTCGGAAAGGCCGCGACCTTGATGACCATTCACAACATGGCCTACCAGGGTCAGTTTCACCATGACGCGTTCAAGTGGACGGGCTTGGATTGGAAACACTTCACCCATGAGACGTTTGAGTACTACGGGCAGCTCAACTTCCTAAAAACAGGAATCGTCTGCGCCGACCACGTCACGACCGTCAGTCCCCGTTACGCGATGGAGATCTGCACGCCCCAGCACGGCTGCGGTCTCGATGGCGTGCTGGCGTCCAAAGGCGGGCGTGTGACGGGCATTACCAACGGGATCGATGAGACCGTCTGGAATCCGGCGACCGATGTTCACCTGAGCGCAAACTACGATCAAAACAATTGGCCGTCGGGCAAAATCGCCAACAAACGTTCGCTGCAGCTCGAATTCGGACTCGAAGAATCAGCCGACGTGCCGATGATCGGTTTGGTGGGGCGTTTGGCCGAACAAAAAGGTTGGGATTTGATCCTGCCGGTGATCCGACAGCACGTTGAAGAAGGCCGGCCGACGCAATGGATGATCCTCGGCAGCGGCGACAAACAGATCGAAGCGGAACTGACGGCATTGGCGGCACAAGCGCCCCAGCAAGTCGCCGCACACATCGGCTTTCACGACGCTTTGGCGCACCGGATTGAAGCCGGTGCGGATCTGTTTGTGATGCCCAGTCACTATGAGCCGTGTGGGCTCAATCAACTGTATAGCCTGCGTTACGGAACGATACCAATTGTTACCGCAACGGGCGGTCTGGCCGACACGGTGGTCGACACGACTGCCGAAACGTTATCCAACCAAACGGCGACCGGATTCCACTTGCGTGAGGTTTCCCCGCGCGGACTCGACGAATCGATCGGTCGAGCCCTGAAATTGCGTTATCACGAGCAAAAAATTTGGAATAATTTGGTGCAGCGCGCGATGGCCGCGGACTGGTCTTGGAGGAAGAGTGCGTCCCAGTATGTCGAGCTTTACGACAACGCAGTTTCCCTTAAGGGGGGCAAGGCTGTCGTGCCAAAATGAGGGCCGGCAAACGATTTTGTTTTTTTGCTCAGACAAGACTGGAAATTGCTCAGAAATTGGTAGAGTGAGGCGAGTCGGGTCCGCGAACAGCACTCCCAATCTGGATGACTTGGGACGGCTCAAGCGGACGAGAGGTTGATGGACAGGCTGATGGTGGCAGCACCCGTGTTCAGGCATCCTCATCAATCCCAACCTAACCCTGCTGCGACGCATGTCTTCTGATTCTGAGCAACAACCGCAAATCGTTTCGGCAGAATCAGCTCTGCCCCGTCAAGTAAGCGAAGCGGTCTCAGAATATCAAGCGAAGCCCGGGACCATCGATACCGACACGCGACTGGCGTCGGCCGGCGAAACCGAAGCGATGTGGCCGGGACGACCGCCGCGGCGATCGGTCATGCGTTCCTTGGCACGCTCCGATGCCGATACCAAAAGCCGCAAAGAGGCGGCGGCCTATCGGGGCAGCAGCGCGACTTCCCACACGCGGCGCGACCTGCTGACCGGCGACTGGACGATTTTTGCGCCCAAACGCGATCAGCGCCCCAACGATTACGAATCTGACAAGCAGCCCTCTGTCGCCACCGCCGCAGAGCATCCGGCGTTCGAGCATTCGACGTTTGAGCGTCCGGACGTCGATGCGGCTTGTCCCTTTTGTGCCGGCGCCGAAAACCGCACGCCGGAAGCCGTCTGGTCGGCCAAATTGGGCGACCAGACAACTACGCCGCTCGATAGCGCGGCGACCCGCTTTGCCGGACCGGCCGTTGAGGTCGTTCCGGGCGAACAAGCCAACTGGGACGTGCGTGTCGTGCCCAACAAATTTCCGGCCGTCAGCCCCTGCGATGCCGAGAAAGGCGGCCACGTCGATCGGCACAATCTGTTTCCGATCACCGATGTGGTCGGCGGACACGAAGTGATTGTCGAATCCTCGCTGCACGCCGAATCGATCACGCAGTATGACCCCGCAATGGTCTATATGACCTTGCTCGCTTTCCGCGACCGGATTCGCCATTGGCGACAGGTCCGTGGGATCAACTACATCAGTGTGTTCAAAAATTGCGGTCCCGAAGCCGGCGCGTCGCTGCGACACAGCCATAGCCAGCTGATCGCGACCAGCCTGATGCCACACCATGTCCGTACCACGCTGCTTCGCTGCGAGCACCATCGGGCACGGACCGGATGCACGCTCGCCTGCGATTTGTTGCGTGCCGAGTTGGCCGAGCGAAGTCGGGTGATCGACCGGACCGATTCGTTTGTCGCGTTCTGCCCGTTCGCCAGCCGCTTCGGGGGCATGATTCGATTGACGTCGGTGGAACATCAACCCCACTTTGACCGGATGACCGAGACCTCGTTGGACCAATTGTCCAGTTTCCTGTGGCGAGTGCTCTGCTGGGTCAACGAAGCGTTCCCGGGCAAAGCATTCAATTACTTGCTGCACACCTGCCCTCCCGGCGGCCAACAGCCCGAAGCCTTTCAATGGTCGCTCGACGTCTTTCCGCGATTGAACAAAACCGCGGGATTCGAGTGGAGCTGTGACTGCATGATCAATTCACTGTTGCCGGAAACCGCCGCGCTGCGTTACCGCGAGATCGCCCGACGGCATGATCCGCGAAACGTGTTGCTGACGCGGTAGGACACCCGCACGCTGCCGGCTCCAGACCTCCGCCTTCCCCAGGCGTTGAGACAAGCGAAAGGTAACGCTGTGAAGCATTCCCCTGTGTTGCTTTAGGTTTGAGCGGCAGCGCGCGAGCCCTCCGGTTCTTCATCTTTGCCAAAACACTGGAGGGCTCGCGCCCCACCGCTAAAGAATGTTTCACAGCGTTGACCGTAACTGCCGCGATGGGGAGTCAACGACACCACCCAGCCGGCCGGTATGGCCGGGCGGTGGGGCAAGATTCGCTGTGAAAATTTGCCGATTCTGACTGTTGTCCACCCCTACAGTCATGCCGATACAACCTGTGGGTCGCCGTTAACGATTAGGGGAAGACGTACAAACTGGGAAACCTTTTGCTTCAACGCCTGATCGATTTCGTGCAACCGGACTGATCCGTCCGGAGTGGCCATTCGGAAACGTCCACTCGTTTCATACAATTCGCTCAGTAATCACGTCCGGCAATCCGGTTGAACCACCACGCTGTGCGACAACGCACGGTGTCGTCAATCGTTGCTACCAATTCACGACTTTAACTCCCGCGAACATGTCTGCTCACGTTCATCTTTGCTTGGTTTTACACAATCATCAGCCGATCGGTAACTTTGACGGCGTGTTTGAGCAGGCATACCAAGATAGCTATCGACCGTTTCTGGATGTCTTTGAGCCCTATGACAAGTTGCAGATTTCGCTGCACACGTCGGGACCGCTGATGATGTGGTTGGCCGAGCGTCATCCGGAGTATCTCGATCGGCTGCGACTGTTGGTTGAAGCGGGACGGATCGAGATCATCGGTGGTCCGCAATACGAGCCGATCTTGACCATGCTGCCGGGGCGCGACCGGATCGGCCAAATCGAAGCCTACGGGCGCTGGCTGGAGCGGCACTTGGGCAGCACCCCGGCCGGGATGTGGACGCCGGAGCGGGTTTGGGAATCCACGTTGACGCGTGACGTCGCGGATGCCGGAATTCGCTACACCGTGCTGGACGATTATCACTTCCGAGCTGCGGGAGTCGATGAGAATCAATTGACCGGTTACTTCATCACCGAAGACGACGGGCGGTTGCTGCGCATCTTCCCCGGTTCGGAACATCTGCGTTACACGATCCCCTTCCAACCGGTCCAGGCGACGATCGATTATTGTCGCAGTGTGGCCGAGCGAGCCCCCGGCGCGGTCCTGACCTTCGGCGACGACGGCGAAAAATTTGGTACCTGGCCCGACACAAAAGTGCACGTGTACGACAAGGGCTGGTTGAAATCGCTGTTCAACGCTCTGACAGAAAACGCCCCGTGGTTGCACACCGTGGCCCTCGGCGAAGCGATCAATCGCACCGCACCGGTCGGGAAAATCTATTTGCCCGATTGCAGCTATCGCGAGATGACCGAGTGGTCGCTGCCGACCGAGTCACAAGTCGTGCTCGATGAGGTGACCCATGAGATGGATTCCCATGAGCGTTGGAACGATTTGAAAACGTTTGTCCGCGGCGGGTATTGGCGGAACTTCAAATCGAAGTACGAAGAAACCAACGAGATGTACGCGCGGATGATGCACGTCAGCCGCCGTCTGGCCGATGCCGAATCGGCCGGCATCGACGCCGGGCAATTGGCGGTGATTCGCGATCACCTGTACCGCGGCCAATGCAATTGCCCCTACTGGCACGGCGCGTTTGGTGGCATCTATCTGCCGCACCTCCGCAATGCCGTCTATCAACACCTGATCACGGCCGACAATCTGCTCAGCAAACTGACCGGTGAACTGTCCGGCGCGGTCCAGGCGACCGCCGACGACTACGACTTTGATGGTCTGCAAGAAGTCCGCTTGAGCAATGACAAGCTCTGCGCCTGGGTCGCTCCGGGACGCGGCGGTCGACTTTATGAGTTGGATGTCCGCGAGATCAGCCACAACCTGCTCGCCACGCTGCAGCGTCGTCCGGAAAGTTACCACCAGAAAGTGCTCGCCGGTCCCAACGTCGATGGCGACAGTGTCGCCAGTATCCACGACCGCGTGGTGTTCAAGCAGGCCGATCTGGATCAGCGATTGCAATACGATCGCTACCCGCGAAAAAGCTTGATGGACCATTTCTACGACGTCGACACGGATCTCGAATCGGTCGCCCGTGGCGAAGCGATGGAACGCGGCGATTTCGTTGAGCTTCCTTTTGAGGCGAAACTGCGACGGGGGGCCGATCGTGTCCAAGTGCAGATGCGCCGCGAAGGCAACGCTTGGGGAATCCCGATCGTCCTGACCAAAGCCGTCACGATGGTGACCGGAAGCGATGCGTTGGAGATCACCTACTTGCTGGAAAACCTGCCGCGAGATCGGGATCTGCATTTTGCGGTCGAGATGAATTTCGCGGGGCTTCCCTCCGGTGCCGACGATCGTTATTTCAGTGACGAAGACGGCCAGCATCTCGGACAACTCGGCGAGAAGCTGGATTTGGAACACGCCTCGCAGTTATCGCTTTCGGATCGCTGGCTGGGGATCGACGTGTCGCTGAAGCTGGATCGCCCCAGCGGCATCTGGGCGTTCCCCGTCGAAACGGTCAGCCAAAGTGAAGCGGGGTTCGAACTGGTGCACCAAAGCGTCTGCGTGCAGCCGCACTGGTTGGTCCGCGGCGACGCCGAAGGCCGCTGGCATGCCAAGATCGAACTGGCCGCAAGCTGCGAATCCCACGCCGAAACGATTAACGAAGAACAGGTGATTCAGCTGTAGGGCATGCTGTGCATGCCAGTGGTCACACACACAGTGGGGTAAGCATCCTGCTTGCCACCCTTACCGGCGAAGCCGGCGGATTCGTGAGGCGGAGCCTCCAAGACAGTGTGTTCCCAGGCGGAGCCTGGGAACAAGTGTTGAGGTGCATGCCAATCGTCACGCACAGCGTGACCTACCTTTTTACTGCAGCACCGGTAACTCACTCTTGGACGGCTCGTTATCCGGGGCGTCTTTGTCCGGGTCGCGATACTTTGCCGCGTCGAAGTGCCGCGCGTAGGTTCCGAAATCGTTGAAGGCGTACTTTTTGGCCCAGCGATAAACAAAGCTCCGTTCGGGAATCTCATCACCGGGTTGGAACTGGCTCCGCCGCGGCGTAACGTTTTTCAGTTCCTCGATGACGGCACCCCGAGCGGTCGTGTCGCGGGCGCCGTGCTTTTCGGCCAATTCGACCAGCAAGTCGGGGCGTTCCATGATCACGCAGCCGCGCGTGTGCTCGGCCGTCAGCGATCGGAACTCCTTCAAGAACTGTGACTGGTTGAACGTTTCGGCCAGCGGACGCTCGTCGTGAATCGATTCGGTGGCCAGCTGGATCACCGGACAGGGCTCCAGATCGCCCCACGGGCCGACGTGGTGAGTGAACCCGGTCGCGGCCGGACACAGGGCGTTTCCGGCGTCATCGTGATAAGCGTCGATGACGATGATCGGCTTGGTCGCGCGGGTGTCCACGACGAATTGTCGAACGCGCCGTTGCTCGTCACTGTTGAGCGCCAACTGGGCATTGGCTTCTGGACCGACCGGTCGATAGATGTGGAACCAGCAATACATCACGCCCATTTCGATCAATCGATCGACCCAGGCGTCGTTGACAAGGTCATCGATGTTGGACTTGCAAACGCTCGTGCACACGCCGACCAACAGGTTGTGCTTCAGGGCAGTCTTCAGCCCTTCCATCGTTTGATTCAAGACGCCGGCACGACCACGTCGCTCGTCGCTGATGATTTCCGATCCTTCGACGCTGATCAGGGGCGTGACGTTCCCCAGCCGCTTCAATTCCGCAGCCACCTCGTCGGTAATGAAGTGGCCGTTGGTGAACACTTGAAAATAGACGTCGCGGTTCTGTTCAAAGATTTTCAGCAGGTCCTTGTGCATGAAGGGCTCCCCCCCCAGGATGCCGAAAAAGCTGTTGCCCATCGCTTTGGCTTGCCGAATCGTCTCGTTCGCCGCATCCAGTTCGATTCGCTGTTGTTTGGCCGCCACATCCACCCAACAACCCTGGCAGCGCAGATTGCAACTGTTGATCACCGACAGATACAGAAACGGTGGAAAGAACTCGCCGCGTTTCAACCGCCGCTTGTGCTTGTGCACACTCCAAAGCCCCTTCACACCAAGCGTCCAGGCCGCTTTGGCAAGCAATCGCTTGTCGGTCTCGAAAAGGAATCGCGAAGCCAAACGAAGATACATAAAGCAACAAACCGGACTTGGGACTTGGAACTTGGAACTTGGAACCTGGAACCTGAAACCTGGAACTATTATGCCCGCCCGGGCAACCCCGTGCACGACAATTCCCCGGCTGCGAAATCCCGCCACACCTGATTCAGGCGTTTGGCGGTCGTGGGAAGCATAACCGGGCTCTGGTGAGGGATCCGCCCGGGTTGGATTCTCCCAAATTGAGACCCGGCGCCTAGCAAGGCATCCGATCCGGCAAGCGTCGCCATCTCCAGCACCGCGTGCGGATCGAGATCGGGGCGATGATCGAGCAGAAATCGCACTTCTTTCCAGACGCTCAGGTCGGGATTGCTGGCCCGCGAATCCGTGCCGATGGCGACTCGAATGTCCGCGTCGAGCAGTTTTTGGACGCCATGCCGAGGATGACCGAAAAAGTGGTGGGTTCGCGGACAGTAGACAACGCTCAGTTGGGGGTGCTGCGAGATTCGCTCGATTTCGTCGTCTTGAAGGTCGTTGCCGTGAATCAGCAAGGCCCTCGGTGCCTCGGCGAGCCAGCCGATCAAGTCGATCAGCGGTTGCGAACCGGCCCAGGGGAACAGCCCCTCGGGCCACAGACCGGCGGTGCGGAGGGCATCGGCAAACGGCCCGCTGCCTTGCCGCAGCAACGTTCGCTCGTCAGGCGACTCGGCGACGTGCATCGCCAATGCTGCGCCGCGCTGCTTGGCCAAATCGACACAGCGGCGAATCAAATCAGGTGGCGTTGAATAGGGCGCGTGGGGGCTGACGCCAAAGTCAATCGACGGGGTCACCGCTACGCTGTCCGAGTGTGTCTGTGCGGATCGAAACCGCTCATCGGCACGGTCGTCACTCAAACCAAGCACTTCGGCAAATGAGACAATCGACGCACCCGCGTCGGCCGGGTAGGCGGACGGGGTGGTCGCGATGTCCCCGACCAGTCCCACCCCGGCGGCGACCGATTCGGCGATTCCCCCCGCGATGCAATCGCGACGCTGATCCGTCGTTGCCACGCCGCGAGCGGCGATCACGCTGCCGATCCAGTCGGACAGTGCGATCCCGGGTTGGCCGATCGGGGTCTGACAATCAGAAAACTCCAGGTGCGTGTGAGCATTGACCATTCGAGGAAGCACTGCCACGTCGCCCAAATCAACGACAGCTTGGCGTCGGTAATCGCCGTCGGACAGCGCCCCGATCTCCACGATTCGATCATCGACGACGCGCAAGAAACCACCATTGATCGGCGGTCGACAGATAGGGAAAATCCAACCAGCGGTATAGATTGTTTCTCGGCCTGTTGCGTTCACAGCGTCATTTCTTCGAATGTCTTGAATGGTCCAACGTTTCTCACTCCCAAAGTCGCTGCACTCCAATCGCCTCGGCGCCGCATTCTATGGCCGGCCGACAGCGGTCGTGGCCAAAGAACTGATCGGCAAAGCACTGCTTCATCACGTCGACGGTCAATGGCTGGGCGGCTGGATCGTCGAGACAGAAGCGTATCTGGATCAAGGCGATCCGGCCAGTCACTCGGCGCGTGGAAAGACGGCCAGCAACGCGTCGATGTTTTCCGACCCGGGGACGCTGTACGTTTATCCGATTCATGCGAAACATTGCTTGAACGCGGTCACGCAGCCGGCTGACCAAGGTGCCGCGGTTTTGATCCGGGCCATCGAACCGGTTTGGGGGCTCGACGTCATGCGTTGCCTCCGCGGCTACGACGATCTTCGCCGGTTGACGCGCGGTCCGGCAATGTTGTGCCAGGCGTTGCAGATCGATCGCGGCGACGACGGCCGAAGTCTTGTCTGCGACGAACGGATCGGCGTGTTCGCCGATTCGATCCCGCGTGTCCCCGTCGTCCGGGCGACAAAACGGATCGGCATCAGCAAAGCCAAACACCGCAATCTGCGATTCGTCGACGTGAACTCCAAGTACCTGAGCCGCAACGTGGGATAGGCTTCCAGGCTCGTCATCTCAGAAGCGACTAGGCTCTGTCCCTCAACGACGTTCACCGCCAGTAAACCGCGAAAACGGGGTCAGGAGTCAATAGCCGGAACGGCCCTACGGGTGCTTCGCACTATTGACTCCTGACCCCCTTTTCGCTCGCAGGACTTTAGGGACAGAGCTAGAATTTTTCGCCACCGGACAGGGCTTCGAAACCGCTGACGACGTCCAACAATTCTTCGGTGATCGCCGTCTGTCGAATCTGGTTAAACGCGCGTGTCAAATCGTCCAGCCGTTCCTGGATACTTCGTTCGGCCACTTGCATCGCCGCGATGCGACTGGCGTTTTCGCTGGAGAGGGATTCGGCACACGACCGGTAGAGCGAAACGAACAGATACTGGCGGATGATGCAGGATAGCAATCGGCGGCGATCCATCGTAAAGGCCGGCAAAGAAGTTGATTGCCAACGCTGGTGACTCCAGCGGCGATACCGCTCGGCCCCGATCGGCAACAACACCAACCGGTTCGGCAGACTCGCGGCCCCCACCGTTCGGCGGTTGTAGAACACCAGCAAACGCGAGATCTCCGATTGCTCGCGCCAATGCTGGATCGTCAACAGAAGGTCTTGGACCAACGGCGTGATCTCAGAAACGGAGGCCGGAACGCTCAGGGTTTGGTCTGGCGCCAGGCCCATCTCCTTCAAATGCCCCTCCACTCTCGTGCCCACCGCCAACACTTTCCACGGTTGCCCAAAGGCCTGTGCGGAATCCGATCCGGTGCGTCTTTCATCGGCGGCGGATTGTTCGCGGTCGGCCGACACGGTCGCCGCGATGCGTTCGTTGAATTGACCACACATGCCCTGATCGGTTCCAAACACGATGGCGGCGGTACGAGTAGACCGGTGGGGATCGGCGGCGAACAACAGATCGCCGTGTCCGGTGTTTCGCAAGACGATTTGAAAGCCCATTTCGACAGTCTGGTTGTACGGTGACAACGCGTCGGCGGCTCGTTCGTATTGGCGGATACTGACGGCCGCCAGCGTCTTCATCGTCTTGACCACCGACTGCATGTCGGTCGCCGTTTCGATCTTCGCCCGCAGATGTTCCAGCGTGTTCATGGCCCGACCTGTGCGGCTTCGGAGATCGCCCGGTGCACGAACGCTTTGAGCTGTTGGAAATCCTGATCGCCCAGTTTTTGTCCCGCCGAAATCCGCTCGCACAGCCCCGGACATTCCTCCAGCAGCGTGCGATGGATCGTCCGTTCCGCTTGGCGGATGTGATCGACCGGCAACGAATCGAACGCACCGGAGGTCAGTGCCACCATCGATCCGATCTGCTGAGGCACCGACAGCAACTCGTGCCGTGCTTGCTTGAGGACTTCGCGGACGCGCAAACCGCGGTCCAGCGTGGCGCGGGTGTCTTCATCGAGTTGGCTGCTAAAGCGGGCGAATTTTTCCAATTCTTCGAATTGCGAATAGGCCAGCCGCAGGTCGCCGGCCACGCGACGATAAGCCGGAAATTGCGTCTTGCCGCCGACCCGCGAGACCGACCGCCCCACGTCGACCGCGGGCAACACCCCGAGGTGAAACAGTTTCGGAGACAGATAGAGTTGTCCGTCGGTGATCGAAATCAGATTGGTCGGGATGTAGCCGGACACGTTCTGCGCCTCGGTCTCGATGATCGGCAGCGCGGTCAACGACCCGCCGCCGAATTCTGTTCGCAGGTGTGTCGATCGTTCCAGCAACCGCGAGTGCACGAAAAAGATGTCCCCGGGAAACGCTTCACGCCCCGGAGGACGACGCAGCAGCAACGAAACATGACGATAAGCCCTGGCGTGGGAGGTCAAATCATCGTAGACGATCAGCACATCGTGTCCCTGGTGCATGAAGGATTCGCCGATCGTTGTGGCGGCATAGGGCGCGATGAATTGAACACCCGGCGGCGCGTCATCGGCACCGATCACCACAATCGAATGCGCCATCGCTTCATGGGAGCGGAGAGTCGCGATGACCCGCGCGACGTTCGTACTTCGTTGTCCGATACTGCAGTACACACAAATCACGCCGCTGTTTCGCTGGTTGATGATCGTGTCCACCGCGATCGACGTCTTTCCTGTCTGACGGTCGCCCAATACCAGTTGCCGTTGACCGCGACCGATCGGAATCAACCCGTCGATGACCTTCATGCCCGTCTGCAGAGGCACCGAGACGGCCGCGCGGTTCATGATTCCCGGGGCGGGTCGTTCACACGGCATCCGCTGTAGCCCGGCGAGACGATGGCCGCCATCCAAGGGTCGGCCGAGCGGATCGATCACCCGACCGAGCAACTCCGCGCCCACGGGCGTGTCCAGCACCCGTCCGGTGCGCTCGACCGTTGTCCCGGACTGCAACGATTCGCCTTCATCCAACAACACACAACCGACACGATGGCGGTCCAGATTGAATGCGAATCCGTATCGATTGCCGGCAAACCGAAGCAACTCGTCGGATTGAACATTCGGCAACCCGTCGACGGTCGCGATCCCGCGGCTGACTTCGACCACCGTACCGGATTCACGCGCATCGACCCTGGCGTCGCGATCGGAGACCACTTGCTTGAACAACGTCGCGGTCTCGCGAATCAGATCACCAAACGCGGTCGTCGAGGGGGCATCCGTCGAAGTGCTGTCGTTCATGCGTTTGTCAGGTGTTCTTGTCAATGTCTGTTTTTCAAGCGTGATTCACCGATCGACCTCGTCTCGCTAAAGAGGTCGTGCAGTTTTTAAGTTATTGAAAACAAGGCGGGTTCGTCGCTCTCCGCCTGGGCATTGGTGTCTACACAACTTCAGTCACCCTCCCTGGCAGCGAGGGGAGGGGCGAGCGATCATCGCTGAGCGATTCAGAGCCACATGGACCCTCCCCGCGTCGTCGCAAACTCCTCCGCGACCCTCCCAGAGGGAGGGTGACTTCGACTGTTGCGACTTGTGTCGATACCCATGCTGCCGGGGAGGCGGACTTCCCAGCTGAATCCTCATCTAGCCGTCCCTCCCCAAACGCGTGGTGAAGTCCGCGTTGATCCCTCGCACGAAGTCGTCCACGTTCCACTGGATGCTGTATCCCCCGGCGTCGAGTTGAATGCCGCAAATCAAATCCGCCGATTGCCGAAACGCGATGTCGCCTTGATAGCCGAGCGTCTCGCGGACGACCGCGTTCAGCCGACCGCGGACGTCGTCCGGCAATTCAAACGCGCTTCGAATACGAACTTGGGACGCATCGTCGGTAAGTAGCGTTCTGATTTCATCGCGGCGCGGCTCGTCCATCTGCTTGATCCGGTTGATGAACTTTTCGACCACGCGTGTTTCCAATTCTGCATCGGCCAATTCCATCAGCGTGTGGCGGGCGGAATGCATGGCCATCTCCCCGAACTGCTCGCGCACCTCATCGGCCGACTCGGCTTGCTCCCGCTTCAATCCATCCAACCACTGGTTGCGTTTCAGTTCAACGTCGTCACGAGCTTCCCTGGTCAAACGCTCTCGGTGTTCGTCCGATCCCCGCCGCGCGTCTTCAAGCATGGCTTCGCGTTGCTGTTCGAACTCGGCCTGCTGTTGTTGATACGACGCGACCGCCTGTTCGGCTTCGGCGAGTTTTTCATTGGCGTCATTCCAGCGTTGAGAGATCTTCGCTTCGCGCTGATTCATCGCCGCGATGATCGGTCCGTACAACAGCCACCGTAACAACCCGACCAGAATCAGGAAGTTGATGATCTGTGCGATAAAGGTAAACCAATCGATGGACATGACCGGCTACTGGGTGAAATGGTTCCAAAACGGATTGGCGAACAACAGAATCATGGCGACGACAAAGCAATAGATCGCGGTGGATTCGATCATGGCCAAACCGACGAACAGTGTGCGGGTGATCGTGTTGGACGAATCAGGTTGCTGGGCGATGGCGTTGAGGGCTTGGGCGACCGCTCGGCCTTCGCCGAGCGCCGGTCCAATGGAGCCGATGGCGATCGTCAGACCCGCGACAACGATCGACCCCAAGGCGATCAGCCCCAGGTTGTCGATGCCGCCCTGGCCTGCGTTGGAGCGGGCTGTGCCGTTGGAAACGGATTCGGACGGCGACGCGTCAGATTCGGCCACTCCGAACGTTTGCTCGGCGTTGCCTTGCGCCCGGGCGGGGTGCTGGTGGACGCCGACGACCCCCACGATCAAGATCGTCGCCAACAAGAAAACGGGAATGCGATGACTATTCATGGTGCTCTCCGGCGATTCGGTAGCCTTGGGAATTCTCGTTCGTTTCCACGTCAGCCGCCTTCGACGACGACTCACGCTGGTGATAAACGGTCGTGGCCGAAGCGATGTAAACCATCGCCAAGACCGCAAAGATGTACGCTTGGATCAATCCCGTTAGCAGCCCCAAGACCTGCATCAAGATCGGGACGAACAGCGGAACAAACCCGATCAAGATCGCGGCGACCACGGTGCCGCTCATCATGTTGCCGTACAGTCGAACGGCCAACGCGAGTGTCCGGGAAAGTTCGCCGATGATATTGAAGGGCATCATCAACGGGGTCGGGCGAAGGTAGTGTTGTAAATAGGACCGCGGTCCCTGCACCGCGATCCCATAGATTGGAACCGCAATGAACACACACGTTGCCAGTGCCGCGGTCGTCGACAACGACGCCGTCGGCGGTTGATACCCGGGCACAATACTGAGCAGATTGGCAACGCAGATGAACAAGAACAACGTGCCGACAAAGGCCAGGTACTGACCCGGATCGCGACCGCTGACCTCGCGAATTTGATCCCGCATCCCACCGACGATCACTTCCAACACGTTTTGAAATTTGGGGACCGTCGTGTCGGTGGACAATCGACGCGTCACCCACCACGATCCGATCGCCAACAGTGCCATCACGCACCAGGTGAAGACGATCGTGGCGTTCAATTTGACCATCGGCCAATGATCGGATTGCCACAGCACCCATTGGTCGACCGAAATCTGCACCCCGTTCATGGCCCGCTCCGTTGGACGGCCGTCGCCAAACTGGGTTCCCGTCCCAACAATCGCAGCAGCGCGATCCGCGTGACCAGGAACCCCAACAAACACGCCGCGAACGTCTGCCAGACTCCGTAGACGGCGAAACCGGTGAACACCAGCAACGCGATCACTATCCGGGTCGTCAGACTGGCAAAGTAAATCGCCAGCGGTCGCTGCGAAGTCGACAGACAGCGGAGCGTCCACCACAGACCGCCGAAGTAAAAGATCGCCAAAACGGCCCCCAAGCCGGCAGCCAAGATGATTTCGATGGATTCAAACATGATTGCCTCTGTTCAATGCCTTGCTTCGTTTTGACTCTCGCGGGAAATCCAACGCCAAGCGTTCAAACACCCCAGCGCGACGCCCAACACCAATAACATCAAGGTCCACGAGAACCGGCTCGGAAACCTGTGATCGATCCAAACCCCGGTCGCGATCCCGGCCAGCGCGGGCAGCGTGACCGACCAGCCGACCAGGCCGAAGGTTCCCAAGCCGAACCAGATCGTTCGATGCACTTCCGCACGCGCCTTCAGCTTTCGTTGTTCCCGGGTCGAGACGTCTCGTTCCAGATCACTGCGAAACCCTTCCGACGACGTCTGCTGCGACTCCGCCCCGCCCGCGGTGTTGTTTGGCATGCTGTTCGGCCGGTCGTGATCGGAACCGCTCATCGCACTTCTCCGCTCAGTTCCAAAAAGCCGCGCAAGAAACTCGCTTCCAACTTGGCCACCGCCGCGTGCGTCGCCCGCTCGCGGTCGTCGATCGATTCGAATTGTTCGCGGACGGTGCGTTGCAGTTTCCCCAAGTCCCCGCCACGGACCGCTTGACGAACGGAAACCATCACGGCTTGACCTTTCTTGACCAACAATCCCTCGCCGACGGCGACGAAGTGCTCGATCCCGTCGCTGTCTTCGAAGACGAGCAATCCGGGTACGAGCGCAGCGAGAAAGTCGACGTGGCGGGGCAGCAAACAAAAGCATCCGTTCTCCGCTTCGGCGATGACCTTCACCACGGGCTGGTCCGTCAAGACTTCGTTGGGCGTTTGGATTTTCAGCTGCATCATCGATCAGCGCCCCGGACTTGGTCGATCGTGCCGATCATGTAGAGCGCACGTTCGGGCACGTCGTGAAATTCATCGTCCAAGATTCGGGTGCACCCTTCCAAGGTGTCCTGAATCGGTACGGTCTTACCTTTGGCGCCGGTGAATTGCTCGGTGGTGATGAAGGGCTGAGTGAGAAACCGTTCGATCCGCCGGGCGCGATTGACGGTGCGCCGGTCGTCTCGCGAAAGTTCTTCCATGCCGAGCATCGCGATGATGTCTTTCAATTCCTCGTAGTTGGCCAGAGTTCGGCGGACATCACTGGCGACCTGGTAATGTTTTTCGCCGACGATTTGCGGCAGCAACATTTCCGAGGTCGATTGCAGCGGATCGATCGCCGGGTACAGTCCTTCGGAGGCGCGCTTACGGCTCAGCACGACCGTCGCGGACAAGTGCGAGAACGCATGCACGGCAGAGGGATCGGTAAAATCATCCGCCGGCACGTATACGGCTTGCACCGATGTGATCGCCCCCGACGCGGTGGAACAAATCCGTTCCTCCAACTCCGCCAGATCGGTCGCCAGCGAGGGCTGGTAGCCGACACGCGACGGCAGCTGTCCCATCAACCCGGAGACTTCCATGCCGGCTTGGATGAACCGGAAAATGTTGTCGATCAATAGCAGGACGTCCTGCCGCGCGTCGTCACGAAAATATTCCGCCAGTGTCAATGCGGCGTGACCGACGCGAAAGCGAGCCCCCGGTGGTTCGTTCATTTGACCGAACATCATGATCGTGTTGTCACGCACGCCGGCTGCGCCCATTTCCCGGTACAACTCCTCGGCTTCGCGACAACGTTCCCCGATGCCGCAAAACAGGCTGACGCCGGAGTGCTTGGAGACCACGTTGTGGATCAACTCGGTGATCAAGACGGTCTTGCCGACACCCGCACCTCCGAACAGCCCCGCCTTGCCGCCGCGTTCCAGCGGCGAGAGCAGGTCGATCGCCTTGATCCCGGTTTCGAAGACTTCAGATTGCGTCGCGCGTTGGGCGATCGCCGGCGGCGTCTGGTGAATGCTTCGACGCGGAAGTTCGTCCAGCGGTTCGTCGTCATCGATGGGCTGACCAAACACGTTGAGTGCCCGGCCGAGCAACCTCTTTCCCACCGGCACGTCGAGCGGTTTGCCGAGATCGCGGATGGCGATGCCGCGTGAGAGACCCTGGGTGGAATTGAACGCGATGCCACGGACCGTACGCGGATCAAGTTGTGCCGCGACTTCCACCACGATTTCGCCATCGACGCCGGTCCTCAGTTCGTGGTTGATCGCCGGCAGCACATCGTCAAAGTGTGCGTCTATGACACTGCCCCGCACCGAAACGACACGGCCCAGGTTGACCGGACGGTTCCGTTTCCGCTCGTTAGATGCAGCCGTAAACATGATTCACCGCATAGGGGACAGCGCTGGCGGACGAGGCGTTTTCGGCGTCCCGTCGCGACACCTAGCTGGAGGCAAATGCTGTGCCGCGGTGAAGCACCAACGCAATCGCTGTGCGTCACCGCGCGATCAACCGGTGACGATCAACCGGTGACGATGAACCGGTGGTTCATGATCTTGTGGACGTCGACGGGGAACCGCTCTCGGTCGCTGGAGCGATTCCATTGGTGGTAAAATTCGTCGAGGGCGCGAAGGATATCGCGGCGGCTGATGATCCCCAGCAGATGTTGATCGCCATCGACCACGGGCAGATGGCGGAATTGATGACTCATGAAAATCGACGTCAACGCAAACACGTCGGTGTCGGGTCCGACGCAGGTGGGATGTTTCTTCATGATCGTGGTGGCGGTCTGCGTCGGGCTGGGATTGCCGTAGAACATCTCATTGGCGAGAAATTCCAAACAGTCGCCTTCGGAGATGAAGCCCAGCAGATGTTTCACATTGCCGTCGTGTTTGACCACGGGGGCGTTGGAAATCTTGTGTTTCAATAAGAACGCCACAATGTCCCCCAACATCATCTCGGGCTGAACGCATTGGACGTGCGTGTTCATGATATCGCGGGCCGTCGGAGTCTTTTCGGTATGCATCGGAGCTCTCACGGTTGATGAGTCGGTTGGGAACACAGCGAGTCAAGAGGCAATTGGTGTGCCAATCGGCCTACTGTGCGGTTCGAACGGCCCCCAGGAGCCCGAATGCCGGCGTGAACCCAATGCCACCTCCATTGACACCAAGCGGGATATCTGTTGTTCGCGGTAGGGCGCGAGCCCTCCGAGGCTTTCAACGCGTTCTCCAGCCGACACCGGACGGCTCGCGCCGTTCCGCTAACCACCTCCGCATTTGTTAGCGGTAGGGCGCGAGCCCTCCGGTCTTTCAACGCGTTCTCCAGCGGACACCGGACGGCTCGCGCCGTTCCGCTAACCACCTGATCGTGTTGGCGCGCCGTTTGCTAAATAGGTTAACCGATGAGCCAATTTGGCATCCTTTTCCCACTTGAACACGATTGATGAGCGAAGCGATTAAGTCGAACCGTCCATGGTTGGTCGCCGTGTGGCCCGGGATGGGACACGTGGCGATCAGCGCGGGATACTATCTGATGGCCAAATTGGGCATGCAGTATTTGGGCGAATTCGCGTCCAACGGTTTGTTTGATGTCGACTATGCGATCATCAAATCGGGGATTGTGCAAAAAACGCAGCGGCCGCGGAGCCGGTTTTTCGTTTGGAAAGCCCCGGAAGGCAAACGGGACATCATCGTCTTTATCGGTGAAGCCCAGCCGCCGCTGGGCAAATTTGAATTCTGCGAAAAGCTGATCGACTTTGCCCGCGATCAAGGTGTCGAGCGCGTGTTTACCTTTGCCGCGATGGCGACGGACATGCATCCCGAACATGAATCACGCCTGTTCGGGGCGGCCACCGACTCAGTGACGCTGAAGGAACTCGATCGGCCCGAAGTGCGTTATTTGGAAGAAGGCCACGTCAGCGGGCTCAACGGCGTGCTGCTTGCCGCCGCCGTCGACAAGGGCATGGAAGGCGTTTGCCTGCTCGGCGAGATGCCACACATGTTCGCCCAACTGCCGTTCCCCAAGGCGTCGCTTGCGGTGCTGGAAGTGTTTGCCGAGATGGCAGAAGTCCCACTGGATTTTACCGAATTGAAAGAACAAGCTCACGCCATCGAACAACAACTCGGTGAGTTGCTGGCCAAGTTCAAGGAAAAGATGGCAGGCGGCGAGTCCGGCGCGTCCGAGTCATTCGAGCCCCCAAACGACAATGATGAAGAACTTGCCGAAGCGGACCAGGCGAGAATCGAAACCCTGTTCGCCCAAGCCGCCGACGACCGTTCGAAGGCATACGAACTGAAGAATGAACTCGATCGGCTGGGCGTGTTCGATCAGTTCGAAGATCGTTTTCTGGACCTGTTTAAGCGTCCGGAGTAAGTGGAGTATCCAACTCGATCCAAGGCTCCTGCCTTGGAACGCAATGCCGCTGCGGCTCCCGCCACACGCGGTTGGCGGCCAGGAGGCAGGAGCCTCCATCACAGTGTGTTCCCAGGCGGGAGCCGGGGAACAAGTGGGGGATTGGCCTTGCTGCGTTAACTTAACTCGTTCCAAGGCTCCTGCCTTGGAACGCAATGCCGCTGTGGCTCCCGCCACACGCGGTTCACGGCCAGGAGGCGGGAGCCTCCATTACAGTGTGTTCCCAGGCGGGAGCCGGGGAACAAGGGCGTATTGGCCTCGCTGCGTGGGAACGGCTTCCCACGCAGGAACATGATCTGTCGGCTTAAGATGGCGGTGTGAACTTGGGCGCCGCCGGCTCGGAAGGTTCCTCGTCGTCCTCGTCGGGTTCAACCTTCGACGATTCGTAAGGATTGAGCGCCTTGGTCGCTTCGTACTCGGCGGCGCGGAACTCTCGCTGGACCTCATTGAGGCGACTGCGGAATTCACGATAGAAGCCGCCCGCTTTGCGAGCCACGTCGGGTAGATTGCCGCCGAACAAGACGACTGCGATCACCCCGATCACCATCATTTCAAAGGGACTGAGCCCGAACATTTCTATTCGTCCGATTTTTTGTCGGACAGTTCATCATCATCCGCTGACTCACTCATGCCACGTTTAAACTCGTTGGCACTCTTGCCCAGGTTCCGCATCAGGCCCGGCAGCTTGGCACCACCGAACAACAACAGCGCCAAGAACAACACGATCAACATCTCCGGCATGCCGGGAAATCCGATCGCATACAGACCGCTTGCAACTCCACATACAGACATCGTTTCGCTCCAATAGAGGCTTGAGAATCAAAAACCCTCACGCACAAGTGCGGCGAAAGCGGGTCGGTCGGTTGGGCTTGTCCGGTTCGCAAAGCGAGCTTTGCCAGAGTTCCGGGGCCATCAACCACCTCCAGGACCGTCGTGTCGGGGGCGGGCGTGGGATCCACAGGGCGAATTCCCACTGCGGCATTTTATTAAATCTCGTCCGCGAGTCAAAGCCCGGAACGGCCGGTCGCGACAATTCCTGGACGGATGATGACGTTAGCTCCCCTGCAAAAAGTGGATGATCGTTGGGACCACACTCGCTGGGGTCGACCTGACGACGCCGGCACACCGCAATTTGCCGTCTGAAACTCCGCAACCGCGATCCGATGCCGCTTAATCGATACAATGCGCCCCGTCACTCCTTCTCCCCTTCTGTGCGGTACCCCCCATGCGATTTCAACTCCCAGTGCTGGCTCTGTTTCTCGTCGCCACTGTGATCTTCAGCCCGGACGCCGGAGCGGCGGACAAGGAATTGGAAAAGCTGCAGGGCGATTGGACAGCCGAAGTCGAAACCGAGAACGGCAAGAAAAAGGCGACGCTCAACGTTGATGGAAAGAAGATCCGGTTCGACGGCCCCGAGGGCAAAGAATGGTATGAGGGAACGTTTGAAATCGATGCCAATGCCAAGCCGAAACGGATCTCGGTTCGGATCGAAGATTGCCCGATCGAGCAACTCAAAAAGCTGATCGTCGAAGGCATCTACACGCTCGAAGATGACACCTGGACGATCTGCGCGACGGCGCCCGGCGCCCCTGAAGGCCCGTCCGGGTTCGACGACGAAAAAGCCAGGACGATCGTGTTTAAGAAGGAGAAGTAGGAGCGTCGCTGGGAAGGGCGAGCGAAAAGGGGGTCAGGAGTCAATAGTGCGAAGCACCCGTAGGGCCGTTCCGGCTATTGACTCCTGACCCCGTTTTCGCGCGTGGGAGGAGTTGGTCAAAAAATGGGTTGGTCAAAATATGCAGGCCCCGGACGCTGTGCGAAGGAGATGATGTTCAGAGCACGATCCATCGCAATTCCGCGCGCCCCATCTTCTCATTTTTTGACCACGATTGACTCCTGACCCCCTTTTCGCTCGCAGGACTTTAGGGACAGAGCCTAGGAGGAGTTGGTCAAAATATGCAGGCCCGAACGCTGTGCGAAGGAGATGATGTTCAGAGCACGATCCATCGCAATTCCGCGCGCCCCATCTTCTCATTTTTTGACCACGAAATTTTTTGACCCAAATCATGAGCAAGGACAGCATCGACGCCCCCGGTGATCGCAGATGCGATTTTAAACACTCGCCGCCTGGGCCTCACCGGTTCATCGCAGCCTTTCTTGGGCTTGATCGATCGCATCGCGCAGATGCTCCGGCGGCTGGCCGTATTCCTCCGTCCACGCGGTTTCAAACGCTGCGATCACTTCCGATGCGATCTTGGTTGATACGAAGTTTTCCGCGAAATACGGAATCGCCAACGCGAACCAACCGGTCGGTGCGTTCCGGCCTTCGGTTTGCTGAAGCGATAGGTAAATTTGGTCGAGCAATAGCTCGGGAACGGTCTTCTTGAAACGTTCAAATGCAGCCCGTTGCCGCGACGCCGCGCGGAACTGATTGAATTGGCCGAACATGAGCTGTTTGACGAGGAACTCCCAGCACTCGGTTGTGCCGAACGAGTCATCGCTTTCGGCTACTTCGATCGCGGCGATCAAGAGATAATCCGACAGTGCGGCCTGTACGTACGACCCATACGAGTGGCCGGTACGTTGGATGGTTGCTCTGCTGGATTCGACCTTCTCGATGACGTAGCGTTTGAGCGTCTCGTTATCGGCGATCGATTCGCCCAGAGACACCGTCAAGGCGAGTGCAGAGTCCTTGGCCAGATCCAACGCGTGGCGATGCTCCATTACGTCATGATTTAATCCCCCGCCGTCTTCCGACTGCGCCTCAGAAACCTCAAGAAGCTTTGCTTGAAGAGCTTGTACTAATGGTCTAAGCACGTCAAAGCTGGCCCCGTGTTCAGCCACCCCCGTCGACCAGTCGACCCCGCGTTGTCCGTTTAAAAAGCTGTTCAACGCCCACAGCGAGGCCATTTGGCTGTTGGCGTTCCCAGCGTCCAACTCCTGCAGGACGGCCGTCACGCCCGGATCGGGGAAATAACGCGCGAACGTGTTCAGGAACAGCGTCATGAAATGGTGGGATGGATTGGAATCGTTTTCGCCACCGGCAACGATACCGCCAAGACGCCGGGCCAGACGTATCGTTCGCCCCGCGGCGGCCAACCGGGTTTCTATATCCGCCTCTCGCGAGAGTGTTTCGACGGCCCGCATGGCTTCCCCCAGCGAAGCGACATCGCGTTCACGCTCCAACGCCTCCATCCAACTGGCCAAGTCGCGGCCTTGAAAGAGCGTCGCCGGCGCGGCGACCGGAGTCTCATAGGCGGCTTCGGTACTCGGCATCCACGCATCTCCATATCCGCCTTCGCCTCCATCACCGATGTCGGACTCATCCATCCCGCTGGGATCGGCAGGGTTACCAGGGACAAACTGCTTTTCCCAGTGGCTGCGTTCCGTTTCCGGAACCGAAAGAATGATGCCGATTAATTCATCCGTGGCCTCCTGAGACAGTCCCACACCGAGGCTGCGTGGCAGTTCGATCACGACCTCCCGTGTCATCCGCGCAGCGGTCTTACGTTGATCGCCCGACAATTCGGACCAAGCGTCCGGTGTCGCCAAGCTCAGACAGCACCGAATCAACTTGCGGGTGGTGAACTTGGAGATGGTTCCGCTGGGACCGTATCCGCCCATGCCGCCCATGCCGCCCCCGTACATGCCAGCCCCGCCGGAATAGTTGACATATCGGTGCAGGCAGGTGATCACGGCGGCGCGACTGTGCACGTTGCCTTCGACCAATTCTTGGACCGCGTTTTCATACCAAACATCGAGCGAGGGCTCGGCAAAGACTTCGGTCAAACACCACATAAAGTGCTCCGACGGTGTGATCGTTTGGTCCGTCATCCCGGGCAGCGGGGGCAATTTACGGTTCAATCCGCCGAACTCGCGAGCGCGTTCCAGCAATGCTTTGATCACGACGTCGCTTTCCGAAGTATTCGCAACGCCTCGGCGCGACAATTCTTGCAATCCGCCGATGGACGCATAGATGGCTTCGCCAAGCGGCTCGATTTCCGTTTCGGTGCGAACTTGCTCCAACCAGGACGACAGCGGTTTGCCGTCGGTCGTCACAAAATCCATCGCCGAGGACGACATGCTTGCTTTGACATCCTTGCGCGGTCCCCCATCGGAAACGTCCTGTGGACTCGTCGCGGGCGGGGTGACACCCGGTCCCGGACCCTCAACGCTCGTTGACGCGAGATTCGGCGTGGCAGCCCCCGGCAGGGTGTTGTCTGTCGATTCGGTTCGCTTCACGACGTCGATCGACTGTCGTGTCCCACGCCCAACTGTGACGACCTCGTCACTGAGCCTCAGTGCATCGCCGCCGCCGATGATTTCAATGTCGTAGGTGCCCTTGTGTAAGGTGGTGCGGTTCTCCTTGTCCGATTCGATCGTCAACTGATCGACGACGTCATCCCCTTGCTTGACCAAAACGGTCAAACCATCGTGCTCGGAATGAATGACCAAATCCCCGCGATCGGTCTGGATCTTGATCACGATCGTGGCGGCAATCAAACACAGCGCCGCGGCAGCCCCCATCAGCCAATGTTTGATTCTGCCGCGATCTTTGGAACCGCCGGAATTGGCAATCGACGGTAGCAAGGTGCTGCGCGGCAGATCGTCGGCGGCGTGTTTCCGAATCGCGTCACGCAGCAAACGTTTCAAGTGACTCGGTTTCGCCATCGATTCCAATTGCCGAGCCACCTCCATCGCTGATGCCGGTCGCTTGGTCGGGTCACGCGACAACATGCCGGCGACGAAGCTGACGACGTCACGATCGACGTCACTTCGGATGGTGTCGAGCGGCTTGGCATCGCTGCTGGTGATCGCCAACACCTGCGCCGCCAACCCGCGCTCGGAGCGGTGTGGCGGGTGCCCGGCAATCAATCGGTACAGCGTCGCGCCGAGTGAATAGATGTCCGATTGTGGACGCACGTCGCGGCTATCGGCCAGTTGTTCCGGCGCCATGTAAGGCATCGTCCCCATCACGTGGCCGACGGTCGTCAGACGGTCGTCTTTGGAAAGCGGGTCATCCCCATCGAGCACCAAACCGAGATCCAATAGTTTGATGGTTCCAGATTGAGTCAGCATCAAATTGGACGGTTTGATATCGCGGTGGACCAATCCGTTGTCGTGGATGTGAGCCAACCCGAGCGCCGCTTGGCGGACGATTTCGCAGGCGTCGGCAACGTCCAGCTGGCCAATGCGACCGGCCACGCGGCCGATGTCCAGCCCGTCCAGATACTCCATCACCAGGTAGTGCCAACCCGTTTCGTGTCCGGCATCGGTGGCGCACACGATATGAGGGTGTTCCAGCGACGCGATCGTCGTCATCTCGCGATCAAACCGGTCCAACCAGCCCGCTTGGGTGACGCGTTCGGGCGGCAACAACTTGATCGCGCAGCGGCGTTTGAGCCGCTGATGTTCAGCCAAGTAGACGGCTCCCATTCCGCCGCTACCAATCAATTCCAACAGCCGGTAGGGCCCGAGCATTTCAAAGGGAGGCGGGGGAGCGGCGGTGGCGGGCAACAACGCCGACGATTGCTGTAAGAGTTGCTGAAGCGCGACCTGGCAGGCGGTTTCGTTCTGCACGCCTGCCCGAGCAGCATCCTCGCAGGACGTTGATGCGCCGATCGCTTGCAGCCCGACGTCGAACTGTTCCACCGCCGTGCGACAGGTTTCACAGGTATCCAAATGCGAAATCGCCGAATCAAACTGCTCCTGGGACAATTCCCCTTCAAGCACTCGTCGCATTTCGTCTGGTTCCAAGCAGTTACGTCTCATGGCGATCATCGATGGGCTCCCGTCGGTGGTGCAATTTTCGGCGAGACTCCCCCGCCGCTACACCCTGACAACGGAGCGATTGGACAGTGTTTTTCAGAATAATTTGCGGTAGACGCGTTGGGGAAGAAAGGGGTCAAAAAATGGGTTGGTCAAAAAATGAAGACCAGGTCCTTGGCATGCACAGCATGCCCTACGCCGCTGACGCTCCCATTTTTTGACCAATAAATTTTTTGACCAAAATCTTCCGACCTCCAAAATCTTCCTGCCCCCCTTCTACTCCAACCCCTTCATCTCCAGCTGTAACCGCTGCAACACCCTGGCCCGAGCCTTATAAACCGCCCATTTCGAGACGCCCATCTCGTCGGCGACGTCCAGCGGCGGGCGTCCGATCACGGCGGTCTCCCAAAACATCTGCCAAGTCCGCTGGTCGAAGCACTGGCGCAGCAACTCGATCATCCGGCGACGGGCATCGAGGGAATCGGCTTGGGCGGTCGTCGGTGGATCATCCGCATCGATCGCCTGAGCGTCGGCGATCTGCATCAAGGCCAGATTGGCGGCCGTGCCCCCGGCAGCCCGTTCCTCGGCAGCGATCCGCGCCCGGTCGCGGATTTTGTTCCGGGAGATGGTCCACAGCCAACCGCGAAAGGTCGCTCCGTCGCGCCCGCCGTCAAACCGAGAAAGCGCCTTGGCGACAGACGCAAACGTGTCTTGCATCACATCGGCGGCATCGGCCGCCTGGCAACCACATCGCCTGGCCCAACCATAGACGATCGGGCCATAGACCTGGGCCAATTGTTTCCAACTCTCCGCATCCCCTTCCCGCGCACGGGCCAACAGAGACGCAGAGGTCGACGGTTCATCACGAAAGTGGGTCGAATGCATTCGCGCATTGTAGCTTGCGCGCAGCATTGGATGCGAACGGGCCGACACGAAGGATCGGTGTGACGCTTCACAGGAGAGCGTCGACGTAGAAAAGAAAGCTGCGTGCGGGAGAGTCGAGCGTAGCGAGGAGAGGGTTCTCTTTGCTGCTTCGGATGCGAATCTGGCAACTGGAGTAAAACTCGCGATTCACCGTTCGACCTCCCCTCGCTGCGCTCGACCCTCCTGCCAGGAGGGTTGCTTCGTAAACGACACGACCTCGGCAGCGAGGGGAGGTGGCTTTCAATCCAACACGGATCAAAACCGGCTACGGCAGCTCGATCGTTTGCAGTGCCAACGTCCCTTTCACGTCGACGATCGCGACGGCATGGCTGGCATCGAACTTGTCCATCTGTTTGACGCCGGCGAGCGACTCGATCGTTTCATAGGGTTGGCCCGCAGTCCCGCCGCCCCGAACCGGTTCGGTCAGACCTTGATTTTCCCCGATGCCATCGGTGCTGATCTTCATCATCCCGCGAGCGGAATTGTTCATTAGGATCGAAGTCTTGCCGTTCTTTTCGTAGACGACCATGTCCAAGGGTTGGTTGCGGTTGCCGAGTTCGGCGACGGTGGTGCCGCGAACCTTCTCCGAACCGTCAAGTGCATTGACGGGAAAACGAACCAACGGCGTGCAGGTGAAACCAGCCAACAGACTCGGTTCACCGTCGACCACCATCGGCAAGAAGGTTTGGATCGTCGCATCTTCGACACGACCATGGGCAGCATGGAAAATGTCGACGCTGGTCGTCACGGTGTTTTCCGCGAACGGAAAGGGGAATTCGATCACGCGTGAGGGTGAGTCGCCGGCCGACAGCCCCGTCACCATGACTTTTCCTTCAAAGAACGCGACGTCGGTGATCGACGAATCGCGGGCGTTCCGCGTGCGCCCGCGCCGCGTGACATCTTTGTCTTCCGGCGGATTGGGCAACGCCTTGGATGCGTGATGGACCTTGTCCAAGTTGACTTTCGTGATCTCGCTTTGACCGTCAACTTTCACCAAGTGAACCTGACCACCGGAGACGATGCTCAAGAACACGTTTCCCGTGTCCGGGTTCACCGCCAACTCACCGATTTCAAGATCACCTTCCAGCCCCAGCGACGACTTGATCGCGGACTGCAGGTCGTCGATCGAGGGGCCGCTGGTGCGGGTCCCGCCGTCTTCGGTGGCGATGGCGTAAACCGTCGCGGCTTTGGGATCACCGACCAACAACACACCGGAAGTCGCAAAGGTCATCGGACCGACCGACTGAAGCTCGACGGGCCCGAGTGTCATGCCGGTTGGAGCTGCGATGGCAGCCGACGTGGCCAACAAAACCGCGAAACAGCAAGCGGACAACGCTCGTCCGAATGTTAAAACGGTGGGCATGTTAGAATCCTTGTTGAAAAAAGGGAGGGAGACTGCACCGGAAGCACCCTTACCATAACGGATCCACTGAGACGAATACACAAAGAGGAATGACCAGATGGCAAAGACAGATCAAAATCGTTGCGTCCCGTTGGGACAGAACCGAACGGTCAGCCGCAGAGATGCCATCGCTGCGGGGCTGGCGACCACCGGAATGGCGTTCGCCACGTCGACAAATGCACAGAATGCCACCAGTCCACCGGACGCCTCGATCAAAGACGATCGTCAATCGTCGCCCAAACGCTATCGAGCCAAGAAATCGATCAACCAGTGGGCGTTCCCCTATCCCGACCGGATGTCGCTTCGCGAATGCATGCAACTTGCCAAAGACGCCGGATTCGACGGGATCGAACTGAACTACGACCTCGACAATGATCTCTCCCCCAAAGCGTCGACTAAAGATTTGGTCGGCATTCGCAACCTGGCGGATCAAATCGGGATCGAAATCAGCGGCCTGTGTTCGTTTCTGTTCTGGCCCTATCCGCTCTCCAGCCTGGACGCGTCCAAGCGGAACCGTGGCATCGAACTGGCCGGATTGATGGCCGACGCGGCGGCAACGATGAAGGTCGAGAACTTGCTGGTTGTCCCCGGCGCCGTTCATATCCCCTGGCGCGACGATCACACCCCCGTGCCCAACGACAAATGCGAAGCGCTGGCGCGGGAGGCAGTCGGTTCATTGGTCAAGGGAGCCGAAAAGAAAGGTGTGTCGCTGAACATGGAGAACATTTTCTTCAACGGCTTTTTGATGACACCGATGGAAATGAACGACTTCGTCGACGGGTTCGGCAGCGAGAACGTTCAGGTCCACTACGACACCGGCAACATCTCCATGTTCCAACACGCCGAGCATTGGGTACCGATCCTGGGTCAGCGGACTAAGAACATCCATTTCAAAGAATTTACGAAGAAAGGAACCGACTACTCGTTGGAAACCTTCCGCCCGCTCTTAGACGGCACCACCAACTGGCCCGCGGTGATGGATGAGCTCGAGAAGATTGATTATGAAGGTTACGTGACGTTTGAGTACTTTCACCCCTACCCGCATTACCCCGAAGCGTTGATCTATCAAACCTCCGATTCGCTCGATCGGATCCTGGGTAGAATCTAGCCTGCACACCAGCGGGTTACACGATCCCTTGGATCATCTCCCCTCCGTCGGTCGCGGACGTCGGGCTTCCGAACGTGGTCGTGTACTCCTGATCCGCATCGACTCCCAACAAGTTCATCAGCGTGTACATCAGATCGGCCACGCTGCTGGGCTGTTCACTGTGATCCAGGCCGTCGCTTCCCGTCGATCCGATCACGCGTCCGCCGATGTCTCGCCCGGCCAAGGTCACCGGAATGGACCTCGGGTAGTGATCCCGTCCGTTCTGCCCGTTGATGATCGGTGTGCGTCCGAATTCGCCCATCCATAGGATCAGTGTGTCGTCCCAAAGCCCGCTGGACTTCAGGTCGTCGATCAGCGCGATCCAAGCCGGTTCGAGTTGCTGGCACAAACGCTTGACGGCGGGAACGTTGCCGACGTGGGTGTCCCAACCCGGCATTTGGACTTCGACGTATCGCCCCCCGGCCTCCAGCATTCGCCGCGCCGCCAAGACATTGCGTCCGAAATCGCTTTCGCCGTAACGCCTGCGCGTCGTGGCGTCTTCCGCCGAAACATCGAGCGCATCGGCAAACGAAGACTTCAACAATCGGCGCACCGAATCAATTTGTTCGGTCCGTTGCCGCAGCAAAACGCTCCCTCTGCTTTGGCCGGACCGCTGATTCAGCTCCGCGAGCAAATCGAGACGATCGCTACGGCGGTGAACACTGCGGATCGTCTCGATCGTTCGCCCCAAATCGTTCACGACAAAGGGCCCGTGACCGGTCCCCAGAAACGCCGGACCGTAGACCTGACCGCCAAGGGTGACGAACCCGGGTACGTCCGTTGCCGGGCGACTCGATGAGACGAACGATCCGAGTGCCGGACGCGGGAACGAATCGATTCGCTCATATCCGGTGTGCAACAGATGGGACGCCCGATCATGCTCCCCTTGCGTCGAACCGACCGATCGAATCACACACAAATCGTCGGCATATCGGGCAAGTCCCGAAAGCGTTTCACTGAGCTGCATCCCGGGAACATTTGTCGAGACAGCACGCAACGGGCCGCCCGTCTCCGTTCCGGGTTTCGGGTCGAACGTTTCCATCTGACTCGGTCCGCCCTGCATCCACAGTGTGATGCAACGCTGAAACGGAGCCTGCTCTCCCGTATCCCGCGCCGCGCTGGCGGAGCGTGCGACCAGATGGCCCAGCCATGTCGAAACCCCGGCGGCGGATCCGGCCCGCAGACACTGACGACGATCGAAACGATTTGAAAACAACATGCTTCACCTTGAAATAGAGATCATCCACCCTCGGAGGCGGAGCCTCCGGACCATCCCGTTCCAAGGCAGAGCCTTGGAACGAGATGGAGATCGCAAGCTGGAAGCTTACGCCACTGCCTCGTTCCCAGGCTCCCGCCTGGGAACGCACTTCACGCGAGGCTCCCGCCTCGCATGCTGGGGATCGCAAGCTGGAAGCTTACGCCACGCACATCAATGACTAAACACAAATTCATTGCCGTGTAACAACACATACAGCAGATCGCTGCCGGGCACGTCGGCCAAGCGTTGACGTTCCCATTCATCCGGTCGTCGCGAGAGTGTCGAGCGAAAGAGGGAATCGAGGTCACCGCTCGGCGCCGTGGTCTCGGCGGCGAGTTCTTGAAGCAAGCCCTGGCTGGTACGTTGCAACGCCAGCGGATCGGTCGCTCCCGTCTCAGCTTCGGATCGCCCCATGAACTCCACCGCCATCGTGTTCAGGCGGTCGGGCGACGGCAGATCACGATGCATCACCGTCGCATACGACGCGATCAACTGCTCCGGCAGCAGTGGGCGAGGCGTTCTGGCGGCAAACAACTCCAACGACTCGGCCGGAGCCGTCGCGTCGGCTCGCGGTGCGGTGCGGGCATAGGCGTCACTGGCAGCGATGGTTCGAATCAGATCACGCAAGTCGAACCCGTTGCGGAGTAACTGGTCGGCCAATGCTTGATGCAGCTCGGGAACGCTCGGCGGATGGGCCTGGCTGAGGCCATCGACCGGGTCCACGATGCCGCGGCCGATCAGCAATTGCCAAACCCGATTGCCCATCGCTCTGGCAAACGGCTGACACCTGACGGTCATCAAGGCCAGCTCACGTCGCCACGCCGCCGTGCGCGGTCGCGATCCGGTCAGAAACCGGGGGCCATCCTCGCCAGCCCCCGACCTGGCCCCGCTGTCAACGACACGAATCCCACCGGAAACCTCTCGCACGGAGATGGTTTGAAAGAACCGCCGCATCGCGGTGTAGTCGTCTTGCGTCCAACGATCAAACGGATGGTCGTGGCAACGGGCACAATCCAATTGGACGCCCAAAAAGATCCGCGAAACCGGTGTCACGGGGTCTTCGCGGTTCCCCACCAAAAAGTTGACGTGACCATCCAGCGTCGTGACTCCTTCGGCGGAAATCAGGTCAAATGCGATTTGGTCGAGCGGCTTTTCCTGTTTCAATTGTGTTTGAAACCAGCGACGCAACGATTCGCGATCGACTTGCCGCGTCTGGCCACGTCCGATCAAAACCGTCGTCCACAGTTGCGACCAGTATCGCGAGAACTCGTCCGATTGAAGCATGCGGTCGAGCGCCGCGGTGCGGTCGCTCGAAGCCTCGAACCGGGCCAGTTCGCCGACGGTCGGAACACGTCCGAGCAGATCCAGACTGATGCGTCGCAAGTAGGTGGCGTCGTCACAGGTTTCGGTCGGCGTGATCCCTGTTTCGCGGTGGGCTCGCGCCAAGATCGCATCGATCGCGGCTTCCGTCGTCGGCGACGCTGCCATGGCTTGGCTGGCAAGCATGACGACGACGAGCAGTGTGGTGTTGATCGCTCGATGGGGTTTCATGAGGAGTTTCTTTGCAATTAGGTCTGGAAACAGACGAGCCCCGATCGGCACACAACGCAACACTCTCACACCCTCGGAGGCGGGGGACGTCAACTGTGTAACTGACGGATTTGATCGTGGCGCTAGCCGCCAAGACTTCTGCAGCGCCGGCCCTCTCTGGCGTTTGCTTGCTGCGCAAACGCCGTCTCTCCCAGAGGGAGAGAGTCTAATTGGTGGCTAAATCCCGCAGTAAAAGAATTGACGTCCCGAGCCTCCGGTCATTTCCGTCCCAAGGCGGAACCTTGGGACGAGGTGGGGATCGCAAGCTGGAAGCTTACGCCACTTTAGAAATCGTTCTTCTTCAGTTCTTGCTCCAATTGCTTGGCTCGTGCGGCCAGTTGCCCGACCAGTTCGGCCCGCTCGGGATGCACGGTCAATTGATTCGTCGTTTCATCAACCACGAAAAACTCTTTGGCCAGCAGTTCCATCGCGTCGAGTTGTGATTGTTCGGCCGAGCGACGGATCTCTGTCAGCAGCAGCATCCGCCCCGGCCCATCGAGCGACTCGGCCAACTCTGGGTCGGCCATCCTTTCGCGGACATCATCGATTCGGCGCAGGTAACGCCGAATCGTGCGACAGGCCGCCAGCAGTTCGCCGGCGCGCTGATTGACTTGGTCCGCGGCATCCTCACGGACACGCAATCGGTCCGCGCCGGCAGGCTCCATCACTTGAGAGATCATGCCTTCAACTTGCTTGCCTAAATCAAACTCCGCGTACGGGACATCCACAGCGACTTGATAGGCGATCACGCCAGTTTTCATTTGTGCGGCGAAGCGTTCGGTCATCGGATCGGAGGTATCCAGATCGGCGGCGATCCTGACCAACCGGTCACGCACCGCATCGATTCGCTTCCCGGCGCGGTCAGCAAACTCCAACAGTTCTTGCAAGTTCTCCCACGCTTCCTCATTGTCGATCACCAGCCCCTTGGCGGTGTCTCGGGAGACCTTTTCCAGCTGGGCGAATAAATCGTCCACCGCAGCCGCCGGCGAGGACGTCGAATCTTTCGTGATGTGCAAGGCGACGACGGCGGCCATGGCGGGGTCGTTCAGCTTGGCGACGAAACGTTCGTGACGTTCGTCCGGTGTGTCGAACTCGGCAGCGAAGATTGGAAGTTCAACCTTCAGTTTGTCAAACACGCCAGTGGCCAATTCAAAACGCTCGATTTGTCGGCGCGCGTCACCGGACAGGGTCGGAATGACCACCAACTTGTCGCCACGACGGACCAAGATCTTTTCGAGTGCCTTGCCAAGAAACAACTCGATCGGGTCGCTGCGACCATCAAACTCGTCCAACATGATCGCGTAGCCGACGTGCTCGTCGGTTAGCATGCGGCGTGCCATCTGATTGACGTCGACGGAATCCTCCAGACGATCGGCGACGCCGTTCATTCGCCGGTTCATCGAATCGAGCACGTCGCCTAACTGCCGCGAGCGTTGCACCCACGCATCCGCCGTCACTCGACTGCTCGTGCGCAGGGCCAGCGTTCCATCCGGAGCGACTTCAAAGTGTTTTTCAACAAAACGAGGAATCGCTTCGGCGCGAGCTGATTCGCGATACTTGCCTTTCAACAGATCGATCACGCCGGCAAACGCGACCTGCCCCGATTCGCTGGCGAGCAACTGTTTTAATTCCGACGACGCTTTGTCATCTGGATTCAAACGCTGGCGTAACGTTTGGATCAAGTCCTTGGAGTCCGATGACAGCACTTGCAACGTCGCCGACGTATCGGCGGAACCGGAGTCGCCCTGACCATCGGCATCCGCTGCGACCAAGCGGAATTGCACCGCAGAGAGGGTTAACAGGCCGGCGGCGAGCAACCCCAAAACAAGACGTTTCATAACAGACTCTCTGGAGGACGAGGAAGAATTGAGAAGACGGGTGACGCGTTCGGTCAGCGGCGGAGCAGCCATCGACTGCACACCCATTCCGCGAGCGATCGGGGTCGGATTCAAAGTGGCGTTTTCAAGAAACTCGACCAGTTGCACCAAACTGGCGGCCAGGCCCCGGGCGGCCGCCGGATCCATTCGTGTCAGTGACTCATCGCACGCCCATTCGGCGGATTCTTCGTAACGACGCACGCACCACCACGCCGCAGGGTTCCACCAATGCAACACCACGGCAATCCGGGCAACGGCCTGCCGCCAAACGTCACGACGAAACAAGTGAGCCAGTTCGTGCAACAACACCCCACGCCGCTGGTCGGCGGAAAGCGAGCGCCAATATTGTTCGGGGACCACCAAGGCGTATCCGCGAGGTCGACGCACCAGCATCGGTCCCGCCGAACCGGAGACGAACATTTGGGGTGCCTGATAGCCGCGACCCGAACAAAGCAATTGCCACTCGACTTGCCAAGGTTCCGGCGCTGGTTGCAGTTGATCGACCAATCGACATAGCTTGGCATAACGGAACAGGCTGCGGGTCACGATGCAAACGATCCCCAGCATCCAAATCAGACACGCAACCAAGACGCCAAACTCCGTCCACGAGGTCACCCATGGGGCGTGATCCGTCCGCCCGGACGACAACAAGTTCGATGCCAACACAAAGTCACCGTGCGACCGATCGCGTTGAGGCAGCGGCGTGTTCCCGACCACCGCATCACTGCCCGAAGGAGTGAATTCGGCAAGGTCGTGGACGGCGAATTGCGTCGCACCGATGGGCGTGCTTTCCAACCACGGCAGCTCGACAGGTACCCGAAAGAGCATCAGCCCCTGCAGCAGCACGCAGAACAACAGGCATTGCCGCAAACGCGGCGTCACGACGTCAAAGCGACGCAGCAAGAAGGCTGCCAAACCGCACGCGATCGTTAACATGACCGATGCAGTCACCAGACATTGCAAGAGCGTGGTCATCACCGTTTGCCTCCCGAACGCCCCTGGGAACCGCGTTTCGAGTCAGCTTTGCCGGAGCCAGGATTCTGTTCAGCGTCGCGAATCAGACGTTTGAGTTCCTGCAATTCGTCGCGGCTGATTTCACGGTCCTGCATCAGCTGGGCGACCAGCGGAACCACACTGCCGCCGGAGAGCTTTGAGATCAGCTGATCCAGATGCCCCGCCTGGGCTTGCTCCCGCTCGATCGCTGCGGCGTACTCCGCCGGACGCCCCGACTTGGACGCCAAGCCTTTGTCCACCAAACGATTCAAACGCGTTTGCATGGTGGTGTAACCGACCGTCTCGGCGCCGAAACGCTCGTGGGCCTGGGCCAGCGTCAGCGGCCCTTCACGCCACAACAAGTCCATCAAGTCCAGCTCGCCGCTGGACAGACGCATGGTTGATTTCATCCGGAGAGCACCGAGCGAAAAAGAGAAACCGAAACCCCGTTTATGACAACGGTCATATTATTTATGACGCCTGTCGTAAAGTCAAGCTCGGTTTTCGACATTTTCCCAAGTGGGGTAAGCATCCTGCTTGCCAAGTGGGGTAAGCGTCCTGCTTGCCTCGCCACTCGTTCCCAGGCTCCCGCCTGGGAACGAGTTTTCCGCGAGGCTCCCGCCTCGCAATCACCGGAGGCGGAGCCTGGGCTGCGCAAAATCTCTCCGTTGAAACGTGTATTCCTTCGCAGGATTTTGGCGGTTTCCATTCCCTCGGGGGCTTCTTGGGATCAGCCGTTTGGCGCCAGCCTACGGGCCCTCCGTGGTTGCCGAGGCCCGAACGCTTGCGCGAATCGGCTGATGTCAATCGTGTTTTTGATGCCCAACCGCTCTATGCTCATCGATGGTCCATCGCATAATCGATTCGGTAGAGATTTAGCGATGGCGCGAGACGGCGATTTTGCACAGCCCGAGGCGGAGCCTCCTCCCCATCCCGTTCCCAGGCTGGAGCCCCTATGCCGTGAACGATTTTTTAGCGGCAGGGCGCGAGCCCTCCGGTCTTTTGACAAAGATGCGGAACCGGAGGGCTCGCGCCCGGCCGCTAACACCTTTCAAAACACAGGAGATAAATCGTTCACGGCATAGGGCTGGAGCCCGGGAACGAGGACTGGTAATCAGGCCCCGGTTTGCACGACGGGCTGGGTGTGACGGTCGCTGCAGAGGACGACCAGCAAATTGGAAACGAGTGCCGCCCGCTGGGCCGCATCGAGTTCGACGATGTTGTCTCGCTTGAGATGCTCCAGCGCCATCTCCACCATCCCGACGGCACCGTCGACGATCTTGGTCCGAGCGGCGACGACGGCGGATGCTTGTTGACGCTGCAGCATCGCCGCCGCGATCTCGGGTGCATACGCCAAGTGACTGATGCGGGCTTCCAGGACCTGGACACCTGCCTTTTCTAATCGTTCCTGGATGTCGTCGCGCAACCGATCACAGATCTCATCGGTGCTGCCCCGCAACGACTGCTCATCGTCTCGACTGTCATACGGATAGCGTGTCGCCAAACTGCGGAGCGCGGCCTCGCTTTGGACTTCGACAAAATTCTCAAAGTCATCGACCTCGAACAGGGCTTCCGCCGTATCGACGACTTTCCAAACGACCACCGCCGAAATCTCGATCGGATTCCCGTCGCGATCATTGACCTTGGACGGTTTACCCGCCGAACGCGTCTTGGGCTGCGTCACGACGCCTTCTTTGTTCTTCGTTTCCGGCTTGGTCGACGAACCGGTCTCGAAGTTGCGGATCCGCAAGCTGACCCTTTTCTTTGAATAGAACGGGTTCACCCAAACGAAGCCTGATCGTTTGACCGTGCCTTTGTATTGACCGAACAACAGCAGCACCCGCGAGTTGTTCGGTGCGATCGCCATCAGCCCGAACAGCGTGCCAATCCCCGCGATCAACATCAACACGCCCAACGGAATCAAAATCGGCCCGTTGGCTCCGCTGATTGCTCCCACAACGATTGAGCAAGGGGCGAAAACAATCAGGGCGATGCCAATGCTCAGCGGTCCCCAGCCGGGAATCGTGTTAATGACCTTTTCATGCTGATGGACGCCATCGGGCAACGTGGTTGGGGTCATGGTCAATGCTCTTTGGGCTGTCGATCGGGTTGGACGCTTGTTTCCGTTGTAGGCCAGTTCCTATTCGCAGGGTTTTGGGGCGCGGAGAAGTCCCGATCGCGGCGTTTCCCTCGGAAACTCAGTTCTCACCGCCCGAATCGATCTGCATTATCATTGAGGGCAATAGCGGGTCGAGCAATCTGGCCCGCTGCCCCCAAGTCTTCTCCTCGAACGGAAATCCGGAATGAGCCAATCGGCCGACGAGACCCCTGATCCCCAAACACCGACACCGGCGAATTCGGTTCCCGCCAATCCCACCCAACCGAATCAGGTGTCCTCCGGCGAACAGCGGAAGGACGCGATCGCACAATTCGTCACGACAATCCGCAATCCCGAAGCACAAGTCGGCCAGCACATCATCCAGGCGTTGCAGCACGATGACACGGTCGCCGTGCTGACCACCGTCGCGCTCGGGGCCGACGGCCAGCAACGCGTGATTTCGGTGGCCTTGAATCCGCAGCGGATGGCGCAGGTCCAGGAGATCCTGACGGCCGCCGAAAAGGAACGCGAAGACGAAGAACCCTGCTTCGGATTCCATTGTCTGGTCAAGCCGAAGCGTTGATCTGGATCTCGTTCCCAGGCTCCCGCCTGGGAACGCACATCACGCGAGGCTCCCGCCTCGCATGCTAGGAGGCGGAGCCTCCGGTCCATCCCGTCCCAAGGCAGAGCCTTGGAACGAGCCTGCGGCTCGGGGGTCGCAAGCTGGAAGCTTACGCCACTTTCTTCTGGTCGGGTCACCGACCGGGCCAGTTTTCCCACCAGGCTTGAAACAGGCGCAATTGATTCAGCGCGTACCGTTCTTGGGACGGACTCAACCGATCCGACTCCAGCGCCGGTCGGCGGTAGATCGGATCAATCGTCTCGGCGGCGATCAATCGATAGTAGAGCGTCAGATCGGGGCCTTCATCGTATTTTGACAACACCGCCAAGGCTTCATCCAACTCCTTGGCGTACCGTCGGGCTTCGCAATCACCGCCCGCGGCGCGACGGCAGAGGTCGACCAAGTGAAGCACTTCGCTAGGCAAACAGTTTCCGATGCCGGTGATCGCCCCCTGTGCACCACACCGCAAGAATCCGAAATAAACTTGCGTGTCGACGCCGACCAACAGCAATCCTCCGTCAGCGGACGAGGTGATGTGTTCGGCCGCATAGCTGAGTGATTCGGCGCCACCAAACTCTTTGAATCCGACTAGGTTCGGATGCGCCTTGCGAAGCTGCCCATAAAGCCCGGCTTTGGTTTGATAGCCGTAATAGGGACTGTTGTAAATGACGGCCGGCAATTGGGGTGCGGCGGACAGGACGCGTCCGAAATGGTCCTCCTGTGCGGCTTCGGAAATGCCGCGTGAAAGCAAGCGTGGGATCACCATCAAACCGGCCGCGCCGACTTCGGCGGCGTGTGCGGCGTGCTCGGCCGCGATGATCGGACTCTGCGCCCCGGTCCCCACGACGACCTTCAATCCCGCAGCGACCAATCGGGCGACACCTTCGCGGCGTTGCTCGTCCGTCATCAGCGGCCAATCCCCCATCGATCCGCAATACACGACACCGGTCATGCCGGCAGCGACCAGATTGGAAGCGTGCAGCACCATGGCATCGAAATCGGGCCGACCGTCGTCACCGATGGGCGTCATGATCGCCGGCAGGCAGCCGCGAAACACACTGTCGTCAATGGTGGTGGCCGATTGAGTTTCTGTCGTCATCTGTTTGGTCTGTTGGTGGTTAGAGGTCGCGGATGGATGGGAACGGATAAGGACGCGTCGGCGTCAAACAATGGAATTGAATCGGCCGTCGCAGCGGTCGGCTGTTTTTAAAAACGCTCCAGGCGATAGGGCGTCGGGTCAAGGTGGGGCTCGTTTCCGAGCACCAATTCGGCGGCCAACTGTCCCGTCGCGGGCCCGGACGCCATGCCGATCATACCGTTGCCGGCGGCGACAAACGCGTTGGCCGCGCGGGGCGAACGACCGATGCACGGCAATCCGTCGGGCATCATCGGTCGCCAGCCTGACCAAGGCGTCTCGGTTGCCCGCGGCAATTCAACCCGCAGGTGTTCTCTCGCCGAGCGTTTGAGCAACTCGATCCGGGACGGCGGAATCGAACGATCAAATCCGGTCAACTGCATCGTCGAACCGATCCGAAAGGAGTCTCCCAGCGGGGTGACCGCGACGTGATCCTCCTCAAAAATCAATGGCGTTTTGGGCATGCCGGTCGCGTCGTCAAAGGTCACCGAGTAGCCCTTGCCGGGAATCACGGGGATCCGACAACCGAGCGAGCGTCCCCACTTCGACGCTTCCGCGCCGGTCGCCAACACAAACGCATCGGCCGACAATCGGTCTCCTCGAGTCGTCTGAACCGACGTCAACGCCGGGCCGTCGACATGCAACGATTCGATTTCCGTCTGCTCACGAAACACACCGCCGGATGCTTCAATCTCGTCACGCAACTGATCCAACAAGGCACTCGGGCAAAGGTGCGCGTCGTCGGGGAAATGCCAACCACCGGCCAGCGAATCACGCAGCGTCGGTTCCAGCTGCAAAATGGCGTCTCCGTCATAACGATCCAGACGCAATCCGAAATCGCGTCGCAACTGAGACGCCGATTCCTCGTAGGCTTCGAAATCACGGACCGATCGATACACCAACAACAAGCCGCGTTCTTGCCATCGCAGTCGCGTTGCGTGTTGAGACGCGAACGATTGGTATTGCGCCCGGGACGATTTCAACAGCGCATGACGGGCGTTTGACGCGTCCCGAAAATCAGCTGCGTTGCAATGTTTGGCGAACCGTAGCAACCACCGCCACAGCGCCGGATCCCAGCGTGGCGTGATCGACAACGCCCCACCGAACTTCGCCATCATCCGCAAACCATTCGTGACCGCACCGGGGGCACACAGCGGATGGACATGACCGGGACAGATGTAACCGCAATTGCCCGACGAAGCCCCGCTGCCGATCCGATCCCGCTCCAGCACCGTCACGGCGCAGCCCGCGCGTGCCAGATGCCAGGCCGTCCAACATCCGATGACGCCTCCGCCGATGATGATCACGTCCGATCGAGCACTCATCGGTTTGGCCCCCCGATGCCCAGACGCAGCGCGTCCTCGGGATCAAAGATTTGACGTGTTTCGGCGATCACGTGGGCCCGCCCTTGGATGGTCACATGGACTCCGTCCGGCTCGTGTTTGTACGACGCGACGAACCGGCTTCCGGTGATCGACTCCTGAATCCATTCCACGCCGGGTTGCAGCAAACCGCGCGACGCCAGACAAGCCAATTTTGCAGACGTCCCCGTGCCACAGGGCGAACGATCGTAGTGCCCACCGGGGCACAAGACGAAGTTTCGACAACCGACGTCTTCCGCCGCTTGCGGATCTTCGGCCGCGGTGGAAAGTGGGCAATAAAGTTCGACATGATCGATCACCGCGCCATCTTCGCCGCAGACGCCGTGTTGGTCCAACGCGTCGCGAATCCGCTGACTGCGGTCCATCAACTCCGAGACCGTCGCCGAGTGGACCGCGTCGTCATGCGTCAGAAAAAACCAATTCCCGCCGTAGGCGATGTCTCCCACCACACGGTCCCCGTCCTGACACGTCAATGCGACATCCTGGCGGTAACATCGACTGGGAACTCCGATGAAACGAACGCATCGATTTTGCTCCAGCGTGGCCTGGACCGATCCCGCGGGCGTGGCAAACCGATACGTTCCCGGGCCCATCAAATCGCGATAGCGGAGTGCTTCGATGACTCCGATCAAACCGTGCCCGCACATCCCCAGGTATCCCACGTTGTTGAAAAACACGATGCATCCGGGGCAAGCGGCATCCTCTCCCGGCGGCGTCACGACGGCGCCAACGGCGTACTCCGATCCGCGCGGCTCGCTGGTCAACGTTTTTCGGATCCAATCAAACGGCCCGCGCAGTTGCTCCAGTTGTTGCGCCGCCGATTGCCCTAACAGCCCGATGTCGGCGGCGAACAGCACTCTGGTGATCTCACCGCCTGTGTGGGTGTCTAGAACGGGAAAGGAATCGGGCATAGGCTGAATCATTGCAGGACCAACGTGGCGGCCACGGGGTGGCAAAAGCCATCGTCTTTCACAGGGGCGTTCGGGTGGCAACCACTATAGTACGTCGCCGGACCGCTAGATTGACATCACCAGTCTGCGAGAATGAAAATTGCGCACACCTGACCTAACACCGTTCAACGATGTCCGTGTGGAACTGGCCGGCCAGCTCGCCGACCCGTTCTTGAGCGAGGCTCTTTTCGACCATTTGACGGACATCGTGTACTTCGTGAAAGACCGTCGGGGGCGATATGCAGTCGTCAACGAGACCTTGGTTCAACGCAGTGGTGCCAAGCAAAAAAGCGACTTGATCGGAAAAACGTCCGAAGAAATTTTTCGCGATCCGATCGGCAACCGCTTCTTGGCGCAAGACCTGTCCGTCATCAAAACGGAGCAACCGCTGGTCGACGAACTGGAACGCCACGCTTATCCGTCGGGCAACACGGGCTGGTGTCTGACCACCAAATTGGCGCTCAAGGGAACCGACGGAACCGTTGTCGGATTGGTCGGGATCTCACGCGACCTGCAGTCACCCGGCGAGGACGCGAGCGACCTGAACCGACTGGCGCGAATCGTCGGGCACATCAAGGAGCATCTGGGCACACCGTTGCGGAACTCCGAGCTGGCCGGGCGGGAGAACATGTCGACCTACCAGCTCGATCGACGATGCCGTCAGGTCTACGGAATCCCACCGTCTCAGCTGATCTTGCAGTTGCGAATGGGCGCCGCAGCGACCAAGCTACGTCAGACGGAAGACCCGATTGTTGCCATTGCGCTGGCCGTCGGCTATTCCGACCAAAGCGCCTTCACACGACAATTCCGCCGCACCTTCGGTGTCTCGCCCGGCAAGTTTCGCGTCCAACAAGCAAACTGATGAAGTACTTAGTCATCGCCTTCACCGCCACGCTGCTGGCAGTTGATGTCCCATCCCTTCACGCACAAGCCGACGACACGGTCTCGCGTCCGTCGAATGAGACGCTTCGCACGTTGATGGATCAGGTCTGGGAATTCGAACTCGACGAATACCCGTTGCTGGCGACAGACGTCGGTGACCCGCGCGGGCAAGACCGACTGGCCAGCAACACCCCCGCCGACTTCCAACGCCGTCAGCTGGCTCGCGCCGGATTCCTCAGGTCTCTCGACGCCATCGATCTGTCTTCGCTCGACGCGGAAGACCAAGTCGACGTGGACCTGTTGCGTCGCAAGCTGGAAACCGAACAAACCGATTACCGGCTGGGCCTGCACTTGATGCCGATCAACAACCGCGAAGGTTTCCATATCGGTTTGCCCGAGTTGCCGCGACAGATGAATCCCGATTCGCGCCAAGACATGGAGAATTACATCGCGCGGCTCAACCAGTTCCCACGCTACGTTGCCGAACAAATCGCACTGCTGCGTGAAGGCATCGATGCCGGTTTGACTCAACCGGCAATCATCATGCGGGACAGTGTCCGGCAGGCCCAGGCCCACGTGGTGGACACCCCCGAAGAATCATTGTTCCTGACCAATCTGGCCGACGAATCGATCGCCAAGCTCTCCGAGCAAGATTGGAACGAACTGCGTCCCAAAGTTCTCGATGCGATCCGGCACAGTGTCATTCCCGCCTACCGTGACTTTGCCGAGTTCCTCAAGACGACCTACGTTCCGGCATGCCGAGGAAGCATCGCGGCTCGATCGCTGCCCGGCGGCCAAGCACTGTACCAGGCACAAATTCGCAAGTTCACGACGCTGGAGATGACACCCGACGAGTTGCATCAAACCGGGATTCGCGAAAATGCCAGAATCCGATCGCAGATGGAAGCGATCAAAGACCGGGTCAAGTTTGACGGTGACCTGCAAGCGTTCTTAAAACACCTCCGCACCGATCCCAAGTTCTATCCCAAGACCAAGGAAGAACTGCTCAAAGAAGTCGCTTACATTTTGAAGCAAGCCGACGGACGGCTTCCCAATCTGTTCGGCAAGCTTCCCCGCACACCGTACGGGATTCGCGAAGTCCCCGACTATGTCGCGCCGCAAACCACGTCGGCGTATTATTGGCCGCCGGCGACCGACGGAACCCGTGGCGGATTTTATTACGTCAACACCTACAACCTGTCGGCCCGCCCGCTGTATCAACTCGAGGCGCTCTCGTTTCATGAAGCGGTGCCCGGTCACCATTTACAACTAGCCCTTCAAGCGGAATTGGAGGGGCTGCACCCGATCCGCAAGCAGAGCAATTTCACCGCGTTCATCGAAGGCTGGGCACTCTACAGCGAAAAACTGGGCAGTGAACTCGGATTCTATAAAGATCCCTACCAGGAATTCGGCCGGCTGAGCATGGAAGCCTGGCGGGCGAGTCGATTGGTTGTCGATACCGGCATCCATGCCAAAGGTTGGACGCGTCAACAGGCGATCACGTACATGCAAGAAAACACGGCGTTGTCGGAGCACAACATCGTTGCCGAAGTCGATCGCTACATCGGCTGGCCGGGACAAGCGTTGGGCTACAAGGTCGGCGAGCTGTTCATCACAGAACTACGGAAACGCGCCGAACAGCAACTCGGCGATGCGTTTGACGTCCGCAAGTTCCACGACGCCGTGCTGAGTTCCGGTTCGATCCCCTTGCCAGTCCTGGAACGCAAGATCGAGCAATTTATCGAGCAGGGTTCCGAGTAGGAATTCCCCGGGGCGATACTTTTCGATTCCCCCGTGCCTGAAACCCTCGTCCGCCCGTAGAGCAGGTTTCACCCCGACAGGGGTGACAGCCATTAGCCGGTGGTCGCCTTTGCGCACCACCGGAACGCCTCCGACCAAGAACGGATTGCCCCCGGACGGGGTCACAGCGATTGGCTGCTGCGACCCCGTCGGGGTCGTGTTGTCGTGAGGTTGACGATTCCGGCGGTTTTCGCTTCGCTCGACCGCCGGCTACTCGCTGCCATCCCATCCGGGATGCAGAGGCAATCCGAGGAGCGTTGCCCCAGGCGATGAGTGTCCATCACCGTTCGCACCCCTACGCCGCCTCAATCACGCGATCAAATCCCGCACGATCCGCCCGTGGACATCGGTCAAACGGAAATCACGGCCGGCGTGACGGAAGGTCAGCTTTTCGTGGTTGATACCCAACTGGTGCAACATCGTGGCGTGCAAATCGTGGACTTCGACGGGATCTTCGACCGTGTATTTTCCGATCTCGTCGGTCACGCCATGCACGTGACCACCCTTGAACCCGCCACCGGCCAGCCAGACGCTGAAACAATCGCGATGGTGACCGCGCCCATTTTTTCCTTCTTTCGTCGGCGTCCGCCCGAACTCGGTCGCCCACAACACGATCGTGTCCTTCAACATGCCCCGCTGACGCAGGTCGGAAATCAATGCCGCGGTCGGTTGGTCGACGTTGCGGGCCAGATCCGCATGCTCCTTCATCTCGCCGTGTGAATCCCAATTCGGCCGCGATCCGGTGTCGATCAATTCGATGAAGCGTACGCCGCGTTCGGCCAGACGACGGGCAACCAAACACTGCCAGGCAAAATCCGCCCCCGGACCTTTGACTTTGCGGTCCAGTCCGTACAGCCGTCGAACGTGTTCCGGTTCCTGTTCGACGTCAAACGCCTCGGGCGCCGCTTGCTGCATTTGAAATGCCGTCTCGAATGACTTGATTCGGGCCGCCAACGCGCTGTCGTGTGGACGCTGACGGGCATGGCGTTGATTGAGTTGATCCACCAGATCGAATTCCAAATCTTGCAACTGTCCCGTCTTGCCCGGAGGACTCAGGTTCGCGATCGGGTTCTTCCCCGGCAACACGCGTGTGCCCTGATGGAACGCCGGCAGAAAATCACTGGCGTAGACCTGTGTGCCGCCGTAGGGCAAATGGGGCGAGATGACGATGAAGCTGGGTAGGTTCTGATTGACCGTCCCAAGTCCGTAGCTGATCCATGACCCCATGCTCGGCCGGGCAAAGGTCGGCGATCCGGTGTGCATCCCCAGCGTGGCTTCGGAGTGATCAAAGTGCGACGCTTTCATCGACCGGATCAGGCAGATTTCGTCCATCACGTCACGGACGTGCGGGAAGATGTCGCTGACCAGCGTGCCGCACTTTTGATTCGGCTTGGCACCGAAAAGATTGCCCATCAATCGATCTTTACCGCTACCGTCACGACCATGGCTGGTCGGTTTGGGATCGAACGTGTCGATGTGCGAAACACCGCCGGTGGCATAAATGAAGATCACGTTCTTTGCGGTCGGGCGATGATGTGTCGCCTTGGGACCGAGCGGATCAGACTGCTCGGCCAACAACTGCGACACGATTCCCGGCATCATCAACGAACCGCCGACCATCGATCGAATCATCGTTCGCCGATTCAGATTTGAATTCAACATCAATGGAGACCCGATTCAAAGAAAGGTGTGTGGCGTTAATCCAGGTACAAGAATTCGTTCAATCGGAACAGGCTGCGGACCAGACTGGCCCACGCCTGGCGTTCTTGATCATCGCCGCCACCGACGCGACCGGCGACGTTTTCCAAGTGCGCCAGCAACAGCTGCCTTTCATCGCTCGTCGGGGGACGACACAAGACGGTGCGGAAGGCAAATTCGACTCGCGACTGCGTGTCGTCCGGCCGTTTCAGCACCGCGTCGGCAAACCGTGTCGATTGCTCATGCAAAAACTGGTCGTTGGCGAAATACAACGCCTGCAGCGCAGTGATCGACTGGTCACGGTGACTGGTACAGGCATTCGGATCGGGGCCGTCGAAGGTCTGAAAATACGCCCCGGCCGTCAAACGTTTGGTCATCAAATAGACGCTGCGTTTGTTGCTGGGGTAGTCGTCGTTGAAAGGATGGTGTTGGGTGTATTTCCATTGCTCGCGTGGCGGAAAAGGATACGGCTCGGTTTGTGGCGTCAGATCGAGCGAGCCGGCGATCATCAGCACGGTGTCACGAATCGATTCGGCGTCCAAACGCTGTCGATTGAACCGCCAGTGCAATTGATTGTTGGGATCGTGTGCCAGATTCTCCGGCATGCTGGCACTGGCCAGTGCGTAAGTGCGGGACGTCATGATGCGTCGCTGCAGGTGTTTGAGCGACCAACCGTTGTTGATAAAATCGGTGGCCAGCCAATCGAGCAACTGGGGGTGCGTCGGCGCTTCACCGCGCAGTCCGAAATCACTGGTGGTGGGCACAATCCCCGTGCCAAAGTGTCGCTGCCAAACCCGATTGACGATCACACGGGCGGTCAACGGGTTTTCCGGATGCGTGATCCACTGTGCCAACTGTTTGCGACCGCTGGTGGATTGGGCGAGGTCGCGATCAAGCTTCCAGCCGCCCAGGATTTCGGGAAACCCTCGCGGGACTTCGGCGCCCGGACGTGTGGGCTCTCCCTTGATCTGAATCTGCGCGTCCCCCGCGTTGGCATCCGCGACGGCGTAGGCACTGGGAATTTCCGGCAAGTGTCGCAGGTGTTCGGCAAGCTTTTCGCCCGCCTTGCGAGCCTTGATCAGCATGCCATCCAACTCGTCGCGCATTTTCCGCTGCTGTTCCAGCGTGCTTTCTTTCTCACGTCGGGCGTTGTCTTCTGCTTTCGCTTCGCAACGATCCAAATGCTGTTGCAGCTCGGCGACCAGCTTGTCCGTTTCCGGTTGAAACTTGCCAAGCTTTGCTTGCGTTTCGGCTTGGTCAAGCAAACTGACAAAGTCGCGTTGTGTTTGAAACAATTCAATTCCGGGGAACGGATACCGCGTGCTGGCAAAGATTCCGTACAACGCGTAGTAGTCGCGGGTGCTGACGGGGTCGAATTTGTGATCGTGACAACGGGCACACGCCAGGGTCAGCCCCATCATCGTGCGACCGACGTTGTCGATCGTGTCTTCGATCGTCAAGTGCCAAGGATAGCGTTCGACCAAGGATCCGAATCGCCGGGCCATTGCCAAGTAACCGGTCGCAATCGTCTGGCGGTTTCGATCGGCAAGCGACGATGCGGGCAACAGATCGCCGGCGATCTGCTCGGCGATAAACCGATCGTACGGCAGGTCATCGTTCAGCGAATCGATGATGTAATTGCGATACAGATACGCTTGCGGAATCGGAAAATCGGAATTGTCTCCGGCGGTGTCGGCGTACCGTACCCAATCCATCCAGTGCCTTCCCCAACGCTGACCATAAGCCGGACGCCCCAGCAGCTCGTCGACAAGTTCCGCCATCGCATCGGCTGTGCCGACCGCAGCGACGCGGTCGGCGAACGCATCGACTTCCTCGATCGTCGGCGGCAATCCCGTCAGCCCATACGTCGCCCTGCGGACCAACACGATCGGCGGAGCATCATCGACGACCGCCAACCCCGCCGCGTCACGTCGTGCTTGGACAAATCGATCCAGATCGCCTCGTGGCCAGCTGGGATCGTCGACGGCCGGTGGTGTCACCGAGCGGATCGGCTGAAACGCCCAATGATCACTTTCAATGGTTGTTCCGTCAGACGCTTCATCCCCCGCCGGCCACGCCGCCCCCGAATGAATCCAACGTTCCAGCAGTTCGATTTCAGCGGCGGACAATCGATCACCTTCGGGAGGCATTCGGTCGTCTTCGTCGCTCGACTTGACCCGCGCCAACAGCCCACTTTCATCGGGCTTTCCCGGAACAACCGCTGCCGTGCCCGAATCCGCTTCGGCCAGCGCGTCGCTGGATCGATCCAGTCGCAGCCCGCCGTTTTGCTCCTCCGGTCCATGGCATTCGATGCAGTGCCGCTGAAACAGAGGTTGGATCTGATGCGCGAAATCCACACGATCGTCAGCAACTACCGGGATCGCGGCCAGACCGATTAGGCCGGTGAGTAACAGACGGATCATGGAATCACAATCGTCCAAAAAAAGGCGTGGGGCAGTTTGTAGGTCGTGGATGGTACAGAGTTTTTATCACACTCCCCCTCGGCATTCGTGCCAACACAACTTGAGAAACCCTCCCTGGCAGGGAGGGTCGAGCGCAGCGAGGGGAGGGTCGATTGGTCGTGACGGAGTGATTTCGAGCCACAACGAACGCTCCCCGGCCGCTCGTACCTCGCGTCCGACCCTCTCTGGCAGTGAGGGTGACTTCAAACACTGCACGACCTTCACGGAGGGGAGGTGGGTTACAGGTCATCAAACAGTGTACCGCAATCCCGCCGAACTCAACTGGCCCCACTGATTTTTCTCGCCATCGCTTTCCCCGCCGCGATCACCGGGGCGATCCCGACGCCCCGCAGCGCGTTGCTGACCAAGTGCAGGTTTGGGATCTGGTCGACGGCCCGCCCGATCGTTTCGACACGTTTGAGATGGCCGACATGATACTGGGGCATCGCGTTGTTCCAACGCACGACGCGGGCGAGCGTTTCCGTTCCCGTCATGCCGATCAGATCGGCAAGCTCACCGCGAACCATTTCGACGATCTCGTCGTCGGATTGCTCCAGCAGTTCCGGCTGCAGTGCCCCGCCGACAAACACGCGAATGATCGTATGATCGTCGGGGCAGCGGATCGGATACTTATGACTGGCGAAGCTGACCGCCAAGATCTTTCGGTTTTCGAGTTTGGGAACCACAAAACCGAACTGCTGGGGCAGTCGAGCGATCTGGGACTTCGGCACACACAGGACGACGATCGCCGTCGACGCCGACTCGATCGACGACAACGTCGCGGCGGCGGTTTCGCTGGACGCCTGGATGGCTTTCCCAGTCACGGTGCGGAGCAGCCGCGCCGACACGGCCGCGGGCGTGGCCAAGACGACTTCGTCAAAGGATTCGGTGCCCTGGTCGGAATCAATCTCCCAACTGCTCGCTTGAGCGTGGCTGGTTTGATCGGCGTTCCAATGCAAGGCGTTGATCGGCGTTTCGGTCTGAATCGATTGCTCTCCGATCGCCACTGCAAGCGTGTCGATCAACTGCTTCATCCCGTTGGGAAAGCCACGGAATTTCTCGTACCTTGCCCCGGCGCTATTCCGTTCGGTCCGATCTTTGTTTTCACGACGACGGGCGAGCGTCGCCTGGGCCAATGAGCCGTGTTTTTGAACCATCGCGACCATCGGAGCCATCGTCGCCTTCATGCTCAATTTTTCGATGTCGGCGGTATAGATCCCGGCGACCAGCGGGCCGACCAGCCGATCGAGCACCTCGGCGCCCATGCGATGGCGGACGAATTCCGCGACGCTGATGTCATCGGTCGCATCGTCCACGCCCGGCTGACGGTTGACAAAACGTTCGGCCAAAAAACGCAGCTTCCCGGGGACCGACAACAAGGGCGTGGTGACCATTTGCCAAAGCTTGGTCGCCCGCATCAAGACAAAGCCATCAGGGATCGGCACCAGCTTGCCGCGGTGCACGATCATCGCGCCGGCTCGGGTGGTGTCGGGAACGATCAACTGGTCTTCGACACCCAGATCCCGACACAGCTCGATGGCGGCCGGCGGCTCAGTGGCAAACATGTCGGCGCCGTGATCGATCACAAAACAGCCGTGCTGGTCCGTTTCGATCCGCTCGGTGTCGATCACTCCGCCAAGCCGCGACGACGACTCGTAAAGCTTGACGATCGCGTCCGGCGAGAAACGTTTTAAATAATACGCGGTGGCGAGTCCGGAGAGGCCACCGCCGATCACCGCAATCCGTTGAGGCGTCGAGCGTGACCTCGGCTCCGACTTATCTTCCATCACCGTCCCGTTCCATCATCAGTTCCGAAGCACACGAGCGAAGTTGCGGTGTCATGACGCGCGCCAAACGCCCCGATCGGGTTCCCACATGGCTTACGCCGACGGCTCGATCGCCGGCAAAACCCGTGATGAGGCGTTTAGAATTCATCCATCTCCATCTCCATTTCCATGTCCATGTCCATTTCCATTTCCATTTCCATTTCCATCTCCATGTCGTAGTCGCTGCCGTACTCGTTGTAGCCGCCTCCATAGGGGTTCATCCCGCGACGATTTCCGATGCCGAAGGACTGCATCTGGGCGACCAGGGGAGCGGCCATGGCGAACCAGCCATCCATCGCCGAGTGAAACTCCCGTGCCGACTCGGCCGCCAGCGCGGGTTGCAGGATCGGATCCAACATCATCGGCACCATCTGTGCGGGACCGCCGGCCAGCAGCGACCCATCGGCGGTTCCCGCCAACGCGTCTTCCCACGTCTTCATCGCTTCGGCCCATTTTTCGGCCTCTGAATCGGCCGGCAACCACATCCCATCGACGGTGATGAAGTTCACCGTCTGCTTGTTCTCACCATTGGTGATTTCCACGGTCGCTTTCCCGTCCTTCTCCTCTTTGACTTCATACGAGGACGGCTCGATTCCCAACATCTGCATCTGTTCGTTCATCGCGGCGATGTGCGGAGCCAGCCGCGTATCCAAACCGACCAGCCAGGTCCGCAAGGGCGTGGTGGCAAGTTCGTCGAGTTTCAATTGGTCGGGATCCAGCCCGTCGCGGATCAGTCCGCCGATCGACAGCAGCACCGATTTCAGCGTGTCGCGCGCGTCGGCATCGATCGCCTGCAGCCGCGGATGCGAAAAGAACCAGCGTTGCCGCGTCACCACGAGATCCCCGACCGAGTGAACCGAACCGAGGATCTGACGCATGCCTTGCATGTCCAGCTTGGCGACGCTGGCACGCAACAGACGTTCCAGGTCATTCTGATAATTTAGCGGCAGCGAGTCGAACGCGGCGATCAGCCCGTGGCCGTTTTTATTCTGTTGGTCCAGCCATTCGAGCTGGGCGAGCAGTCCACCCGAGGAGTTGAGTCGTTGGTAGGGCGGCGGGGTCGGCGGGGCGGGCAGCGGCGTCGGCGCCGGTGCGGCTGCCTCTTTGGCATCGGCCAAAATCTGTTGTCGCAACTCGGCCCGACGACGGTTCTGCTCTTCCCCCAACCGCCGTGCCTGGATGCGGCTGTCGGCGATCAGGTTATCGACGCTGACGGTGACCCGCCGCGGACCGGGCAATTCCAACACGACATTGTTGCCCCACAGCCCGATGAATTCCGCCTCAACCGTGCTGGAGCCGTCCAAGCTGGTCCAGCGTTCGGCTGCGATGCCGGGGCTGGTGGAACCGATCAATCCGCTGGAGACGGTGAAAAGGGCTGCGATTCCGGGCCAAACGATCGCGCGTCGGGGCGCAACCTTGGCGTGGCGGCGAAAATCGATGCTGAGTGGCATTTTGAAAAGTCTCACGACTTTGAGGAGGCGAAACAGGAACGCGGGGCGCTGGGCGACGCAGGGCCCAAGAGTTCAGTATATTGCGAGAGCGGTTTGAATACTGCGGCATTTTTTCAGGGTTTGCGAATTTGCAGCCCCTGCATCGCACCCTCGGAGAAACACGTGCCGGACTCGGGAAACTCATCAGAAATGGACTTCGACGCGCTGCGAAAGCGGCATTACAACGCGACCATCGTCGATCGAATCGATTGCCACGAGAATCTGACTCGATTTCGAATCCGCCCCGACGACGGCGTCCCGTCTTTCCAAGCCGGTCAATACGTCACGCTCGGGCTCGGCAACTGGGAACCGCGTCTGGAAGGCACCCAGGACGAAAACCTGCCCGAAAAAAAACTCACCCGTGTGGTCAAACGCGCCTATTCGATCTCCTGCCCGCTGCTCGATGACGACAATCAGCTGGCACCGATCGATGCGGTCGACTACATGGAATTCTACGTCGTCCTGGTCCGGGCGGCGGACAGCCCCGACAAAGCCCCACCGGCGCTGACGCCACGACTTTTCTGTCTGGGCAAGGGGGATCGGATCGCGATCGGAAAAAAAATTGTCGGCACGTACACGCTCGGTCAGATTCGGCCCGACGCCACCGTCCTGATGCTGTCGACCGGAACCGGAGAGGCCCCGCACAACGCCATGACCGCGGCGTTGCTCGATGCCGGACACCACGGCCGCATCATCAATGCCTGCTGTGTCCGCTACCGACACGACTTGGCGTACCACGCTCAACATCGTTCATTGATGGATCAATTTCCCAATTATCGCTACCTGCCCTGCACCACTCGCGAAGACATTAACCTGGATCCCAGTTTGCCCGGCTATGTCGGCAAGCAATACATCCAAGAATTTTTTACCAGCGGTCAACTTGCCGCGGCCGCCGACGACCCCATTTCGCCAACCAACACGCATGTCTTTTTGTGTGGCAACCCGGACATGATCGGTTACGTTCCGCCGGGAGCCCCCACACCCGAAAAGCCGGGCATGTTGCCGTTGCTCGAAGCGGCGGGTTTTCGTCACGAAATCCACGGCCAAGGTCCCGGCAGGATTCATTTCGAAAAATATTGGTAGCCGCTGGAACCTTTCCCGCGTCCGTCGCGTGCGTTAGAACGGTGGAACAATGATCTGCAGTCGAACCCCATCCCCCTTTCCTATTCCCCAATCGTCATGACTTCTCACTCCGACTACCCGATGGACCTGTCAAAAAATACGATCGCACTGATTCTTGGCGGTGGTCGCGGAACGCGACTCTTTCCGCTGACCAAGATTCGTGCCAAACCCGCGGTCCCGCTGGCAGGTAAGTACCGGCTGATCGACATCCCGATTTCCAACTGCATCAACAGCGGACTGCGGCGCGTTTTCGTGTTGACCCAATTCCTCTCGGTCAGCCTGCACCGCCACCTCCGTCAAACCTATCGCTTCGATCAATTCACCGGCGGTTTCGTTGAACTGTTGGCCGCACAGCAAACCGTCGATGCCGGAACCGACTGGTACCAGGGAACCGCCGACGCCGTTCGTAAGAATCTGCGTTACATTGACCAGCCCGAGATCGAACACATCCTGATCCTGTCCGGCGACCAACTGTATCGGATGGATTTTCGCGACATGATGAAGTCGCACATCGATTCGGGAGCCGACGCGACCATCGCCGGAATCCCGGTCGACCGCAAAGACGCCGCCGCACTGGGGATCATGCAACTCGACGACGACGGTCGCGTGACCGGGTTCGTCGAAAAACCGCAAACCGAAGAAGAACTGGCCAAGGTCCGTATGGATCCCGCCTGGATTGACGCCCGCGGAATTCCCAGCAAAGGACGCGATTGCCTGGCCAGCATGGGCCTGTATATCTTCAAGAAAGAGGTCATGGTGGACCTGTTGCACGGCAACGACCACTCGGACTTCGGCAAAGAAGTCTTTCCCGCGGCAATCGACAATCGCAAAGTCCAAGTGCACCTGTTTGACGGCTACTGGGAAGACATCGGAACGATCCGCGCGTTTTATGAAGCCAACCTTTCGCTGGCCAGCAAGTCGCCGCCATTCCAACTCGGCAGCGTCGACGCCCCGATCTACAGCCGCCCGCGTTTTCTGCCGCCCACGGTCGTCGGCGACAACGTCACCATCCGTGGCAGCCTGATCGCCGACGGGTGCCACATCGGACACAACGTCACCATCGAGCACAGCGTGATCGGCCTTCGCACCAAAATCGGGGACAACGTCACGATCAAAAACAGCGTCGTCATGGGCGCCGATTACATCGAAGACCCCGACACCTTGCCCCCAGGCCAGATCCCCGTCGGAATCGGCGACAACAGCGTCATCAGCGGCGCAATCCTGGACAAAAACTCGCGTGTCGGAACCGACGTCTCGATTACGAATGCCGAAAACGTCGATTCACTCGGCGAGGACGAACCCTTGCAAGTCCGCGACGGAATCTCGATCGTCATCAAGAACGGATCCGTTCTCAACGGAACCAAGTTCTAAACGGATCACAGAACAGTTCCCCCTCGTTCCAAGGCTCCGCCTTGGAACGCATGCCGGTGCGGCTCTGCCGCACGCGATGCGAAACCCATCATTCTGCCCCGAATCATTCTGCCATCCCGCCCCTAAGGATCGTCGGAACAGGAAGTGGGATAGGCTTCCAGCCTGTCATGGCGAAAACGACGAGCCTGGAAGCCTATCCCACACTCAATTCCCGATACTTATTGTTCCGAAATGCCCTTACCTGACTTCCGCAACTGCTATCCAATCGCGAGTCTGTTCGTAAATCGTTTCGTAGAAAAACGGCACAATCCCCAGCACCACCATCAGCACGGTGGAAACAGCTAGCGCCGTGACGATCGACGCCGACGCACGAATCGGTGGATCGTCACCAAACCCCGGTTCGATGTACATCTGCCGCACGATCCGCAGGTAATAGTACAGCGAAATGGTCGAATTGACCGCGGCCACGGCGACCAACCAATGGAACCCCGCCTTGGATGCCACGCTGAACAAAAAGAACTTGCCGACGAACCCGGACAGCGGCGGGATCCCGGCCAAGCTGAACAGCCCCAGCATCATCACCAACGCGATCCACGGATTCGTTCCCGCCAACCCGCGATAGTCCTCGATTTCCTCGCGGCCGGTTTCGTTCAAATAGAACACCAACACACCAAACACGACCATGTTGGTGACCACGTAGACCAACATGTAATACACCATGCTCGGGGCGCCGCTGGGGGCCAAGAACCCCATGATCAGATAACCCGCCTGCGAAATCGCACTAAACGCCATGAAGCGTTTGACGTTGGTTTGCACCACGGCCACCAGATTGCCCAAGGTCATCGTCACCGCCGCCAACACCGCAAGCGCCATCGAGACGTCCAACAGAACATTCCCCAGCACGCGGTAGAACAACTGGAACATGAACGCCAATCCGGCCGCCTTGGATGCCACCGACAAGTACGCCGCCACCGGCAGCGGCGCGCCGCGATACACGTCGGCCGCCCACATGTGAAACGGCACGAGCGTCAGCTTGAATCCGACCCCGACCACCACCATCGCAATCGCCAGCTTCGTTGCCGGACCAAAAATCAAGTTGTCGCCCATGGTAAACAGGTCCACCGAGCCGGATAGCCCGTACAGCAGACCGAGTCCGAACAGCACCACCGCAGACGAGGTCGCGCCCAAAATGATATACTTCAATCCGGCTTCGCACGACAACGGGTCGTTGCGACGCCAGGCGACCAGGGCGAACAGCGGAATCGTCGCCAGTTCCAGACAGACATACAGATTGATCAGATTGGTCGCCGAAATCAGAAACATCGATCCGACCAGATTGAACAAAACCACCGTGTAAAACTCGCCTCGATGAATCAACACACGCTCCTGCCCCGCCACAATCTTGAACCGTCCGTTGAGCAGATCGGCCGACAGCAACACCGTCAACAGCCCCGCCAACAAGAACGAGACCTTGAACCATCCGGCCACGCCATCAAAGAGAAACTGGCCGTCCAGGAATTGGCCATCGCCTTGAATCATCAGATAAACGACAGCGGCCAGCGCGGTGCTCAGCCCCAACAAACACACCGGCGTCTCCAGGACTCGATGCCGCGGCGGCAGAAACATTTCCATGCCGAGCACCGCGAACGCTGTGACGACGACAATGATTTCCGGTTGGATATACATGGGATCAAGTGGAGTGGTGTCGCCGGAGGTCTTAAAAACGATTCGCGATCGGAAGGATCGCATGCTCAATCAGATCGATCAGCACGGGCGGGTACATCCCAACGATCGCCAGCGTTGCGACCAGAATGCCGGTGCACAGTTTCTCGGGGATCGTTGCATCCTGCATCTGGTTGAACTCTGACTTGGTCATCGGCCCTTGAAACACACGGCTCAGGCCGCGCAACACGTAAACGGCCGTGACGACAATCGAGGACGTGGCGAGCAACGTGCAGATCCGCATCGTTGTCGCATCGCCCCAGCGGTTGCCGAAAAATCCTCCCAGAAAAACGGTCGACTCGGCGACAAACCCGGACAACCCCGGCAGCCCCAGCGACGCCAACCCGGCGATGTAAAAACTGGTCGCCAACCAGGGGATCCGCTTGGAAAGCCCTCCCATCTTCGTCAAGTCTCGCGTCTTGGAACGGCCGTAGACCATTCCGATCAGCCCGAAAAACAACCCCGTCATGATGCCGTGGCTAAACATCTGGATCACGGCGCCTTTGAATCCCATCAAATTCAAGGAACAAAGGCCGAACAAGACGAAGCCGCAATGGCTGACCGACGAATAGGCCGTGAAATACTTCAAATCGGTTTGCCGGACCGCCGCATACGCACCGTACACGATGTTGATCGTCGTCAGCACCAAAAAGAACAGCGCCCACTGTTTGGCCCCCTCGGGCATCAGGTACACGGCGACTCGCAACACGCCGTATCCGCCTAACTTCATCAGTACCCCGGCGTGCAACATCGAAACAGCCGTCGGCGCCGATGCATGGCCGTCCGGCGACCAAGTGTGAAACGGGAACAGCGCGCCCAACACGCCGAACCCCACAAATACACAGGGAAACACCCACTGCTGTAGGTCACGCGAATAATCGACCATCGCCAACTTGTTCAAGTCAAACGTCTGCGATCCGGCCGCGTGGTACAGCGCCAGCATGCCAACCAAGACCAACGCCGAGCCGACCATCAACATCAACGTCAACTTCATCGCTGAATACTCTTTCCGCCCCGTCCCCCACACGCCGATCAACAGATACATCGGCAACACGGCGACTTCGTAGAACAGAAAGAACAGGAACAGATCGACGCTGATGAACACGCCGAAGACGCCGGTGACCAACACCAACAGAAACGCGTAAAACTCACGCGACCGATCCTTGACCTCCCAGCTGGCCAGCACGCCGGTGAAGATGATGATCGCCGTCAACACGATCATCGCCATCGCGATCCCGTCCACGCCGACGTGGTACTCAATCCCCATGCTCTTGAACCAGGGGATCGATTGCTCGAATTCCATCTGCGAAATCGTCAACACCGATGCATCGCCGCCGCGCTGCTGCACCGCCTGCATGTACGACAGGCTCATCACCAATGACAGCGCCAGGACCACCCCCGTGCCAAATAACGCAACCCAACGGCGCACATACCATTTGGAATCGGGGGTCGCCACGACGGCCAGCGCCGTCGCAAACGGAATCAAGATCAGCAGACTTAACCAACTCATCCGAGCCTTTTTCCTTGCTCAACAGCGCTATCGTTGAACGAGCCACAAAAACAACAGGACCAAAATCGTCCCGTTGATCATCCAAATCCCGTATGTCTGAACCTGCCCGGTTTGCAGAACGTTCAACCGAGCCCCCAACCAACGCACCACCGTCGCTGACAAATTCATCGCCGCATCGACCACATGGCGATCGAACCAAGCCGCCGGCGCCGCGATGAATCGAAAGATCATCTTCGTCACCAACAGATAGACTTCATCGATGTAGAACTTGTTTTGCACCAGACGATAAATGCCGCCCATCGATTCAGCCATCGTCTGTGCCCGATTCGACTGCCCACCGTATAGCCAAAATGCGGCCCCGATCCCGACCACCGCGGCCGCCACCGATAACCCCATCACCAACAGGTGAGCGTGGAGTTCGACGCCGGGCAACACGAACTGCGAGACGGCAATCCAGCCGCCGCAAACGGACATCACCCCGAGCACCACCAGCGGAATCGTCATGATCGGCGGAGATTCGTGGGCCTTCGCCGCGCCGTCGGATTTGTGTCCACCCAGGAACGTCAAAATGTACAGACGAAACATGTAAAACGCGGTCAACGCAGCCACGAACAGGCCCACTCCAAAAACCAGACGGTGCTCCCCGTCCAAGGCGGCACCCAAGATTTCATCCTTGGAAAAGAACCCGGCCAGCGGCGGCACGCCGGCAATCGCGATCGTGGCAATCAAGAACGTCGCATGGGTCAACGGCATCTTCTTTCGCAGCCCGCCCAGATCGGCCACGTCATTGCTGTGGACGGCGTGAATCACCGAACCGGCCCCCAAGAACAACAGCGCCTTGAAGAACGCGTGCGTGAACAAGTGAAACATCGCTGCGCCCAGCCCGGCAGGGTGTTCCGCCGACGCGACGCCCAACGCCAGCATCATGTAACCGATCTGGCTGAGGGTCGAAAACGCGAGCACCCGTTTGATGTCCCTCTGCGTGCACGCGATCAAAGCGGCAAACAGGCACGTGAAGCAACCGACGGCGGCGACGACGTCGAGCGCATCTCCCGAAGCCGCAAATCCGGGAAACAGTCTGGCCACCAGATAGACGCCGGCGACCACCATCGTCGCCGCATGAATCAGCGCCGAAACGGGCGTCGGCCCCGCCATCGCATCGGGCAACCAAACATGCAGCGGAAACATCGCGCTTTTTCCCGCCGCACCGATAAACACCAACAACATCGCGACGGTCAACAGATCCAGCCCAAAAATCCCCGCCTGCCCCTTCAGATTCTCCAACACCCGCTCCGAATTGATCGTCGCGAAATCCAACGCCTGCGTCGCGGCAGCCGATTGGTCCGCGGTGCCAGAGACACCGCCCCATGCCGGATCGACGACCAACTGATGGACGAAAAAACCGAGCACCAAAATCCCGGCCAGAAAAAATAGATCCGCAAACCGGGTGACGATGAACGCCTTCTTCGACGCCGCGATCGCTTCCGGCAATGTGTAATAAAACCCGATCAGCAAAAAGGAACTCACACCGACCAGTTCCCAGAACACATACATCTGCAACAGATTCGGCGCCAGCACCAACCCCAACATGCTGAACGTGAACAGACTGAGGAACACGAAGTACCTCGAATACCCCTCGTCGCCCGCCATGTAACCGATCGAATAAACGTGGACCAGCAAGCTGACGCTCGTCACGACGAACAGCAACAACAGCGAGATCGGATCGATCAGCGTCCCCATTGAAACGACCAAATGATCTTGGTACCGCAGCCACTCGATGCTCCACGTCACCGCGGAAGCGCCCGCTGCGGCCGAACTCAGGTACGAGAGCCCCAGCCCACATGTCAACAGAAATGCCGTACCGATCGCGACCGAACCGATGATCCCTGCGGCACGAGCGTTCGAACCGGTGGCAAACAAACCGATCAACAGGATGGAGATCAACGGCAAGGCCGGGATCATCCACGCGTTTTCGAATAGAAATCCGGTCACGACGTACGGTTCCCCTGATCATAGATGTGGTTAGCCTGCGTCACGTCCAACGTATGCCGGTGTCGGTAGAACGACACAAAGATCGCCAACGCGACCACCGCCTCGGCCGCCGCGGCGGCAATGATGAACAACACCAACACCTGACCATCGACATCGTCCGAAGCGACAAATCGATTAAAAATCAGGATATTGAGGATCGCCGAATTCAACGTCAATTCGATCGACAACAACACACCGACGGCATTGCGTCGCGTGAAAATGCCGTACAGACCGATCGAAAACAGCAGCGCCGAAAGCGTCAGCCAATGCGTGATCGTTGGAGTTGGAAACATAGGGAAAGCCCGACGGCGGAGGTTTTTGAGCGGCAATCGTTGTTAGGTATCTTCCGGATCATGTTTGCGAGCGATCACGATGCCGCCGATCAGTGCGGCCAACAGCAACAACGAAATCACTTCGAACGGCACGATGTATCCGTCGCGTTCATTGCTCAATAACTTGCGGCCGATGGCGTGGACATCTTCATGGGACACGGCCAGACCCTCCTTAGAAACCAGCGGAAAGTCCGTGTTCCAATAGACCGACAGCGTGACGACAAAAAACGCCGTCGCCACGATTCCTCCCATCACACGGCGGGCGGCGTTGGGCCGTTGTTCAAACGTATGCCCTTCGCTGGTCATCATGATCGCGAACAGCAGCAGCACGACGATGCCCCCGATAAAGACCAACACTTGAATCCCGGCGATAAACTCGAATCCCAACACCAGGATCAGCCCGGCGCTCGATCCCAGCACACCGATCAGGCAAACCGCCGATCGCAGCAGACGCCGTCCGAGCACGACCCCCAGCGCCAACGCAATTGATGCGACCGCAAAGAGGTAGAAGAAAAGGGTCGCGACTGTCCCGTCATACATCAGTTGATTTCTCTACGTCCAACTTGGGAATTCCATCCATTTCGCCGCCGCACATCGGAACCGGCCCCTGATACTTTTTCATCGGCTTCATCTGCGCCTTGGCCAGTTCTTCGTCCTCGAGCTTGTCAAGTTGTCCGGCGGTCGGGCCGGCGTATTCGTTCAAGTTGAACACCAGCAGACGCCGGTCGTACACCGACGACTCAAAGTCGCCGGTCATTTCCAGCGTGTCGAACGGACAAACGAGAACACAAATATTGCAGAACGTGCACGTGTCCTGTCGCCAGATAAATTGATCCAACGCCGGCTTGCCGGTCGCCTCGTTCTTCTTGTCCTTGGTGATGATAATCGATGCGTTCGGGCAAAGGCGTTCACAGATCTGGCACGCGGTGCAACCGTGCTCGCCTTCCTCGTTGTGGATCAACGACAGTCGACCACGATATCGCTCGAACATCTCCAGTGTCTCACGGTTCTCGGGGTACTGCTGCGTGACCACCGTTGACGGTCGACGGAAATAGCTGAGCGTGGTCAGCAAGCCCCGCAAGATGCCCTTGAACGACAACCACAAAATCGAACGCAGACTACGTTTCTGCCCCATGATCGACGGGCGCGGTGCGACACACTCGGATTTCAAATCGCCGAAATCCATCGGTGGGCAGTCGGTTTCCGTCGGGTCCGGTGTCGTCGTCGCCATGGCTATACGTCATTCATGTCGCGGAGGGGAAAAAATACAATCCGGTCAGCACAATCGTTGCCGCCACGATCAGGTTGACAAAGCCGATCGGCAGCAGCACCTTCCACTCCAATCGCATCAATTGATCCATCCGAAGTCGCGGAAAGGTCCAGCGAAACCACATCAAGACAAAAATCAACAACGCGCATTTGCTGCCGAACCAAAACATCGGCGAGATCACCGGAGGCAACAGATCCATCACAGCGTTGAAACCCTCGTAGTTCCCGACATGGAACGGCAACCAACCGCCGAAGAAAAAGGTCACCGCCAGCGCCGAGAAAACAAACAGGTTGGCGAATTCGGCGAGAAAGAAAAACGAAAATCGCAAGCCGCTGTATTCGGTGTGGTAGCCGCCGGTCAATTCGCTCTCGCCTTCGGGCAAATCGAAGGGCGTCCGATTGAGTTCCGCGGTGGACGCGATCACGTACAGGCAAAACGCGACGATCGCGACACCATGGCCCCTCCAAATCCACCACCCTTGTTGTTGGCTTTCAATGATCTCCGAAACCTTCAAGGTGCCCGAAAACAGCACCACCACCAACAGCGCGATCGTCAGCGAGACCTCGTAGGAAATCATCTGCGCGCCCGCTCGCATCGCCCCCAACAGCGACCACTTGTTGTTGCTGCTCCAGCCGCCCATCAAAATCCCCATCACGCCCAAACCGCTGACCGCCGCGATGTAGACCACCCCCACATTCATGTCGACGACCTGAATGCCCGGCGCCAGCGGGACGATCGCCAACAATAAGATCGTCGCCGTGATGCTGAAGATCGGTGCGCCGATGAAGATCACCTTGTCGCCGTCGCCGGGCTCGATCCCCTCTTTGAACAACAGCTTGATACCATCGGCCAGCGACTGAAGCACGCCGTGCGGACCAACCCGCATCGGCCCCAATCGACACTGAAAGTGACCGGCGACCTTGCGCTCGATGTAGCTCATCACCAATCCCAACACGGAAACCGCGGTGAGCACGGCGACCAACCCGATCACGATGTACATCACCGCGCCCCAGACGCCCGACTCCAACGCCCGACTGGCACGGTCGGCCAACGACATCGCCGGCGCGGCAAACGCCTCGCTCGTTTGAACGGACAGCGTCAGCGAAAGTGGATTCAACAAAGCATCTGCCACGGCGATGGGTTTCTCCTTATCGATCGATGTCTGGGATGACCAGATCCAGAGAGGACATGGCCCCGATCAACGAAGCGATGTAGTCGCCCTTGATCATGGGTTCCAGGCACCACAGGTTGTTGAAGTTCGGAGAGCGATAGTGCAACCGATACGGCTCGTCCTTCTTGTCCGACGCGATGAACACGCCCAAGACCCCTCGCGCCGTTTCCAGTTGGCTATAGTAGCGACCTTCCGGAATCTTGATCTTGGAATTCAATTTCTTGACCAGAAAGTCGCCCGGCGGAATGTTGTCAAGCAGCTGCTCGACGATGTTCAGCGACTGGCGCATCTCCTCCACCCGCACCCAATAGCGGTCCCAACTGTCACCGATTGTGCCGACGGGAACTTCAAAGTCCGCCTGATCGTAGACGCCGTAGGGGTGGTCTTTCCGCAAATCGAACGCGACGCCCGACCCGCGCAGAACCGGTCCGGTGGCCCCGTATTGGACCGCCGTCTGTGCCGATAGAATCCCGACGTTGCGAAGACGTTCTTGGATGATGACGTTGTTGGTCAACAGGTCATCGTATTCGTCCAACTTGGGGCGGAAGTACTTGATAAATTCCTTGACGCGATGGACAAAATTCGGGTGAATGTCCGCCATCAACCCGCCCGGTAGCACATAGTTCATCGTCAGCCGGGCACCGACCGTCTCTTCCATCACATCGTTGAGGACCTCGCGATCGCGGATCCCGTACAGGAACGGCGTGAACGCCCCCAGATCCATCCCCAACACGCCCCACCACAATTGATGGCTCTGAATCCGTTCCAGCTCGGCGAAGATCGTGCGGATGGTTTGAATCCGTGAATTGACCTCGATCCCCGCCGCTTCTTCAACCGCCTTGGACACCGCCCAGTTGTTCATGATCGACGACAGGTAATCCATCCGGTCGGTCAGATGGACACAGTTCATGTAGTTCATGTGCTCGGAGATCTTCTCGATGCTGCGGTGGATGTAACCGAGCACGGGGATACATCGAAGCACCCTTTCGCCGTCCAACTTCAACACCAGCCGCAACACGCCGTGGGTCGACGGGTGCTGGGGGCCCATGTTGACGAAATACTCTTGGGTGTCCGGCGAACGGTCGTCGCCGCTGGCCTGCTCCACGAGTTCCTTCAGTGACGAAACTTCTACGGTCATCTTGGCCTGTCGAGCATAAAGTCGTCTTGGTAGTCCTTGCGCAAGGGAAATCCGACCCAATCATCTTCCAGGAACAGCCTTCTGAGATCCGGATGATCGTCGTACAACACGCCGAACAGGTCGTAGACTTCCCGTTCCTGCCACTCCGCCACCGGGTGCACGCGACAGAGCGTCGGCACGCGGGGATCCTCCCGCGGGACAAACACGCTGACGGAAAGGAAATGTTTGTGCTTGAAAGAGTAGAGTTGATAGATCAGCTCGAACTGCCCCCGGTCGATCCAATCGACCGCCACGTGATCGAGCAATTGGGCAAACGCAAACCGGGGCTCGTCGCGGAGACGGCGAACGATCGCGGGCAGGGCACTCGCCTCGACCACGACTGCCGCACGGTCGGCGTTGGCGTCCAAGGGGCTGACGGCCGAGTCGAGTTCACAAACGGCCGCTTGCAGGGCTTCACGTTCCATCATCCGCCCCGCTTTTGCCAGCCCCGCTTTCGCTCGCCTCGCTGTTGCCGGAACTGCGTTCGTTCAATCCGCTCGGCCATTTGAGCTTGTCGACGGCATGCTGGACGTCGACCTCGTTCTCCTTGACGAGTAATTCCTTCATCTCCCCTTGGATATCTTCCAACGTGATCCCCTCGGGCAGCGCGCTGATGACGGGTTTGCGGCGAACCCCGGGCTCGCGAATCGTTTCGCCTTCCTTGATCATTTTCTGCAATGTCAACAAGCCATGGAACAATTGCTCGGGACGCGGGGGACAACCGGGAACGTAAACGTCGACGGGAATGATCTCGTCGGCCCCCCGCACGGTCGTGTAGGAATGATAGATGAACGGGCCGCCGGAAATCGTGCAGGCGCCCGTCGCGATCACGTACCTCGGCTCCGCCATCTGCTCGTACAACGTCCGCAGCCGCGGAGCCATCCGTTTGACGATCGTGCCCGCCAGAATCAACAAGTCGGCCTGACGCGGAGACGGCCGCGCGACCTCGGCACCAAATCGAGCCAAATCGTGTCGCGGTCCTCCCGTGGCCATCAACATCTCGATCGCACAGCAACTGGTGCCAAACGTCAATGGCCACAGGCTGCTGGCTCGGGCCCAGTTGATGATCTCGTCAAACCGGGTCACCAAGACGTTGCCGCCGGGCACCTTTTCCAATGCACCGGGAAGCTTGTCCGTTACGATTCCCATTCCAGAACCCCCTTTTTCCAGGCATATGCCAGGCCGACGACCAGAACAAGCACAAACATCACGACCTCGATCAGCCCGATCAATCCGAGTTCGCGAAGCACCACGGCCCAAGGAAACAAGAACGCCGCTTCAACGTCGAACACCAAAAACAGGATCGCAAACAAGTAGTAGGCGACGTTGAAATTGATCGAAGACGATCCGATCGTTTCCTCACCACATTCATACGGTGACTGCTTCACCTTGGTCGGGTTTCGCGGTGCCAACAGGTAGGACGCAAAGATACCGCCAAGTACCATCGCGATCCCCAGCACGACGAACAGAAAGACAAATAGATAGTCCATGTCTGGTAATTGCACTCGGCAACCAAAGTGGAACGACAACAAGACCGACGATGTCCGCATCCCAGCCGTTGGACGGCTCTCAGTGAAGTGACGCCCGCCGTCATCTTACCCTTTCCCATCGGGACAATCTACAGACGTACCGCTATCGACGACCGTGTGTTCCCAGGGAGGAGTGTCAATGGCACGGGTCTGATTGTTGGTGTGCAGGCTTCAGCCGCGCCCAGTCGCTGCTTCGCAGCGACCGGGCACCGCCTCAATGCTGCGGTGTACGACGTCCTTTCCTTGTTCCCGGGCTCCGCCTGGGAACACAATGCTTACGGAGGCTCCCGCCTCCTACCGGCCATCGACGTGTGGCAGAGCCACACCGACCTTGCGTTCCAAGGCGGAGCCTTGGAACGAGTTGACGACGTCCTTTCTAGGTCGTCGTCGGGAGACCAACGAACGACGGCCCGGAAGGGCCATCGTACTCGCGGCGTGCCAAACGACTACCACTGTCCCGTTTCCAAATACTCGTGCATCGACCGCGCCGCCACCCGACCGGCCCCCATCGCCAAGATCACCGTGGCGGCACCGCTGACGATGTCGCCGCCGGCGAACACGCCGCGTTTGTTGGTCCGCAACGTCTCTTCATCGGCAACGATGTAGCCCCATTTGTTGGTCGCCATGTCCGGTGTGGTCGACTGCACCAACGGATTGGCGCCGGTGCCAATGGCGACGACCGCCATGTCGATCGGCATCACAAATTCAGAACCTTCGATCGGGACCGGACGCCGACGCCCCGATTCGTCCGCTTCGCCGAGTTCCATCTTGACCAACTTGACTCCGGTCAAGTTGCCTTCCTCGTTGCCGACGAACTCCAGCGGGTTGTGCAGGTTCATGAACTGCACGCCTTCGTCCTTGGCATGATGCACCTCTTCGCCGCGGGCCGGCATCTCCTCCTCGCTGCGGCGATAGATGATGTAGGCGTTCTTTGCGCCCAGACGCAACGCCGACCGAACCGAATCCATCGCCGTATTCCCGCCGCCGACGATCGCCACGTTGCGGCCGCGACAATCATAAATGGGTGAATCGTATTGATCGGGATCGTAGGCCTTCATCAGGTTCACCCGCGTCAAAAACTCGTTTGCCGAGTAGACGCCGGCCAACTGCTCACCGGGAATGTTCATGAACTTCGGCAGCCCCGCCCCGGTGGCGATGAACACCGCATCGTAGCCTTCTTCGTTGAACAGCTCGTCGATGGTGACCGTCTTGCCGATAACGACGTTGGTTTGAAAGTCGATGCCCATCGCCCGCATGTTCTCGACTTCTTGCCGAACAATCTCCTTGGGCAAACGAAACTCCGGGATGCCATAGATCAACACGCCGCCGATTTCGTGAAGCGCCTCGAACACGGTCACCTCATGGCCTTTCAACGACAGGTCGCCGGCGCAGCTCAATCCCGCCGGCCCGCTGCCGACGATCGCAACTTTCTTGCCCGTCAGCAGTGCGCGTTCGGGAAGTCCCACTTGCCCCGTCTGGCGTTCGTAATCGGCTACAAATCGTTCGATGTGCCCGATCGCCAGCGAATTAAAACGCCTGGCCAACACGCAAGCGCCTTCGCATTGGTTCTCCTGGGGACAAACACGGCCCGTGACCGCCGGCAACACGTTGTCCTCCCGCAGCTTGGCGGCTGCGGACAGGTACTCACCCTCGCGCACCAAATCGACGACTTCACGGATCTGCACGCCCACCGGACAGCCGTGCGTGCACTTCGGATCGGCACAGGTCAAACAACGCTGCGACTCGCGCTGGGCGATCGCTTCGGTCAAACCCAAGTTGACTTCTTCGAAGTTGTGGGCCCGTTGGCAAGCGTCCTGTTCGGGCATCGCCTGACGAGGAATTTTGGTGCGCTGCTTGGGAGGAAGTTTATCAACCATGGATCAGAATCTGTATGGTACGTGGATGACGTCTGACGTGTGACCTTTGACCTTCAAACCGTCCGTGGACCGACTTCCGGAAACTTCTGTTCCATGTGGCAATGGTGAGCTTCCTCCAGGTCGTCAGTCGGATCGGCCTCGAATGCTTCCAACGATTCCTGCTCGCGATCACGGTACATCTTGTTGCGCTGGATCAGATTGGTGAAATCGACTTGATGCGCGTCAAACTCCGGGCCATCGACACAGGCGAATTTGCATTCCTTGCCGACGTACACCCGACAACCGCCGCACATGCCGGTGCCATCGACCATGATCGGATTCAAACTGACGATGGTCGGAATCTGATGCGGGCGAGTGACCTCGGCGACCGCCCGCATCATCGGGATCGGACCGATCGCCAACACGTGATCGATCGTTCGTCCCTGATCGATCAACGCTTGCAACTTTTGTGTGACGAAGCCGTGTTCACCGTAACTGCCGTCGTCGGTCATCAAATAAAGTTCGTCGCTGGTCGCTCGAACCTCCTCTTCCAAAATCAACAACGACTGATTGCGGGCACCGACGATCGTGATCACGTGGTTGCCGGCCTGTTTCATCGCGACCGCGGTTGGGTAGGCGATGGCTGTCCCCACGCCCCCCCCGATGACGACGACCGTGCCGAACGCCTTGATCTCCGACGGCTCGCCCAAGGGGCCGACGACGTCCAAGATCGAATCGCCGGCTTCGAGCTGATTGAGCAGTCGCGTCGTCTTGCCGACACCCTGAACGATGATCGTGATCGTCCCCTGCTCGACGTCCGAGTCGGCAATCGTCAACGGGATTCGCTCGCCGTGCTCGTGGATGCGGACGATCACAAACTGCCCCGCCTGCCGCTTGCGGGCAATCCGAGGCGCTTCGACACGGAATAACTTGACATCGCCAGAGAGAAAGCGAGATTCTTTGATGGGAAACATGGCGGGCATGATGTGGGGTGCGACCCTGCACGCTGGGCGGATCGGCCGCCGGCACGTGAGTTGGAAAGACCTGATCCGATGAACGGCGGTCTTTCGTGCAAGCACGACTCGTGCTGCGTGCCGCTCAGCTGCCGCAAATACCATGCCTGCTGCTGACGTTGGTTTCCCGAAACGGTCACGCTCACAGTCAAACGGACGCGACCGATGTGAAGAATGCCGGCAGATCTGTCCAGTCGCCCCCTTGTCACCCGCTGCAGACAATGTGCTCCACAGAAGCGCAGTTCAATAGCGTGTGCGCCATATCGCACACACCAACCTGACTGACTGCACCAAAGACGCCACGCGGGACCAATCCGACGGGCAAGAAATTGCGTTGCTCAATCCAACCGCTCGGACCGCATCCTGGTCGTTGCGCTGAGTGTCACTCCGTTTAAAAACGAGCCGTTGATCCAGCCGATCTCGTTGTAACCGACCTCCACTTTCACCGTGATCTGCTCATTGTCAAACGCGGCACTGGGGTCTGGATCCACCGTCACATCTGACGGCGAGACGCTGACTGATGCATCGGACAAAAAATCAACGACCTTTTGCTTGACCGAATCGGCGGTCGCATCGGGCAGGGCCGCCTCCCGAGCGCCCTCGCGCGACGCGTTGGTCAGCAGTTGCTGGACCATCATCCCACGACCGAACTCGATGATACCTAACACCAAGAGGATCAAGAATGGCGCCACCAACGCGAACTCCACCGCGGCGGCCCCCTTTCGTTTGCTTCGAATTGCGTTCATTCAATCAAACCTTATTGCACGATCACTGGCGGAGAGTAAATGTTTTGGCTGGTCCCACTGACGCCGGGGGCCGCTTGAACAACGCCTTTGAACGTCACGTTGGCCGGCTGAACGCTGACATACTTGTTTCCGCCGGTCAGATTGACGGCGACAATCCGGACACCGACAAACTTCACGATCACGAACTTCGCATTGTTGCCATTGCCCGAGACGTCACGATAGATGGGAATGATGACCGGTTTCCCGGCAATGGACTCGAGATCATCCTTCACGCTGGCACTCAAGCCGGGATCACCGCTTAGGGTCAATTCTCCGGAATCATCCAGCGCCAGCGAACCGCCGTGATAGTCGAGGTCGGATTTTGAAAGTCCGTCACGAATTTGCCCGGCGAGATGTTTGGTGGAATTGGAGGACTGACCGACGTTGACTGTTCCAAAGTTCCCCGAACTGGAAGTCCTCGTCGGGAACAAGACGACTTCTGGGATACCGTCGGGTGTGGCGTCGATCGATTGGCTAATCGCGTCGTATCCCCATCGGTCAGCCCCCTGACGTACTTGTCGCTCCCAATAGTCTTCGTCAATCGTAATCGGCAGAAATGGGACATTGGCACCGGATCCAGGGACCTTGAATCCGCCAACGTTCTTGATGATTGCTGCCGTGGCCTCGGCACGCAGCATCATGCTCGAATAGCCGAAGATATTTGCAAAGAATAGACCGACCTCCCCGTTCCGGTCCGCCGTTTGGCTCACTTTGACACGCACCGCGTTGTATTGTTCGGGATCGTCAAACGTCATCGGGCCGCGTGGATTACTGAAATCGATCCTGCCCACGACGATGTCACCGTCCAAATCGGCGTTGAACGTGTTCCGGTGGACGGTCACCTGGCGATCAAGCACCGGATTGTCCTCGACGTATTGCTTGGCAGTGCGTCGCGTGTCGGTGATGATGCGATATGCATTGCCGTCACTGCGATATTCCAAGACGGCAGCGTGCGCGGCAGCGTCGGCCGCCCGCTGGAGGTCCGATTGCGCCACCATCAGTACGCCCAGGTCAACGGCGCACGCAACCATCCCTAGGACGACGACGAGCAACACCGCGACAAGTACGGCGACGGCACCACGCCGACGCCCGATTTGATTGGATTTCATAATTTGACACTCGGAGCACACTTGACGCCCCAGCATCACGGGTAGCTTGGCGGTCTCTTCGTTCAAGAGATCCATAGCTTTGCGTCCCGGCCTCACGACCGGTTTGCCTTTATCTGCGACTGGAATTACGGCGAATTGGACTGGTAAACTGATCGAACCCTATGTCATCACCGGACGGACGCAAATCCAAAGTTGTCCCGGGGACGCGAAGAGGGCAATGTTAGGGATCTCCCTCGCGCAGAAGCAGCCAGACGGCCGAGAAGCGAGAACCTCAACCAGTCCGAAAACTCGCTGTCGCCGGACGGACCGAATGTGTCAGTGGAACTGCGATGAAAGGTGTAGCCGAGCAAAACCAGTCACTCGGCCGATTTCCACCACCGCCGAACGGGAGACACCGCCATGACCAAGTACTTCGTCCAATCAGGAACGCTTCGCACCACCGTCCAAGCCGAATCGTCTCGCAAGGCGGCGCTGTGGGCGGTCCATCAAGCCATGCAGCAAGTTTTGCCGGTCGACGACACCGACGGTAAATCGGCTCAATCGAAAACCGAGTCGGCGGTAACCGGCGGGATTCGCGTGATGGATGAGATCGTCCGCGTCAGTGAACTCGGTTTCGACCGTGAGGACGCGCCGGTGCTCTCCACGATGGATATCGTCCGCCAATGGAATGAGATGTTTGCGGCGCTGGATCGCTTGCAACGGATGCTGCACGAAGGTGCCATGGCGGCGTGAGCATGCCGTCAACCGACTCGTTCGGCGATCACGCGCAGTTGTGCCGCAGCGTCGTCGAGAGATGCGTCTTGATAGGTTCCTTCAAACGCATCCTCGTCGTCGTCGATCTCATCGAATTCAACGTAGACCTCTTCCTCTGCCGCCTCTTGAATCGGAGGCTTTTGCGGCGCGGCCGCCGGCCCGTCGACGCGCCGCATTTCGCGTCTTCGAGAGGTAGCCATCGGGACGTATTGCGACTCCAGCGCCGCGCAGGCCAAGGACTCGCGGGTCTGACGTCTCACTCGCTCGCGCCGTTCTTCCTGCGACGCATCGGGAAACAAACCGCGGCACGGACGGTTCACCAGAGTCGCCACCAGCAACGTCAGTGCAGCCACGATCCCGAGCAGCGGAATTTCATAGGTCGCCCCCACAACGACCGTGATCGACAACACGAACGCGAACAGAGCTTTGAACAAATAGTCCGATGCCGACGCCGCCAGCGCAACCGTCCAGTGCGATGCCGTTGCTCGCGATGTTGCACGAGACGCTTTGGTCTGCGATGCCCCAGCCGATGACCCAGCCCGCGCCGACTGGCTGGCCGTGTCGATGAATAGATGAAGCACCTTTGCAACGAATCGCAGCAAGGCAAATGCGATCACCAACATCGGAAGCGGAAACGTCGCCACACCCGAGTGATCCGGGAAGTAGAGAAACAAGAACACCGCCGCGACACACAAGACGGCGATCGTCCCGCGGATCACCAGCCGCAACTGATGCGATGCCTCGAACGCCGCGACTGCAGCCGACACCGCGCCTGATTCGGACACCGCCAGCGGTTTACCGTGGACCTCTGTCGATGCGTCCCTGCTGATCACTTGGGGGTCGGCTTCAACGCCGCCGGACCTGTCGAGGTCACCCGCCCGCTCGGTTTGACTAATCATGCCCATGATAGCCAAGCTCCAGTTCTTATAAGACTGGGCGGTCGATCCCCTCGTCATGAAGCTCCTTGCCATGGCAACCTTCGGTCGCGAGCTGCTTCATGATGAACAAAAGAGTGAGAGGGATCATCCGCTCATTGATTCGATCTGTTCTCCCTGCTGACGATGTCTGCAACTCCGTTATAGCCGGCCGGCACCGACTGTCGAGCAAATTCAGCGGGGAACATCAATCAATTCACAGCCTAGATCCGACGAGCCATCAATTTGATGAACAAGACCACACCATCCTGGTGGGGTTCTGTCATGAAGCTGACGGCGCGCGGGCGATCACTCAATCCTCATCGGCGGTGACCGCGGTCTTTCCCCCCGCCCGCAAACGCAAGAAGGCGTCCAGGAAACCTTGGAGTTCGCTGCCGTCGATGACGCTGTTGAAATTGCCGACGTAGTGTCCGGTCCTGGCATCCTTGACGCGTTGGTCGGGGTGCAAGAAATAGTTGCGAATCTGGCTGCCGAAACCGGTCCTCGCCTGGGTGCCATACTTCGCCGCCGTTTCCGCTTCGCGTCGCTCCTCTTCCAATCGGGCCATTTTGGCGCGGAGCATCTTCCAAGCGTTGGCCTTGTTCTGGTGCTGACTGCGTTCGCTTTGGCACTGCACCACCGTATTGGTGGGGATGTGAGTGAGACGAATGGCGCTGTCGGTTTTGTTGACGTGCTGGCCACCGGCACCGCTGGCGCGAAAGGTGTCGGTCCGAACGTCCTTCTCTTCGATTTCGACCTCAATGGAATCATCGATTTCGGGCGCGACACTGACCGCAGCGAAACTCGTCTGCCGCTTGCCTTCACTGTTGAAGGGGCTGATGCGAACCAAGCGGTGCATGCCCTCCTCGCCTTTCAGGTAGCCGTAGGCCATCGGCCCACGGATGGCGATCGAGGCGCTGTTGATGCCGGCTTCTTCGTTTTCGTGCCGGTCAAGCAATTGGATCTTGTAGTCTTGATTGACCGCCCAGGCGGAGTACATCCGCAACATGATGTCGGCCCAATCGTTGGCATCGGTCCCACCGTCGCGGGCGTTGATCGTCAGAATCGCTCCGGCGCTGTCGTTGGGACCATCGAGCAGGGCTTTCAGCTCCAAATCATCCAGAATATTTTCCAAGCGAGAAAGCTCCTGGCCGACCTCGGCGGCAACCGATTCGTCCTCGTCCGCCATCTCCATCAAGACACTTAAGTCCTCGACGCTGCTGGACAATTCGTTCATCGGGCCGACAATGGCTTTAAGGGCCTTGAGCTCGCCGACCGTTTTCTGAGCCGACTCGTTGTCGTCCCAAAAGTCCGGCTGGCCCATCTTGGCTTCGATTTTTTTGATCTGCCCCGCCTTGCCGCGATGGTCCAAAGACTCGGCGAGCAGTTTCAGGCGTTTTTCGATTTTTTCACTGCGCTGAACCAGTTCCGCGTCCATCAGTGATCACATCCTTTTCGCCGATCACGACGAATACTTGACATTGAGAAGACTTTCCAGAGAGGTTGAAAACTATACATGGCACGCGTGGTCCTGGCGATGAGTGGGGGAGTCGATTCGAGTGTGGCGGCGCATCTGTTGCTTGAGGCCGGACACGAGGTGATCGGCGTGTTCATGCGCCACGGCGAGGAGTCCAGCGAAGTCTGCAAGGTGGAACGCGGCGCGGAGCCATCCGCCCCGGCGGGCCAGGCTTCAGCCCCGTCGCTGCCCGTCTTGGGGGGCCTGGCGAGCGGGCGTGCCGACCACAAACAGGGCTGCTGCACCGCCAGTGACGCCGCCGACGCGAAACGCGTCGCCGCTAAATTCGGCATCCCCTTCTACGCATTGGATCTGCAAGCCGATTTCCGACGCATCGTCGATTACTTTGTCGATGACTACTTGAATGGACGCACACCAAATCCTTGCGTGAAATGCAATCATTGGATCAAGTTCGGCCGCCTGTTCGACTACGCCGCAGGTGTCGAAGCTGACTTTCTCGCCACCGGGCACTACGCCCGGATGATCGACGGCCAGTTGCACCGCGGATTGGACGGCCACAAAGATCAGTCTTACGCGCTGTTCGGAATTGGCAAGAGCCGTTTACCACGAATGTTGTTGCCGGTCGGCGATTACGAAAAAACCGAAATCCGCAAGATCGCCGAAAGCCTCCAGCTGGGCGTCGCCGGGAAACGCGATAGCCAGGAAATCTGTTTTGTCACCCAAGGCCATCACAGCGATTTTGTCAAAGCGCGTCGCCCCGAACTGGTCGGCACCACGGCCGGCGACTTCGTCACCACCGACGGCCGGGTCGTCGGCTCGCACGACGGCTACGAAGCGTTTACCGTCGGCCAACGAAAAGGCCTCGGGATCGCCCTGGGCACACCCCACTTCGTGATCCGGATCGACCCCAAAACCAATCAAGTGGTGCTCGGCGAGAAGGAATCGCTGGCGTGCGGGCAGCTGTCGGCCGGGGACGCAAACTGGTTGGTCTCGCCGGAATCGCTCAGCCGCCTGGCCACGTCCGAACCTGGGGCCGAGGGGCTGGCGGTCCAAATCCGCTACAACGGATCCCCCCAACCGGCCTCGGTCGAAGTCGACCCGGGATCGCCGGATCGATTCACCGTTCACTTCGACGCCCCCGTCGACGCCGTCGCGCCCGGCCAAGCCGCCGTCGTCTACCACGGCAGCCGAGTCCTCGGAGGCGGCTGGATCGAGTGACCCCCAACACGCGACGCATCGAGGTCCCGGTTTCTGCTTGAAACCTGAAGAACACGCTTGCTAGAGGCCACCCTCCCTGGCAGGGAGGGTCGAGCGCAGCGAGACATCTGAGCTCTGGACAAGTGGTTTCTCCGGTTTTTTCAGGGATTTTCGAGGTAGGGGATGATTCCGGGGAGTCGGTGTTTAAGAGTTTCGATGTAGCGATCGCAGTCGAACGGGATTCGGGTTTGCCAGACTCGGTAGAGGATCCGGATCCAACTTCGCGCCAGCTTGCGTATCGCCGCGTGGTGCTTCATTCCTTGGGCTCGAAGCATCTGGTAGCGAGCTTTGGTCCAGGGACACCACGTTCGGGCCGCGGAGACAAACTCGTGGAATGTTTGTCGAAGGTATTTCGGACATGCATAGCGACGCTGGACTTGTCGCTGCTTTCCGCTCTGTCGCGTGATCGGTGCGATTCCGCTAAAAGAAGCCAACTCGTCGGCATCGCGCCAACGATCACGTTGCGAGCCAAAAGCGCAAAGTAGCCGCGGTGCGAGCGCCGGGCCAGCTCCTCGAAGCGATGCGAACAGATGGGAATCGGCGTGCGCCTTGAACGACTCGCTAATCTGTTGATCAAACTGCTCAATTGTCTTGACGCACTGATCGATTTGCGCAGCCAAATGCTTGACAGTCATTGCCATTGGGGTAATCAAAGCCGAATCGTCACAAAGCAACGTTGAGCTGCGTATCGCAGCGAGAAGTTCTGTCCGTCGCTCCTGGTTTCGTATGCCGTGTTCACGCAGAACTCGATCGATCAACCTGCGGTCGGCACGGCGAAGCTGTCGTGGGTCAGGCCACCGCTGCACAATCGCCAAAAGCAAGTGAAGCTCGTGAGACTTGCCAAATAGTGCCAAAACGAGCGGGAAATACTGCTTTAACGCCGCGATGAGCTGCTGCCGCTGTTTCGTTTGATTGCCAACGATGAATCGTCGTTGCTCACAAAGTCGGTTCAACAGGCGTGTCTGCTCATCATCGGCAAGCCAGGCCTTCAGCGTATCAATTCGCTCGCCAAGCATCCTGGCCAAATACATCGCATCGGTAGGATCAGACTTGCCGTCGCCACCAGGATAGCTTTCTCGATAGCGAGCGAGTTGCTTCGGATTAATCGGGTAGAGAGCGATATTTGCGTGGAACATCAATGCATGGATCAGAGGCCCCTTGGACTGCTCGAGCATGATCGCGATTTTTCCGCCCCCCGCCTTTTCGGTCATTTTGGCAATCCATTCGTTGATCGATTCGGGGGTATGGGGTAGCTCCATTGCCATTTCTTTTCCGGCCGGATCGATAATGTGGCAATCGTGCTTCTGATCGGCCCAATCGATTCCGATGAAAAGTGCGGTAGGTTGGTTGAGTGTGGTTGGTTTGTCATTCATGCTGGAGTCTCACCGAGTTGAAAAGCTTGCGTGATTGGTAGTCAAGCCTCATCCCGGCGGAAACCTTATAGAGAGCCCGCTAAGCTGCATCTGAGTGATCCGTTTTGGGATGAAGCGAAGCGGAGTGCTCGGAAGTCTCGCTAAGCCGTCACACGGCGAGGGGAGGAATCCGTAGCACTCCGCTGGCTACCGCTTCAAATAATAATTGCGCGGCGTTGAGATTCCGCATTGCCACAGCTGCGCTGGGGGGAGGGCTGCGCCGTGGCAAAGACGCTCAACGCCGAGCACAGGGGAGATGCTATAAGGGGAGGGCTTCCGGCATTGATGCTCCATCGTGGCTAGCAACTTTGGCGTTGCAACAACCCTCCCCGCTCCGAGCGCACACTCCTCCACGACCCTCCCAGAGGGAGGGTGACTACAACTTCGTTGCTGAACGGATCGCTTCACTTGATGCCTATGGGGTCGACCGCACAAGAAAAAGTGCCCCCGCAGCCGTTCTTTCCGGACTAGAAAACAAAAACAGTCTTCGTTACCCTATCGCACCGAAGCGGGATGTGGCTCAGCCTGGTTAGAGCGCTGCACTGGGGGTGCAGAGGTCGCAAGTTCGAATCTTGTCATCCCGACTACCCGAAAACCCCGTCAGACCTAGTGCTTGACGGGGTTTTGTCGTTGTGTGTCTGGTCCCGTTCGATGCGTCCGCGTCAGTTTCGACGACACGCGCTATAGAGAACCTGAATGGGGAGGCGTGTCTGCGTGGGGCTCCTGTAGATGGCAGAAAAATGAGTGGGGCTGTGGAAGAAGGGGTGACAAGAAAATATGGGGAGAGCTGGATGCCAGGAATCTGCTCCGCGGCCGCGTGCGACTCAATCGAAAACCGGTGCGACCGCTTGTGGTGGGATCCAGCGGGATGCCGGCCCCTGGTCGGGCACGTCCCAGTCCAGCGCCGCCAATTGATCCAGGAAGGGCTTTTCGACGTAGACGTATTCAGACATTCTCGTCACCGGTTTCTGCGGCCGCTTCCTGCAACTCCTTGTCCGGCCTGCCGGGCAAGAATATTCCGAACGAGCGGATCAATCGGAATAACCGGCAAGGCTCCTCAGTTGCTTGCATCACCCCAGAAGGGGTGAAAGCCAGTAGCCGGTCGTCGCGATAGCGCACCACCGAAAATGTTTCGAGTCCGGCGGTGTTACAATCGTTGAGAGACACCTCCCACGATTTCCCAATGATCGACCGCTGCCCCGAGCGCTGACGCATGAGTTCCGTCCCCCGTTACACCCCGCACTACACCGTTGATGACTACCGTCATTGGGAAGGTGACTGGGAGTTGTGGAGTGGAACTGCGGTGGCGATGACGCCCAGTCCCTTTGGTCGACACGGTGGCATGCTGGCGCGGTTGGTGACGGCGCTGACCAACGGGATTGATTCGGCCGGTTGCAACGCATCGGTACTCGCCGAAATAGACTGGATTGTTGCCGAAGACACGGTCGTTCGCCCCGACGCATCCGTCATCTGTGGCGAGCCTCCAGATGGCCACATCGAATCCGCACCGGCGATCGTGGTCGAAGTCCTCTCGGCGACAACCCGAGAGCGAGACTTGAATCACAAGCGGGATCTTTACGAGAACGAAGGAGTTCCCTGGTATCTGATCGCCGATCCGGACAACGCGTCGGTCGATCTGCTGAAACTCAATGACCAGGGCAGGTATGTCTCGATATCGATCGAAGAGAGTGTGGAGTTGGCGATTTGCGGCGACTGCAGATTCACGATCGACTTTCGACGATGCTTGGGTCGCGAACTCCCGTAGCGTAACACGCTGGCCGGTTTCCATCGGGATCTTGGAACCGGGTGATCCGACGCCAGGGAACGGCAGAGATGGCAGAAAAATCGAGGGCAGAAAAATGGGAGCGGTGGGTAGTGGGGCGACAAGAAAATTGATGACAAGAAAATGAAGTGCGGGACACGAAACCTGGATCATAACACCCCTTGATCAATAACACCCCTTTCCCCTTTTTGCTCTTCCACTACTAAAAGTTCAATCCCCTCCACACAAAGAAAACGCATGAACCGACCGACGCGATTCCTTTTCAGCATCGTTTTTCTCGCAAGCTACGTTGCCCATCTGCCTGCAGCTGACACCCGACCCAATGTCGTGTTCCTGGCTGTTGACGACATGAACGATTTCGTCGGCTGTCTTGAGTCGCGTCCGGGTGCGATCACACCCAACATCGATCGGCTTGCCGCTCGTGGCGTGTGCTTTACCAATGCACACACCGCCGGCGTATTTTGTGCTCCCAGTCGGGCGGCAATCTTTTCCGGCCAGTACGCGTCGACGACCGGATGCTACGAGACTCCGAATTACTTTGTGCATCATCCGGAGATAGAATCACTGCAAATGAGCTTCGCCAACGCGGGTTATTCGACCCTTGGGGCCGGCAAGCTGTTTCATCATCCCGCTGGAGCGATCGACCAGCGTGGGTGGACAAAGTTTTTTCTGCGAAATCAGTTCCAGCGTGAAGGCGGTTGGGCATTGGAATCGTGGAGCAGCGACACGCCGGTGCCACAGCCCTTTCCGGCCAGCATCTACAACCAAGGCAAAGAGATCACAGGCGGACTGTTCCTGGAATGGGGAGCAATTCCGGACGACCAGGAAGAGGAGATGGCCGACACGATACGTGCCAACTGGGCCGTCGAACAACTGGGACGAAAGCACGACAAGCCGTTCTTTCTAGCCTGCGGCTTCTATGCTCCTCATTACCCCAACTACTGCCCGCAAAAGTATTTTGATTTGCACGAGCGAGATGCCATCGAGACTCCGGCGTTCAAAGAAGATGACCTGGACGACCTGCCGGACAAGATTCGTAAGCAACGCCAGAATCGCAAAGCCTTTCACTACGACAAGCTCGTGGCGATGGGTGCCTGGAAAGACGCTCTGCACGGATACCTTGCCTGCACCAGCTACGCCGACGCGATGGTGGGACGGATTTTGGATGCACTCAAAGCGAGCCCCTATGCCGACAATACCATCGTCGTGCTGTGGAGCGATCACGGTTACCACCTCGGCGAAAAAGGCCAGTGGGGCAAACACACGTTGTGGGAACGGACTTCCAATGTGCCGTTTGTGTGGGCCGGCCCCGGCGTGGCCAAAGGTGCTCGAACGGACGTGACGGCCAGCCTGATCGACATCTATCCGACGCTGATTGAAAAATGCAACTTGCCGACACCGCATCAGAAGCTGGAAGGCGTTTCGCTGGCAGCGACACTCAAGCAGCCCGCCGAAGCCGACGACCGAACGGTGTATCTGCCCTACATGGACCCAGGTGAATACGCGGTCATGAATAGTGACTGGCGTTACATCCATTACGACGACCAGAACCAGGAACTGTACAACGTCAAAGACGATCCGCACGAGTGGAACAACCTGGCGTCCGACCCGAAGTACGCAGACGTCATCGTCACGCTTCGAACTTCAGCACCAACTGAATTCGCCGATCCAGAACCCAAGCTGAACGCGAGGCGTGATCTGGTCGTCGAGGGCGAAACGTTCCGCTGGGAGAAAGGTGCCGGTAATTACGTTCCTCATCCGAAGTACTTGCCTTACACCGACCCCGCAACGAAGCAACCGCAAACGAAAAAAGGACGTTAAAGGCGTGCGACAGATGACATTCAATCCGTAGTGGACGAGGTCACGAGTCCTGTTCTCATTCAATCCGTAGTGGACAAGAACTAACCTTCCAGATACCGACGATCCTGCGCTGCGGAGCCTATGCAGGTACAGCCGAAGAGAGATTGAGCAACAAATGAAACCAACATTTCTCGCAGTGACTATCTTTTGCGTGACCGTCATCCTATCGCACGGCCAGTCAACGGCCCAGCGGCCGCCGAACATCGTCTTCATGTTCGCTGATGATCTTGGTTACGGCGACCTCGGCTGCTACGGGCATCCTTACGCGAAGACGCCCGCGCTTGATCAACTGGCTAAAGAAGGAACGCGGTTCACGCAGTTCTATGTGACGGGCGTGACCTGTAACCCTAGCCGCACCGGACTCATGACGGGGCTGTTCCCGGCTCGATTCCCGAAGTATGCAGCCGATTTTGGCTTCGGCGAACGTGTGACGATCACCGAATTGCTGAAGAAACGCGGCTATCGGACAGGCCACTTCGGCAAGTGGCATATGGGTCCGGATGATGCGGACGGCACGTACGGCATCGACACAGTACAAGTCATCGGCAAGAGCCGCGACAAGACCACCGGTGACACCGGGCGTGATGACGACGTGTATGCGGCCGCGATCGACTTCATTCGCGAAAACAAGGACGGGCCCTTCTACGTCAACGTTTGGGGACACGCGACACACTTCCCTGTCAATACAGCTGACGGACTGGCCGCTGAGTTCAACGATGTCAGCGTCGACCGGAACGACTTCTCGCCGACCATGCAGCACAAGTTCGATGAGTGCGTGAAAATCGGTGGCGACCTCGATGAATCCATGCAGCAATACCTCGGCGACGTCTACCAGATCGATCGCAACGTGGATCGTCTGTTGAAGACGCTGGACGAACTTGGGTTGCGGGACAAAACCATCGTCGTGTTTTCCAGTGACCACGGGCCGGCACCCGTGATACTGGGCAAGAACGGCGCCCGCGAGTATTCGAACAACATGCTCGGTTACGCGGGCCAGTTTCGTGGTGGCAAGCACGAGCAATACGAGGGCGGAACGCGTGTGCCGTTCATCATCCGTTGGCCGGAAAATATTCAAGCGGGCCGAGTGGATTCGACCAACGTCGGTTCCTTCATCGACTGGTTGCCGACTCTGAGTTCGATTGTGGGTGTGGAGGAACTGCCCGTTCAACTTGATGGCGAGGACATGTCCGATATCTGGCTGGGCGGAAAACGCCAGCGAACAATGCCACTGTTCTGGAAAACCAGTTCCACCGGCAGCACGCCTGCCATCCGAGATGGGAAATGGAAACTCCATCTGCCCCGCAAACAACGCGGCGAACCGGAACTCTACGACCTGTCGATCGACCCCAGCGAAAGCAACAACGTCGCCACGGAATATCCTGAGATCGTGAAACAGTTGTCCGCGAAGGTCAAAGCCTGGGTCGCCACGCTGCCAACGGAATACACCAAAACCAAAGACAAACAAGATTGATGCAAGCCAGGAAAACGAACACTCACATGAAAACGAGCGGCCGATAAGTCTGTACCCGCCGTAGTGGACGAGGTTACGAGTCCCTGTTGCGAAAAACCGCGGCAAAGGACTCGTGACCTCGTCCACTACAGGCTAACCGATGTCCACGGACACGTTGTCTACGACATCCTTTCTTGAGCAGGATCCTTCGACGCAGAAGATTCTCCCCTGCCGGGAACGTAACGTGTCGTCATCGCAACAATGTCAGTCGCCTCGTCAGCCCTGGGAATGCGTCTCCGCGTACCCAAACATCTTGGCACGCTCAGGTGCTGGCTTGCCCCGCGGTCTTGACCGCAGCCGGTGATCCCCCCCTGGATCGACCGAGCTTTACGAACCAGCCAAACTAAAAGAGGCCCTCGCCGCAGACAGAGGGCGAGAGCCTCGAAGAGCTTTGAGCACACCGCAATGCCCACGACCACAAATCACTCTGGTTCGTTGATGCCATGCCCTTCCGGGCGGAACCCGCATCACCGCCGCTTCAGGAAGTCGAGCGGGATACAGAGTCACAACAACGCAGAACGAAGTCAAAGTCGAATCGTTGCCTGGACACCACATGCCTCCTGAAGAATCGGAGACTGGCGCACTCACAAATATGGATGGATGTTCTGCATTAGCTACCTCATCAGTCGAGGAAGAATCACAGGAAACGAGTACTCTATTTACCAATCTACGCTGGACCCCCGCACAGGTCAATCAAATTTTTCGCAGCCGCTTTCCGCGTGAGGACGAGCATTTGAATATTCGCTGTCAGCGGCCATTTTGTCGACCTGGATCCAGGCTGCACTGCACGCTCCGTTTGTTGGTGGGTCGGTTTGTTGGTGGGTGACACCGAAACGGCACCATATTCAGATCTTGCGCCCTGCAGATGGCAGAAAAAGGGGGGGCAGAAAGACGAGAGGGAGCGGCGGCGAGAAGGGGCGACAGGAAAATGGGTGACAAGAAACTGTTGTGCTCAGGTGGTCCGATCCTGCGTCCCCGTACGGCGTGGACGGTGGGTGGCACCAAATCGAAACCCGGCCTCTGCGGGGGCTTGTGCGTCCGAGCTGGTGAGTTGATCATTGCTCCGAACTCTCCACCTGATTGGCATCGCACATGACGCGATTCATTAACTCACTCCAGGAAGTCTTGGCCGATTTCGATGTCGCCGTCCTCGATCAATGGGGCGTGTTGCATGATGGCACGACGCCTTATCCACACGCGATCGAAGCGATCGGGATGCTGGCCGATCACGGCAAGCAGATGATTGTCGTCTCGAATTCAGGAAAACGCTCTGAATTGAACCGTGCCCGCATGCAGCGAATCGGCTTGCCGATGCGTTGCATTGGCGAAGTGGCGACGTCCGGCGAAGCGCTGTGGGACGACCTCCAACATGGCCGCCTGACGGTGCACGGCTTGGTCCCCAAGACGTGGTTCCCGATTTGCGCGACGTTCCAGGATGCGATCGACTGGAGTGCCGGATGTGACTCGATTGAGTTGCGAGACACCTTGGATGACAGCGTCGATGCAATCTTGCTGATGGGACTTTCCGAGGACGCCCGAGAAGATGATTATGACGATGTGTTTGACAGAGCGATCGCGGACGGAATTCCCGTGGTCTGCTCCAACCCCGACAAGTCATCGCCGCGCGCCGGTGGATTGATTATTTCGCCGGGGCATCTGGCCGATCGGTTTAGCGCGATGGGCGGAGAAGTCATCTGGTATGGGAAGCCACACGTCGCGATCTACAACGCAGTCCAACGGGCGTACCCCGACGTCCAACCCCATCGTTTTTTGATGGTCGGCGATAGCCTGGAACATGATATCGGTGGCGCACAAAATATTGGATTCGGGTCGGCACTTGTTCGCAGCGGTGTTCACCGAAACGATTTTGGCGAAGCCAGCGAAGATCATGAACGGCAGCGAGTCCTCGACAGGCTCTCTGCACGCGCGGGAGTCAACCCGCCTACGTTTTGTCTTGAGTGCCTCGCTTGAGGAAACCGCTATCGGACTTCCCAGCCTTGCCGTGTGTTTGAACGGAGTCTGCCTTCGATCCAATTGAGCAAGGCACCGACGCCGAGTTGTTATACTCGGGACGCGAGAAACGTATCGCCCGGTATTGGCGAATCGACAGCAGGAGATGCCCATGCCAACCAATGATGATCTTTTTCTCGGTATCGACATCGGGACGTCCGGTGTGCGATCGACGGTGATCACCCAAAGGGGTGAACCAATCGCGACCGCCATCGCTGGCCTGCCAAAGCCTATCGAAATCGATTCACGTCCCTGTCAGGATCCTGACCTCTGGTGGATCGCGGCGTGCGATTGCCTTTCCGATCTCGCGAAACGATTGAAACTGGGTGACAGAAACCTCGGAGACGTTCGCGCGTTGAGCGTCGCTGGAACATCAGGCACCTTGTTGCTTGCTGACGAAAGCCTCACCCCCGTGTCTCCCGGATATCTCTACAACTCCGCCGGATTCAATCGGGAAGCGAAGATCATCGCCGCGCACGCTCCGCCGGACTCGATCGCCAATGGGCCAGGATCGGCGTTGGCACGACTGATGTTTCTGCAGAAGCTGAACACATTCCGGCCCGCCCGTTTCATCTTTCACCAAGCCGACTGGATCGCGGCAAAATTTTTGGGCGGCAGTCAAGTTCAAGGCGGTGGGCTATCGGATGAAACGAACGTGTTGAAGATGGGTTACGACGTGGTCCATCGCAGGTGGCCCGATTGGATCGCTGATTGCGGTATCCCCACCCGTTCACTTCCGCATGTCCATCCCGTCGGCGATCGTTTTGGCACCATTTCCGATGCGGTGTGCAAACAATTCGGATTCGCACACGACGTAAGCGTTGTCGCTGGCACTACAGACAGCAATGCGGCGTTCTTAGCATCCGGTGCCTGCCAGCGAGGCGAAGGCGTTACGTCGCTCGGCACGACGCTCGCCATCAAATTATTGTCGGATCAACCGGTCTTTGATCCAAGTCGCGGTATTTACAGCCATCGAATCGGGGACATGTGGCTACCAGGCGGCGCCTCCAACAGCGGGGGCGGCGTGCTTTTGGACTTCTTCACCCCGGATCAACTCAGTGAGCTTCAATCCAACCTTGATCCATCGACGCCCACCGGCTTGGACTACTATCCGTTGTCGAAGCCTGGCGAACGCTTCCCGATCGCCGACCCCAATCTCGTCCCCCGACTGACACCGCGTCCCCAAGACGACGCCGTCTTTTTGCAAGGAATGCTCGAAAGCATCGCCGAGATCGAGCGTGTCGGCTACGCCGCGTTGCAAGAACTGGGCGCACCGAAGGTGCACCAGATTTCGACCGCCGGGGGCGGTGCAGCCAACGATGCCTGGACCCAGATCCGCACGCGCGTCCTGGCTGTGCCCGTGTTAAACGCCGACTCGTCAGAAGCCGCCGTGGGTGCGGCGCGAATCGCGGCAGGGTTGATTTAGTGCGTCGGAGACGTTCAAAGGGGACGGGCGGATCGCCAATTGGTGCCACCCACCTGGTTCACCCATCTGGAGGAGTTGAATGGGGAGGCGGATCTGCTTGGGGCACCTGAGATAGCAGAACAGTAGGCTAGGACGGAGGGGTGAAGTAGTCTGACAAGAAAATGGGTGACAGGAAAATAGGCGGGCGGAGGCTTGGAAGCTGAACCGCGACTGCGTGCGACTGATTCGCCCTATTTATGCCCGCTTCGGGTATGCCATCTTCTTGTCACCCATTTCCTTGTCATTCCCTCTCCCGGCTCTCCGATCTTTTTGGCCACCATTTTTCTGCCATCCCGGTCAGTCGTATTCACTTGCCGCCAGCCTTCGGCTGATTGGCCAGCGGTCGCATTGCCGATCGATGCCCGGCGGATCTTCCGGGTGGCACGATTGATCACTCGAACGATCGCAGTCGCTTGACTGCGGCGACCACGTCCGCAGGCTCGGCTCGCTTCTTGTAGTCTGCGTCGAGAAATGCGTAGGTGATCTTGCCTTCGGTGTTGATGACATAGGTGGCGGCCAACGGAAGCTCCATCGCATCGCTGCCGTTGCGTTTGGCAAGCTGCAGCTTGTCTCGGTAGACCGGCAAGATGGCGTCGGGCAACTGAAACACAATGCCGAACTTCTTGGCCAACTGATTGTTGGCATCATGCAGGACAAGCATATCCAGTTCATTGGCCTCGGCGGTCTCCTTGGCGTTTTCCGGAAGCTCCGGCGTCAGCACCACCAGTTTGGCCCCCGCCCCCTCAATCGCAGCGAGCTGTTTCTGCATCGCTCGCAATTGCAGATTGCAGTAAGGGCACCACCCTCCGCGATACCACATCAAAATGACGGGATCCTTTCCCCACACCTCACTGAGCGTGACCGGCTGGGCGTCCCAGCCTTTCAGCGTCGCATCGGCAGCCTTGTCACCGACTTGTTTGGCCGATTTTTCGATGCCGGTGGCCCGCACGCTTTCGATGCCGGCTTGGAAGGTTTGAAGGACTTCGGCAGGATAGCGTTTGGAAGCGTTGGCTGCCGTCTCCTGGAGTTGGGAAGACAGAGTTGACGGATCGTCTGCGGAAACATTGGCGACCATGGCGGTGGATCCTGAGAGCGTGCAAAGCAAGGCGGCACAAAGCGAGAAGCGGAGATGCATGAGTTTGGAGACCTGAAGGGTTACTAACGCTACGATTGCTAGAGTGACAACCGTCTAATGACTGCGGGCCAACGAAATCCGCCATCGATTGGTGATTCGTGTGAATTCAACCAGAATTTCGCGTTCCGTCGCTTGGTGAGCGGAAAAAAATGGATCAGCAGCAATAGCGTTCGGACCGGCGTTTACACCGCATTCCCGAGACGACGCCGTCATTTTGCAAGGAATGTTCGAAAGCATCGCCGAGATCGAGCGTGCCGGCTACGCCGCGTTGCAAGAACTGGGCGCACCGGCGGCGCACCAGATTTCGACCGCCGGAGGCGGTGCAGCCAACGATGTCTGGAGGCAGATCCGCACACGCGTCCTGGCTGTAGCCGTGTTGAATGCCGACTCGTCAGTAGCCGCCGTGGGTGCGGCCCGAATCGCGGCAGGGTTGATTTAGTGTGTCGAGTAAAATCGTTAGCGAGTGATCCAGAATCGGCACCCAGGACCAGCGCCCGCAGATGGCAGAAAAATGAGGGGCAGAAAAACGGAGAGGGGCGGCGACGAAAATGGGCGACAGGAAAATGGGTGACAAGAAAAGGTTGCGCGCCGGTGATTGGACCCTGCGTCTCGTACCATCTGTCCATTGCGACGAACACATCTCAAACACTGCGGTCGGCAGAGATCGGCACAGATAGCACAAGGGGCGTCTCGAGAGAATTTGTCGGTGGGTAGCACCCCAACATTTGCACCGAGACAATTGCTCTGCTCCAATCGATCAAATGAAATGCCAACCGCTCCTCCCCTGTTTACTGTCTCTCCTCTGGTTATCGGACTGCACGTACCCAGCCGATCCAGTTTTGCTGGAGTCCGTCGAGACGACCGACATTGATCTCATCGAGAACAAGAGTAGCAGCCCGTTTCTGTGCCAGACGACAAACAACGCCATGGAGGAAATTAAAACGCAGAAGGAAGTGTCTGACAAACTGCAAGGCGAAGCGATCAAGATGCTTGAGTTCCTCGTTGGCAGCTGGAAGTCCATCGATCCCGAAAATGCTCCACCGGCTCCGGAAACACGGACGATCTCCAGGCAACCTGACGGACTGTCGCTGACAGTGTCAATCAAATCGGTCCTCGGAAAAGGCCCCCCCATCCACATCGTGTACGACCTTCAGTCACACGGTTACTTGCTGACTCACACAGACTCCACCGGCGACAAACGCGTCTTCCGCGCGAAACTGATTGACGGAAATCGGCTGGAGATTCCCATTGAAGGAAAGAAAACCCTGTTCGCCGGAATGACGTTCATCGTGACGGTAAGCGATGATTCGTGGACAGAATCCATCGAGTGGCCGGGCTGGAAGGATCCGACGGTCTATCAACGCTCCTTCGTTCGGCAGCGGCCACAGGAGTAGCTCCGAACTGATCGGCGTGGCATTGAACCGTTTCGATTTGATTCGCTCGTGATGCTTGCTTTGCGAACCACCGCGTTGTCGTCTTTCCGACTGTGGGGGGCGAATAAAAGGAATCCTGAATTCGGGGCTCTCCCTCTGGGTCGGTGCAGGCTGTATGCCTGGGGCGGCGGCGGTACAATGCAGAACCACGGTAAGTCTCGGGCACCTTAACCGATTGCGAGCCTTGAGACCATTTTCTGTTCGAGCACGGAGAGAGAGAGCGATGCCACGCTTCCCGCTGATCCATGAGACCGACGCGCCGGACGAAGTGACGGAGATCTATCGCGACTTTCAGCGGGAGATGCGGTTTCCCGGCGTCCCCAACTTCGTCCGCATGCTGGGCGCGTCACACTCGATGCTGGCCGGCACCTGGGGCCTACTGAAGCACGTTCTTCTGCAGGGTCGCCTTCCGAGGTCCACGAAGGAACTGATCTTCGTGGCCATCGCTGTGAAGCGGGAGTGCGAGTATTGCAAGGAGGCACATGCCGCGTGTTGCCGAATCTTGGGAGTCGATGACAACACGATTCGGGCCGTGATGGAAGGGCTCACCGACGACGTTCTCGAGATCCCCGATCACACGCGCGACATTCTTCTATTCGCCATCAAATGTGGCGACGCACCCGAGCGACTAAACCACGAAGATTTCGCCAGCCTCACACGCCACGGTCTCGACAACGAACAGACATTGGAAGTGATCGCCACGGCAGCGATGGCGGTCTACGCGACCATCATCGCCGAGGCGACGATGGTGGATGTCGACGCCATGTACGAACAGATGTAGCAATCGCTGGAGTCTCTTTCGATGCTGCGTGGTGTCGTTGCCGTTGGGCTCGGCGTTTACAAGCTATCGACAGAGGCATCCAGTGACTATTGAATGTGAATGAGTTCGACGACGAAATGAAGGTGTGAATGAGGAGGGATAGAGCCAGGGGAACCGCCTTTGCCGTACCCCAGCTTTGAAGGAATCCACAATTCGATCATCCCCCCCTCGCCGACGAGTTGCAGTCCTTCGGTCCAACCGGCGATGACATTTCGCAAAGGAAAAGTCGTCGGTTCACCTCGCTCGTAAGAGCTGTCGAAGACTTTGCCGCTATTGAGCCACCCGCGATAGTTGACCGCCACGGTGTTCTCAGCAGTGGGTTTCTTGCCGCCGGAACTTCTCAGAATGCGATACCTCAATCCGGAATCGGTCGCGGTAAATTCAGGGACGTCACCGGCATCGATCGGCCCGGTTCCCTGTTGAAACTCAGGCTTGTGGAAAAAAGTAAGGGTGTCCCACGGGGCTGCCGATCCATCGGACGGTGAGAGATCCGAAGTTGCGAGCTCTGAAGCGATGTCCGGACTGCGTTTCGCGGTCGATCGACACCCCAACACGACGAGCAAACAGCCCAATAAACACCACAACAACCGACTCTCCCTCGCCATACCGATACCCCTGGCTAGCATCCTGAAACGATTCCCTCCGCCGCTCGGAGCCACGTCTTGCCTCGATTGGTTGAAAGCCAGCCTAGCGAATACCGGCATCGCCCGAAAGTCGATTTTGGTGGAGCGGGTGGATGAGAGACGACGATCGGCTTTCGCTTCGCTGCCTGCTCAATGGTGCCACCTGCTCAATGGTGCCACCGACCAGCTGTAATCCTGGAGCAAGGAACCGAGCAGCTGGTCAAAACATTGGTTGGTCAAAAAATGAATGCGAGTGAAGGAACTTCGGCTCAGGGATAAACTCATGTATTGACCACTTTATCTTTTGACCCAGATACTGCCCCGAAAAGATCGACGCGCGACTGGGCGCACGGAACACGCCAGCGGTGTGAGCGCCCGTAAAGCACACGCCACCAGCGGCAAGCCGATCGATGTGGGGTGTGATCGCATTGGGGCGCGACTCGAGACAGCCGACGAAGTCGTTCATGTCGTCGACCGCCAGGAACACGACATTGGCTCGTGTATCGTCCGCGAACAGATGGCCGGAACAGCTTGCGAGGACTACAACGAAACTGAAAAGGTAACGCGTCGGCATATTCATGCGGTTCTTTAGGGGAAGCATTGATTGCGATCTACTGGCTGGACGTAAAGGTGCTGCTGCCGTCATTCTGACCTGGCGATCTCCGCTTGAGCATTGCGATATTGCGCCGCGACTACTTCTTCGTTGAGTGCTCGGTCGAACAAAGCCACCTTATCGATCCGGCCGTCCCACACCTGCGTCGTTGTGGCATCCGTTCCGAACCAGACCGGACCGGAATCGCTGCCTCTGACGCTGACCGAGCGGCACAACGAACGGGATTTGGAAGACGGCCTGATCGAGCACCTGACCAAGCCCATTGGCGTCAGCGAATACCAAATCACCGAAAACCTCCCCAAACAATTCCGACCATCTATCCCCAGCATCAAACAAATCGAAGCCGAACTGGCGGACTGGGAAGACGAGTGAGTCCTATTTTCTTGTCCCCCATTTTCTTATCTTCCGTTCTCCCAACGGCCTCTCACATTTTTCTGCCGGCCCTTTTCCTGCCCTCTCTCGCCCGTATTCCCATCCAGCCGCCACCACTCGAGGGAAGCCCTGGAAGGACGACAGGAAAATGGGTGACAAGAAACTCGAGCGATCGTTCGCAGCTGCCAAACACCCACCGCATCAGCCCACACCGAGCAGAACGCTCGAAAAGAAAATGGGCGATACTGGCCCCGAATTAAACGGCGAAAACGCCGCAAATCACGGGGCCAAATCAATCGAGGGCCTCTCGGTGGTTGCCTCTGTGGTTGCATTGCGACGCGCCCCGGAACAATTAGAAAGCGAAATTAGGGGCTGGCTTCGACAATGTCGTTAGCGATCGTTTCACGGCTCACCAAGCGTCGTCTCGCGAGATTCGCATGCGACAATGACATCTTTATTGAGTCGCATTCAACTCGCGATACGCGACGTCTCAGAGGCCTTCATCGATGTTACGACGTGGTATAGCGCGAGATAGTAGGGTGACGTGGCCGTCCAAGGAAGGATCGAGCGTTCGCTGATACTGAGGCGTTCCGTTCAGCAACGCATCCTCAAGAGCCACCTGAAACTTGCAAGAAAAGGTTTCTGACGTGCTCTTGCAATGCAATCCCCCCCGTGTCGCAGTGCGATCGCGCTCGTGGATGTGATGGGCGTTAACCTGCAACAACTCCCGTCGTTTGGCGTCCGGTTTTTTCGATTCCATCTGTTCATGGAGTTCATCGTGATTCGTAGGTGCTCGCGGGATCGTCCTAGGTGACAGTCGCTTATTCACCCGGAAACTGTGTATGAACAGGAGGGCATGGCCGTTTTTGATATTTCGTTGCAAAAACAAAGCTCGACATTTGTCACAAGCATGACCAGCCGCCCATGGAAGACGGATCTCACTGATAACATCGACACGCGTGCTGTCTACCGTCTGGTCCACATCGGTGCAGACACATTCAGGGTTAATTCTGCCCCAAAACGCGCTACGTACTGGTGACGGGAGCACGTTGCCCCCGAAAACCTGAATTCTTTCGCTTTCGGAGCACTTACGATGTCGCACATCGTCGAAATCAAGACCGAAGTCCGCGATGCGTCGGCCGTCCGGGCCGGCTGCAATCGTCTGGGGCTTCAGCCGCCCGTTGAGGGCACCTTCAAACTGTTTAGCCAGACAGTGTCAGGCCTGGGCGTCCGGCTACGTGAGTGGCGGTACCCGGTCGTCTGTGATCTGCCCAGCGGAAACCTCCGGTACGACAACTACCAGGGCCACTGGGGAGACCCGAAACGGCTCGATGAGTTCATCCAGGCCTACGCAGTTGAACGGGCCAAGCTGGAGGCCCGGAAACAGGGCCATTCGGTCACCGAACAGCAGTTGGCCGATGGCTCCATCAAAGTCACCGTCAACGTCGGAGGTGCAGCGTGAAGACCATCGAAGTCATCGTCGCACCCGACGGCAAAACCCGCGTGGAAACCAACGGCTACACCGGAAGCGACTGCCGCCAGGCAAGTCGGGCCCTCTTGCAGGCTCTGGGCCAGCAGTCCAGCGAACAACTGAAACCCGAGTTTCATCAGGCTGCCACCGAGCAGCAACAGCGGGCCAGCGAGTAATCGCAACCTTGAGTCGTCTTCTTGGCCGCATTCTGCCGCCAACGTCACCAAACTATCCCAGGAGGAAACCATGTCGCTATCGAAGCGAATGGAGGAGTACGTCCGCGCGTGCTTCTCCGGCATCTGGATCACATCACACGAGCATGTCGATGCGATCAATGAAATCAGCCAGCTGTGCCAGCGAGAGGGCTGGAAAATGGCCAGCTGGAATATCGCCGCCGGATTGCGCTGTGGCGGCCAAACCGTCGAACAGGACGTCAGTGACCCGCTCGCTGCCGTCGGTGTTGCCAGTCTGCTGTCCGATGGGGACGACACGACAGTCGTCGTCCTGGAGAATTTCCACCGGTTCCTGCAGTCCGCGGAGATCATCCAGGCGATCGCCCATCAGGTCATCACCGGCAAGCAAACCCGGACGATTCTGGTCGTTTTGGCGCCGGTCGTGCAGCTGCCAGTGGAACTCGAAAAACTGTTCGTCGTGATCGACCACGAACTCCCGACGCGTGAGCAGTTGCGTGAAATCGCCACGGCAATCGCCACCGAGCCCGGTGAACAGCCCGAAGAAGCCCTGTTCGAACGCGTCTTGGACGCCGCGACCGGACTGACACGGTTTGAAGCCGAGAACGCGTTTGCGCTGTCGCTGGTGCGAGACAATCAGCTGACGGCCGAAACGCTGTGGCAGCAGAAGTCTCAGATGCTGACCAAGGCCGGCACACTGCAGCTGTATCGCGGCAGTGCGGACTTCAGTGCCCTCGGTGGCCTGTCGTCGCTGAAAGCCTTCACACGGCGTTCACTGCTGCGTGCGAACCAGACCAACAAGCTGGTTCGTCCGCGTGGTGTGCTGCTGTTGTCCCCACCGGGCTGCGGCAAGAGCGAGTTCTGCAAGGCCCTCGGGAAAGAAGTCGGTCGGCCGGTCTTGCAGCTGGACGTCGGCAGCCTGATGGGTTCGCTCGTGGGCCAGTCGGAAGAACGCACGCGTCAAGCACTGCAGATTATCGATGCGATGGCTCCCTGTGTGCTGATGATCGACGAAGCCGAAAAGGCGTTCTCGGGCGTCGGCGGCTCAGGCAGCAACGACAGCGGCGTCTCATCGCGGATGTTTGGCACGTTCTTGAGCTGGCTCAATGATCACGAGTCCGACGTGTTCGTGGTCTGCACCAGCAACGACGCCTCCAAGCTGCCGCCGGAATTCAGCCGTAGCGAACGATTCGACGGTGTCTTTTTCGTCGATCTACCGGGCCGCCAACAGAAGGACACGATCTGGTCGCTGTACCTGGAATTGTTCTCATTGGAGCCCGACCAGCGAAAACCTGACGACGACAACTGGACCGGAGCTGAAATTCGGGCGTGCTGCCGCCTGGCGGCATTGCTCGATGTCCCGGTGATCCAGGCAGCAGGCAACGTCGTCCCCGTGGCGGTGACATCCGCGGAGTCGATCGACAGGCTTCGAAAGTGGGCTTCGGGACGCTGTTTGGATGCGGATCAGTCCGGCATCTATCAGCATCGCCCCAAACGCCGTACGTCCCGACGGAGCGTCTCTCGCAGCGAACCGTCAGAAAACTGACGCGTTCTACAACACTTTGTTTTTCCAACAGCCCCCGTCATCGCGGAGGGCTGTTTTCGTTTCTACCCATCACCCAAGGAAATCATGCCATGCCACAAACACTGGAAGACGCGCCCGCGTCGGTCAGCGACCACGGCGGTAAACTTCGAACCACGATGGCTGCGATGCGGTTGTCGTTCACCTGGTTCGGGACACGCAAGTCGCTGTCGTCCGAACAAAAGGCGTTGGCGGCGGACACGTTCCACGCCGAAGGCAAGTACATCAGCGCCGGCAAGAAACTGATCGACACCGGCGACGCGAGCTTTCGCGCCGTCACGTCGGTTCGCACCCAAGCGACGGCGTATTTTAAGGGCACGACGTTGCCGTTCCCCGAACCGGGGATTCGGCTGGTGCCCCAAGCGTCGCTCGATCAGATCGATGCCCGGATGCAGGGTTTTCGGGACGAACTGGCCGAGGCCGTCGCAGTCCTGGACGCCCGCTTCGACGAGCTGAAATACGAAGCCCGCGATCGGCTGGGAGATTTGTATTGCGAAAGCGATTACCCGGACACGCTGCGGGGCTTATTCGAGATCGGCTGGGACTTCCCCAGCGTGGAGCCGCCCGACTACCTGCGCCGGCTCAATCCGGAGCTGTACCAGCAGGAATGTGATCGCGTCAAAAGCCGATTCGACGAAGCGGTGCAATTGGCCGAGGCGGCGTTCATCGAAGAACTCAACAAGATGGTCGAGCACCTCTCCGAACGGCTGACCGGCAACGATGACGGCAAGCCCAAGGTGTTCCGAGATTCTGCGATCGAAAACTTTGCAGAATTCTTTGATCGCTTCCAGCGGCTCAATATCCGCTCCAACGAAGAGCTGGATCAGGTTGTGGATCGAGCTCGCCGCGTCGTGGACGGTGTCGCGCCGCAAAGCCTGCGTGACAGCGAGTCACTGCGTCAACGTATCACCGGACAGCTGGCCGCCGTGCAGTCGTCCCTGGATGGCCTGATGGTCGATCGCCCCCGCCGCAACATTTTGCGGCGTACGAAGTGAATCGGCATGGAGCTGATCATCACTCCCGCCGGCAACTGCCGCTGCGTCTACGGCGAAGAAGTGGACCTGTCCGTCATGGGCACGTTGCAGATCCAACGCGGCTCCCACGTGGAGCCCGACCAGAACGGCCAGTGGACGGCCGATCTATCACCTGTCGGCGGACCCAAGCTGGGACCGTTCGCAAACCGCAGTTACGCCTTGCGAGCAGAAGTCGCATGGCTGCACGAGTATTGGCTTCTGCCGGAACCCGGCGAAGCCTTCCAGATTGACTGAGTCTTTTGTTACCTGCTTCCAGAAGCCCTTTCGGGTCAGCGCTACCAGCTGACCGGCGAGGGCTTTTTTCGTTTCTAGCTCCCCACTTTTTCGGAGAACCCTTTCGATGCTTCAAGCAGACCTTTATCGCAGCGTTTCTCGCGCGACGGGTGAGACCGTCGCCACCATCAAGCGTCTCGGCTTTCTGATCGCCGATCCCGACATCTCGATCAGCGACCCGGAAGCCGAAGACCTCGGTCCCCACGTCATCGACTGGGACGCATTTCATGCCGCACAGGATGACATCAATGCGGAGTTGTCTTTCGAGTTCTAGGTGCTGGCAAACTGGTTGCCATCGATCGCAACCACAAATCAGCACGCTACGCGATGACCGGCGCTGCACCGAGCGTGCCGCCGGTCATCGTTTCTTTCGTCGTGGTCGTCGCCGGGTTCGCAAGACGCGGGCCTGGTCGAGGGCGGTGACAAACCCCACTCCAACTCACAGGAAAACCAACCCATGAAAGTTCTACTGATCAACAACGACGGTGCCGGTTTCGCCGACTACATCGACGTTCAGGACGAGACTTCTGTCCAAGACCTGTTCAACCAACGTATCGGCGCTGCCCAGGAATCGAACTATCTGATCCGGGTGAATCGTCTGCCGGTGCCCCGCGACCAAGTCTTGCAGGAAGGCGACCGCATCTCGATCACGCCGACCAAGATCGAGGGAGCATCGTGAACTCCTCACAAGGACGGACACAGGACAAGACGGCGGATCGCTCTGCTCAGATTCAAGCTCGCAGACTCGCTCACAAACTTGCTCGGAAGCGGTATCGGATGGCGGAGACGATTCTGGCGGCGGTACGCAGAGATTCGCCCCGGCGACAAGTGACGCCAGTCCCCGACGCGACCCTGCAAAAACTCCAGCGTTTACAGCGGCTGGAACCCGCTGCCGTCTCACGCGGATGGAAGCTCGCGGCCGATCGGATCCATCGTGATCTCGTGAAGACGCTGAAAACCCTCCGTGAATCGGTTTACCGATCACTTGACGCGTTGGCCGAGAATGCTGAGCCCAGCGTTCGATGGCGTCTGACGGACATCATCTGCGACTTGGCGGGATTAGAAGACAACTTTGAATCCGTTGAGCTGAATGTGAAGGGCGGCACCATCAGCGTGACCACCGAACCGATCGAACTGGAAGGGGTTCTGTTGGGGCCTTTCGAGATCGAACTGGAACTTCGCTACCTCGGTCAATCCACTCCCTACCGTGTGATCGCCAAAGATCCGCAGCCGGCAGTCAGCTGTGACGCAACCACGCACCCTCACGTGCAATCGGAAACGCTCTGCGAGGGTGACGGTCATCAGCCGATCAAACACGCGCTCGCCGACGGCCGTCTGTACGACTTCTTCCTGATCGTTCGCCAGATCCTGCAGACCTACAACCCCGGCAGTGCCTACATCAGCCTCAATGACTGGTCCGGCGTCGAATGTGGCGATTGTGGTGCCAACGTCGACGAAGACGACACGTGCGTTTGCGACCGCTGCGGTCGCCGAACGTGCAGCGACTGTAGCTGCGGCTGTGATGGTTGCGACGAGTCGTTCTGTCACAACTGCACATCGATGTGTGAAGGCTGCAGATCCTACTACTGCAACGGCTGCATGGAATCATGCGACCGCTGCGACAAAACTTTTTGCAAAGACTGTTTAACGGAGAACCAATGCGATGATTGCCTTGACCAGGAAACGAACGAAGAGCAGACAGAAACGCTATCCGAGGCCCAGCCGGAGACGCAGCAAGAGACCTGCCCTTCGATTCAGCCCCTACGCGTGGGCGAAACTGAAGTTCTTGCGTGATTTCGGTGGAACCGAAGTCGGCGGGTTCGGGATCAGCAACGAACACGACCTGTTGCTGATCGAGGACATCGTGATGATCGATCAGGTCTGCACACCGGTTTCTGTCGAGTTCGACGACGCGTCGGTGGCGGATTTCTTCGACGATCAAGTCGATGCGGGACGCTCCCCAGAGCAATTTGCTCGTGTCTGGATTCACACCCATCCAGGCAGCTGTCCGTCCCCCAGTGGCACCGACGAAGAAACATTCCAGCGTTGTTTCGGCTCGGCGGACTGGGCAGTGATGTTCATCTTGGCCAAGCACGGAGCCACGTACGGGCGGCTGAGATTCAATACCGGCCCTGGTGCCAACACGCGACTGCGGCGGATGATCGACTATTCAATGCCCTTTGAAGCGGCTGATCACGACCTGTGGGAGGCTGAATACGCACGCCGTGTGACCGTGTTGGATCCGTTTGCGATGCGACACGACATGTTCCCGGTCAGTAACCAGCGTGACAGTGACCTCCGCTCGGATTCGCCCGCCCCAGGATCATCCTGGGAGGACAACCCGTGGGAAGCCAGCGAGTGGGTTGCGTCATGACCGGGCCGGCAGATCGCTTTACGCGGCAATCCGGGCTGGTACGCCGAGAAGGTCTCGCAGGCCAAAGGGTCACAATCATCGGCGTCGGTGCCGTCGGCCGACAGGTCGCATTGCAACTGGCCTCGATCGGCGTACCACGGTTGCAGTTGATCGATTTCGACCACGTTGAGCTGACCAACGTCACTACCCAAGGTTACCGACACGACCAGATCGGCCAGCCAAAAGTGGAGGCGACGGCTGGCGATGTCCGTCTGATTGATTCGTCGATCGACGTCGCTGTTGTGAAGGACCGCTTCCGGCCACGGCAGGATCACGGCGAGATCGTCTTTTCCTGTGTCGATTCGATTTCATCACGGGCCGCCATCTGGCGACGCATGAAATCTCAGTGCGACTTGTGGATCGACGGTCGGATGCGTGGCGAAGTTGTCAGGGTGCTCGCCTCGGATGATCCGAAACACGACGAGCACTACGAAACGACGCTGTTCGCGGCGTCGGAAGCCCTCACGGGCAGTTGCACCACGGCCAGCACCGTCTACGCCGCAAGTCTCGCGGCTTCGTTGATGGTCCACCAGCTGACACGCTGGCTGAGGAGCATTCCCGTCGAACGCGACCTGAGCGTCAACCTGCTCGCATCCGAAATGATGCCTACTTAGCGATAAACCCATCGCCAATTCGTTTACTCTAACCATGGAGACTCCATGAAACTCTCAATCAGTGTTTCCGGCTCGCCCTGCCGGGACGGAACCACGACGACTTGTCTGGCTGAACTCCAGCTGGACAATTTTGACGCCGATGCCGAGTCACGGCTTCATCAGGCTGTCAGACGCTGCGTCGACGCAGTCTCTGGGCGAGCGAATTCCTCCTCTCCAGTTAAACGACAAGCCGTGGGACAATCGCGCCCACAAGATGGATCCCACAACGGTGACAGCAGGCCACGCTTGGCAACCGAAAAGCAAGTCGCCGCCATCAGGGCGATTGCGCGGCGCAAAAGCGTGGATCTCGATCACCTGCTTCAAGACCGTTACGGTGCCGCCGACGTTTCGGCACTCACGATTCGTCAAGCGTCCAGCCTGATCGGCGAGCTCAAAGAATCCCGGGACGCCGCATAACGGCTTCGACCCGCGCCCCATTTGTTCGCGGAGAGGAAAACAAACATGCAGCCTGTCCATCTTGTCGTTTTCACTCTGGCACTGGCATTGACCTTCACGGCCTTGCTGGTGATCCAGTCGAGAACACAGATTCGAGGATTGCGTCAAATCCTGAATCATCTACTCCACAACCAACCCCAAAACCAAGAGGAGGACGATGAAAGCAAAGTTCATAACAATCGCGACGATGATGCTTATGCCGCTGATACTCGGCGGATGTAAACGCGAACCACCGGTCCTAACCGACCAGCAGGTTGAGCAAGTCTTCGACGCCCAACAACGGGTGCTTGATCAGCAGGAAATCCTCAGCCAGGGCCGAGACGATCTCGAATCGGACCGCCGGCACTGGTCCGAACGCGAACGTAGCGACCCAATCATCGCCAATTCCATCGAAGCAACAGGCATCCTATTCGCGTGCTGCCTGCCACTTGCGTTGATCCTGTTGCTGCTCGCCAAAGGCAAGGTCGAGCAGATCGAAGAAGCCAAGGCCGATCCGGTACTCGTCGAGATGCTCTCGACCCAATCCAAGCGGCTTCCCCAGGCTTCGCCTCGCTCAGATCCAGCGAACCTACCGGGGCATTAGCCCCTTGTCACGACGATTCAAACACACCCCGCCGGATTCGTCCGGCAGGGTGTGTGGACGGCAGCTGAATCATTCGGGCGACGCAGGTCAATTTTTTAGCCCCCAGCCGATCGTCACATTCCGTCCGGCGCGTCGATCGTGCAGCCGAAACGAGTTTGGATTCTCGGTCCAGCATTCCCACTGGTCCAACGGATGTTGTATTTCAGGCGGATTCGCATCACTCGGTCGATAAATGGACAGCATCACAACCGTCGGCGATCCGACGCTTCAATGAATCTGGTCGTTGTGAATCAGCTTTATCGGTCCGTGCCGAGTACGAAACAGATTGGGGCGTCTCGGAACGCCGAAATTGCGTTCAGTTTCCTCCTGCCCGGGCTGTCCATGGCCTGCACCGGTGTCGGCCAGTCGTCATCGCGACGGCCCGGATGACGTGCTCGACGATTTCAAAGGCAACTTGGTAGGAGACTGTTGGTCAGGTTTTCAAAAGGTTGATATCCGATGTGACTCGCGAGTCACGTTCGCGGCATGTTGGGCGCATGCGCGCCGCAAGATCGACGAGTGCCGCAGTGCATTCCCTGTGCAAGTGGCCAAGCTAGAGTCATTGATACGGATGCTTTACGAGGTGGAGGACCAGATCAAGGACCTTGACGATGCCGAGCGCCTCGCATGACGCCAGAGTTTATCGCGTCACGTTCTTGACTTGATCGCGGAGTACCTCGACAGCGAATCGATACAGTCGCCGTCGGTTCTCGCCAAAAATAATCTCGGCGTGGCGACGGGTTACGTACGTCGTCACTGGGAAGCGTTGCGCCGATTCACCGAGGACGCGACGATTCCGATCGACAACAACGACTGCGAGCAGCTGATGAGGCGAGTTGCCACGGGAAGGAAGAACTGGATGTTCAAAGGTTCGGTGGCTGAGGGCGAGCGTGCGGCGAACTTACTTACGATTACCGGCAGCGCGATACGCAACGACTTGGACGTGCGAGCGTACTTGGACGATGTCTTACGAAGAGCGCTCGCTGGCGAGACGAACTGATCAGCGATGACTCCCCAGGCGTGGAAAGCAGAGCATCCCGAATCGATTCGCGAGTACCGAGCGGACGAGCATCGCCAAGCCGCCGACCGCAAGAGAACCCGCCGAGCCCGCCGTCGTCTGCTGAACAAGTAAACCGGGCGCCGCTAACTGGTTCTGGTGTACGGTTACGGCCCTTGCACCTCTCTCCAATGCATCACTGCTAGACCCCAAATCCGCACAGTTTCCAAACGGAAAGTGTTGCAGTGCTGGCAGGATCGACTACCGAATATTCACCACAACACCTGCTAGCGGGAAGTGGATCCAGGTTGAAGCAATCTGACATCCTTGCTGGCTGAGCATTTCGTTGTAGGCATCCACTTGTGCGATGTATTGTCTGGCCTTGGCTTCACAATTGGTCCGACGAATGGGCGCGCTTTTGTGGTCGATTACGACAACTGCCCCGTCGGGCATTTCCAAGATCAAATCCAGCGTGCCATGATACGAACCACCTGCGTCGCGCTCAGCAACGGCGGGGACTTCTGCACGCCATATTGCGTCCGGAAAGGTCACTTTCACCCAGTCGGCAAACCGTCCTCCGATTTCAACCAGAACACTCGGAGCAAGCTTTCCATCCATCGAGTACGCAGACAAACATAGCCGGGCTATCACCATTTTGCGGTCGTCGTCAACGTTCACCAGTGAAGGTAACGCAGCCAAATAGGCGTGAACTGCGTCGCCGAAGGCGGAATAATGCTCTTGGTCGAGGCCTTCTGGGAAATGCGAGCCACCGGGCAATTCATGGGTGTCAAGTTCACGATCATCCGCTTCGTCGACGTCAATCTGACTGGGGGAATGAAATCGTGGTGTCGCAACCGCTGGAGTATCCCTTGCCTGCGCGAACCAATGGATCGGCTGGTCACGGACTGCATCGGACGGATCGCTCGCTTCAAGATGCCGCAAGACGTAGCTGGTACTTATACCCGCCAGTGAATGCTCGCCGGGATCACTATCGACGGGAAGAATCTCATCGATATTCGGCAAACGCTGCAGCCACTTGTCAGTACCGCGTCGGTGCGCGAAAACCAGTTTGGATTCGGCTCGTGTGCAGCCAACATAAAGCAGACGCAAATTCTCGGCGGTTTCGATATCGGCTTGCTCGGCGCCTTCCGGGGAAGCGACCGCATCATCGTCCAGAGTTGTACCGGAGCGGCGTTGGGGCGGCTGGGCGTCGTTCATGCCAAACGGCCAGGCCCAGGCACGAATGGCTCTTCCGTCCAACGGCTTGTTCACATCTTCGCCACCGCCACTGACAGATGGCTGCCACATATTCGGCCCGCGATCGCTATTTAGGCCGCTCAGGATCACGACTGGCCACTGCAGGCCCTTTGACTTGTGGTAGGTCATGATCGTCACTGCGTTATGACCCAGCGGCGGATACTTGATGTCTTCACCTTCCTTTGCCAATTGCTCCAGGTACAGAACTGCTCCGCCCAACGTCGCGGCTTGCCCCGAACCGAGCATTTGATCTTCGTAATTGGCAACGTGCTTCAAGATGGAATCTAGATTGCAAGCACGCTGCGCGACGTCGCCCCAGGTTGCAATCCGATTGGGCAAATCCAAAGCTTCCAAAACCAGCTTGCAAACCGAATGGGGCGAAGAAGTCTTGCGGTCGATTTGTTCCAGGTTGGTCAGATCCGCATCTCCCTCCCATGGTTGTCTCCAAACACGCGTCTCGCTGCTGGAATCTTCGTTGGCCTCTCGGTCGGCCAAGCGTTGAGTCAGTCGGTCGATTATCCAGTCGGGAGTGGTTGCATCTGGCGAGGAAAGCAAGTGTTTGATGGTCGCGGCGGCTAATGAATCGTTCCGGTCCAGTACCAACCGCATACCAGCCATCGTCAATACGCCCTCACGGGTCGACAGCAATCCGGCATTCTCAAATAAGTAGTCGATGCCGTTGCGTTCCAGCTCGATAGCGAGCTTCTCAACGCCCGCGTTGGCCCGCTCGAGGACGACGATATCACCAAGTCGATAGCCTTCGTCTTGCAACTCGCGTATGCCAGCAACCAGCGCCTTGGCGTCGTCGTTTTGGTTCTTCGTTTTGAACAGCCAACGTTCGATGTTGCGATCCGATTCTTCGTTCACCGGATTCTGCTTTGCGTCCTCGCCGAAGATCGGTTCAAAGATTGTGCCGACAAACTGGACCAAGCCTTTCTGGCTACGTCGGTTATCGGGCAGCGGCGGCAACTCGGAATCGCGAAACTGCTCCCAAACTTTGCGGACCAACCCAGGATCAGTGCCTCGAAAGCCAAAAATCGCTTGCTTCGGATCACCAACCCAGCGATGCCGTGGTGATATCCGACGGACGGCTTGGAAGATTGCCAGCTGCAATGGGTTCGTATCCTGGAATTCATCAACCATGACCAATGAAAAATCGTTCTCGATCAACGCTGGTAATTGATCACCCAGCAAAGCCTCCAAGAAAAGTGTTTCCAAGTCGGTGAAGTCGACCAGTCCTCGTTCGATCTTGTATTGACGGCATCCCGTTTCGATTAGGATCGCGTGTTCGGCCAGCAAGTCCGAGAATTTGCAAACATCATCGTGGAGATCTCGGTGATTGCAGACTTCTGCCGCATTGCTGCGCAGATTGTCCAGTGCAGCGTCGGCACCTGAGCGTTTGCCGGCTTTGAACCCGCGTGTCAAAACTTCCGCATAGGCTTCCCATTTTCCATGTCGCATTGACTGAAGATCCACCAGCTTTCGGCGAATCGCAATCGAATCCTTCGTTGTGCATGTCTGCACTGCGGGATCGCGTAGCGTCTCCTGAATCAGCTCCAGAAAGTCATCGAAGGATGCGACCATAAGAGGCTCTCTGGACGACAACAATTGGCAAACCCTCGTCGCAGAATCCTTCAAATGCTGACGCACGCCGTCGTCGCTGATTTGGTTGCTACGTTTCGCGTCGAGAAGTTTCAAGAGTTGCTGCTGCAGGTCCTTCACACCAAGACGATGAGCACACGAAACCAGTTGCTCCCAACCGTCCAGCGGCAGGATGTTCAACTGCTCGGAAACCAATCGCTCCGCCGCACGTTCCGACATCACCTCCAACCGCGTCGAAAGCCCGAGTTGGACGGCATAGCGTGACAGCACGCGATGGGCGACGCCGTGGACCGTTCCAATTGCAGCCAATTCCAAACGATCCGCGGCCAGTTGATTCGCTTCGGGATCGTCGGTCCACAAAAGCAATTTTGCCTGGATGCGCCCCTTCAGTTCCGCCGCCGCTTTCTTAGTGAACGTCGTCGCCATGATTCGGGCCGGATCCAAGCCATCGCGGACGGCCGCGGCAACGGTTTCGCAAAGGTTGTATGTCTTGCCACTTCCGGCACCGGCTCGGATCAGCTCAAGAGTCGATACTGTGTTGTTTGACACGCTCATTGGACCGCCTCCTTGCCGCATAACTTCGTGTACTCGCAGTAGCGGCACACGCCCTGCGATTCATCCCGCTTCAGTTTCTCTTTCAATACGATGTTCGCCCCATGGGGCCAATCATCAAACACTTGAAGCGGCCGGGCCGGAACTGCTGCGTCAGTTGAAAGCCACTCCTCCGCGTCAACGATCGCTCGTGAAAAGTTGTTCCACACTCGCTCGATGGATGGACCGTCAAGAACCTGAGCCGGATCGACACCCGCGAGCGGACTACCCAATGGCGTGAAGAACTTTCCGTCAGAGAGCACCAAATACGCCACCGCTGGAAAATCCCCACCGGTCTGACAGCGACTGTACGCGTACGTGGCAAGCTGTACCGATCGCCCCTCGGTAATCATGTCATAGAACTTCGCACGACCGGCGTACTTGAAATCAACAACCGCTTCACGACCGTCTTTGGCCGACGCCACGCAGTCAATGGAACCTCGCATCTCTTTCCCGAAGGCGGTTCCCTCGATCGGTACTTCGATTCTCACGCTCGTATAGCCACCATCCGATAGCGTCTCAACAAACAAACGAGTCGCCTTCACCAACTCGTTCTTCAGTCTCTGGCTTTCAACACGTTTCTCCGGTTGAGCCAACGGAGCGGCATCGAGCGGCAAACGTTCGTCGAACGTGGTCTCGACCAAACGGACTGCCTCTGCTGCGTCAGGCAGTGCTCCGTCGCCACCAAAGACGCGTTCGAGAATCTTGTGAAACAGATTCCCACGAAGTTGAAACTCATCGGGCAAGCTCGCGATCCCGCTCGGTCGCAAACCCGCTTGATACCGAAACGTCCATTTCAGCGGACAAGCCAATCGATCTTCCAGTTCCGAGGCTGAAACCGTCTCGCGATCCTTTAGCAGGCTTGCCGGTATCTCCCAGGCAGGACGTTGTGGTTGAGCTGGCTGAGCCGTTACTGATTCACACCGAAATTCAAACGGCGAAAGTGCTTCACAATCATTGCCAGCTACCAAGTCCTCGATCGCGGGCGGACTCCATTCATTGGGTTGATGATGCTGGGCAATCTTCTGCTCGATCGCCAACCACAACGGATGCACTCGCTGTTCCTCGCTGGCCGGCAATGCAACCACCAGGAGCGACTCTTTTGCTAAACAAAGCCCTCTCGCCTCAGCCGCTCGCAGAGACCGCAGGTTGTTCGTTCCGTCATCCAGCTGGATACCGGCTGCGGCAAAGTCGCTGAGTTGCTTGACCGACCAGCAACTACCGGGTGCATCGGCCGTTGTGGTTCCCAACCAAATCAAACGATCGTAGCAATTAGCGATTTCGGCAAGCGATCGCACCCAAGTAGGCCCACCATCAGCGACCGGGCAAGGTCGCGATTCGACACCGCGGTCCATCACCTCATCCAGCAATCGGCCCAATTGTGGCTGTGTGATGGTTTTGCCCGTCAATTCAACAAGTTTACCAAGCAGTGAAGCCTGGCGAGCTGCTTCACGAAGAGCGATCGCAACTTGTTCATCCGAATCGCTGCGGCTTTCGTCATTCCAAATCAAGGTCGCGCGTCCGATCGCCCACGTCGCGACTTTGCGACATTGACCGGCCATCATCGCCGTCGCGATCGGTAGGTTGGCCGGTGATCGCTCGGTACAGAGCCAATCGCGAAGCCGCTCTGCCATCTTCCCGGGCTGGTCAGGATCTTGATCCGACTCAGCGCAAATCTCATCAAACGTACGGTCCCATGCCGCGCTACCAATCCCCGGTTCTTCGCCCAGTGCCCGCGCCAGTCGCGACGCGATCGGACGCGGAAATGGAATCACGGGCAGCGTCAAAAGATCGAGTAGGCATTGCGGATCGACGGGATCCCAGCACAGCTCCAAAGCCAGCGGCAACACCTGCAAAACCGGATGGGCCTTCGTCTGCACCGACGTGCCCATTGTCGGCACCCCGCGACGCTGCAAGCTAGCGTCCAGTCGGACTGCCAACGAATCGTCTTCGCACAGCACAACCGTACGAGCGACCTTGTGTGGATGGCTTGCAAAATCTTCCGCCAAAACCGAACTGACCAACTCGGTTGCCGCCGTCTCACTACGTGCCTTCGTCACCCGCAAGCTCTCGTCGCAAGCGAACGCTGCCGCTTGACGTCCACGCACGACACAACCGGCCGCCTGTAACGAACCACCCTCTCCAGCCAATGGCAGCACTGCCTCCGCCGGGAAAACGTTCATGCGGTTTAGCACCCTCTGCCAAGCCGCCGGCCAAACGTCGGTGCCCTCGTAAAGCTTAAGCTCATGAGGTGGCAAAACTTGGCCCGCATCGAGCGACTCCATCACCGCTGTCAATCGTTCGGCTTCGCTGGGAAACGAACCACGGTATTCCTTTTCGGCAGCTGCCAGGTCGCGTGTGATCTGAGGACAGCCGTCGCTCTTGATTCCATCCCAACCACACAATATCAACTCATCGCGTCGCTTGAGCAGCTCCGATGCCGTTTCCCAACCGTCGGCCTCAAGACTTTGTGAGAAGCAAGCGTCCTGCACCTTCCGCAGTGCGTCAGCATACTGCATCACACGCGACGCGCGATGCACATCGACTTGTGGCAGGCCCAACTGCGTCTCCAGCCATTCCAGCAACACCACCGGTCCACCGACCATTCGGTCAAATGATGCGACGCCGGCCCTTGAAACGGCGCGCCCCGGAGTTAGTCGGATATTCAGATTTGCGATGCTAAGCATTTGTCAGTTTCCTACGAACACAACTTGAGAATTCTTGGGACGTGACAGAGGGATTCTCATCAATCGGTATTGGGCGCACTTTGCTTGGCCCGAACCCTCGAATCTATGCTCAAGATCCTCGAAGATTGATTCCTCGATGACGTACGCAGCCTCTCGCCATTCCGCGGGAATGCCACCGGTTATCGAATGATCTGCGGTAAAGTTCTTTGCAGTTTGCCCTACTTTATAAACCGCGGTGCACATTCTTAAATCCAGTGCACTTTCCTCCAGTGTTCCAACCGGATAGATAAATAGAACGACACGTTCGCCGGGGTTCAATTCCTTATCGTGCCTGTGTGTGGGCAAACACAAATGAACGAATGTCGGTAGCGTCGAAAGCGACCGGTCGGCAGATTCAGCGTGAACAATCAGAGTATTGGATCGCTCGGTTCCGTCGTCATCGTCATCCACCATGTCCGGTCGGTAGGGAATTGCCCATTCCTTACACGCCATCAGGTGATAAAACGCATCCATCATTGGGTCTTCATAGGCTTTACCCGCAAGTCGCACCGCAGCCTCGTAATTAAGTCCTTGGGTTGCCGCAACTGTCAGGTTATTGCTTCCCAGCCAAACGCGACATTCTTCATCAGATCGGGCATAAAAGACCTTTGAATGCATCAGAGGGCGACCGGCTCGAATTTCTCTTGGTGCCTGCGCCCCAAAATGAACGAAAACTCGCCTGGGTGCAAGCTCGTCGAGATCACGCCACGAAAAATCGATTTGCATTTACGTCACAGGGTGTCAGATGGCAGGCTCATTGAAGACCGCTAGGATACCAAAACGGCGCGTGAGACGTTCTGTCACTGGAAATGGCCGATAGAATTGCCACCAGCTTGAACGACTATGCCGTGACGTCGAGTCTTCCTTCCTCAACGATGCGAGCTGGCAGAGGGTATCGGTGAGGTGAATGCTTCACTGAACAAGCCCGTGGCAAAAGCGTGACGCTCTGTCAGCGGTTTAAGCGCCGGATTAGACAGTGCGTGGCTCCCCGAGCTTCGGATATCTACCAGGGTGGCGAGACTGAACCACCAAATGCTGATTGAGAAGTGCCCGGCAGCGAACAAGCATGTGGACATCGCGTTCGAGGAAAGCTACCGTGAGGTAGTGCCGTTAGAAATATGCGCGCACAACAAATCTTAAATTCGGCAATGACAGTGCTTTTGATCGCCCGTGACAATTGCAAGTGATTTATCCATACCTAAACGATTCGCCACGAGCTGATTTCCGAGGAGGTTTTCGAAGCAGAAAACCCACCATGCAAGCCAGTTCGATCGGTCAAATCAATTGGTACCGTTTCAGACGCAAATCGCTGGTACTGCTTGGTCGCAAGTTGACAGCACGTTGGCGGGCTAGAATATGAGCTACGTCGCTCGCCGACAGAATCAGGCTGTCGTGAACAATCTTCAAGATGCTGCCCCAGTTTCGGAAAAGCAAAACGCTGATGACAATCAGTTCAAACTGCAGTGTCTCCGATATCCCAGAATGACGGATGACGACGAAGAATCTCGGCAGCGGATCTAGGGAGATTCGCAAGAGGTACTTCGACTTCTTCCTCGTGCTGGCTCAGGCATCTTGCCGCAGAGTCAGAGAGTTCCTCCACCGCAAACAGGTGTAGATTGCCGTCATATTTGACAAGTTCCTTCGCCACAGAATCGTCAATCGACCGACAAAAATTTGAAATAATCCATCGGTGCTTGCTCATTATTCTCGACACGAAGGTGGCTGAAACGCTTCCGGATATAATCAGTCTGCGTTCCGCTTCGAAAAGCTTCATGCCTGGTCGGGTTTGTAGGTGGCCCGCGAAATGTAGACACGCCGCGTTTCGACGTGCAGGAGCACGAGGACAAATACGTCGGGGAGGCCGGTTTTTGATACGATCTTCTTGGACAATAGATCGCATTGCCACATGGTTTTTGCGTGGCGTTTGATGGTAAGCGCCCGAGGAAACCATTCTTGGCGCGTGGCGTAGGCTGGTGGGTTTTCACTCACGTAACCAGGAGGTTTCCATGGTTCGCTTGCCAGACCCCGCCGTTCGCCAACGTTGGTCGCGGCTGATCCAACTTCACGAGCAGTCCGATCTCGCCATCTCCGACTTTTGCGATTTGCACGAAGTCTCCACCGCATCGTTCTATCGGTGGCGACAAAGGCTGCAGGACGACGCCGATCAGAGCGACGCGTTTCTTGCCGTGCAGATCGAGCAGCCGCGTCCCCAAATCGGCGGCACCACTGTCCGCTTTCCCTGTGGCACGCAGATCGAGCTTGATTGCTGCGACACCAACAGCTTGATGATCATCGTCGACCGGTTGGCACCACAACCAAGCGAGTTGCAGCAATGATCGCACTACCAACCACTGGCGGCATTTTTCTCTACGCCAAGCCGACCGACATGCGAAAGAGTTTTTCGGGCCTGGCCGGCATCGTGCGAAACGAGCTAGGCAAAACGCCAAACGACGGAAGCTTGTTCCTGTTTATCAATCGACGCCAGGACAAACTCAAAGCTCTCTATTGGGACCGCGATGGAATGGCGGTGTGGTACAAAAGTCTGGAGCAAGGCACCTTTGAAAGAATCAGTCAAGATGGCGAGGCGAGCGTCAAGCTCGACGCAGCCGACTTGGCGATGCTGCTTGGTGGAATCTCAATCGAAAATGCCAAGAGACGTAAACGGCTCAAGGCAGCGTAAGCTGTCGCGGGAGCAGTGACGACGGGCCATACTTGGGAGCAAGTTTTCTTCGACGAAGAAAACTTGCTTTTTTTCTTGGCCAGACGGTGATTTGCTATTGCGCGATTTCGAGAAGCTCTTAGCCTTTTGCACATGGACAAGCTCAAGCAACTTCAACGCGAAATCGAAGCCCTGCGTGCGAAAAACAGCACGCTTGAGTCCGTCAATGAATCGCTTGCTGCCACCAATGCGTCACTCACCAACAAGGTCGATTCACTCGCTATAAACAACCAATCACTTGCTACCACCAACGAGTCTCTCGTCCAAGACGCCAAATCACTCGCTGCGGCCAAAGAGGACCTTGAATCGAAGAACGAGGACTTACGAAAGCAACTCTCCAAAAAGCAAGACGAACTCGACGCTTTGATCCGTCGCATCTTTGGCCGTCAGAGCGAACGCTTTGAAGATGACGACCAGCTGAAGTTCGAATTCGCCAGTCAAGCAGAATTCGACGACGCTCGTGAAGGCATCAAGCAGGCGATCGAAGAAAATGATCGAGCTGGCAAACGCAACAAGCCGCCCAAGCGACGCAAGCGTGAAGAGCGTTTTCCCGACAGCCTGCCGCGCAAGGAAGTGATTGTCGACTTAAGCGACGAAGAAAAAGAAGGCTTGGTGCGGATCGGAGAAGACGTGGTCGAATCGGCACACTTCACCCGGGGTGCGGCCTATATCATTCGAAAGATCTTCCCCAAGTACGTTCACCCGGAGGATCCCCGCGCCGGTATTTTGCAGGCCCCACGCCCCGCGGCGCTGATTCAAGGCGATCGCTACGACACCTCATTCGCTGCCTCGGTCATTGCCAATCGACTTGGCTACCATCTGCCGATCTATCGTCAAGAAGACATGTTCGCCGAGTGCGGCCTTTACCTTTCACGCAGTACGCTACTGAACCTTCAAGAAGCTGCCGAACGCGTGCTCCGGCCGTTCGTGCAGTGGCTTGCTGACATGGTTCGCACCGACAGCTGCATCGGAAGTGACGACACGTCGATCCGCCTACTGTTGCCGCAAGACATTCCCGAAGCACGCGAGGACGACCCGAAGGGTCGGCGTGCTGCGGAAGTTTTTGCAGCAGCCAAGTCGAAAGGGCTCAAAAGCATCACGGCAAAGATGTGGACCTACCGAGGCGTTCAAATTCCAATCAACGTGTTTGACTTTACGGTCAGTCGTCACCGTGATGGGCCGGACCAATTTTTAGTCGATTGCGAGTATACGGGAACTCTATTGGGAGACTGCTACGGAGCGAACACGGGGATTTACATACGATCAAACGGATTGATCGTTCATGCCGCTTGCGCGGCCCATGCGCGTCGAAAGGTGGAAGCTGCGCTAGACAATCACGCGGAGCATGCAAAGCATTTACTTGGATTGTTTCGATTGATTTATGATGTCGAAGACGAAGCTCGAGAGTTGTCGCCAGCAGAACGCTTGACACTTCGCCGAAAGCAATCGGCTCCCCTTTGGGGCCAGATGCGCGAGTACCTCCAGATGAAGATGATGGACGTGCTGAGTAGTGACAAGATCAGCGATGCGCGAAGTTACATCTTGAATCAATGGCAAGGACTGACGGCTCACCTTGAAGACGGGGAAACCCCGATCGACAACAACTCATGCGAGCAGCTGATGAAGCAAGTAGCACTGGGTCGCAAGAACTGGCTTTTTCTTGGCAGTCTTGCATCGGGTTATCGTACGGCGACATTGATGACGGTCGTCAGCAGCGCGATACGAAACGACCTGGATGTGGCGGCGTACTTGGAAGACGTACTCGACCAGCTTCTCGCAGGCAGTCGCGACTATGCCGCGCTGCGTCCTGACGCATGGGGGGACAGCGCATCCGGAGTCGATCCGGGCCCACCGGCAAAAGGAGCGTGAAGCTGACAACATCCGTCGAGAGCGAGATCGGCTTCGCCGCCGCCTCGCCCGCCTGGATCAGTGTTTGGCACTGCGAGGCAGCATTCGGAACTGCCTTTCGATAAAAGGAAAACCGACGTAGAACACACCTCGCGCGTCACGGGGGAGTCACGCGCCTGCTCAGCTCGCGTTGGGCCCGAGGAGCTCAAGACGTTTTTCCCGGCGGATCGCGGATCATCTACAGCCAGTGGATCCGAGAATCGGGCGATAGCCTCTTCCCTGAAACCTGGCCACGGCGTCGCCCCGCTGGCCCACGTAACCCATGGTGCTCCTGGACGCTTACGATGAACTCATCCCACGTGCCAGGGCCGCGTTTCGGGCCGGTCTCGTAGCCGTTGCGTTTCAAAATGTTCTTCACCGTGTTGCGGGTGACGGGCCCGACGCCGAGTTTCTTTAGTTCACCCAGAATTTGGGTGTATCCGAATTGATAGTTGGCAATCGACCTGGTCGCCAAGAAAAACGCGAGCAAAAACGCAGGCAAAAAAACTACAAGCTCATGAAAACGAGACGCAACCCTAACCGAAACCGTTACGCCACAGCAGCTTAGGATTATGCCCGTGCCATTCGGTCCTGCACAGGAAGCTACTTGCACCGCGATGGGCAACCGATACGATATCGATTTGAATCCTATTACTCTCGCATCGTGCAAATCTCCGACAAAATCAAAAGCGTTTGCTACGGCGAGCGGAGCAGGTCACCGAGCGGTGCATGCAGTTAACAAGGGAGGTGGGGAACGATGGGCTGGGAAATCGATCAGAACCGTTTCTTTTGCAACACAGTCGACGAGCATTTAGGACCGAGGTTGGACCCGAGGGTCTTTGTGGTCGCTACCGAAGAACAGCAGTACGTCTACAGTGCCTTTTCTGACTTTCTCGCTTCACGTTTTAGAAGCAGTCAAGGTGACCCACGACTCTGTGATGACGATAGATTAAGGAAACTCACTGCCGAATTTGAAAAACGCTGGCTATCCGGTGAGATCTCGCACAATCCGGCTGACCGAAACAGTAAGAAGAAGTCGCGTTATCACCCGCGCGGAACAGTTCTATCAAAAGAGATTGCCGATGACTTCTTGCGGGATCGTGATTGGTGGAATCTTTTTAGATTTAAGTCGATCGATGATGAGGCAGCGGAAACACTACAGAAATACGACGGAGAGGGTCTTTATCTTACTGGTGTAACCCAGCTCTCCGATGCCGCGGCCCAAAGCCTCAGCAAGTTCGACGGCCTGGCCTTGGAACTTAACAATTTGAAAGAATTGTCAGCTTCTGCCGCGTCGGGCCTCGCGAAATTCAGATGGGATCTGTTTCTTGATGGTCTAAGAAATCTCACTCCGGCAGCCGCGGAGAATCTCGGGAAATTCAGGGGTTATTCGCTTTCGCTAAACGGATTGAGATCCCTCCCTGATGACATCGCGGCAAGCCTGGGCAAACTAGGGAGGCGTCGTAGCCAACCAACCGTCAACCTCAACGGCATTCGGACACTGACCGATGTGGCAGCAGAAAGCCTAAGCAGGCTTCGGCCCAACCTGGAGCTCGGGGGTCTAAGAAACCTCTCTGTTGCTGCCGCATTTCGCCTTGAAGAGCACAAACTCATCAAGTCACTGACGGACGCCGATGCAAAAACTTGCAGTGACGCTTTGAGGAAGTTCGACGAGTACAATCTGAATCTCAGCTCGCTGCGATCATTGCCGGCTTCCATCGCCCAGGCCATCGCTACGTTCAAAGGCGGGGGCATCTCCCTTCGCGGACTCAAGACACTGTCGCCTCTCGCAGCTAAAAACCTTGCGAAATACAAAGGAAATTCGATCGAATTTGAGGATCTGAACCGATTGTCGCCCGTTGCTGCAGAAAACCTGTGTGAGTTTCAAGGAGAACTCAATTTGGATCCCGATAACTTTTCGGAAGAAGTCGCCACCATCTTCGAGCAAAACGAGAAGTGAAATGTCTTTCTTCGATGATCTCATCAACTACGAACTCTCCTTTCCGGGAGCCGTCAGCGGCTCCGCAGAGGTCGAGTGCCCTAACTGCGGTGAACTGCTGACCGTGCCAGTCGATGATCCGATGGGCACGGAGTCGTATCAGTGCTGCGAATGTGGTGGTGATTTTGTTGTGGACTGGGGAGAGGGGGCGGTGAGCTTCTTTCGGGAAATAGGAGATAGCGAACAGTGAGCGACGAGAAAGTGCTGACGAAAGAGAACGCCGAACAGTTCTTGGTTGATGAGTTTTCAGTGGACCTCACTGGGTTCACTGCGATTGAGGATGATGCGGCAGCAGTGCTTAGTAAGCACGACGGAGCGTTGCATCTTTATGGATTGCTAACTCTCTCGGACGCTGCCGCAGAGAGCCTAAGCAAGCATCAATGTGATCTTAATTTCGATAGCCTAAGCTCCTTGTCCGACGCTGCCGCAGAGAGCCTAAGCAAGCATCAAGGTGATCTTAATTTCGATAGCCTAAGCTCCTTGTCCGACGCTGCCGCAGAGAGCCTAAGCAAGCATCAAGGCTAC
>NZ_NTFY01000049.1 GCF_002289565.1 Rhodopirellula sp. SM50 | reverse complement strand
GTGGTCAAAGTCACAGCGGCCGTAAATCGCTCCTCACGAACAACCACAGTCCATTCTAATGGAACTGTATTTTCGTTATACGAGCGGCCGGGCATCCTGGCGCCCGCCCGAGGCCTGACGGCCAGCGGCTCACCATTGAATCAGCAGACCGCCAGCCAGCCGGTCTCACCCTCAATCAGAAACGGTGACCGGGCATGCCTCGCGAGCTCGGCAATCGCAAGCTGGAAGCTTACGCCACTCGTCGCAAGCTGGAAGCTTACGCCACTCGTCGCAAGCTGGAAGCTTACGCCACGTTTAGATCACGCCTTCGAATAGCGCCGACCCGATGCGGACCATCGTCGCGCCCGCGGCGATGGCTTCGCGAAAGTCCCCGCTCATCCCCATCGACAACTCCGGCAACTCGTAATCGCCGGATTCGACCAGCCGGTCACGCAACTCGGCGACGCTGCGAAACTGGCCCGCCGCCTCTACCGATTCCGTTCCCCAGCCCGCCATCGCCATCAATCCCACGACCCGCACCGCGGTGAGTCCGGGAATCTCCAACAACCGGCCGACCGCCTCGGGCGAAAGACCGGTCTTGCTCTCATCGCCGCTGATGTTGACTTCCAACAAGACCTCGGCGACGCGTTGCTGACGACTCGCTTCCTGATCGATCGCGCGCAACAACCGCTCGCTGTCGACCGAATGGATCAGTGGATCAAAGCGGAGCATCCGTCGGAGTTTGTTGGTTTGGACATGACCGATCATGTGCCAGCGCAAGCAGCGAGGGGGATCGGCTGAAACAGCCGGGGCGATCGCTTCGGCTTTCTGCCACAACACTTGCGGACGGCTCTCGCCCAGGTCGCTGCAGCCGGCGTCAAAGAGCATTTCCGTCGTCGCCGCGTCGACATACTTCGAAACGCCGATCACGCGGACCGAACCGGGATCCCGGCCGGCCGCCGCGGCGGCTTGATGAACCTCGTCGTTGACGGCCATCCAATTGCGTCGGATCCGTTGGGCGGTCTCATGGGGCTGCGGCATCGCGTTCATTGCGTCAACTGGGATTGTCTTCCACCGTGATCAAGTCTTCGTAGGACTCTTCCTTGGCATCGAATCGGGCACAATAAAAATCCGCGATCATTTGTTTGCCCATGAACGTTCGTGGCCCCGACGGCGCCATCGAACGGTACAGTATCCACTGGGCCTTTCCCATCTGGATCCGATACGCCGCGGCGGTCCGCTGCGGGATCAGATCCAATTGCTCGGCAACGGTCAGCTGTCGCCACGTTCGTTTCATCGAAAAGCGGTCCCGCGAAACGTCCACCCACAGGGGCACGAACAACTGACCGCGTCCCTGTGACGCGAGCAACAGGTGTCGATCTTCGGTCGCCCGCAGCCGCGTCGGTGAAGGCGAATTTTTCCATTCCGCTGCCGACAATGGCAACACCAACGCGCGTCGACGATGGTCGCCAAGAAACAACTCCGTCGTCTCCGCTTCGGACTCCACACCGATCCCAGCGGCCAGCGGGAAACGGATCTGATAGTCAATCAACGGCAGAGAGCCCGAGGTCGCGTCGCGGTTCATCCCCTGGTCACGGTCGTGTCGCGTGTCGGCGGCCCGATGCAATGCTTCATGAAACTGTCCCCGAACGATCGCGTCGGCAAAGAAACAACAGCGATCTTCGCGCAGGACCATGAACTGCCGCTGCAAGACGTAACCCGCCTCGTGCAGTTGCTCCATTTCCAGATAGTGGACATCGTCATCGGTGTACTCGCAGGTCGACACCCAGTCGCCCAGGGGTTCAAGCGGCTGACCGTCGATCGCGATGGTCGTTTCACAACGACCACTGATCAACGTCGATTTGCCAGCGGTCCATTCCAGCCGCGACTGGCGATCGGCGTACTCGACCACCGTTCGCCCGCGACGCACGTCCCATTCGGGAAGCAGGCAGACGACCTTGGCCTCTTCGTCGTGCAACATCGCTTCCGGCAAACTGACCTGCCACGCCAGTCGTCCCTTTGTCTGCCCTGTCCCCAACGCAGCCTTGATGGCGGGCTGCAACGTTTCCGGATCCAGTTCAGCGGCGGAGCTCAAAAGCCCGTGTTTTCCCAAGTCATCCTGAACGTCTCGCTCGCTCAAACTTGAGAACGCCTGGACGCCACCGCGGCCGGTCAACGCCGCAACCCACGTGGTCAATTCGATTGCGATTTCGTCGATCGCTTTCTCAAAGGCCGAGCAGACGACCGACACGTTGGACTTTGACTTGCCGTTCTTTTGCTTCGTCTTTTTCGCCGGCTTGGGCGGTTGGACGAACCGCAGCAGACGACGCAAACGCAACAAGGAAGCCAACGCGAGTCGGCACTGGTGTGGCTGGGCGAGCACGGCCGAAACGGAAAGATCATCTTGCTCACACCACTTCTTGAGCGCCTCGATGCTGCTGCCGGCCAACCGACGGCACGAGGGCAGCGCGGCGAGACGATGCGAAAGTGTCAGCCCGATTTCGGCAACACCGATCAAAACGGCCGGATCCGTCGGATCACATTGAAGCAGGCCGTCACGATAATCTTGAATCGTCCCCAACAGGCTCCACCAGTCCGCTTCCTCAAGGTGCTGCAACAATCCCGGCATCGCCGCCGACCAAACCAAGACGTTCCAGACCTCGCTCAACTGGTCCGGACTGCGGATCAATGACTCTTGAAAACGTCGCACCATCATGTCCGGCTCGATCGTGCGAAATCGCTTGCCACCGGTACTCGCAGCGGCCGCCGTCCGGGTCAACCATTGCGTTTGGATGTCGCAGGGCGTTTGCAACGCGGTCGCCGCCCCCCAACGATAAATCGTTCCACGCCGCACCGGGTCGCCCAAGACCACGTCGATCGGTTGCTTCTCCTGGTCGGCGAGGATCCGCTTGCGCAGGGTCGTCCACTGGGCCGACGTCAGAGGGGATTCCTCGAGCACCACCGCGTCATTTCCGGCAGTCGATGGAACGACAGCCGCTACCGCTTGCGGTGAGGATTCGCTCGGGTCAGGCATTTGGGGTTGTCGACGCTTTCGGGGCATTGGAGGCTGGATTCGAGCAGGTCAAAAGGCGAAGATGGGAGACAGACGGCAGCGCGACAAAAATGGCACCAGTAGATCGGACGCTACCTTACTCGCCATGCGTGACTCTTGCACCCACTGTCCACGCGTCCCATCGCATCCCCATTCAATCTCTCCAGCGGCCTTTATGAATAATCGAATCCGACTCGGTTTAGCCTGTTCGCTACTCGGGCTGTTGATCCCGTTGATCGGTTGCGGCCAATCGGCACCCCAAGGTGGCACCGAGACGGCGACGGAAAACGCGTCCGAACCTCTCGTAGAGTCGAATTCAACGACGGTCGACGAACCCGAAACTCAAGTCTCCGATCCGGCCATCCCCCCGATTGATCCGCAACCTGAAACGCCCAAGCCCTCCGACCCCGTTGCGACGCCGGACGAGATTGGGCCCGGTCCCGGCCGGCCGCTGCCGTCCCCACCGGACATGTCCCCGGACCCGAACAACGCGAACGTCCAAACAACGGCTGCCGACGCCGCCCCGGAACCCGCCCCGCGCGAGGAAGACCTTCCCCAATGGGAACCCGAGGGCCCGACCGCCGAAGAAATCGCGCGGAAGGCCTTTCAGCCGCCGCCGGGTGCGAAACAGCTGAGCGCAACCGGTCGGCTGTGGATCGATCCCCAACGTCAGCGTGTGATCATCGATGGCTACGTGGCGCTCAAACGCGGTGCACTGGAAATGTTTGCCTGTCCGGTGGGGACGAAAGAGCATGAGTCGATCGTTGCGGCGATCGCGCGATCGCGCGAAGTGCATGCCGCCCTGCTGGCGGTCGACGCGACCCCGGGAACCCCGGTGCGATTTCGTCCAGAATTTGCCCCGCCGACGGGCCAGGTAATCCGAGTCTGGGTCTGCTGGTACGACGCCGACGATCAATTCCACGTCGTGGATGCCCGCCAGTGGGTCCAGGATCTACAGACAGAACAGGCGATGACGGCCGAATGGGTTTTTGCCGGCAGCGGTTTCTGGCAGGACGAAGAAACCAAACAAGAACACTACATGGCCGACTCCGGCGACATGATCTGTGTCTCGAATTTTTCCAGCGCGATGCTGGACGTTGCGATCCCCAGCAGTGCCGACGCCGACTCGCTGAGATTCGTCCCGTTTGAATCCAAGATCCCCGATCGCGACACCCCGGTGCGGCTGTTCTTGGTGCCGGTGCCAAACCCGTCGGATGCTCCGTCACCGTCAAAACCGGCCGATCGTGTCGAATTGCCGACCGCGAGGGATGTCCCGCGGGCCCAGTGATCGGATCGACGACATTTGACTGGAAAACAGGCCGCCAGCGGTAAAAACAGGCGGAAATGCACAACCGGCACGGCCCCAATATTCATGGTGCCCGGGGGGGCTGATCCCAAGTCAAAGTGCGAATCCGAAGATGGGATGAAAAGTGCAACGTAGTGTTCGATGACGAAAAACGCCCGGTTTGGGCGATTCCAACCGTCGGAGCACAACACTATGCACGCGTTGAAACAGAAACTCTCTCGAACGTTCGGCCCGGACAGCCTGATTTTCGGATCGGCGGTCCTTTTTCTCGTCATCATGCACCAGATGGCGTTCGAGGATCGTTTCGTCCTGATTCTGTATTACCTGGCGGCCGTCGGATCCGCCTATGCGCTGGTCCGTCGTCGCGCCTTGGGTCTGGCCAGCGCGATTGTTGCCGTCGTCACCGCGACGATGTTCGCCCAGCTCTACTACGCGGCCGAACCGACGACCTGGAGTCCAATCTTTGACGCGGTTCGGGACATGGCCGCCCTGGGAGCGGTGCTGTTTCTCACCGTCCGCGTGTTGATGGCCAGCTATCGGCTGCAGCGTGAAGAAAAACAGCGGGCGCTGGAAAATCAAATCCAGGAACAACTTGTCGCGATGCGTGCCCAGGCCCTCCGACAAACCTCCCATGAAGTCCGCACGCCGCTGTCCACCATCACGGCCATCAGCGAAACCTTGCTCGACGGAAGCACCGGTGAACTGAACGAATCGCAACGTGAGTTTGTGCAGGACATCGATGACTCCGCTCAGCATCTGTTGGCGCTGGTCAATGACATTTTGGATTACGCCAAAGCCGAAGCAGGCATGATCCGTTTGGCACCGCAACCGGTGGCGTTGGCCGAATTGGTGTCCCAGTGTGTGTCGATGGTCAGCGTGCGGGCGAAAGACGAAGAGATTTCGATCACCGCTCAAGTCGACGTGGAGTTGAATGAAGTGATCGCTGACCCGTTGCGACTGCGACAAATCCTGTTGAACCTGCTCTCCAACGCGATCAAGTACAACTCCAGCGGCGGCAGCGTGATCGTCCAAATCCGTCCCGACGAAAAGAACATGTTCCGCATCAGCGTGCGAGACACCGGCCGCGGCATCGCTCCAGAACACATGGAGCATTTATTTGAGCCCTATTATCAAGCCGCCATCGCCGATCAAGGCATCGGCACCGGACTCGGTTTGGCGATCATCAAGCACCTGACCGAACTGCACGGCGGAACCATCGACGTCGAAAGCGTCGTCGACACCGGAACCATGTTCACGATCCGTTTACCGCGTGAAGCGGAAATGTGCGACGAACCGGCCGGCGAACGAACGCTGCGTCCCGAAGACGCGGTGTTGAATCTTGACCTGGCAGGTGTCTAGCGTTTCGTCAACGTTGAAACATTGGGTGCCGCGAATCACAACTTGAACCAGCACGGGAATCGATAGGTTGATCATGATCGAACGCAACGAATTGAACAAAGGATTCGCCGAAGGGTTCGCGGAATCGTTTTCACAAGCGGCCGTGGATGCCCAACGCAAAATGCGAATCCTGGTCGCCGACGGGAACGCCACGATTCGCAAGTTGTTGCGGATGGGGCTGGCCGGAGAATCCTACGAGATCATCGAAGCCACCAACGGGCCCGACGCTTACGCCTGCGCCACCGCCACGCCGGAACCACACGCGATCCTGCTGGACGCCGGCTTGGGCGGAGGCATGGACGGATTGAAGGTTTGTCGCGAACTCAAAAGCGACATGCAATACCGCACCATTCCGATCGTCATGTTGACGACCACCGGATCGAACGAAGAAATCAACGAGGCGGTCGAGGCCGGCGCCGACGAGTTCCTGAGCAAACCCATCAACCGGGGCGAACTAAAAGTTCGCCTGCGATCGATCACGCGGCTTCACAAAGGCAATGCCGAATTGATCGGAGCCGAAAGCGTCGCCCTGTCATTGGCCCGTGCCGTCGCCAGCAAAGACGGATACAGCAGCGGCCATGTCGAGCAAGCGGCCAACTTCGCCGTCGCGTTCGGGAAAGCCATCGGCCTCGACGCAGCGGAACTCAAGATGCTTCGCTACGGAGCCATCCTGCACAACGTCGGAAAGATCGCGATCCCCGATTCGATTTTGGAGAAGACGGGACCGCTCACCCCGCGCGAGCGCGCCCTGTTCCACCAGCACCCGCGAGTGGGCTGCGACATCTGCGCGCCGCTGAAACCGTTGGCCCCCGTGCTGCCGATCATCCGACACCACAAAGAACACTTCGATGGCACCGGCTATCCGGACGGTTTGCGCGGCAACGAGATTCCGCTCAAGGCTCAAATCGTCGGCATCGTCGATGTCTATAGCGCACTGACCAATGATCGACCCTTTCGACGCGCAAAGTCGCAAGCCGAAGCGGTCGAGATTCTGCGACATCGCGCCAAGCAAGGAATTCACGACCCCGATCTGGTCGACAAGTTTTGCGAGATGATTCAAGACGAAGCCCCCGAGGACGCCCCGGATGCTGCGACCGACTCCGTTCCCGCGCACCTCGCCACTCCCACCATCTAACTTTTATTCTGACGAACTGCCATGCCCACCGAAAAACGAAAAGTGCTGATCGCCGAAGACAATCCCGGCCTGGCTCGCGTGTTGTCATTCAAGTTCAAATCCTGTGGATTCGAACCGATCACCTGCGGCAACGGCGGCGAGGCGTGGAAATCGTTCTGTGACAGCCAAGTCGCTGCGGTCGTCAGTGACCATGAAATGCCGATCATGTCGGGGATCGAATTGATCGAACGCGTCCGCGAAATGGACGCGACGCTGCCCTGCTTCCTGGTCACCGGACGTCAACTGGAATTGTCGCGTGACCCCCGCGTGGTCAAGCTGAAAATCGACACGGTGTTCGGCAAACCGTTCAGCCCGGGAACCGTCGTCTCGGCCGTCAGCGATGCCATCAATCAACACGCCTCCAAAGCTGCCTGCCCACCCGCCCCCGCTGCATCCACGCCGACCGAGGGAATGCCGTCGACCGGTCTACCAGGAGCAAGTGCATGAATCCAGCGGTCGAGCAAAACGGTACGCCCCGAGGCAATGCAGACGAGACGGCGTCTTCCGAGACGGCGTCTTCCATCGTCAAAGTCTGCACGTATGACCAAGGTGGGCTCGACGGATCACTCGCCCATATCTTGGCCGAGGGGATCGGTTTGTCTGTCACGGTGGTCGAAGCGCGTGACGGCGGACACCCCTTGGTCGTGCAAGCGACCTGCGACCCGCATCGCGTGCACACCGAACAAGCGTCTGGTGCAGCGACGGTTCGTCAAGCACTCTCGATGCCCGCCGGAGGGATCGCCGTCTGGTCGGCGCCCGCGGACCATGCCGAACGAATCGGCCGCCACGCGATGACACTGCTCGAACTCGAAATCTCACGCAACGAAACCAAACAGTTGCTGGCCGAAGTCGATTCGTTGACCAACCAGGTGATGCAGGACTTTGAAGAGCTGTCGCTGATCCGCGCGCTCGCTTCCAGTCTGGAACTGCCGCAAACCGAAGAGGACACCGACGGTTTCGTACTCGCCTCGTTGATGCCCTTGGTCAGCGGTGTGGGCGCCGTCTCGATCGCGGCCATCTTGGTCGATGATTCCGGACGACAGCAACGGCGCCCCCTCTGGACCGGAACGCGACTGATCCAAGACGAATCGGTGTTGGAACTGATTCAAAGCCATGCCGCAGAACTGAGTCAGCAACCGGTCGTCCGCAATCGCAACATCGGCGATCAACATTGCGGCGTTGCCGGGCTGGACGAATACGTCATTGTCGAGTGTTCCAGCGAAGGGCGGCTGCACGGCTGGGTGATGGCGTGCAATCGGGTCAAAGATGATGTCGACGACGTGCCGTGGGCGCAACTCGGATTCACGACCGTGCAAGCGTCGCTGATGGAAACGGCAACCAATCAGTTGGCCGCGCAACTCAACAACATTCGCTTGCTTCGTCAAAAAGAAGAACTGTTTACCGACGTCATCCGAGCACTCGTCAACGCCGTCGAAGCCCGCGACCCCTACACCTGCGGGCACAGCGAACGCGTCGCCAGCTTTGCCCGCTGCCTGGCATCGAAGATCGGATTCACGTCCGTCGAATGCGAACGGATCTACCTGACCGGTCTGCTGCACGACGTCGGCAAGATCGCCATCCCCGATGGCGTGCTTCAAAAACCCAATCGGCTCAACGACGAAGAACGGGCGATCATCGAAACGCACACGGACTCCGGCTGGCGAATCTTGCAAGAACTCGATGCCCTGCAAGACATCCTGCCCGGTGTGCTCTACCACCATGAACACTGGAACGGCGAAGGCTATCCCGATCAATTGGCCGGGGAAAACATCCCCATCGACGGTCGCATCCTGGCCGTCTGCGACGCCTTCGATGCGATGACCAGTGATCGCCCCTATCGGAAAGGCATGTCGATCGACCGTGCGGTCACGATTCTCAACGACGGCGCAGGCACGTTTTGGGATCCCAACCTGATTCAAGTCTTTGATCGCTACATCGACGAAATCGACGAGATCCGCATCAACCACCAGCCGCGTCGGCCCGCGACCCGACCGGCCCCCGTCGATGGACGCCCCATCATCGGAACCCCAGGATTCACGGTCCCCGCTGAAACGCCCCAACCATCCACGCCCGGCCAGTTGTAGGCCTGGGGGTCGACACCTCTTCAGTCACCCTCCCCGGCTGGAGGTCCGATCGACACGAGGGGAGGGTCGAACGCCAGGGGCGAGCGGCCAATGTCATCGACTTGGACGCCCAGCGGAGTGTTCTTGTTAGCGGCAGGGCGCGAGCCCTCCGGTCTTTCACGGTGTTATTGAAACGCGACCGGACGCCTCGCGCCGTTCCGCTAACACCTTGAGGAGTGTTCTTGTTAGCGGCAGGGCGCGAGCCCTCCGGTCTTTCACGGTGTTTTTGAAACGCGACCGGACGCCTCGCGCCGTTCCGCTAACACCTTGAGGAAGTGGCATTGGGCGAGCGGCCGGGGAGCGTTCGCGGTGGCTCAAAACCACGCTGCGACGACGAACACTTGCGACTCACGCCGCGCGGCGCCGCCCGAATCCGGTCTCGCCGGCCGCCCGATCGATCAGCAATGAGAAATCACCCGGCTTGGCGATCACCAGGTCGACCCCGGCCTCCATCGCCGCAGACTTTGATTTCGGCGTGATGTTTCCGCTCACCCAAACATGCTCGCGGGGCGGATCCACCAAGCGGTCCATCAAGCGGTCCCAGGACTCACCTTCGGTCGCCGAATCATCCCACCAGATCTCGTCGAAGCGATGTAGGGTCGCCAACTGGTCGGGCCGGCACCAGATCGCCGACGCCGGGCCGGACGAGGCGATCGACAGCAACGCCGACGCGTTGGCGTAACTCGACGCAACGACCGCGATACTTTGCGGCGCGCCACTGGGCGGGTTGGCCCATCCGCAGCGTCGTAGATAACCCGGCAAAAATGATTCCCACTCATGCCAATGAATCGTCGGCACCTCAAACAGGTCAGCCGGCGAAGGTCGCGCTCCGGCGCACAGCGGCCCCAACAGCAACACCGCTTTGGCATCCCCATGCAACCGACAGAGCGTTTGGAACAGCTCGATCGATTCGGCCGAGTCATTGTCGCGGCAACACAAGATCGTTCGCACCGCCGACGCCGGACGCAGCAGCGCTGATTTTAGATCGACGCGATAAGCCAGCTGCGAAACGTGCGACTCGCAAAAGTCATAGGCATCGCAGTAAGCGTTTGAATCGCGATCGCCGATCCACAGCAACGTCCCGTGATCCGTCACACCGCCGTGATCGACCAAATGCATCGACATCTCCCCACCCCGAAGTCCTGTTCGCTTCCATTATGCCGACAACAAAACGTCTGCCTCTTGCAGGCAATGCCATGCTTCGCTCGGGTTTTCACAAGCCCGCAACCGGTTCAGAAATGATTCCATTGCGATCAGTCGGCTAATCTTGGCCAGGGTACGAAGGTGTGCCGAATCGTCGTAAGAGCAGATCAGAAAAAACACATCGGTCATGTGACCGGTGTCGGAGAACGGGATCGGCGCTTGGCTGACGGCCAAACCGACGACGGTGTCGGCCAAAATCGAGGTCTGGGGGCGACGGGGGTGCATCAGCGCCACGCCACAGTCCAACGCAGTGGGATGCATTTGTTCACGGCTCTTGACGGCCTCCGCCATCGCCGGCGCGTCCCACATCATTCCCGAAGCGGCGACCAGGTCACACATCGAGCGGATCACCGATCCACGCGTCCGAGCCCGCAACGGGATCTCGATGGTGTCGACGGTGCATAATTCATGCAACTCTCGGTCCTGCGTCTCATCGGTCATGCGGTCCACGACGCGTTGGACACGTTCCAGTTCGACGCTGTCGTCGCTGGCCCCGATTTGATCCTCCAGCCAATGGTGGATCTCGGCCTCGTTGAATCGCCATTGCCCGCCCACCTTGCGTCCCGGCAGACGACCGCGGAGCACCATTTTTTCCACCTTCGCGGGCGTAATGTGTAGGTATTGCGCTAATTGGGCTAAATCAAATTCTTCCATTGTCGGCCTAATCAGTATCTTGGTTGACGCACGTGTTGGCTGATTTCTTTGGTCGACACCGTTCGTCAAAGGTCCCAGAAAATCTCGTTGCGTGTTGTCCGTCCGCAGACGCGGAATTCGCACAATGCGTCTGATCAATTCGCACGCGTGTCGGTTTCGTTGCCGCGTATGGTGACTGACCGGCACGGGTTTAGGGAGGTCCAAAAACTGCGGATTCTCGGTGAAATCTTTTCAGATTCACTCAAGTTTCATCGCTCCGAAGCCGGTCTCGGTCTTGACCGTGATCGCCGATGGAAGCTATTCCCGAGTTCAAGCATTCGATTTTGACAGCCCCCAACGCTTTGCGGCATTCGTGTGACACTCAGCTCGCCCAGTCCCAGTCCGGCATCGACGCGGCCATTGCGGCTTGCGGGAGGGCCTGATCGTGCGCCGTCCCTGTTCCGTCTGGCGGGCGTACTGGTGTGGATGGGTTGGATCGCAGTGGCGGCAGCGACAGCACAATCGCCCGGCAACTCGCTCGACGTTCCCCAAACGCGTCTCGCCCCGATCACCGCCCCGGCCGGACCCGTCGCGTCCCCGCCGGCAGCTTCGGGGCAGGTCTATTCGGGTCAGGGCTACGGATCGCCTTCCAACGCGTCACCCTACAACAACCCGGCAGGCGTTTCCCAGTTTGATCCCTATGCCGGGGCGCCTGCGTCGGGGTATGTCCAACCGTCTCCTTCCTCGCCGATTTTCGGATCGCCATCGGGACTGGGCGGCGGTTTGTTCGGCGCCCCGACCAGCGTCGCGCCGCAAGGTGGATTCTTCGCGCCCGCTTCGCCACAACCGACGTACGGAACGCCGATCTATGGTGGGCTGGCCAATCAACCGCCACCGATGATCGACGCGGGAAACCTGTTCGGCGGCAACGCGTCGGCGGGCCTGCCGTTGAATCCGTCCAGCAACTATGCCGCACCGCCGTCGTTCGGCTATCCGTCGACCGCCTACCCCAGCGGCTCGCCCTCGACGCTGTTCCCCGGCGGCCTGCTGGGCAACACACCTTCGTTTTCACCGCAGCTGAATCCGTATCGTTTGATCCAACGGATGCGGTTTCGCCACACCTACCTTCAGGACGGCAACGGCAGCGACGACCTGGGGATCAATGACACCGATGTGGCGTTGGCCTTTGCGATCCCGAGCTTCCTGTATTCGACTCAACCGCTGTTCATCGCGCCGTCGTTTTCGCTGCACCTGTGGGACGGCCCGCAATCGATCACCGGCGCTGATCTGCCGGGAAGCGCCTACAGCGCGTTTTTGGACTTTGCCTGGCAATCCGATCCCAATCGAATCCTGGGCGTCGACTTGGGTCTCAGCGTGGGGATGTTTAGCGAGTTTCAATCGTTCGACATCGACGCCTTACGCGTCCGCGGCAAGGGTCTTGGCACGTTTCGCATCACCCCCGCATCAACGTTAAAAGTGGGCGTTTATTATTACGATCGTGTCGACATCAAACTGCTGCCGGCGGTGGGTCTGTTCTGGCGTCCCAACGCGTTCACGAAAGTCGATTTGTTTTTCCCCCAGCCGCGTTACTCACGGTATCTATCGACGGTGGGCACCCACGATGTGTGGTGGTACGTCGCCGGTGAATACGGTGGCGGGTCGTGGACCATCGAACGAGATGGCAAAGGCGAAGACCAGGTGGACATCAACGACATTCGCCTGACGACCGGTTTTGAATGGGGCGAAAGCCAACGGATGCGCGCCGGGCTGCGGACATGGTTCTTCGAATTCGGTTACGTCGGCGACCGAGAACTCGTCTATCGTCGCAACCCTGCCGACAACCTCAGCATCAGCGACACCTGGATGTTCCGCCTCGGCCTGGGATATTGACTGGACACACCGTGTGTTGTGAATCGGCAACATCGTTGTGCGACCTGATGTGGCGAATGATCAACACGTTCGCCGTCAACGTCTTGATTCACGAGAGAAACATGGCCTGAGATGCCGCGGCACGCCGGTTGCGTGTGTCGCATCGGCATGAACACCTCTTCCATCGATCGACTCGTTGCGCCGCCGCGTGCCAGCGTTGCGCGTGCCAGCGTTGCGCGTTTCTTTCTGCTCGGTTTCCTCGCGTTCAGCCTGCTCGGGTTGGCCGGCTGCTCGCCTCCCGCGTTGTTTGAAAACGAATCCGGCGCATTCGTCCCTGCGATCGATTCGGACGCCGTGATCCCACGCGGAATGCGGCGGACCAAAAACGGTTGGGAAGACGCGTCGCTGTGGTACGTTTCGACGGAGTTTCAATCGCGATCGATCGATACCTGGCTGGACATCCAACGGCACCGAGAACCGAACTGGTTGAGGAAGATTTTTGAACGGATTCGGACGACACCGCCGCTGATGATCGCCGTCATCCAAGTCACGGCGATCGCAGCGATTGTCCACATCAGCCACGCTCACAAAGCGGAACCGGTCAGTAATTCGGCTAAAACTCCCTCTGAAGCGTTGCCCTGATCTATGATGCACTGCTGCACCCTCCATCCCGTCTCCGCCACACGCACCCGGCGCAGGTTACCGTGACTCGCATTCTTATCACCGCATTTGAGCCGTATGACCGTTGGAAGCAGAACTCCAGCTGGTTGGCGCTGGTCGACCTGACGAGTTGGTACGAAGGCGCGTTGGAGATCACCACCCGGCGCTACCCGGTCGATTTACCCAAGCTGCGTGAGATGCTCGAAGCCGACTTGGCCCGCAACTATGACTTCGCGATTCACCTGGGTCAGTCGCCCGGATCACCCGTGATCAAACTGGAATCGGTCGGACTGAATCTGCGCACCAACGGTGAACCCTTGCTTGCCGATGCGCCGGCGGCCTATCGTTCGACGCTCGACCTGGACGGTTGCCTGGAACGGTTGACCGCGGCGGGAATCCCGGCCCAGATCTCCCATCATGCAGGCACCTATCTGTGCAACGCCGCGCTGTTTCTGAGCCAACACTATGCCGAGATGATGGGACGTCGAACGCAGAGTCTGTTCCTTCATCTGCCGCTGACTCCGGCGCAAGTTGCCGCCGATGGATCAGCGCTGGCCAGCATGAGCACGCCGATGCAAAGCGCCGCGATCGCGGTGGTCAGCGAGCATCTGGCTCAAGCCGATCGCTAGGCTCTGTGCCTAAAGTCCTTTAGGGACAGAGCCTGGGCTGCGCAGAATGCCCGCGATTTCATGCGTTGTGCCGGTTAAGACTTTGGTCGTTCTTGTTCCGTGGTGGATCAAGATTCACTCGGTTCGGTTCGCCAAAGGCGATCAACAACAGAGCCTAGTGTGTCGTGACTGCTACAGCGAGTTAGAGAACGCCGACTGCGTGTGCTCTTGACCGGGTCGGGCGGTCGGCAAATTCTTGTGGCTGAATGGCGTCAATGCGCCAGCGGGAAAATAGAAAGCCTTGACATCGGGGTGGCGGGAATCCGTCATCGCGCCGACACGAACAACCGTGCCATCAGATAACTCAAGCGTGTAGTCGCAGTCTTTCATTGTTCACCTTCCTGCGTGCTGCTGGACACCATATGGATTGCCCCCATGCCTCAAGCGTTCCGATCAACAACAGTGGCTTGGACACTGAAGTAACGCGGTAGTGCGTCACAAGTCCGCATCGAACTGCGAGGATTTTTTGGAAATGCTTGTTTCTTGCTTCCCCCCCGAGACGAACTTTCGCCGAACCGGGTGAAGCGACATGGAAGACGACGCGGAAGACCCGCGTCAAAGAATCCTAGACCATGTTCAAGCCACCGCCGCAGGTGAACCGCTCGCGCGGCGGTTAACCGTCAAGACCATATTCCTTGATCTTCTTATGGAGCGTATTGCGATTCATCCCCAACCGAGTCGCGGCTTTGGTTTGTACACCGCCGCAGGCCTGAAGGACTTGCGCGATCAACTCCTTCTCCACCACATCGACGACGCCGCGATGGACATCCGTTGAGTCGCGTCCGGCTTGGTCCAGTCCGAGTTGCACGACGGTCTTTGTCATCGTTTCGAAGTCAACCGGACCGGCCGCCTCCAAATCCGCCGCCGGGATCGGCTGACCACTCGTCACACAGTCGGGCAACAGTTCAACGAGCAACTCGTCGGTTTCAGCCATCACCACCGCGCGCTCGACATAGTTCTGCAACTCGCGCACATTTCCGGGCCAATGGTAATCTCGCAAGGCTTCCATCGTGCCGGGACCGATGTGGGCCACGTAGCGATCATTCAGCTCGTTGTAGTAGTCCAAGAAATGCGAAACCAACGCGGGGATATCGTCGCGGCGATCGCGCAGCGGTGGGATCTCGATCGGCACCACGTTCAACCGCCAGTAAAGGTCCTCGCGAAAGCGTCCCCCGCGAACTTCGCCCATCAGATCGCGGTTGCTGGCCGCGATGATTCGCACGTCGGTTCGAAGCGTGGCGGTATCGCCGACGCGTTCGAATTCCTTTTCCTGCAACACGCGGAGCAGTTTGACCTGCAGGGTCAGGGACGTGCTGTTGATTTCATCCAAGAAAATCGTACCGCCCTGGGCGGCTTCGAAGCGGCCGGTCCGATTGCTGACCGCACCGGTAAAGGCGCCGCGAACGTGCCCGAACAATTCGCTTTCGAGCAGACTTTCGCTGAGCGCGCCACAGTTGACGCGGACAAAGGGACGGCCGCTGCGATGGCTCAACTGGTGAACCGCACCGGCGATCAATTCTTTGCCGACCCCGGTCTCACCGAGCACGAGCACCGATGCGTTGCTGACCGCAACACGTCGGGTGATGCGATAGACCTCCCGCATCGCCGAGCCATTTCCGATGATTCCCGGCAAGGGAGCGTTCTGAAGTGTAGTTGCGGGGTTGCCGAGCATTGCCATGAAGCGATCACGGCGGAACCGGACTCTCAAGTCGAGCCTCGATCACCGCAGGCGTTTCGCCTGATCCAGGAAGTCGTGAAGATTCCGCCCGTTCCGCCAGTGCATCGGAGTCCCCCAATGCCAACGAGCAATTGTGCTACCTCAGCACTGCCGCGAAATTAGCGTTTTGCGGCGGATCCCGATACCGGGTGTGTTTTAACGAGGCTACGAATCACCTTGCAAGGCTGCTGCGCCGGTCAGGCGAAAACGGGCCCGCTCACCGACCGACAGCGGCGGCAACCGACGCTTCGACTCGACTTCGAACAACACATCGGTCAGCGCCGCCGGACTGCCCGGCAGCGGGACCAGGTAAACGGCCGGCGTGTCGTCGCTGATCCAGCGATTGGAGGTGGTCTCCAACTCGGTCCGCCGGAGACTCTTTTCGCTCGTTTCGGCGTCACTGTAAAACACAATCGGAATCCGCTTGCCCTTGGGCTGACGCCGGACGCGATCGACCAATTCGGCCGGTGTCCCATCGGCAATCCTGATCTTGCTGACCACCATTCGCAGGTCGCCGCCACGCTCAATCGCCCGCTCGAGCTCGATCGCCGACGTCACCCGCTCGACCACGTACCCCATCTGGTTGAGGATCGATTCCTGACGCAGTGCGATCACCGGACGAGTTTCCAACAAGATGGCCAGCGGGCGCGAATCCAGTGACGCCATCTCCGACAACGTCTTGCGAACGTAGCTCGCCCCAGGAAATGCGAAACCCCTCTCCGACCCGGAAACCGCCTGCCACAATCCGTCGGCCGCCTCATAACGAATCCGCGGCTGGGGATCGCGAACCGCCTCAACCAATTCAGAAAACCCGCCGTCGCGACCGACCAGCACGTCGGAACCCGCGTTGCCCGAAGCGATGGAATCCGACAGCAGACGCACGATGCCGACCGAGGCGGGAATGTCGTTTCGACTGCGTAGCTCTGCCAGTGCGACCAACAGCGATAGTGGATCCACTTGATCGCGATACAGCTGCCGGACTTGCTCGACTTGGTCAGGATCCCCCCAATTCACGTCGACCATGACACGATAAGCCAGATCAGCAGCCAGCACACTGCGGCCGACCGCAGGGGGCAAACTCCCCAGCCGCCGCAATCGTTGCGCCGCGTCATAGGCCTCGCGGTATCGCCGAAAAATCTCCGTGCTGCGGTTGGGCTGCACGCCCGTGCGATCGTCATTGACCGACCACAGGACCGCCGGTGACAAGTCGTTCGGCGTTCGCATCGCAACCGAGCGCAGCGTGTTTAAACGATCGGCCAACACCGCGATGGCGTCCGGTTTCTCAAAGCCTTGGGGAAACACCGAGGAACGACGCGCGACTTGGGCTTCTTCCGCCGTCGCATCGCTTGCCAATGCCGAAGAGATCAACGTGTCGGTTGCCGCTGCAGGATCGAGAACCCGCAGCGCGTCCAAGGCCGACGCGCGAATATTCGGGGCTCCGTAGAGTGCGAGCTGATTGAGTGCTTGAGCACCACCGTCGCCAAGCGACTTGAGTATGCCGAGCAACTTGGCACGATGACCAGCGTTCACCCCCCCGGTGATCGCGGAGACGATCGCTTCAATGGAGGCGTTCCCGCCGGCCATCAAAGTTCGGGTGGCGCCAAGATTGGCATCAATCGCATCGCCGGCAAGCTGATCGATCGCGGCCCGTAGACGCTCCGGCGACTGCTGGTTCGCCTTCGCCGCGGCTGTCATTTTTTTGATCGCCGAACGGCTGGCGTCACTCAAATCGCTTCGCAGCGAGATCCGCAACAGCAACTCGTTGCCGATCGCATCAGCTGCTTGGGCCAGCTGGGTCGAATCGCCGACGCCATCGATTTTCGACAGCCAATGGTCGACTTCAGGCCAGGCACCGATTCGAGCCAGCGAGCCGATCGCTGCGGCCCGGTAGATCCCACCCCGGGCGGCGGTCGATTCGAGCTGACGAACCAGCTCATCGGTTTTGGCCGGGGTCTCGGTCGGGTCAGAGGCCTCCGTCGGCCCGTCGTCGAATTGACCGGGAGCGCCGGCGGCCAGGAAAGCCACCGACGCAAGAGAGACGGCGATGATCAAGACGTGAAACCGCATGATGGACAAACGGGGGGGAGAGGAGTGGAATAGTGCCAGGGGACCCAGCGATATCTTAGTCACCGAAAGACCGATGTGGGCCCAAACCCTCTGCGTTTGGCCGAAGGGGACCTCGCGCCAAGCTGCGAAACAGCCGACGCTTCACTCCTCGCTCGGGGCGTCCGAGATGATCTTTTCCAAATCCTTCCAATTCTGCCATTCAATCGTGCCTTCCTCAGGCACCGGATCGCCCGTCTCCCTGACCATCTGATTGAGTTGCTTGGTGCGTTTTTCGACGCGCTGTTGCCACTGTTGATGCAGCTCGTCTTTCGTCCGGCCCGACGTCTTGGGACGATTCTTGTCTTGGACACGAGCGAGGAATCGTCGATCGATGTCGCGGGTGTAATTGACGTATTCTTCGGCGCTCAACCGTGCCTCATACTCCTGGCTGGTGAGCGTGGCGTGCGCCGACGAAAGGCCATTTTTCTTGCCCGTCAAAGCGCCCGAGCGAAAGGGCAGGGTGAAGGCCCACGCGATCAGTCCGGTCGAAAACAAGAACGAGCCCAGGATCGCGAACTTTGCGATGTTGCTGCGCGGCAACGCGTGATTGCGATCACTCTTGCGTCGTCCACCGTCCTGAACGCCGCTGTCGTGACCGGTCCGGTCACTTTCGCGGCGGTTCAGCTCGGGCGGTTCGCCCGGCGCTAGGTTGCTCTTCTCTGACATGATTGATTCCCCCGACAGGTTTGGACGTGGACTACTTCGTCAAGATGGTGGGCAAGTTGTTGGCGATCTCCTCAAAGATCCGCACGAGATCCTCGCCGGTCGCGGCGTGATAGTGCTTTCCGCCGCCGATCGCCGCGACTTCACGCATGTCCTGCTGGTTGGCGCCGTCGCCAAAGGTCACGGTGTGGATCGTCAACAGATAATTGTTGACCAGCGACTGGGCCACGTTTTCGGCCCACGGAGTTTGGTTCTGATTGCCGTCGGTCATCACGACCATCGTCTTTGCCGCGAACGGTCTTGCCCGGCTATGAATCAAGCCCTCGATTCCTTCTTGCATGCCTTTGCCGATTGCGGTGTTGCCACCGGTATTGAGCTGCGCGACTTTATCCCGAACGATTTGAAGATCCTTTTCCAGTAACGTGTCCAGGGTCGCGCTGCTGGAATAGCTGGCCAGTGAGACCTGTTCTTCTTGGCTGGTCCCCTCCAGCACGTCCAAAAACGCGTTGACGGCCAGTTCAAGGTCTTGCCAGGCGTTGGTCGGCGGTGTGCCCTTGTTGAAGTAGTTCTCGTACATGTATTGCTGGTAGGTCACCGAGTCATGGCCGTTGGCATAGGAATAGCGCCAGCGTCCGCCGGACCACCATCGATTCAGCTGGCCTTGGCCGGCCGCCCAATCCTTGGCATCGGTCGAGAACGGGTTTTCCCCGTAATCCCAGTCGAAATCGATGTCGTCCATGGAGCCCGAACGATCCAAGATCAACGAGATATCTCGGTCCACTTGCATCGCGACCGAGTCGTGTTGGGTTTCAAAATCGTTGGTGCTGAGCAAACCGGGGATGATCAAGGGGACGTTGCCCGACAACGAGTCTTCCAATCGTTTTCCATGGACGCGAACGGCGCTGGCAACCGTTCCGTTACGAACGGCCGGGGTCGGGATCTTGACGAAGTGATAACGGCTTCCGTCGCCGCCATGTTGCACCGTTCTGCCGAATTCGATCTCGCCGTCGTTGTCGCCCGAACGCAGCCGCAGTGGTTCGCCGTCGACCGTGTTCAGCGCGGCGGTCGCAACGGCGGCATCCACCGCGGCGTCGACGGTTTGCACCTCGCTGAACGCACGGCCGGCAGAGCGTGCCGCCGCGTCGGTCGCGATCGACAGTTCCGTGCGGGTCAGTTGCATGTGCGCGGCGTTGATCGCAAATGCGGCCAGGATGGCAAGAACGGGCAACACGACCGCGGTCATCGCCATCACCGTCCCGCGACGGTGTTGCGATCGGGCGTGGTTCACGCGTCCTCTTCGAGCAGATTTGAGGTTCATGGTGTAACTCGCGGAAATGGGACGAAAAGGAATGTCTGAGGAGTGGAGCAGCAAGCCAAGGGTTACTGTTCGTAGAAACCGTCGTAGCGTTCGGTCCGGATCCGAGCGGTCGATTCGATCGTCGCGTTGGGCAAAAACATCGGTGCAAAAAGTGCGATTTCGTCGAAGTTGACCGTCACGGTGACCACCACATCGGGCGCATCCGCATCGAGCGGCTCGACGTTGACCTCGTACCCCGCGTTGGTCATCATCCCCATCACTTCGTCCGCGGCAGCCTCCGCTTCTTCGGCCGTCGCCCCGGGCACCATCGCACGGCGCGCGGCAAAATAGGCCGCATCTTGTGCCAGGTTTCGGATCATGTTCATCCGAGCGAATTCCATGCACGTGAAGATCAACACGAAAAAGATGTTGGCGCAAATGGCGAATTCCACGGCAGCCGCACCGCGTCGACGATTGCCGGTGCGCCGACGTTTCGATCGAGGCTTACATCTGGAACGTGGTTTCATGGCAGGGGTCCGCAGCGGAAATGATGGGGCTATCAAGCGTTGATTCAGGTGGAACGGTCAATTGGTTGGCAGATTCTGGTACTCTTTTCGCAACGTAACATCTGCGGAAAGACTCGCCCCAGAGAACAGCACCGAAGGGATCAACAGGTTTCCATCGCAGGGGACGGTCACGGTCGTGGTGACGTTTTCCAGCGTGTCCGCGTCGGCAAAATCTGGCGAACTGAAGGTACAGGGATTTCCGCTGTATTGAATGTTCCGCTCGTCCAAGAACTGCTGCACCCTGGCGATCACATCGGCGTTAGTGCGGCCCCTCGCGACGCCGCGACGAGCCCCCTCATAGGCCGCCAACTTGATGGACTCCTTCAAGAACAACATCGAACAAAGATCGATGGTCCCGATCGTCAACGCGATCAGTGCTGGCAAGCAGACGGCGAATTCAACGGTGGCGGCACCACGACGCCTGAATCGGCGGGAGGGACGACACGAATTCGTGTTGCGACGCTTGGAAAGAATCATGACGACAGGCGATGAAGTGAACGAACGAGTGAATTCCGCTGTCGGAAACCTAGCTCGTACTTCTGTCGCATGACGGACATTTCATCCGTCGCCTCTCACAAAAAAGATGGAGTTTTTCCGCCACCGGCTAAAGACAATCGGTGCGGCCGGACTCGTTCAATCGCTTGACGGCCTCTCGGACTCGCTCTTCGGCCGATTTGGGCGCCACCAGCGTCGCGTCCTTGGTCTGCACAACGATCAAGTCCTCGACTCCGATCGTAACGATGGTGTGGCCGGGTTCGCCAAAGATGATTGAACCGGTCGTATCGATCCCCAGATGTTCGCCGACGACCGTGTTGCCATCGGCATCGGCGTCGTGCAACCGTCCCAGCGATTGCCAACTGCCCACGTCGTCCCATTGAAACGGAGCCTCGATGACGGCGACGTTGGAATACGATTCCATCACCGCGTAATCGATCGACGTCCCTTCGATCGCGCAGAATTCTTTCTCAAGCACCTCGTCGTATTCGGGCGAACCGATCGCGTCGGCGATGTTCTGGATGTGCGAATACATCGTCGGCTGGTTGGCCTTGATCGCCTCAAGGATGACCGACGCCCGCCACAAAAAGATGCCGCTGTTCCAATAGAAGTCACCCGACTGCAAGTACTGCGTCGCGGTTTCTCGGTTCGGCTTTTCACGAAACTGGTCGACCTGATACGCCTTGATCCCGGATGCCCCATCGGCAGACTCACCAGATTCGATCGCCGGTCCCCGCTGGATGTAGCCGAAGGATTCGGCAGGATAGGTCGGTTTGATTCCGAACGTGACGATCCGCTCTGGATCCTCGATCACCAACCGCTCGGCCGCCGAGATCGCACTGCAGAATTGCTCGTCCGTCCCGATCACGTGGTCCGACGGCATCACCGCCATGATCGCGTCGGGATCCTGGTGAGCAATCAACGCGGCGGCCAATCCGATGCACGGAGCGGTGTCGCGTTTGGCCGGTTCGCCGATCAAATTTTCCGCCGGATGCGTCGGCAGTTGTTCCGCGATCGGATCGACCAAGACTTTGTTGGTCACGATCAGCTGCCGCTGCGGCGGCACCAGCCCGGCCAGCCGATCGCTGGTCGCCTGGATCATTGTGCGTTGCCCGGAAAGGGCCAACAACTGTTTCGGCCGCAACGTCCGACTCGCCGGCCAGAATCGCGTCCCACTTCCGCCTGCCATGATCACCGCGTACAGCATGTCCGATCTTCTTGAATCGTGTAATGAAGTGTCTTTGGCAAACCTAACGAATCAGTCGGGATAGGGTAAGCGGTCAAGACGATCAGGGTTTGGTCGCCCAAAAATCCAGCACCCGCACTTTGTCCAACACCGGCTTGAGCACTTCCACAAACGCCTGGTGATCGGGATGTGGCAGATACGCTTCACGCCCCGCTTCACTGTCGAATGTGACCAAAAAACAGTGGGTGAATCCGTCGTCGTGCTTTTCGGGGCTGTTGTTGGTCGACCATTCAAACGCGCGAATCGTGTCGATCTTCTCTGGCAACTCGGCAAATGCTTGTTCAACCTTCTTCACTTCTTCACGCGACGCGGAATCCTTGAATTTGAAGAACACCGCATGTTGCAACGCTTTCTCGGGTTGTTCCTGCTTCGGATCGCCCCAATAGTCCACCACAAACACGTCTTTCATGTGCGGCCGCAACACGTCGCCGAACGCCTTGTGCGCCGGATGGGGCAGGTAGACCTGACGCCCCGCGTCGTCGGCGAACGTCAGCAAAAAACAATGCGTGAATCCGTCATCCAACCCTTCGGGGCTGTTGTTGACCCCGTACTGATAATCGATGATCGAATCGATCTTGGAAGGCAGTTCGGCGAACGCATCGACCACGCCCTGAATGTCCTCTTCGCTCGAAGACTCTTTGAACGAAAAGAAAACTGCGTGTCGTAACATGCCGCTGTTCACATTGTCGGGGTTTTCGGGGTGGACGATTTCTTCGGCCGCTGCGCTCGCCGGTTGGTCAGCCGATTCGCCGGTCTGGTTGTCGGTCTCCGGTTCCGACGTGGCTGCGTCGGCGGCCGCGGCGATCGGTTCGGCCGTCGCCACCGCGTCGGGATCGTCGGGGGCACCGCAACCACAAGCGGCGATCAATAAACAACAGCCGATGACGAATTCAGAACGAAACATCTTGGCAACCTTGTGGGGAAATGGAGAACGGAACGAACCATCACGCGTGGTGCGCATCAATCGTAACGGATGCCATCGTCGAGCGGTGGCGTTGACTGGGGTCGGCTTGCGCTCCGCAAAAGATCACCCCGCAAACACGGTTTCATGGTGCACAACACGACCCTGTCGCTGCCCAATGGCCCCACTCAACGGGCGTTTCCGGTAACGCTGTCCAGCGTTGAGTCCCTGTGATTTACCAGCTTATCGCGACCGGCCGCGATTCAGGCAGACTTCTGGTGGGCCAATCGCAGCTTTGCCTGCCGGGCCAAGAGCTTTTTCTGATAATTTCCCTGGACGACGTCGACGATGATCAACACGGCCAGCACAAAATAGAACGTCGATTTTTGCATCGCTTCGACGTGATACCCGAACAGCTGGATCTTGGCCAAGTGTCCGCCTTCGCTGACCAGCATCACGCCGACGATGAACAGGATGAACAGCCCCAGCACCTCGTACATCCGATTCTTCTTCAAAAACTCGGCGACATGATCGGCCAACCAGATCATCAAGATGCCGCTCAAGATGATCGCCGTGGCCATGATGGCAAATGATTTCGTCAGCGCCATCGCGCTCAAGATGGAATCGAAGGAGAACACCAGATTCATCGTGACGATCAACGAGATCGCCTTGGTGACCGAGTTCCCCTTTTCCCCCTTATCGCCTTCTTCCCCCAGATCCGAGACCGCCAGCAAGTGATAGATCTCTTTGATCGCCGTCCAGAGGATGAATGCGCCGCCGCCGATCACGATCAAACTGTGGCCGGAAAGATGCATTTCCAGCGGATGCGAAATCAGATTCATGAACGGGTCTTCGAGCAATTTGATGAGATTGACGACCACGAACAGCAACACGATCCGGAACACGATCGCCAGCCCGATCCCCCACTTCCGCACCATCGACTGCTTCGATTCTTCGACCCGTTTGCTTTCGATCGAGATGTACAACAGGTTGTCGAAGCCGAGCACCGCTTGCAGCACGATCAGCATTCCCAGCGTCAGAATGCCGCCGACGGAGAACAAACTCTCTTCGGACGGTTCCGCCAAATCTCCCGTGACCACTTCCGGCGTGGCGGTCTCGGCCAACAACATCAGAGGCTCGGTGAGCATCCCCAACGAAAATGGGGTGCTAAAAATCGAACTGACGGTTGAGCAAAAATCGAATTCGAGCATCGGGTCAGCCAGTCGCTGGGGTGGTTCAGAATTCCCGGCGGGCACAATCCCCGCCGGAGTGGTGACGGGATTATGATGCCATCATCGATTCCACCTCAACCCCGCAGAAAACTCGCGTCACGTCAGCGCACGCCAACCGCGAGAGTCAAACGATGAAAAAAAACCCACGCCGAAACGTCCTGATCACCGCCGCATCCCTGCTGACGCTCGCCCTGTTCGGCCCAGGCGCCGCCCGAGCCGCCGAAACGGAAACGCCAATGACGAAACAGTACTATGAAGTCCGCACCTACCTGCTGGGCGACAACGGCGACGCCGCAGCGGTCGACCAGTACTTGGAGCACGCCTTGCTGCCGGCGTTGGGGCGTTTGAACATCGGCCCGGTGGGTGTTTTTTCGCCGGCGTCCAACGACACCAATGACCGCGACAGCATCGTCGTCGTGATTCCCGCCAAGAGCGCCGAGCAACTTGCCGGACTGTCGACGCGGCTCCAAAACGACGAACAATACCTCGCCGACGCCAAACCCTACCTGGATCGCGGCCCCAAAGACGCTCCGTTCGCAAGAATCTCCAGCGAACTGCTGGTGGCGATGGATTGCATGCCGATGCTGAATGTTCCCGCAGGGACCTTGGACAACAACGATCGCGTCTACGAACTGCGGCTGTACGAAAGCGCCAATGAGCGACTGGGTGATTTGAAAGTCGACATGTTCAACAACGGGGAAGTCCCAATTTTCCTCGATTGCGGCATCGCCCCGATCTTCATCGGCCAAGCCGTCATCGGTCCCCAAACGCCAAGCCTGACCTACCTGACGGTCTACCCCAACGACGCGGCACGACTGAAAGCCTGGGACGCCTTCCGCGCCCACCCCGATTGGCAGGTCCTCAAAGGCGTCGCCAAGTACAAGGGCACCGTCAGCAAAATCGACAAGCACATCCTGACGGCCAAACCGTATTCGCAGATGTAGCGGCCGACGTGCCGGGCCGGGCCGCCGCCACCGTGCAGGGCCACCGTGCAGGGCCACCCTGTGAAGCATTTTTTAGCGGTAGGGCGCGAGCCCTCCGGTGTTTTGGCAGAGATGAAGAACCGGAGGGCTCGCGCCCTGCCGCTAAAACCTCAAGAAACACTTGGGAAAAACGCTTCACAGCGTTAGGTGCAGGGCTGACCGGCTCCGCTGACGAGCCGACCGCTACGCCACGTCACCGCCGTCCCCTCGCAGCTTGGCCGAAGGGATGTTGGTCAATTGAAAGGTATGGCGGAGGATCGTTTTGTCGCGACACGTAATCCGCGCATCGAATTCAAACACGTTGCCGACGATCTCCGTCAAGTCCGCCGCGATTCGCAACGAGTCGCCGGGTCGGGCGAAACCGCGGAAGCGTGCATGCTTGACACGCACCAGCACGCCGAGGGCGTACTCGTTGAAAAATGGATCGTGCGTGTCGAACGATTCCATCGGATTGTATTGGGCGGCGATCAAAATGCCCGCCGATTGCGTGGCCATCTCCTGCATCATCGCCCCCGGCAAGATCGCCGCACCCGGGAAGTGACCGGTGATGAAAAAGGCGTCGGGATCGACGACGGCCCGAGTCACCACCGCCGCATCGTCGATCGACTCGATGGAGTTGATCATCAAGTAAGGCGGACGATGATGCAGGTAGTCCTCGACGCGATCGAATCGGTGCTGGAAATAGTTCATGGGGGCCGGAACTCTGAATCGGATACGAAACGACCCGATGCACGCTTGGAATCAAGCTTGCATCGGGCCTTGCTTCGTGACGGTCGTGTGATCGTTAGGCAGCCGCGTTGTTCTCTTTGGCTTTCTTTTCTTTCGCATTGCGATAGTCGACCACGTCCCAAACCAGACCGAGGGTTCGGAACAGGCGAATGGCTTGCCACGTGATGTCAAACTCCCACCACTTGTGACCGTGCTTGGCCATCCGCGGGTGAGCATGGTGATTGTTGTGCCAGCCCTCGCCGTAGGCGATGATCGCGACCAGCCAGTTGTTTCGGCTGTCGTCGGTCGTTTCGTAGTTCTTGTAGCCCCACATGTGCGACGCACTGTTGACCATCCAGGTCGCGTGCAACACGCCCACCAAGCGGACGAACAAACCCCACACCAACAACGAGGCGCCGAAGGAGGCACCGCCGAAGTAGTAGCCGACGCCGAACAGGATCGCTCCGCTTGCGATGTGAATCGGCAGGAACAGATAGTCCATGATTCGCATGCCACGAAGCTTGTACAGATCCGGAGCCCATTTCTGCAGATACGCTTTGCGATCGCCGTTGTGGGTGTGGAAGGCGAGCCAAAACATGTGGCTCCACCAACTGCCGTCGTGCGGCGAATGGGGATCGCCTTCCTGGTCGCTGTGTTTGTGGTGCTTGCGGTGGTCGGCCACCCAATCCAGCGGCGTGCCCTCGCCGGCGAGCGATCCGATCCCGGCCAAGACGTATTTGAACCAAGTCTTCGTTTTCATGCCCGAGTGCGTCAACAATCGGTGATAACCCAAGCAGATTCCGATGCTGCCGGTCAACCAGTGCAATCCCAGCATGACCGCCAGTCCGGTCCAGGTGAACGTGTACCAGGCAAAACCGAGCACGACGGCATGGGCCAGCCCCAACCATCCGATCGCCCACCAGGAGATGTTGGCGAAACGCTTGCGATCGTTCGCCGTCTCCACCTGACCCTCAGGCTTGGACTGCTTGACCTCCAGCGTGTTGGGGTCGTTCCAAGGTTCCGCTGCATTGGGTTCGAGTGATCCAGCGACCTGTTCCCCGGCGACTTGCTCCAACTCGGGTAACTCTAGTTTGGTTGAATTCTCGGATGACTTCCGGTGCGATTTCCGCGGTGTCTCTACTACGTTCGCCATAACGACGATTCCTCGATCAGGACGTTGCTTTGTGCTGAGCGGCATTCGGTTGCCGCTCGGGTGTGCCAAAGTCTAAGGATTTGTAAATCCCTGTCTGTCTCGATCGGGGCATTTGAATGTAACGGAGATGTAAAAGATTCGGACAACCCCCTCCGGTGAGCGTCACAATACCGGTGATCCGCATGCGACAAAACGTTGCTCCGCCCCATTCGAGCATGCGAGCGTCGTGAATTCGCCAACTGGGGATGACAGCATTGGCGGCGCGGTGGGCCGACGAAGGCTTTGTCGACGGGGGGAACAACAGTCAGCCGGAAAACTCAACGCAGAGCGATCGACCGGATGCAAAACGAGGTCGCAGAAGACGATTCAATCGCAACGGTCGTTTCAAGCGGAAGCTCGCCGCAACGATCGTCCGATGAATCGGGTTACCGGTGAGAGTCTGCTGTTCAGCGGACTCGGCGCGGACGAATAGGAGGGAGGTACGGTGGGTTCACTGTGGGAGTGAAATCGTCGTCACCGACCACTTGCGATTCGGTTTTCAAACGACGGTCGAGTTTCGCTTTCGAGTGAAACCCGGCCGTTTTTCTGTTATCAGGGCCAGCAAGAAAGTGGCGTAAGCTTCCAGCTTGCGTTTCACGAGTGAATCGAGACGGCAAGCTGTAAGCTTACGCCACGTTTAAACGTTGACCGAGCACTACACCGACGGTGATTGCTTGAACGGGTTTTCGTATCCCGGCGTGTCGCCAAAGCAGATGCCCATCGCCCGGGCGCTCTGAACGGCCGAGCCGGACGGATCGACGGTGCGAATCTGGTCGACCGCCTCGGCAATGGAGACATCGCGAATGTCCGGCGGATCGCTGCACACCATTTGCCCGAATTTGCGTTCGGTGATCAGCCGCACCGCGTGGGCGCCGTATTCGCTGGCCAAGACGCGGTCAAAGGTTGTCGGGCCGCCGCCACGCTGCAGGTGTCCCAGCACGACGAATCGGACATCCTGTTCAATCATCCCCTCCAGACCCTCGGCGATGACCTGGCCGATCCCGCCGAGACGGACCTGTTTGTTTTGCACCCCGGCCTGTTCTTCGACGACCAGCCCGCCGGAAGGCAAATGGGCCCCTTCGGCCACGACGATCAGCGTGAAGTACTTTTCCAGTGCCCGACGTTCGGCGATTTTCGCAATGATGTTGTCATAGGTCCACTCGATCTCGGGAACCAAGATCACATCCGCACCGCCGGCGATCCCGCCGTGCAGGGCGATCCATCCGGTGTGTCGCCCCATCACCTCCAACACCATCACCCGCTGGTGGCTGGCGGCGGTCGTGTGCAGCCGATCGAGCGCGTCGGCACAGCACAGCACGGCGCTATTAAACCCGAACGTGAAGGCGGTCGCTTTGAGGTCGTTGTCGATGGTTTTGGGGACCCCGACCACCGGTATCCCCGCTTCGTGAAATTGCAGTGCCGTCGACAGCGACCCGTCTCCGCCGACGACAATCAGCCCCTCGAGCTTCATGCGTTCTACCGTCTCGACAACGCGACCGATCAACCGCGGATCCAGCTCCGCGCGGCCGCTTTCCCCAACCCGCGCCGCGAACCGGCCCTTGTTGGTCGACCCCAGGATCGTGCCCCCCTGCACCAGAATGCCTGCGGTGTTCCGCGGGCTGAGCACCTGGTAGCGAATCGGATCGACAAGCCCCTCGAATCCGTCCCGAAACCCGACCACGTCATAACCCAGCCAAAATGCGGTTTTGGTCGTCGCCCGGATCACCGCGTTGAGCCCCGGGCAATCGCCGCCGGAGGTCAGGATTCCGATCCTCGGTCGCTCCCCCAGTCGCTCGCGACCGTAGATGTGGACCTCGCCATTTTCAGTGATTTCAACGGACATCCCGCGATTGCTCCTGCCTGCCGATCGTTCTCAGAACGCCCCGCTGACGGGCCGCGGGGCGTATGACCCTGCGAAAGTAGACATCGAGGACCGATTCCAATAGCCCAAAATGCAATTCCTGACGACGATTTCACTTGGTTCTGCGAGGACGCCGATCTATGATGGGGTTGGCAAGAGGAACGATTTGCGATCATCCCCTGGGGAGGTTCGGGCCGCGAATCCAAACGCCTTATTCCTCTGGCCCGGTTTCATCCACCCCAATCGACGCTGCCCGCAGCGTCAGGCGGGGTGTCGAAAGGTATCCCCATTTCATGGTCGCATCCGGGCGTTAATCTCATCACCGTTGCGGCTCCAATCGCACAAGGAATTCGAACGTGTCCTATCGCACCCAATCAATCCCTGCCCGTCTTGTTACTCGCCGCGTGTTCGCCGGCATGATGTCGCTCGGCGTTGCCCTGAGCGCCGGTCTGGCGTTGGCAGACGCTCCCGCCGAAGACGAAACCGTCCAGGCCGAACTGTTTGCCGCGATCGACGAAGGAAAAATCGACGTCAAATTCATCCCGCTGAACACCACCAAAGCAAACGTCATCGTCAATAACCTGACCGACCAACCGATGACCCTGCGACTGCCCGCGGCGTTCGCCGGAGTCCCGATCAACCGCCAAGGAATGATGGGCGGCATGGGTGGTATGGGCGGCGGCATGGGTGGCATGGGCGGCGGCGGCATGGGCGGCGGCGGTGGCGGCCAAGCGATGGGCGGTGGCATGGGCGGCGGCGGCATGGGAGGCATGGGCGGAGGCATGGGAGGCATGGGCGGAGGCGGCATGGGTGGCTTCATGCGAATTCCCCCGCAACGTCAACAAAAACTCGCCGTGACCACCGTTTGCCTGGAACACGGACGCCCCGATCCGACTCCCAAAATGGCCTACAAAATTGTCCCCTTGGACTTCGTCACCCAAGACGACCGCGTCCATGTGCTGTGCGAAGCGCTCGGCAATCGCCAGGTCGCTCAAAACACCGCACAAGCCGCAGCCTGGAACTTGATGGACAAGCTGCCCTGGGAAACCCTGGCCGCCAAGAACCGCGTCGAGAGCAAGTACACCGGCAACGTCCGCTGGTTCTCGCCGATCGAGATTCAATCGGCCATCGCCGTCGTTCGTGAAGCCACGCGGATCGCCGAATCTCGCAGCGAAACCGAATCGGAATCCAGCGACTCCCTCTCCAGCGAGTCTCTCTCCAGCGATAGCTGACCCCCCGCACGACCGAGCGTTTGATCATGCTCGGCTGCCCGTCGGATCACACCAACGGCTGACGAACTCCGGTTCGCCAGCCGTTTTTCGTGCCACCAAGTTGGCCCCCCGGTTCGCTGCAACCGCCCCGCGCAGTCCCGGCCACCGGCTTCCCCACGCGAAATCCGTGATTCGCTGCCGAAGCAACGAAACTGCCCTGGCAAGTGAAAATGTGACGGTTGTATTGAATATCAAGCGGTTGATCTGCCGATAAGCCCCTGTGATGGATGCCCTGTCGTGAACTGTGCGCATGGAGGCGCACTGCAATGGTCATATTTTCGCTCAAGCTATTCAACAACGTCCGAAAAGCGATTGCGGGACGACGTTTCCCGCACCAATTGGCCGGCGGTGTTGCGTTGGGCGTGCTGCTGGGAATCATCCCTCACGGCAACCTGATGGCCCTGATCGTGTTGGCCACGCTGCTGTGTTTCAAGGTCAACCACGCCCTGATGGGAGTGGTGGCGATCGCGGTTTCCTTCGTCGCGACCCGGCTGGATCCGTACTCACATCAAGTGGGTGAATACCTGCTGACGCATCCCTCGGGCAGCCAATGGGCGGCCCAGGCCTGGTCGTTACCGGTGGTTCCGTGGACCGACCTGAACAACACCGTGGTGCTGGGCAGCTTGGTGATCGGATCGCTCTCGGTGCTCCCCCTCTTCGCAATTTGCTTGCCGCTGTTTCGATTGGCCGCCCCCAAAACAAGCAGCGAGACAAACATTGAAACAGCCGGGGAAACGGAAACAGCCGACACTGTGACACAGACGTCGCCGGCGGCGGATTCGGCGACAGAGCATGACCGCAAAGATGGCGGACACGAACTGCGGTCACCGCGCCGATCGGCTGCCGAGGATGCCGAAGGCGTCCGAGCCCCCGAGGCGGTTTCCCTGCTGATCGATCAGCAGGATCAGGATGCAGTGCCGCCGCCACGCTTCGCGCTCCGCAAACGCGACTTGGCCGAACCGAGCGCGGCCGACCCGACGACGATTCCGATTGACAATGTCCTTGCCAACGAGCCGATCTTTATTCCGATCGACGCGTCCGAGGACAGCGACGACAACCCCGCAGCCGATCTCGCCACGACGAGAACCGAAACCAACTTGTCGGACGCACTGCCCACCAACGAACAAATGGTTTCCGTCGAAACTCGGATCGACGTGATTCGGATGAAGGATTTTCGCGACGACGAGGCGACGCCCGGTGCGTCCGACCGCGATGTCGCAAACCGTGAAACCGAGCAACCGATGGACGAAGCACTCAATTACCTGCTTCGTCAATTGCGTCACTCCCAGGAAAGGAAAGCAGCAGGATGATTCGCTGGCGATTTGTTGTAACACGACTGTTGATCGTTTCGGCTGTGCTCGTGCTGTTGGGTCTGGGTCTGGGCCCGGTCGCCCGGTACGTGACGGTCCTTGGATTACAGAGCGCAACGGGCGCGAAAGTGGAGATCGGAACGACGCAAGTCAAACTGTTTCCGCCCACGATTCGCTATGAAGATTTCCGTGTCGCCGACCCCCGCGACGCCAAGGAGATGCGCGACGCATTCCGCGCCGACGCGATCGAACTGGCGCTCGATGGAAACGCGATCTTGCATCGACGTTGGGTCGCCCGCGAAGGCAGCATCACGGGTCTGCAAATCGGCGCCAAACGCGACACGAGCGGACACCTGAGCGGACACCTGAGCGACGACGAAGATTTCGAAGCCCCCAGCTTGTCGGACAAGCCAGGCGTCCTCTCCAATCTGCTCGGCAGCATCACCGATCGGCTCGGCGACCAAGCCGAACAAGCCGCCAAGGACTTGGAAACCGTTCGCCGCAGTGAAGCGATCAAGACGCGGTGGCAGCGGGAATACGAGTCGCTCGCCAAACGAGCCAGCGCGTTGGAACAAAAGGTTCGTGATTTCAAATCCAACGCGAACGAAATCGAAAACCCGCTTCGCGACTGGGACAAGATCGGCAAAACGGTCGGACTGGCGGACGAAACACGCGCCGAACTGAAGTCGATCCTGGCGGCACTCGATGCCGTCCCGGCCCAATTCCAAGCCGATGTCGCTTCCTTGCAACAAGCCAAACAAATCGACCTGGACCGGATCGATCAATACATCCCCGGCAACCTCAACGAATCCCAAAACTTTGGCATCGATCTGATCAGCGAAGCGGTTCAGAACCAAATCGCCACGATCCGTGACTACTGGGAAGGCGGCCGCACGCTGGCCAACTACACCATCGTCGCCCCGGAAACCGAACGCGGACGCGGTGTCGATATCGATCTGCTCGGCCGTACGCGTCAACCGAACATCCTGGTTCGCCGCTGCAAGGTCCAAGGTCTGATGCGCGCCGACGGCAATGCGTACTCGCTGACCGGCACGGTCGAGAATCTGACTCCCGACCCGCAACTGCTGGCCGAACCGCTGCGGGCACAACTCCAACTGGATGGGCCCCAAGTGGTCAACGTCGATTACATTCGCGACCGACGCAATGACTCCGACATCGACCGCTTGACCTTGCACTGGCCCCAATCCCAAGCTCCCGAAACTCGGCTCGGCGACGATAGCCGCGCGATGGTGAAGGTCAGCGGCGGGAAACGCGAAATCTGGGTGCAAATGCGGAGCGAAGGCGAACAGATCCAAGGCCGCTTCGTCAGCAAACAGACCGGCGTTCGGTTGGATCTGGAAGTCGATTCAAAATACGAATCGCTCTCGGCAACCCAAGCCTTGCGTGAAAGCCTGGCCGCAGTCGACGCGGTCACCATCGACGCCGGATTCGAAGGCCGATGGGACCACTTGTCGATGAACATGGAAACCAACCTGGGCGACATCCTTCGCGACGCCGCCCAAACCGCCATCACGCGGCAAGTCGCTGCCTCGAAACAACAGATGAAACAAAAGGTGCAACAGACCGTTGCCCAAGAAGAAGCCAAACTGGCCGCTTGGTTCAATCAACAACAGCTGGCCGCCCAATCGCTGACCGCGAAAGCCGACGGGCTGCTGGAAGACCTCGGCAAAAAACTGCTCGATGGCGTGGACTCCTCCGAAGTCACCATCGGCCGGATGAACGAATTCCTCAACGGTCGGTTCCGATGAAATGGAATCCGATCCCCGCATCCGCAAGTCACTGCACCAAATCAACAACGACCTTTCGATCGCCTCGATGAGGCTCGAATTGATCACCATCAAACTGCAACGGGAGCCCGAAAGCCCGCTGCGCGCGGAGTTGCTGCAGTCCTGCGCCGACGCCCTGGACGCGGTCAAACGGGCCGGCCGGACCGCCAATCAAACACTCCACCAAAATCCCTGAACCGCGTTTCGGAGATCCGAACCAGCGTTTTCGAAATCCGAATCAGCCCGACATATGCTGCCGGATCTGCGTCTGGCCCCAGTTTTTGCTAGACTCAACGGCAAATCAGCATCGGTTGCGCTTTTGCGAACGCCAAAGGATCGATTAAAGTGTAGGCGACGAGAAATTTGTCCGAGACATGTCGCCAGCAAGGCCGTCAAACGATCTCACCGCGAAAGGTGGCAGCAGTACGCAGGGCTGATTCTGGAAAACGACTCCCATGGTGACCCACGCAGAACGATTTCACGACACCTCGATCCTGTGGGTCACTCTCGTTCATCACTCCAACCTATTGAACAGCCAAGATGCCGCTGATCAGCACGAATCCGGTGAAAGAACTCGACGTACCCGATGAAGCGAGTCGTCTGTACATCGTTGACGATGAAACGGAGCTGCTCACGACCCTGGCCGAATCCCTCCGAGAGTTGGGATTCTCCCCCCAGACGTTCGATCGGCCCGAGGATTTGCTTCTCGCCACGTCGGAGCATGAGACCGGCTGCGTCATCACCGACCTGCGAATGCCCGGCATTGGCGGCGTGGAACTGCTCCGACGCCTCATTCAGCGTGACAGCTGCTTGTCGGTGATCCTGTTGACGGCTTTCGCCGATGTGCCGACCGCCGTCGACGCGATGAAACTCGGTGCCGTCAGCGTCGTCGAAAAACCCTTCGAGCTGCACGCCCTGGCGGATGAAATCAATGCGGCGATGCGGTCCAGCGTCGAAGCCTATGCCAGACGCCAAGACCTCCGCTCGGCCAGAGAACGCCTGGACCAGCTCACCAACGAAGAGAAGGCCGTGCTGGACCTGGCCATCGAAGGACGCCCCAACCGCGAAATCGCCGAACAGCTGGAAATCAGCCCTCGGACCGTCGATCGCCGGCGACAATCCGCACTGCGAAAACTCGTCGCCGAGTCAGTCGCCGAATACGCCGTGCTAAAAACCCGCGCCGGCAGGGACTGACCCCCGCCGGAAGCACCGAGCCATGGCGACCATTCCGACCCCCGTCCCTCAAGGTCGTGCAGTTTTCAAGTCACCCTCCCGTGTGCGGGAGGGTCGAGCGCAGCGAGGGGCAGACGCACCAAGTTAGGAAGCAACCCTCCCGTGTGCGGGAGGGTCGAGCGTAGCGAGACATCTGAGCTCTGGACAAGTGGTTTCTCCGGTTTTTTCAGGGATTTTCGAGGTAGGGGATGATTCCGGGGAGTCGGTGTTTAAG
>NZ_NTFY01000048.1 GCF_002289565.1 Rhodopirellula sp. SM50 | reverse complement strand
CTTTGTCATTGCCGAGAGCCTTGGGCCTGTGGACTTTGAAGTGTGGTAACTCCAATGCCTATCAGGACTAAGGCTTTCGCGCTAGGGGGGGGAGTCGAATCAGCGGATGCAATATCCGGGCTAAAGGCTAAACACCAACGGTTGCTGCCACAGAAAAGGGGAAGGGGGTGTTTTTTAGGTCTGGGCTGTCGCAGCACGCGATGGGCTGGGTTTTTCGCCGACCAGACCGGTGGCGCAGCCCCAGAAATACGACCGTAGACTCGTGTTCAATCCGGCCTCTTGAAACGCCGTGATTGCGGAACGGCAGTCACCGAATGCGATCGTGTAAACGCCCAACATGCGGTAGTTGTCCGGATTGCCCATCAGCAGCTTGCCGAGCAGCGGGATCAACTTGTTCAAATAAAGCAAGTACGGAATTCTCAGCCATCGTGAAGGCGGCACCGAGATCTCGATAAAGGAAAACGTCCCGCCGGGCTTCAGGATTCGATGAATCTCCCGGGCCAATCGGATGGTTTGGTCTCTGGAAAACGTCTTCAGGCCAAACGACGAGACGACGACATCGGCGGAGTCGTCTGGGATTTGGCTGCAGAGCGCGTCCTCTTCGCGCACTTCCAGTTTGCATGCGAGTCGCCCCACGTGGTTTTCTTGAGCCCTGCGACACATGACGGGCGAATTGTCCACGGCAACGATCTTCCCGCCAGGACCGATCGATCTTCCGACAGCGGGACACAGCTCCCCCATCCCGGTCATCAAGTCGATCACGGTGATCGACTCGGGAATCGAGAGTTGCGCAAGGCACTGCCGCCGCCATCGACGACAAAATCCGAAGGACGAAATCAGATTGACCGTCCCATAGGTGGCCGACATTTCGTTGAACAACTGCCGGACAAACAGCGTTTCGTAGATCTGTTCTGACTGCAAGGGTTTCGATTCATGCAAAGGAGGGAAAAACGGTACCGTCAAGGACGCATCACTTTTTGCCACCACGAGCGCTCGACGGGCTTCTGATCCAAACAGGACTGCAAAGCCTCGCCAATGATCGCACAGGCATCGTTGCTGCTGAAATCAATTCCTTCGGTGACTCGCGGAATCCAGGTCGATGCGATTCGATCGGGTGACTCGAGACATTCCAGGGCGATCATTCCGACCAATCCGATGGTGTCGCGGCGAATCCGGTCGGGCAGTGTTTTCGACAACTCGTGCTCCCACGTCGCATAGGGTTCCGCCCAACACGCGCCCCCCGATGCCGTGTCGATCAGGTTGACGCGGGACTGGTGATCGATGATCGCATTCTCGCACTTCACACCGCCATGCGTCGCACCGATGCGGTGTGCCGCGGCGAGCGCAAACGCGACACGCACGAGCATCTGCAAGCGTTGAAGAGGGTTCGCACCTGGCGGACGTAACGCGAAGGAATCGCCGAAGATCCAGGGCCGCACGACCGCAAGGTGCTCGTTGTTGATCGCCGCAATCCGCGGTGCCACCCAAGACGGATGCGCGACGCTGCTGGTGCGTTCGCAGAGATCCAGGATGCGGGTCCGCTCGGTTCGTCCCAGCCTCGCGGGCAGCGGAATGATCTTCATCGCCACGGTGTCGTTCCGCTCGGTGTCACGTCCCTTGACCAGCCAACAACGCCCACGCTGCAGTTGCACGGTCGCAATGCAGCGGGCGCCGACGATCCACTCGGGCGGCTTGATCGGGATCGGAACGTCGATCGAATCATCGGAACACGTTTCCGAAACCGGTGGCTCGCCCGAAGACTGCCCCGCCGCCACGGTCATCTGTCGCTGGACCACCGACTGATCCCACTCCAAACTGTCGCCGGCGTGGATTTCCCGCGGTCCAGGTTGCAGATGAATCAATTGCTCGATCGAATCGGCGAGTTCGGGAAAACGATCGCGAAAACGGGACGCATCACAATCCTCGCCTCGTTCACGTCGGACACAAAGCTCGGCGTCGATCAGGTCCAACACATCACTCTCGGACTCGGCGAGCTGTGGAAACTGCTTCAGGTAGTCTTCCACGACAACCAGCTGCCCCCTGCGACGTTGCCCAATCAAGTCGACGGCCGCCAATTCCACCAGACCGCTCGTTGACAGCGATGCCTGATCGATCAGCTCCGCCAGCGGTGACGTCGGATGACTTTCGCGGCGCCGCTGCAACCAACCGATCAGATCATCGATCCCGGCAACGTGGGGCGACGTGCTGGCGGTCGCATCGGCGGGGCGACTCGGATCGTGCGGGGACGGACGCTCGGCCATCACGACGACTCCGACAATCCGATCTCTTCGCGCGCCCGGTCGAGTGCGCGGCGGACCCGCATGCGAGCGGTGTCCGGTTTGATCCCCAGTCGCTGGCCGATTTCGTTCCAGTCGTGGTTCTGCAACATCATGTCGAGCGCCAACGCGTCCGACTCGCCCAAGATCGACCGCACGCGATCAGCCACTTCCTTGCGGAGCGCGATCTGGCTGGGCGAGGTCTGGGCGCCGTGCAGCTTGATCTCCTCCACCGGCGTCACTTCGTTGCGACGAAAATCGCGGCAATGACGTGCCAGCGTTCGAAAGGTGTCGACCACTTCGTTATCGATCGCACGCAGGATGTAGGACAGGATATCGTCCGCCGTCAACGAATCGGCGTCGGTTCGCTTGGCCAGATCCACCATCACTTCGTTGCAGATGTCCATCGATTCGGTCTGACCGGTCAGACCATACTGCCGCAAGCGTGTCCGCGCGCGGCGCCGTAGCTGACTGCCAAAGCTTTGCCAGACCTCGTCCAGTGAGGCGGCCTGGGAGGGCGTCTCGGGCGATTCGGCATCATCGAAAGGGGGTTCATTGGACATGCGATCGTTGCCTTCGGTGGGGTAAGCTTTCAGCTTGCCTGTCCCTGCCTTACGCAAGCTGGAAGCTTACCCCACTTTTCACAACGCAAGCTGGAAGCTTACGCCGCTTTACCGAACGCAAGCTGGAAGCTTACGCCACTTAGTCTTCGGTCTCGACGACTTCTACCGCCGCGTCTTGGGTCGTCTCCAGACGCCGCGCCCCGACGATCGCCAAGATCCCCAGCACCAACAATAGCGTCCCACAGACTCGCAGGCCAGAAACCGGTGTCTTCGGATTACCCAGCAACCCGTAATGATCCAGCAGCAACGCCGCCAGCGTTTGCCCCGTCATGACGGCGGCAAACCAGGGCAGCGAGCCGATCCGCGGCACGATGAACAGCGACGTCGAAACCATCACCACACCGATCGCACCGCCGAACCAGATCCACCACGGCAATTGACGTGGCGAAACGGCGAACGCGGGCGGGAATTCCCCGACCACCATCGTCAGCACCAACAGAATCAGCGTCCCACTACCGAAGGAGATCAGCGACGCCTGCAGCGGGTGGGCCACGCTCTTGCCCAGTGATCCGTTGATGCTCGGTTGAGCACCGAGCAGACCGCCGGCCAATAAGCCGACCAAAATCGCGATCAAAAAGAAGGTGGTGGAGTGGTTCAATTTGAACCCAAGTACGGCTGAAGCAGTTCGACGGTCCTCGAGTCTCGCAAGGCAAGTTTTCCGAAACCCCGCACGCAACCGGCCTCCATCGCCGCCTGCTGGTGCTCTTCGTAATTGGTCACCAACATCACCGGCACGTCGGCGAGATCCTCTTCGGCTTTGATCGCATTGACGACTTCCATTCCATCAGAGTAGTCCCGATCAAGTTTCCGATTGACGGTCACCAGCGCGACATCACGCTGGCGGAGCAACTTGAGCGTTTCTTCGGCGTCGTGCGATTGCACGACGACGGCATCAAAATTGGAAGTCACAAACTGACGGATCGAGTGAAAATCGGGGCCGCAATTGCCACAGTCCACGACGGTCTTCGTCATTGCGATTGCTTCTCGATTGCGAACAACTTGTCTTTGGTGCTGATGTAGATCCGACCGTTGGCCGCGATCGGCGTGCTGTAGACGCTGCTACCCATGTTGATTTCTTCGATCGGCTCGTTGTACTGCGGACCGAATTGGAAAATCGCCACGTCGCCATCTTCGTCGCCCACGTAGACGTGCCCGTCACTGATCAGCGGGCTGCCCCAGCTTTGTGCGAACATGTCATAGGTAAAGTGGACCTTGGCCTCGCCGTTCTCGCCACGGGCATCGAGGCAGTGCAGCAATCCCGAAAAATCGGCGACGTAGATCACGTCATCTTTGATCGCACAGGTGCCGATCGTTCGGTGCATTTCCTCTTCGAAGTCGATTTCGCCGTCGTCGTTGTTGTCCGACAACGAGTAGTGCCACACCACGGCCGAATTCGGATTGTCGACCGCGATTTCACCCTTCTCGGGTTCAACAGCTTGAATCCGTTTGTGGGGGATCTCGGTGCGGCTGTCGCCTTCGACCTTCATCGCCAGCTGCGGTGAAACGTTGCCACGCTTGGTGGGATCGATGCACCAGAAGTGACCTTCGCCCTCACCGTGCTCGGGATCCTGTCCGACCGCGATGTAAACCAGATCGTTGTAGACGACGGGCGTTGCGATCAGATTGTTTCGAGTGCCTTCGCCGCCGATGACCCACTTGGATTCCTTGGGGTTACAGTCGAATCTCCACAGCAGCTCCGGCTTGCCATCGACGCCGCCATCGGCTTTGAAGCTGTACAACCATCCGTCTCCCCCGCAAAACAAAACCTGCGGCACGCCGCCGAGCACGGCGACGGTGGGACTGGACCACTGGCCGTGAAGAATGTTGGATCCCGGCGAAGAATCCTGCCACAGCAATTCGCCGGTGTTCTTGTTCATGCACAGGAACGTCGGTGCATCCGGGGCGGGCAAGTTCAAGTGCGATTCGTCCAGTCCATTGCTGGTGTTGACGAACAAGTAATCGCCATAACTGGTCACGCTGCACGAACACATGTTGTGCTGGCTGGTTCCCAGTTCCTGCATCATGTTGTAGATCCAGATGGTGTCGGCGTCGCGTTTGTCATGAATGCCCAAGCTCTTGAACACGCTCAACCGCGGGCCGGCCTTTTTGAGTTCAAACGTGCGATCGACGCCGCCGAAGTTCCCGCTGGCAACCCAGCCGGCGCCTTCGTTGACACTTTCAATTTTGACATCACCACTGACCGCTTCGCCGGCCGTTTGAAGCGCTTCGACCAAGCCGTCAGACAGTTTGCCTTCGCCGAGTGCCGCCACCGCCGCCTTGCCGGCGTCGCTGGCGAGCATCAGTTCGGCGACAAACGCGGTTTCCTCTGTCACCGGCCCGTCGTCTTCGCCGTCATAAAACCCTTCGACGTCGAGACAGCGGACTTCACCGCGGCTGGTCACAAACCACAACCGATTGCCTTCGACCAGCGGTGCACAGCAAATCCCCTGCAACGGCCAGTCATGGACGCGCCCGGTGATCAGCTTTTCGCTGCTGTGCTGCCACAGGAACTCTCCATCGGCTTCGTTAAAGGCCAACAAGCATCCCAAGTCGACTTGGGAGGGATAACGTTTCAGGTGCCCGGCACCGTTGTTGGTTCCGACGAACACGCGACCGCCGGCGACGACGGGATTGCCGTACGTCTGACTGCCCAAATTGGCGTACCACACGATGTTTTCTGCGTTGCTGTTGTCCCACTCTCCGGTCCGCCGATCAAACTTGCCGATGTTCCAACTTCGCGGCAATCCGCTCACGCCCGGCGTGTTGTTTCGCAATCGCGTTCCGCCCCACTGCGGCCAATCCTTCCCGCTCGCCATCACTTCGTTGGGATCGGAAACTTCGGAAACCAACGTGGTCGCCGATGCCTGATTTTCCACCTTCGCATCGCTGGTCGGTTTGGCGGCAACCTTGGCGACGGGTTCGCTGGCTGCCGGTTCGCTGGCCGCCGGTTCGCTGGCTGCCGGTTCGCTGGCTGCCGGTTCGCTGGCTGCCGGTTCGCTGGCGATCGGCTCGGCCGCTGCCGGCTCGACCACTTCGACGGCGGGTTTGACCGGCATCGGGACTTCGGCAACCGGGGTTTCGGCCGCGACGGTGGTGTTGGCCGCGACGGTGGTGTTGGCCGTCGTATTGGACGCCCAGCGGGCCGACGCGGTCGTGCTGCCGGTCGTATTACTGCCCGACGTGTTGCTGGTTTCCGCGGCACGCGGCACGGCGGTCGGTGGCTTGCAGCCACTGAACGTGACCGTGGTCAGCGTGCCGAGGCAGAAAGCAGCCAAAATCATCGAGAACGCCGAGAGTTCTTGTTTTCGCATTGCGATGGGGTCAGTTGACCTGGTGTGGGGTGGGAAAGGGCAATGGGGAGGGTCACTCATTCTAGGCAACACGACCGCTGAATCAAATGATCGGCCGTAATGCGGAATGAAGCCCCCCTGCTATGGTTCGTTGCGGTTTTCAACGACTTCGATATTGTCCAAGTAAATTTCCGCGACCTTTGCGTTGCCGTAAAGGCCCGGGCTGGCAGCCAAATTAGGCGATTCGTCTCGTACCGTGAGCGTCCATTCTTCGGGCTCCTCCTGATCGCGAGGCCAGACCTTGCCGCGGACGACCGCCACCTGAGCGGGGGCTTCACTCTCCAAATCGACCCGTAGCTTGATCCGGTACCACTGGTCCTCCGACCATGGAAACGCGGCAACGTCCGAGGCGCGTTCTTCGGAGGACGCCCACGTCCGGATTTGAACCTGTTGGGCTTCGCCCATTAAGTCGAGCACATAACCGTGGGCCGTCAACCCGATGTCCGGCAGGGCGCCCAATGCCCGCTGACCGCGGACGTCGGCGGAAATGGTGTACTGCGACAAATCGCTCGGTCCCATCCAGGCGCGGCTTCGAGCCCCCTTGGGAATCGTGCTGATCTTGGTCAACGCCGCCGAACCGTCGATTTCGCGAATCACGTGACGGTATCGGGCACCGACCCACGACAAGGGCGGATCAGACAGACCGTCAAAGGTAAATTTCCAGGGCAACGGGGGCACGATCCGCACGCGGGCCGTCCCGGTGGCGTCGCCCAGCTGCGCGACGACCTGGACCCCGGTGTGAGCCGCATCCGCCGCGGCGGTCAACTTGTTGCCGTCGATCGACGCCGCGCCGCCTTCGACTCGGAACGTCACGTCGCTGGGTGTTTCCAGTTTTTGTCCGATCGCGTTGAACACGTTGACCTTGTACTCGATCGACTCGCCGGGCTGGATCACGGCTTCGACCGGAACGATCTGGACCTGAGCGATCTGCGTGTCCTCGGCAACGGGGCGTTCGTCCCCGTAGGCGTCGCTGATCGATTGGTCGGACTGCTTGGCCGCCTCATTGCTGATGCAATACAGGTTCCGGGTGCTTTGGAAGTACAAGCGGCCGTCGGCGACGATCGGCGAGGCGACAAAGGATTCGCTGCGCAGTCGTCCGTCATTGATCACTTCGAACCCGTCGGCGGTCGGCTTGACGATCGACCAACGCCCATTTTCGGTCGTCACATAGATTTTACCGTCGGCGTACAACAGTGCCGATTTCTGACGGCTGTCGGCAAACCGTTCTTGCTCGATAATCGGTTCTCCCGATTCGGCATCGAAGACCCACATCTTGCAGCGGTCATCGACCAAGTACAAACGCCCGTCGACGAGCACGGGTTCACTGAATCCCGCAACGACTTCGTACTGCTTCCACAGTTCCTTGGCTTGGGTTTGATCGCCGGTGCCGGAAATCTTGACCGCTGCGACGGCGCCCATCACGTTGGCCCATTCGCCGACGTTCTCTTCATTGTGGCTGCAGTAGACCGTGTCGCCGATGACCAGGGGAGCGGCAAACAGGCCCCGACGCGACAATTCGTATTTCCAGAGTTGCTTTCCGGTTCGCGGCTGAATGCCCCAGACCTGGCCGTCGCCAAAGCCCATGATCAACTGTCGTTGGCCGTCGATGGTCGCGATCGTCGGCGCCGAGTAAGACGTGTCGTAGGGCAGATCACGCGTTCCGCTGAACCAAACGAATTCGCCCGTCAGCTTGTCCAGTGCCAGCATCCGGTGATTGGGTTTGGCGTAGTCGCCCCAGTTGATGATGATCCCGCTGATGATCACCAAATCTTCGTGAACGATAGGGAAATTCGTCCGGCCGCCGTAGGTGCTGAGCATTCCGAATTGCTCGTGCAACGGGACCTGCCAAAGCGTCTCGCCCGTTTCTCCGTCCATGCACTGAAAGATGTCACAAGCCCCCAGCACATACACGTTGCCCGATTCGGGATCGGCGACGACGCTGGTCCACCCGATCCGCTCTGCCGGGACATCGGACAGCCAGACGTTGTAGCTGTTTTCCCAAATCGTCTCGCCGGTCTTGGCATCGATACAGACGACTTTCTCACCCTCACGCTCGGTGTCGGGTAGATGCCGCTGGATCGTGTAGAGTCGCCCCCCCATCACCACCGGGGTGCAGAAACTGCCAATGTCTTCGCGTTTCCAAAGCAGATTGCTGCCGTCGCCTCCCTTGGAATCCCAGTCGTCGGGCAATCCGCTGACTTCGGCGGTCCCGTCCATGTTGGGGCCACGCCAATAGGGCCAGTCGGCCGCCGATGCGGCAACACCGAGCCACAACGTCGGAAGCATCAGGAGGAAGGGGACCGCCGCAGGGAGTCGACGTTTGAAGTCAAAAGTTGGTCGCGTCATAGGAAGGCAAACAGGCAGGAAGGAAGATTGGGCAACAGACGAAGTGGGCATGGTCGCTATCTTAACTGGACGGACCGAGGTTCATGAGCCCTCAGTCGAAGTGTTCGTCGGCAGGGTCAAAATTGGGTAAGCAAACGATCACCACCTGCATGCATCCGACCGCACGGTGTCGAGTGCCGGGGGGGATCAAAACCGAAGTTTTAGGGCGTACGGGGTGCAATTGGCCGTCCAGCTCGATCGCAGCATCATCATCACACTCCAATACGACGTAAACCTCGGTGTGTTCGGTATGGTAGTGCGTCCGGGCTGATCGATCGATATTCGTCAAATGTACCGTACCGGGGAACTCGTCCCGGTCGTGAAACGCTCGACGCGCGATGCCACAGGGGCACTCGACCCCCGGCAGGGCGGTCAGATCGACAACGGCGGGGCCTTGATCAGGCATCTGGACAGGTCTCCAACGCTCGAGAGTGGCAAATCTGTACGGATCAATCCGCAAACGTCTGTCAATCCACGGCACACAGTACTGCAATGCACAGAACACAACGTGCCCCGTCACCGCAGCCGTTGCCATTTCAGCCGTTGCCACGGCCCGCGGCGCGGGCCAGCCCCCTGGTGGGCGACCCTGGAACGCCTCACGTGATCCGTGTCGTGATAGTTTATACCGTCCAGTCCGTTTGTTCCACGCGACCAACCCGGGTATCAGTTGCCCCCCCCACATCGAGAGGAAATTGCCCAGCCGTCAAAGCTTCGCAAGCTGGTGAAAATAGAGTGGAACAGTAATCTCTGACCGTAACCGGTCCGATACGGTTAGTGATCCCAGCTGACAAATCGCCCCGACCGGGACAAGCCGTCAGCGAACGATCGACCCAGTATTCCTCGTTGCACAGGACGCAACGGGGGATTTGAAAAGCGATTTTGCGTGCGGATTCGAAATGCCGATCAATTGGCAAGACGTTGTTCCACCACGACGAATTGCCATCGAGCTGAACGAAGTCGGCGGGCTGTGTAACCCACACCGCGGTCCGTCCGTGCTCGAAGGGTGTATCAATCGGATGCGATCGCCGGCAACTTCGTCCAGCGAACGCACCCGAGTGGCAGTCGAATTCGACCAACATGACCCGCTTTTCAAATCGACCCGCGTAACAAACAAAGGGAGACGTGGCTCCGATGATACGGACACTGATGATGATGGCCCTCGTTCTTGGCACCACGACGTGTTGCCAAACACAAGGGATGGACTTGCTCCAAAAATTGATGAAGGGCTGCTCTAGCTCTTCTTGTTGTGACACCGGCTGTGCCGCTGCACCGTGTGGCTGCGAAGCACAACCCGCTTGTGGCTGCGAAGCCCCTTGCGGATGTGCCGAACCCGCTTGCGGTTGCGAAGCACCTGCGTGCGGTTGTGCCGCGGAACCGGCATGTGGCTGCGAAGTCGCTGGCCCGGCTTGCTGCGAAACCGCTCCGGCCTGTGGCTGCGAAGTCGCTGCACCTTGCTGCGAAACCGCTCCGGCATGTGGCTGCGAAGTCGCTGCACCTTGCTGTGACACCGCTCCGGCGTGTGGCTGCAGCAAGAAAAAAGGCGGACTGCTGGCCCACCTGTTCGCTTGCAACAAGAGCTCGTGCTGTGAACCGGCTTGTGGTTGCGAAACCGCTTGCTGCGAAACCGCTCCGGCTTGCGGCTGCGAAGTCGCTGCTCCTTGCTGCGAAACCGCTCCGGCATGTGGCTGCGAAGTCGCTGCCCCCTGCGGTTGCGACAGCGGCTGCGACTCGGCTTGCGGCTGCGGCCCCAAGAGCGGAGGCCTGTTGAAGAAACTCTTCGGCAACCTTCGCAAAAGCTCCTGCGGATGCGACAGCTGCTGCGACGCCCCGGCGTGCGACAGCGGTTGCGGATGCGGAGCAACCTACAGCGCCCCGATGGCTCCCGCACCGGCTCCGGCCGCTGCTCCCGCCACCGACGCAGCTCCCATGCCTCCCGCTCCGATCGTTGATCCGAGTGCGAGCATCTCACAAAAGCGTCGCGTCATTCAAGCCAGTGCCCGCTACGTCCGCTGATAAAGCGAAACGTAGCAACCGGGTGATAAACCCGGCTGCTGGTCTCTAGACGTGAACCGCGAAAGCGGCTCGGCAGTTCGCTGCCGAGCCGCTTTTTTTTGTTTCAGGTTTCAGGTTTCAGGTTTGAGATTTGAGATTTGAGATTTGAGATGGTTCCGGCTGGGTCCCACTTCTTTGACAAATCGTTACCCTGTAACCGGCCGACCTTCCAACGCGGCGCCGCCGACTTGGAACCTGGCACTTGGAACCTGGAACCCCAACCAACTACAACCATGTCTGATCTCTCCGAATCCTCCGTCCGCCAGCTTCTCGATGGCCACCCCGACCCCGAAACCGGGCGCCCCATGGGCTCGATGGGACAAGTCGTCTCGGTCAGCCTGGACGGCCAGCATGCCACGATCCAACTCGGCCTCACCTCTCACTCGCGTCCGATCCAGGACGATGTTCGCGACGCCGTTGAAGCAAAGTTGACCGCTGCCTTTCCGGGCATCCAAGTCGACTTGGAGTTCAAGACGCACGCCCGACCGGCCACCCGTGTCGGCCAAACGGCGCTCCGCGCCAAGAGCGTGATCGCGGTCGGCAGCGGCAAAGGCGGCGTCGGCAAAAGCACCGTGGCGGCCTCCATCGCACTGACGCTGCGGCGACTGGGCAGCCGAGTCGGTTTGATGGACGCCGATGTCTACGGCCCCAGCATTCCACACTTGCTAGGACTCTCCGGCCGCCCGGGTTTCAGCGAGTCCAAGCGGATCGATCCGATCATGCTCGACGACAACCCCGACCTGTCTCCGATGCCCGTGATGTCGATGGGATTTCTGGTGGACCCCAAAGAAGCCGTGATTTGGCGCGGCCCCATGCTGCACGGTTCGATCAACCAGTTTTTGGGCATGACCGAATGGGGTGAACTGGATTACCTGATCATCGACATGCCACCGGGAACCGGCGACGTCGCCTTGACCCTCTCGCAAGCCATTCCGCTGGCCGGTAGCGTCGTGGTCTGCACCCCCCAAGAGGTCGCGTTGCTCGATGCCGTCAAAGCGATCGCAATGTTCCGAAAGGTCAACATTCCGATCCTGGGCATGGTCGAAAACATGAGCGGCTTCCTGTGCCCCGATTGCGGCAAGACGTACGACATTTTTGGAGCCGGTGGCGCACGCGAGAAGGCCGAAGAGATGGACGTCCCCTTCCTCGGCGGCCTTCCGCTGGACATCAAACTGCGTGTCGCCGGGGACGAAGGCCGTCTGGCTGCAGTCCTCGCCAACGACGAAGCCGCTCGAGCCCCGCTGGAACGCGTCAGCCAAGCGATGGTCCGCACCCTGGCCGCCCGAAATGCCGCCGCACCGCCCAAACCGACCCTGCCGACACTCTGACCCACTGGGCAACGCCGTGAAGCGTTTCTTAGCGGTAGGGCGCGAGCCCATGGCACTTGCTTTGGCTCTGAAGGTGTTAGCGGAACGGCGCGAGCCGTCCGGTTGCACCGTGAAAGTCCGGAGGGCTCGCGTCCTGCCGCTAACACCTCGCAAAACACGGGAAATCAATGCTTCAAAGCGTGACCCGGTGGGGTGGGTTTCGATTCGTCCACCGCAACTCAGTTTTCGGGTTGGGGTCAACACCCTTGACCGCCTGTCGTTGGAATCAGCCGTTTGGCATCAGCCTGTCCCCAACCGCCAGCCATAAAAAAACCGCTCAGGGGTGACCCGAGCGGTTTGGTGGATGGATGGGGCCGATTGAGAATCGGCGAAGAGAAGAAGCTTACTTGCGCTTCTTGGCAGCCTTCTTCTTGGTTGCCTTCTTCTTTTTGGTCGCCTTTTTCTTGGTTGCCTTTTTCTTGGCAGCCTTCTTCTTCACGGCCTTCTTCTTAGCAGCCTTCTTCTTGGTTGCTTTCTTCTTGGTTGCCTTCTTCTTGGCAGCCTTCTTCTTGGTTGCTTTCTTTTTAGCCACGTTTTTCCTCCGCGGAATTGGAAACGATGGCGAGTCATTGTGACTTGCGTGGGAACGTTCCCCGACAAGCCACCGGCCACGGCTCACCATGCGTTAGTAAGTGACAGACAAACATTGAAGCCAGTTATCCAACGGACCAATCAATGCTGTCTGACGTAAACCTGCGGTATTTGTACGCCTTGCGTCAAATTCCGCAACATGTTTTCGGAAAAATTATGCTTGCAAGACACTTCGTTCCTGCTACCCCACCGCTGTTCTTTGCGACCGAAGCAAGTCTCGCAACGATCACGTTGAACAGTCGATGACAAGCGACGTGTTGGCGCATCGTTGCACCGATCGTCCAACGACCTCGTTGTGAGCGCGTTGACGCAAATATCGATACAGCAATGCGTTGTGCGCATTCGATGGAAACGCGAAGCGACACAACAACGATGCGCTTCGTTGTCTTGATGTCGCGCGCAGCACTTGACATTCGATGACTTCATGCATGCTCGACAACACCATGCGCATTGGTTGGAAGCCACATCAAACGCATGCAAAAGTTTTTGAGAAAAATTTTGCAACCAACCGCTTGATCGAACTGTCTTAGCGCACTTTGTTGTCCATCTCGCGCGACTTTGTTGCACTGATGCGCGTGATCGTTGGTTGCATCACGCTGCGTTTGGTTGCACCGCGCTGTCTTTCGTTGTGCCGCGCTAACGCCATCCGTTGTTCATCGGGTTCAACATCTGGTAACTGCTGAAACCGAACATCAAGAAGAAGATGCCCATCATCGGTTGCCCATGGTTGAACGCATAGAACGCCAACAAGCCACTGCAGATCACGCTGACCCATAGCGATTGCGCGACTGTGCCACCATTGATCACAATCAGACTGCGCGCGATGCGTCCGCCATCGAGTGGCCAGACCGGAACAAGGTTCAACAACGCCCACAAGACACTCGGCAAGATGTAAAACGTCACCAGCGCCAACATGCCTCGGCTATCCATCACCGGGCCTTCGGTGACCCACGGAAGCGTCGCCAGAAACGATGGCATCCAACGGAACGCCGACACTTCGAAACCTGCCAACTTGACCGCCAGGATCACCGCCAGTGCGGAGAACAACTGAAACGCCGGCCCGGCTGCCGAGATGATCAACTGTTCCTTCTCGCCGATCCGCGCGATCGATCGACCCGGCGTGTACGTGCTGGTCGGAATCGCCAGGCCGCCGAAGTGATACAGCACGATCGAGGACTGAATGCCGTAATGCCGGAACGCCAAGGCATGCCCCAGCTCGTGAATCAAGATCGAAACGAGCAAACACAGCGCCCAAGCGATCATCAATGGCCCGACGCCGAGCTCTTCACTGGAAAAAAAACGGCACAGCGAGTAACCAAACACGACCGCACCCAACCAAAACGTCACCGCGATCCGGACCGGGAATCCCAGTAACGTGAAGCGGATGTCGTAAGCGGTCTCGGGGGGCTCGGATAACAGCATTGGGTATGCCTGTATGGACAGTTTCTAGAGACGGTGTGGTCAATTTCGGAAGACATTCTGCGTGGTCTGATTCGTCGCACGGACCACAACCTTGCCCAGAATACCGCGTTGCGTCCCTTCTTCACAGTTCAGCAGCGGTCGATCCACGCCTTCGCACTCTAAAACGCATCGTGAACCACTGGCCTTGCAGCTATAATGGGAACTGCGGCGGTATCGACCCCTCCCGCCTTTTATACGGGTCGTGACACCTGCGATCAGCCGGATCGCCGTCCCTCGCCGCGCTCGATCCCACCTCCAATGACTCACCGAGTGATGACTCAAGCCTTCATGCCCTTCCATCACAGGCGTCGATGCCGCACAAGCCACCTGCGCAGCGCGTTGACAACCGCATGGCGTTCCTCGCGACACCATGCGTTGCCGATGTTCACGTTGTTTGCCGTGGTCACCACGACACTGCTGCTGCAACGCTCTGCTGCAGCCACTGACGCGACCGACTCCAATGACACGCGACAACTCAATCACCGCAAGGACGACGTGATGTCGTTCTTGCAGCAGAATTGTCTCGACTGCCACGACGGCAGTGAAGGTGAAGGCGGATTTGATTTGAACCGTCTAAAGTGGGCCGATCTGGCACACTCCAGCGAACTCCAAAACATCGCCACATGGGTCCGCGTCTTTGATCGTGTTGCAGACGGTGAAATGCCGCCGGAGGAATACGGCGAAGTCGAAGCGGAGCCCAAAGCACGGTTTCTCAACTCGGCCGCTGAATCGATCGACCAAGCCCTCACGTCGCGTCATCAATCACTCGGACGCGTGCTATCGAGACGACTGACCAACCATCAACTGGAACGAACGCTCGGTGATCTGTTCGCGATCGCCGCCCCGCTTTCCAAGTTGATGCCCGACGAACAACGCACCGATGGGTTTCGCAACATCGCCGATGCCCAGTCGATGTCCCACTATCATCTCGAAGACCACCTGCGCGTCGTCGATGCGGCCTTGGATCTGGCCTTTGATCGGCTTCGCCCCAACCAGTCCGACGTCGTCATCGACCTGCCCGCCGCACGGATCGCAAACAAACGCAAAGGACAACGCAATCGCGATCCCGAGTTGCGCGATGGCGCGGCGGTGATCTGGTCCTGTGGAATCTCGTTTTACGGACGTATCTCCCGGACCGAATTGGACCACTCCGGTTGGTATCGCGTCACGCTGGACGCTTCTTCGCTGAAGATGCCCGACGATCGCGGTCTGTGGTGTTCGATCCGAAGTGGCAAATGTGTTTCCAGCGCGCCACTGATGCATTGGGTCGGCGCATTCGAAGCGACTGAGACGCCGCAAACGTTTTCCTTCACCACATGGATCGAAGCCGATCACATGCTTGAAATCCGCCCCGCCGATAGCACGCTCAAGAAAGCTCGCTTCAACGGCGGGCAAGTCGGATTCGGCGAAGGGGAACCGCAAGACGTTCCCGGTGTCGCGATGCACTCGCTCAAGATCGAACGAATTTATCCCGGCGGAGACCAGGCGGCCGTCCGGCAGGCTTTGTTCGGCGACCTGGACGTGCGTTACGATGCGAAATCGAAACGGTTTCAATTGCACAGTGATTCACCGGCAGAAGACCTGAAAAAACGGTTGCATGACTTTGCCACCGCAGCCTTCCGCGGCCCGGTCACGACGGAGATGCTGGAACCCTACGCCCGCCTGATCGATCAGGGCATCGCGAAGGGTAGCGATCCGATCGAGCTGCTTCGCCAAACCTATCGAGCGGTGCTGTGTTCGCCTCGATTCATCTATTTCACCGAAACGCCCGGGCGTCTGAGCGACCACGCCGTCGCCAATCGACTCAGTTACATGCTGACCGGCAGGGCGCCCGACCCCATACTGCGTGCGGCCGCCGACGCGGGTCGCTTGTCCGATCCGGCGGAGATCGTCGCACAGGCGCGTCGCTTGCTTCAAGGCGAAACGCTGCAACACTTCGTCAACGATTTCTCCGACCAATGGCTGGACCTTGCCGACATCGATTTCACCGAACCGGATCGTCGGATGCACAAGGATTTCGACCTGGTGGTCCAAACTGCGATGCTCGGTGAGACCCGTCGCTATTTGGAAACCTTGATCGTCGAAAATCAACCGGCGCGGATGCTGGTTGAATCTGATTTCACCTGGCTGAACAATCGTCTGGCGCGATACTATGACATCGATGCCGACATCGCCCCCTCGCAATGGAAACGCGTCTCGATCGCGGACCATCCGTTTCGCGGCGGGCTGATGACGCACGGATCGATCCTGAAGGTGACCGCCAACGGATCCAACACCTCGCCGGTCGTCCGCGGCGTTTGGATCTGTGATCGATTGCTCGGCGTCCCGATCCCCGATCCGCCCGCCAATGTGGCGGCCATCGAACCTGATGTCCGCGGCGCGACGACGGTTCGCCAGATCCTTGAAAAACACCGTTCGCAAACCGAGTGTGCATCGTGCCACGCCAAAATCGATCCTCCCGGATTTGCGCTGGAACACTTTGACGCCGCCGGCAAATGGCGTGATCATTACCTGACGCGTCGCGGCGGCTCGTATAAAAAAGGCCCCAAAGTCGACTCGGCGTACCGACTTGCCGACGGACGAGCATTCGATTCCTTCGTCGCCTTCCGAGAACTCGCCGCCAGCGATGACCATCTCGTCGCTCGCAACTTTGCCGCCCAACTGCTCACCTATGCGACCGGACACGAAATCACGTTCGCCGACCGCAAGACACTGGACCAAATTGTCGCTCAAACCAAACCCGATGGCTATCGATTGCGTTCGCTGATCGAAGCCGTCGTGACCAGCCCAACCTTTCTCACCAAGTGAACCGATGACGAACAAACACAATCACGCCGGGCGCACCTCCCCCGTCCGTTTTCATTCGCCGAAGAGTCGCCTGGCCCGTCGTACCCTGCTGCGCGGCAGCGGCGTCGCGATGTCGCTGCCGTGGCTCTCAGCAATGGAAGCCTCCGCCGGCGGAAAATCGGATCCCCCCGCCCACCGCTTCGTCTCGGTCACGATCGGCTTGGGGTTGCTCGGCGAAAACCTGTTCCCCGAAGGAGCCGGTCGCACGTATGCGCCGTCCCGCTACCTGAACCCGCTGGCTGACATCCGTGATCAATTCACCGTCGTCTCCGGCAGCAGCCACCCGGGCGTTTCCAACGGACACCGCGCCGAAGCGAGCATCTTGACCGCCACGCCGATCGGCAACAGCGGCAGCGCCAAGAACACCATCTCGGTGGACCAATACCTCGCCAAACATCTCGGCGGCGCCACGCGTTATCCGTCGTTGGTCCTCAGCACCAGCGGCACCCAAAGCCCTTCGTACACCGACACCGGGGCGATGATCCCGTCGCTGAGTTCGCCGGCTGAACTGTTCGCGACGCTGTTCATCGACCAGTCGCAACAAGAACGTTTGCGGCAAGCCGATCGGATTCGCAGCGGACGCAGCATCATGGATGTGGTCAACGAAGATGCGAAACAATTGCAGCGGGACCTGGGTGCCGGCGACCGCAACCGATTGGATTCGTACTTCTCCAGCGTGCGTGAGTTGGAACAACGGATGGCCGCCAACGAACGATGGGCGAAAATGCCCAAGCCGGTCGTCGATGCCAAGCCGCCGACCCCACCGGACGCCAACGACCTGGTCGGTTGCCAGGCGATGATGCTGAGCTTGATGAAACTGGCCCTGCAAACCGACTCGACACGATTCATCACGCTGAATCTGCCCGGCGGGAACGCCAAACTGCCGATCGAAGGCGTGGACGAAGGCTATCACACGCTCAGCCATCACGGTCGCGACGCAGACAAACTCGCCCAATTGGCGTTGATCGAAGAACAGATCGTCGGCGCCTACGGCGACTTCCTCCGCAGCTTGGCCGGCTTTGAAGAAACCGATGGCAACTTACTCGACCAGACCTCCGTCCTGATGACCAGCAATCTCGGCAACGCGTCCAGTCACGACAACCGAAACTTGCCGGTTCTGGTCGGGGGTGGCGGCTTCCGCCACGGACAACATCTCGCCTTTGACCGCAACAGCAACTATCCTCTAGCGAACCTGTTCGTTTCGGTGCTGCAGCAAAGCGGTCTGCCGACGGATGAATTTGCGAGCGGAAAATCGACGATGAAGGGGCTTGAACCGACACGGGCTTAGCCCACACCGCGAAGTTAGCGTGAGAGTCATGGCCAACGTTTTAGTCACCGGGGCCACCGGTTTCATTGGAACTCAGTTGGTCCGACATCTGACGCAACAAGGCGATCAGGTAACGTGTCTGGTTCGATCGAGTTCCGATCCCCGGCCACTGGAGCCGTTGAACCCACGTTTCATCGTCGGCGACTTTTCCGACCCGCGATCCCTGGAGGAAGCCGTCCGCGATTGTGAGATCGTTTTTAATCTGGCCGGCACAACGAAAGCGCTCCGCAAGCCAGACTTCGAGCAAGCCAACGTGTTGGGCCCCAAGCACCTGGCCGCTTGCTGTGCCGCCCTCGACGCTCCCCCGACCTTCGTGCACGTTTCCTCGTTGGCCGCCGCCGGCCCCTGTTCTGGATCGACGCCGCGCACCGAAGCCGACCCGCCGGCACCGGTCTCCGACTATGGCAAAAGTAAACTCAGCGGCGAATCCGCCGTGCGTGAGTTCGCCGCGTCACTACCGGTTTCCATCGTCCGCCCGCCGATCGTCCTCGGCCCCGGAGATCGCGACGGATTTGAAATGTTCAACGGCATCGCCAAATGGAGCCTGCATCTCGTCCCCAGCTTCGCCGACCATGTCTTCTCCGTGGTCCATGTCGATGACCTTTGCCATGCGCTGACGGATGTCGCCGCCCGCGGCAAACGACTTTGTAGCGACGCCGCCTGTCACCAAGGCATCTACTTCGCCGCCGCCGACGAGACGCCTAGCTATGCCGAACTGGGACGACAAATCGGTCGATCATTGGGAAAGAAACACGTTTACATCGTACGCGGCCCCTCGGCAGCGATTTGGGTCATCGCCGCCGTCAACGAGTTCCTCTCGCGGCTACGCGGTCGGCCACACATCCTCAGCATCGACAAGGCCCGGGAGGCGACGGCGGGATCGTGGGCCTGTAACGCCGATCGACTGCGCCGCGAAACCGGCTTTCGCCCCGCCAAGACGCTTCAAGAGAGGATCGACGACACCACACGCTGGTACCTCGACAACGGTTGGATCAAGCCATGGTCGGCACCCGGCAAGGTGACTCCCAAGGGGCACGTCGATTAACGCATTCCCGAATGCGATGGGCAAGAAGGTTGGTCAAAAAATTGGTTGGTCAAAAAATAAGAAAAGAGACACAGGACACGGGTACGAGTGAATCAATGAGAATCAACCACTAAGGCCGTGCTGAACCGCAGCTGTCGATTCACTGTCTCGTTGGGGTTCCCGACGAATGATATCTGCCTCCCCCTGGCGGAACTCTTCATTTTTTGATCACCAAATTTTTTGACCACCAAATTTTTTGATCACCAAATTTTTTGACCACCAAATTTTTTGACCACCAAATTTTTTGACCAATCCTCCGTCGTCCAACGGGCGTCTTGAATCAAATCTGGTGGCGTTCAGCGAGAAGTGTCGAAACACACCCTCAATTCGATTGAATCAATCTTCCTACCCCCAAAATCTTCCTACCCCTTCACTCATCCACCTTCACCCGTCTCAGCCGCAGCGCATTACTCACGATCACCAAATCCGAACCGACCATGGCGAGCGCCGCCGTGATCGGATGCAACTCTCGCAACCACATCGGCGCCGACTCCACCCCGGCCAGTACCCCCGCGGCGATCGGAATCAGCGCGACGTTGTAAGCGAACGCCCAAAACAGGTTTTGTTTGATGTTGCGCATCGTCAGTACCGACAGTTTGATCGCCCGCGCGACGCCTCTTAATTCTCCGCCCAACAACGTGACATCCGCCGCTTCGATCGCGACGTCGGTTCCGGTTCCGATCGCGATCCCGACGTCGGCCTGGGCCAGCGCCGGAGCGTCGTTGATTCCGTCGCCCACCATCGCGGTGAATTCGCCCCGCGACTGCAACTGGCGAATCCTCTCGGTTTTCTCACCCGGCAACACCTCCGCCATCACGTCATCGATCCCGACCTGACTGGCGACCGCGGCGGCGGTATGTTGATTGTCGCCGGTCAGCATGGAAACCACGATGCCTTGGTCATGCAGCCGCGCAATCGCTTCAGCCGACTCCGGTTTAATCGTGTCCGCCACGGCGATCAAACCGACCACTTCGTCTTCGCAAGCGATCCACATCACCGTTTTGGCTTGTCGTTGCAGTTCCGCCGCACGAGTCTGCAAGGCGGGATCGATGGACGAATCCTGTTCGATAAAACGCTGATTGCCGACCCGCACGCGTTGACCTTTCCAAACAGCCGTCACGCCCTGACCAGAGCTGGACTGGACGTCGTCGGGCATCGAGGTATCCACGCCCAACCGGTCGGCTTCGGTCAGAATGGCGGTGGCGATCGGGTGCTGGCTGCTGCGTTCGACACTGCCGGCCATCGCGATCAGTTGTTCGTCACTGAGTCCGGCGACGGTGATCGTGTCGGTGACCACTTGTTCGCCACGTGTGATCGTTCCGGTCTTGTCCAGCACCACATGCTTGATCGCACCGACTCGCTGGATCGCTTCACTGGACTTGAACAGGATGCCGTTTTCAGCCCCGCGTCCCATGCCCACCGTCACCGCCAGCGGTGTCGCCAACCCCATCGCACAGGGACAGGAAATGATCAACACCGAAATCATTCGCAAGATCGCCCCGACGGTGTCGCCGATGACGAAGAACCAGACGCAAAACGTGACCATCGCGACCGCGATCACGATCGGAACAAAGATCCCGGAAATCTGATCGGCCAGCTTTTGAATCGGCGCCTTGGTCGCCTGGGCCTCGGCCACCTGTTTGACGATTCGCGCGAGCGCCGATTCGGCCCCCAAGTGCCGCGCCTCGATCGTCAACATGCCATCGCCGTTGATCGTCGCGCCGATCACTCCGCTGCCGATCGGTTTGTGGACCGGCATGCTCTCACCGGTGATCATGCTCTCGTCGACCACGCTCTCGCCCGCGATCACAGCGCCGTCGACGGGAATCTGTTCTCCCGATCGCACGATCACGTGGTCTCCCACAACCACTTCCTGGATCGGCAAATCGACTTCTACGCCATCGCGAAGGACACGCGCGTTTTTCGCTTGCAGATTCAACAACGACGTGATCGCACCATTGGTCCGCGTCTTGGCACGACTCTCGATCCAGTGACCGACCATCACCAGTGAAATGATCGTGGCGGAGGTTTCAAAATAGACGTGCTGCCCCAGCATCTCGTTGCCCACGGTCAGCAACAGCATCACCGCCACACTAAAAAAGTAGGCGACCGAAGTGCTCATCGTCACCAACACGTCCATGTTGGCGAACCGGCTGCGCAGCGATCGATAGGCCCCCAAATAGAACTCGCGGCCGACGTAAAACTGGACCGGCGTAGCCAGGGCGAACATCAAGTAGTTCACCCAACCGGCGTGAGCCCACGGCCCCCAGAGGCCGAAATCACGGCCCATGCTGAGCACGAACAATGGCAACGTCAGCGCGACGCCGATCCACATGACCAACGTGTCTTGCTGCTCTTGCTTTCGGTCTTGCTCGGCGGTGTCGCGGTCACCCGTTTGCACCTGAAAACCGGTCTGCCGAATCACCTCGGCCAATGCCGCTTCGTCGGTTCCCGACGGATCGTAATCGACGACGACGTTTCCGCCGGCGAAATTAACCACGGCCGAACTCACGTCCCGCTGCCGCAATAACGACCGTTCGATCGACTGGGCGCACCCGGCACAGGTCATGCCTGACACGTTGAATTCAGCCCGTCGGGCGAGCTCGGCAGTTCTCAGCCCCAACCCGGACTCAGATTCAGTTTCCTCCAGTCTGTCCATCACTTTTTCCAAAACATCCGGTTTAGCAATCCCACCAATCCCCTTTGCCGCTCTCGGTTAGGGCTCCCTAAGTTCTTCATTCAGTTGGGCCTGTTCGTCCACGCGGTGCTCATCCACCAAGATCCGCACCGACGGCGAATCTAAATCGTCGTACTGACCGTCCCGGATGCAATACAGGCATGCCAACAGCCCGCCTCCGCCCAATAGCAACGCGATCGGCAATGCGATGTATAGCACACTCATTTTGCGAACACTCCAATAGCAGGGACACACGCAGCATAGGATTCAGCAAGCGTTGGTGTGCAGGCTTTAGCCCAATACCGCTAAGTTAAGCTCGACGGGGAGGCCCGGACGCTGGCGCGAACCGGCTGATGTCAAACGAATATCAGCCGTTTGGCGCGAGCCTACGGGCACCGAGTTGAGGAAACCACGCTTAACTTAGCGGTATTGGGCTTTAGCCGCCCACTGTCGCTGCTATGCAGCGACCGGGAATCGCCTTCAGGCGAAACTCGACACGTATGCTCGCGCCATGTCAATACACCTCGCTTGCCACCAATTTACGATGCGTCATCGGCAAAGGTCGGCCAAGCGAGTGTCAGCGACAATACGGACACGGAACTGATCGGCATCAACACCGCGGCGACCAGGGGGCTGATGAAACCCAAGATCGCCAACACCACAGCGACTACATTGTAGGCCAGCGACACCGCAAACGTCGTCCGAATCAATTGGTTGGTCCGCCGCGAAGCGTCCATCAAGTCCGCGACACTCTCCAGCGTTCCCGACGCGACGAACACCGGCGCGGCCTGCAGACTCACCTCGGCCCCCCCACGCACCGCGATCCCCACGTCCGCCGCCGCCAACGCCGCCGCGTCGTTGGCACCGTCGCCGATCATCACCACCGGCCCTGCGGCGGCAATGGTCACGCGTTTCAATTTGTCTTCCGGTGAAAGTCCGCCCAACGCATGTTGCGGATCGATGCCGACGCGGCGCGACACTTTGTCAACCAACTCGCGGTGGTCCCCCGACAAAATCCCCACGGCCCAGCCCGCTTGGCGGATCCGGTCGACCGTCGCTTTGGCGTCACGTTTAATCGGATCGGCGATCGCCAGCACCGCGATCGCGAGTCCATCGACCGCGACGATCACGGGTGTGGTTTGATTCTCCAGACAACGTAGCGTCTGATCCAGAATCTCCGTCGGCGGCACAACGCCTTGGCGCCGCAGAAAGGCTTCGTTGCCCACGTCGACCCGGCTTCCTTCGCAGCGGCCCGAGATTCCTCCGGTGCTCAACTCGATCGCCTCCACCTGCGACGGCGGCGCAAGGTCCAACCGATCCGCTTCACGCAAGATCGCATCGGCGATCGGATGACAACACTCACGTTCGATCGCCGCGGCCATCCGCAAGGCCTCTGTCGGCCCATCAACCAATTCCGCTCGGGGACGCCCTTCGGTCAACGTGCCTGTCTTGTCAAACCACACCGTGCCGCGGCCGCTGAGCTGTTGCAACACATCTCCGTCGCGAATCAAGATCTTTCGTTTCGCCGCGCGGCCGAGCGAGACCGCGATCGCAAGCGGGGTCGCCAGCGCCAGTGCACACGGACAGGCGACGATCAACAACGACGTCGCATGGGCCGTGGCGAGATCGATTCCGCGGTGCGCCCACGCGGCAAACGCGATCACCGCCAACAGCGTCACCACGACGACAAAAACGCCACCGATCCGGTCGGCCAACTGCACGATCGGCGTCCGCTGCGCCATCGCCGCCTCGACCGATTCCATCACCCGCCCGATCCGACTGTCCGCCCCGATCGCTTCGACACGCACCGTGATCGGCCGCGACAGGTTGACCGTGCCCGCGGTCACGCCGTCGCCGACGTTGGCGTCCACCGGGACACTTTCGCCGGTCAACAACGATCGATCGACCATCGTTTCGCCCTCGACGATCCGCCCATCAACGGGAATGCTCTCGGACACGTTGACACGAATCACCTGTCCCGCGGTCAGCGAGTTGACCATCACCCAGCGCGACGGAGCATCGGCGGAATCTTCATCGACCAATCGGGCATGCTGGGGGGTGATCCGCAACAGCAGATCCACCGCGCTGGCCGCCCGATGCTGTTGCCGGAATTGAATCCAACGCCCGATCAACAATAAGAACACCAGCATCGCCAACGAATCGAAATAAACTTCACCGCTGCCGCTGATCGCGTTGACCAGCCCGACGATCGTGCCCACCGACAGCCCCAACGCGACCGGCAGGTCCATGTGCGGCGTCCAGTTTCGCAGCGCCGCCAGGGCGCTGACAAAAAACGTCCGGCCCGGAAACGCAACCGTGGCAATCCCCAACACCGCCGCGGCAATCCGCAAAAACAGCCGGTGCTCGCTGGCCACGCCCGACGCATCACCGGCATAAAGTGCGATCGCGATCCACATCGCATTGGCCGCGCAAAAACCGGCCACGGCGATCTGCATCAACAGACGGCGGTTCTCCTGGCGGAACCGGTCCACCGGCTCGGTCGTCAGCGGCGACAGCGTGTAACCCAACTTGCCGACCAGATGGGCGATCTCGCTGAGTTTGATCTGTTCGGGATCGAATACGATTTGAACGGTGTGGCGATTCAGCTTAACCCGCGCCAGCCGCCAACCCCGCGTCCGCCCGGCGACGTTCTCGATCAGCCAGGCACAGGCCGCACAGTGCAAGCCGCTGACCGACAGCTCCGTCGACAGGCTGCCGTCGGCCGCTCGCCGGGGCGCCGAAGCGCCCAGATACTGATCGTCGTCAAAGCAGTCGTAGCGTGACGCATCCGCTCTCGTAAATATGCCGGCTGATCCGCCCGATCGGTCGCGGATCGCGTAGTAATCATCCAGTCCCCAGCCATGGATCAACTCGTACGCCTGACGACAACCACCGCAACAAAACACCCGCGTCGGATCGTCAACGGTGCTGCAAACGGTCGGCAACCCACAATGCACACAGGGAATCTCACAGCGCTGGGGCTGATCATTCGAAACGGTGTCCGGGGTGGGGGCGGTCGATGACATGGTCAGATGGTACGCATGCCTCTCAATCCTGCCCAGGCTGAGGGTCCTTCACCTGGCAGCACGGGAGCACTTTCTCGCCCGCTTGATCGACCTGCTCGATCGTCGTTCCGGACGATTTGAGTTCCTGCAACGATTCCAGCCCGCTGAATCCGCGCCCCGATGCCGTGAAGCAGCCCGCAAAAATCAGCATCAACGCGGCCAATGCGGGGATCAGGCGGGCAAATCGAAGCGACAACACCCGCAACCCGGCGACTAACGCGACCAACGCCGGGACACTGCCGAGCCAAAACGCGGCCATCACGATCGCCCCTCGCGTCGGGCTGCCCGTTCCCGCCGCGATCAACGCGAACAAGTACAACCAGCCACACGGCAGCAACGTCGTCAACAACCCCGTCGCAAATCCCCGTCCGGCAACCGGCAAGCGAAAGATATACGGGCGCAGCTTGACGAGCACCTTGCCCACCGCTGAGGGAGCGACCGCGGTGCTCTTGGATCGTCCCGCCCACAGACTCCACAGCTTCCACAGCCCCATCGAAATCATCACCGCGCCGACCACCCTGGCCGCCGCGACTTGGATGCCCAACGTCGCTCCGCCGATGTCGATCACGCTGCCGATCAATCCGGCGACGCATCCGGCCAACGTGTACGTCGCCAGCCGTCCCAAGTGGTACAGTGCCGTCGACGTCACCAGCGTACCGCGACTGACTTGGTCACCGCCGCCGCTGGCCCAGATCGCCAACGGGCCGCACATGCCGACGCAGTGCATGCTGCCCAACACGCTGGCGGTCACCACCGCCGTCACAAGTACAAAAATCGTGTCCATCACTCGCCTTCGATGTGGAACGTCAACGATTGTGCAGCCGGTTCCGAACCGCCATCAATCTTGATTTCCAATTGCCAAATGCCCGCTTCCGCCGCCGGTGCCAACGCCAAGTACTTCCCTTCGCCGACAGACTTCAAAGCGATCGGGCGGACGTCGCCAGCTCGGGCATGGTGGTACAACTGGCCGCTGACCACCAAGCCGTCCAGCGGCAACCCGTCACGATCGACGAGCTTCAATTCCAGCGCCCGCATGCCGCGGCCGTCGGCCACATCGGAGGCTTCAAAGCTGACCTGCCACCCCAGTCGATCGGCGGCCCCCAACGTTCGCCGTATCGCGTCCCAGTTGAGCGCCCGGTTATGGTAATCGGGCACCACGGCAGCCGACGGATCGCCGATAGCAAGATGCATCACCAACCCCATGATCGTGCTCTGGATCACAAACAGAAACACGACCAAGCCGATCCAAAACCGCTTGGCGCGGCGTTCCGCCGATTCGTTCGATTCGATTGCCGTCGCCGTTGCCATTATCGGGGTCCCAACAGTGAAAATTCTACTTCGCGAACGTTGTCGCTCTGATCCGAAATCGTCGCCGCCACCACCTTGCGGCCACTGCCACGCGTCATCGAGCCTTTAAAGGTAACGTGAACCGGAACCAACACCGACTCGCCGGGCTCCAGGCTCATCTTTTCTTCGTCCAACACTTCGATCGTCACGTTTTGTTCCGCGTCGGCGATCAACGAGTAATCCTGGGGCTCGGACGTGCGATTGACCAACCGAACCCGAAACTCGTTGGACGCGGTGCCATCGGCGTAAACGGTAAACGGGGCTCCGCCGGGACGAATGATCCGCGCGTCGAATCCCGACTTGGTGGAAATCGCGAACACCAGTCCGCTCATCAATAGCAACAGAATCACCGGATAGACGATCGTCCGGGCGCGAAACATCTTCTTCGCCTTTCCCGCGATCGAATCCTGAGAACTGTAGCGGATCAACCCCTTCGGTGACCCGACCTTTTCCATCACGTCGTCACAGGCATCGATACACTGGGTGCAATTGACGCACTCCATTTGCAACCCGTCGCGGATATCAATGCCCGTCGGACAGACCACGACGCACTGATTGCAATCCACACAATCCCCCGCGCCGTCGCCGGGCAGGTGCTTGCCACGTTTGCGGGGCTCACCGCGGACAGGATCGTAGGCGACGATCAACGATTGTTCGTCCAACATGACCGACTGGAAACGGCCGTACGGGCAAGCGATCAGACAAAGCTGTTCGCGGAAAAACATAAAATCAAACAGCATCAGGCCCAGCGTTGCCGTCATGACCGCAAACGCGATCGGGTGTTGGATCGGTGAACTCGTCACCCACTCGGTGAGTTGATCGGTGCGGACGAAGTAAGCCAAGAACGTGTGGGCAAGAAATCCGCACAACAGAACGTAAACGCCGAATCGGGCGATCTGCAGCGCTGCGCCGCCAGATCGTTTCGCCTTGCCGCCCTTGCCGACGGTCCCTTCAAACAACCGATCGATCGGCCGGAACAGAAACTCCATGTAAACCGTCTGGGGACAGGCCCAGCCGCACCAGGCGCGGCCGGCGACCGCGGTGACCAAGACGATGGAGACGAATACCGTCAGCATCAACAACGCCAACAACAGCGTATCGGTCGGCAAAAACGTCCGCCCCAGGATCGTAAACTCGCGCGCCGCGATGTCCAGCAAGATGACCGGATTGCCGCCGATCCGCAGGTGCGGGACCAGGACGAACACCACCATCAACAAATACGCCACAACTCGGCGACGCTGCCACCACGACCCGGTCGACAAACGCGGACGCAACCAGCGCCGACTGCCATCTCGCTCCATCGTGCTGAGCACGTGTTGGGGAGACTCCAGTAGCGCGTCGTTGTCCGGTACGGTCTTGGTCATTTCTGTTCTGTTCGAATCCTCCTAAGACTTCGCCTCTTCGTCGGCGGCCGGTTCTTCCTCGGCCGCGGGTTCCGGCCATGGCGGGATTTCGCGTCCTTCGGCCGGCCGACCGCCTTCCACATTTTGCCCCCGCAGCGTGGCGACGTACGCCGACACCAACACGATTTCATTCATGTGCAGCCGGTTGGACCACTTCGGCATCGCTCCGTTTCCGGCGCCGTTGTTGATCACTTTGCCGATGTCGGCCAGCACGCTGACGTTCTTAAAGGACTCGTCGGTCAAGTTCGGACCGACCTTGCCTTCGCCTTCGCGGCCATGACAGGACACGCAATTGGCACGAAACACCGACTCGCCGACCTTGACCCAACTGTCTTTGGCCATGAATTTGGCGATCGTCGGACCATCCAACTTCAAGTCACCGATCTCGGCAAATTGCAGGCGTGTGTTTTCCGCCAATGCGACTCCGTATTGATCTTCGATCGATCGGCCTTTGGCGCCGTTGTGGTAATACACCCAATAGAACGGGCTGAAAACGATCGACGCGATAAACAACCACTTCCACCAACCCGGCAACGGATTGTCATACTCTTCGATGCCGTCGTAGGCGTGGTCGGTCTTGGGTGCTTCACTCACTGCGCGGGTCCTCGATTCGATCGCTTAATGGAATGGCGGCAAACTTTTCCGTGGCGTTCTTGCTGAGCCGAAACGCACCGAAAAAGATCAGGAAAAAGGTGCCTACAAAAAGTGCCAACGCAACCTCGGCACAGGCGGAATAGTCGATGAAGGAAACTAAGTCTTTGATCATGGTTCAATCACACGAAAAGGTCGTTCACTCGGTCTCGGGAGCTGGATCGGACTCGGCTTCCGCCGGCGCCGCTTCACCAGCCGGCTCGGTCGCCGCTTCGGCGGTCTCGGTCGATTCAACCGCTGCCGCGGCTGCCGCGTCAGCGGGATTTTCCTCCGCCGCGGGTTCGGGGGTCGCGAACAAATCGACCCCGACCCGTTGCAGATAAGCGATCAACGCAACCGCCTGCTTGTCCATCGTGCTGGCCGGTCCGCCCTGCGCGACGATGTCTGCGGCAACCTTTTCGGCCTGCTTGTAAGCGATCTCGGCCGTGTTGTTGAGTTCTTCGTCCGAATACGGGGCGCCCAATTGCCACGCCGCTTTGACGTGCGGTGCGATGGCGTCGTAGTTCATTTCGTCGGTCAACAGATGCTCGTAGCTGGGCATCACCGAACCGGGCGAGACGTATTCGGGATTCTCGAAGTGCCGCCAATGCCAGAAACTACTCTGCCGTCCGCCTTCGCGCGCTAAATCGGGACCGATCCGTCGGCTGCCCCACTGGAACGGACGGTCATAAATGAATTCGCCGGGCTTGCTGTATTCGCCATAACGCTTGGTTTCGGCAACGATGGGACGAATCATCTGAGAGTGACAGTTGTAACAGCCCTCGGACACGAAGATGTGACGCCCGGCCAGTTCCAGCGGCGTGTACGGTTTGACCGTCGCGATCGTCGGAACGTTTGATCGAATCAAGAACGTCGGGACCAACTCGAACAAGGTCGCGATCACCACGGCCAACGTCGTCAGAATCGTGAACTTGACCGGCAACCGTTCCCAACGGCGGTGCCAACCCATCTTGGCCCAAACACTCAACGCCTTGGCCGAATCCAACATCGGAACGTCATCCATGTCGCCCTTCGGCTTGGGGTCATCTTGATAGTCGTCCGTCAATCGAGGTGCCGAGTAGACCGGCACATCATAGCTGTCCGGTCGACCGAACCAGGTGAACAATGCGTTGATGCACAGCAGCACCACGCCACCGACATACAACGCTCCGCCCAGCACACGCACCCACCATAGTGGGACGATCGATTGGACCGTTTCGATAAAGTCGGGGTACTGCAGGTTCCCCGTCTCGTCCATCGCACGCCACATCAGGCCTTGCATCAGCCCGGCGGCATAAATCGGAACGATGTACAGCAGAATCCCCAGCGTGCCGGTCCAGAAGTGCAGACTGACCAGCTTGTCACTCCAGATCTTGGTCTGAAAAATCCGCGGCAACAACCAGTACAGCATCCCGAAGGCCATGAAGCCGTTCCATCCGAGTGCCCCGGCGTGAACGTGTGCGATCGTCCAATCGGTGTAGTGGCTGAGCGAGTTGACCGACTTGATCGACAACATCGGGCCTTCGAACGTCGACATGCCGTAAAACGTCACGCCGACGACAAAGAATTTCAACACCGGGTCGGCGGCGACTTTGTGCCAGGCCCCGCGAAGCGTCAACAAACCGTTGATCATCCCGCCCCAACTGGGCATCCACAGCATCAAACTGAACAGCATCCCCAGCGTGCTGGCCCACTCCGGCAACGCCGTGTAGTGCAGGTGGTGGGGACCGGCCCAGATGTAGATGAACACCAGCGACCAGAAGTGAATGATGCTCAAGCGATAACTGAAAACCGGCCGATCGGCCGCCTTGGGCAGAAAGTAATACATCAGTCCCAAAAACGGCGTCGTCAGGAAGAACGCCACCGCATTGTGGCCATACCACCACTGCATGAACGCGTCCTGAACACCGGCATAAACGCTGTAGCCCTTGAACAGCCCGGCCGGCACCACCAAGTTGTTGAACACGTGCAAGACTGCGACGGTGACGATCGTCGCAATGTAAAACCACAACGCGACATACATGTGACGCTCGCGGCGGTTGATCAGCGTCATCATGAAGTTGCCGCCAAAGATCAACAGCCAAACCACCGCGATCAGAATGTCAATCGGCCATTCCAATTCGGCGTATTCCTTGGATTGCGTGATCCCCAACGGCAGCGTCACCGCCGCCGCCACGATGATCAATTGCCAGCCCCAAAAGTGCAGTCGGCTCAGCGTGTCGCTCCACATCCGAGCCTTGCACAAACGCTGGGTGCTGTAATAGACGGCCGCGAAAATCGCGTTCCCGGCAAAGGCGAAGATCGCCGCGTTGGTGTGCAATGGGCGTAATCGCCCGAAGGAAAACCAGGGAAGCCCGCCGGTCAGCGTCGGCATCACCAACAAGACGGCGACGACCAAGCCGATCAACGTGGCGACCAGCGCCCAAACGATGGTGGCCGCCGCAAACAGCCGCACAATTCCGTCGTCATAGCTAAATGACTCCAGTACGGTCGTGCGTTGTGTCGTGGTCCCATCTGTTGCATCGGGTTGCTCCGATTGATTCGCGACATGCGTGTCCATCAGCGGCGTTCATTCTTGGTCAGTGATTTCCATGCGGTCTTTACGGGGACGACCGCGACAAGCCCGCTGTTTAACAAATTTGGTGCCGAAGGCGGAGTGTTAAATCCAAATCTGGACCCTACAGCGGCGAAACGCCGCGAAACGCACACCAGACGTGACGGTTTGCCGCATCCAAAAACCCGATTTTCGTGCCCAGTCGCACAGCTGCGTGCCCCGGCGCGCCCGATCGCACAGGCGAATCCCGCCGTGACCTCCGTCCCCGGACGGTCGATTGCCCCGGTCGCCACGCCGGCCATGCAATTCGTGTCTTTCCCGCCACGTCCTGCCCAAATCGACGCCCGATCCCACCGCGATCGGCACCGCGTTTGCATTACAGCTGATTCGAGACCGAGGCCGAACTTGTAAGCCCCGCAACCGAAGGGAAAGGAAAATGATCGAACGGGACAATCTTCACCGACGTGGACAGGCTCTGGAAGACCAATACTTTCAGCGCGTCGACCAAGAACTGCTGAAGAAACTGCGTGAAAAGAGCGAACGCGCCGAACGTTTGGCGGAACTGACCAAGGCCACCGGGGTGCGTGACGAACAAGTGGCCAACCACCTGATCGAAGCCGGCTTCGACGCTTCCAACATCGCCGCGATGACGCTGACACCGATCGTGTTCGTCGCCTGGGCCAGCGGCTCGGTCACGCCGGAAGAACGCAAAGGCGTGATGAGCGCCGCGTTGCGACGTGGCGTCAGCTCCAATCCGCTCGCCTTCCGACTGCTTGAACAGTGGCTGCAACGACGGCCACCGCGCGAAATGTGGCATCTGTGGAAGGAATACGCCGCAGCAGTGCACCAAGACTTGCCGGCCGATTCCGCAAACAAACTGCGCGCCCGGTTGCTCGAGCAAGCCAAGGAGGTCGCCATGGCCTCCGGTGGCGTACTGGGCGTCGAGAAAATCTGCCCCGCCGAACAACGGGTGTTGGACGAAATCGAATCGACCCTGCCCGTTCGCGATGAAGACTGAAATTGACCGACCTCGATTCACTCCCGACAGATGGAAACACCGATGCGCCGCGCCACCTTCACCCTGTTCGCTCTCATCGCCGCCCTTGCGATGCCGTCGTTTCACACCCCGACCGCCGTCGCCCAAGATCCCGCCGGAGGCGACCGCTTGGCCCCGGACAACGTCGCCCCGCTGATGCGACGTAAACTCGATCGCGCCAAAAACATCCTGGAAGGGCTCACGCTGGAACAATTCGACAAAATCGCCAGCAACGCCCGCTCCCTTCGTCTGCTGAGCATGGAGGCCGGTTGGAACGTGGTCCAAACCGAAGAATACCGCAAGCAAAGTGACGATTTTCGCCGAGCCTGTACGGCGATCGAAAAAGCAGCCGACGCCAAAGACATTCATCGCGCCGCACTGGCCTATGTCTCCCTGACGGTCCGTTGTGTCGATTGCCACAGCTACATGCGCGAAAACAAAATCAAGCTGGCCGGATTCGATCTGCGAAATCACTGATCGCACCGCGCAAGCGCCATGTGGCGTAAGCTTCCAGCTTGCGACCCCTGTGGCCTAAAGCCCGATGTCAAAGAAGTTGCTAGCGGAACGGCGCGAGCCGTCCGGTCGCAGTTCAATAGCACCTTGAAAGACCGGAGGGCTCGCGCCCTGCCGCTAACAAAGACCAGAAGTTGCTAGCGGAACGGCGCGAGCCGTCCGGTTGCAGCTCAATAACACCTTGAAAGACCGGAGGGCTCGCGCCCTGCCGCTAACAAAGACCAGAAGTTGCTAGCGGAACGGCGCGAGCCGTCCGGTCGCAGCTCGATAGCACCTTGAAAGACCGGAGGGCTCGCGCCCTGCCGCTAACAGAACGCCGCGGCGACGTCCCAGGACGAAAGGAACCCGACCAGTTTACCGTCCTCTTCGACGACCAGATGATGACGCGAACAGCTCGACAATCGCCTCGCCGCGTCGCACAGCGGCGTGTCCGGCGCAACCTTCTCCACCGAGACGCTCATGATCTCCCGAATCGGTTGCTGATCCAACTTCCGATGCGCCAAATCCACCGCCCATAAACAATCTTCATAGTGCGGATAGCCGCTCCGCAGCGCCGCGTTGGTCTCGCGAATCAGCCGCACCAGGTCGGTCGCCGTGACAATCCCCACACACTGGTCCTGGTCGACCACCGGTAACGCGTGCACCTGATTGTCCTCCATGATCTCCAGCACTTTGCCGATCGGGGTCTCTGACGTCACCGACTTCACGCTGCCCGACATCACGTCGGCCACGCGCAACTCGTGTGTGGATTCTGAAATCATTGTCTGGCTCTCCCAACACTCGAATTGACGATTAAAAATGACGCGTGGCAGCAAATGACGCCTGGCAAGCATCGGACCGATGGGCCATCCGTCCTCTTCTTGCCATGACTCCAATCGGTCTGCGAAAACGAGACCGTTGCGGTCTGCTGATCATACCATCCCCTGCGTCACGCCCCCCCAGGCATCAACATGCTGACACGATCGGCTTCGCTGCGTTCGTGCTGGTCCATCGTTTCGAAGAAGACATCGACTTCATCCATCGCGTCGGTCCATGTTTTAAACGGAGGATCCAATTGCTTGAGTCGGACATGCAATTCGTCCAACCGGCTCAGCAGCAGCCGATGATCCGCAGCCGTCTGTCGCTTGAACGCACTGACTTCGGGCGACGCGGCCGGATACAGCTCTTCCAACTTCGCCAACATTTCGTCTTCGCGGTCAAAATGCTGCAACAAACACTCACGCAAGGGCTGCAACCGCGAGGCGGTCTCGCCGAAATGGGGAACCCCCATTTGATTGACTTCCGACATCCAATCGCGGATTTCATCCACACACTCGGCCAGCTTGCGGTCTTCCGCCTTCCAGTCCTCGAAGAGCTGGCAGAGTTCTGACGTCCTCTTGGTGCCCATTGGAGTCTCCCACGTTGTTGCGTACTCTCACGCTTGGAATGAAACCCGAGAAAGCGCGTCAGAAGGGCTGCAAAATCGGTGCCGAACTCCGCGATGCGGCGTCCAAGTGCGACTGAATTTACGCCGCCAGATCGAGTGTGCGAATGCGTCACGCTCGGCGGCACCCTTTATCTATCGATCTGCGTCCAAATCGCCGTTTCCCAAATTCTTTTTGTCCAAATCACCGATGTTGGGCGTTGCGGTGCCCTCGGAGCCACCGTTTCGCAGCGACTGGTGGCATTCGACACAGCTGACGGTCAATTGGTTGAACGCCAGCGTCGCCCCTTCAATGTTCTTCCGTTCGGCCTGACGCTCAATTTCCGCACTGACCCGGCTGAACGTATTGACATGCACGCGGTAACTGGGATGCCGACGACGGACAAACCCCTCGACACGATTGAGCAATTTCAAGCGACCGGCGTTGTATTTCACATCCTCAAAGTCTCCCATCGCCAACCCTCGCAGGATCGCCTGGGAATGCTTCAGCTTCTTCTCCATCCAGACACTCATCGTCGTCGACTCGGTCTCTGCCTCGGCATCACTCTGCTCAACTGCCGCACCGGCACCCTGCGCCTTCGCTGGACCCTGGGGTCCTGCCCCCCAGCTGAGCGGCGGCAACAATGCGAACAGGAGTACAATGGTCAATCGTGTCATCGTCAAATCCCTTTGGCTCAAGTTTTACACAGGGTTCGAATGCCAGCGCCGACGAACCGTTTTCCCATGATTTCGTGCGAGCAATCTGCGTGCCGTCAGCAACGGTCGGCGCCGAGTCGATGGGGGGCGCCCCGTCGATTCGCAGGGCTTTCCCGTTGGGCTTTCGCAATTTCGAAGTGCCCCGAGGTTGCGATGTCGAACGGTTGTCGCCATGCAATAGTAGCCGGGGCGCTGCGACAATGCGTCTCGGGTGTGCGTTCACGCACAAGTCTCCCGATTGGATTGGCCTAGCCAGTAGGATGGCGATTGAGTATCCCGAAATGATGATCCGCAACGCAACCACCATGCCCCCACCTCTGATCGCTGCGCTTCTGATCGCTGCGTTGCTGATCGGTGCAACCACGGCGTCGCCCCTTCAGGCCCAGCAGGTGGCGCCAGCCAAACCGGCGCCAGCCAAACCGGCGCCAGCCAAACCGGCTGCGGCCCCAGCGGTTGAAAGCCCCTATCGGTATTGGACCACCAATTGGTCGCTCAAGGACATCGCCGTCGGTGACTTGGCCAACAAGCTGCGGACCATCGGCCTGGGGCTGCCGATCAAAGTCGACGGTCTGGCGACGGTGGAGTTCGAAGTCGGCGTTCCGCTCAATGCACTCCGCACCGGCAAGGCCTATCGTCTGGAAGGATCGCTTTCGATCCGCGATCTGGTCGCCGACCAGATCCGTTTCGAAGTGTTTCGCGCCGAGGTGACGTATGCCGACGGCCGTTTGAATCTAGACACGCTGCGTGCGGTCGAGCAACTCGATGCCGACGGAAATGCGGTGCCCACCGCCGGTTCGCTTGTCGGCTCCGCTTCGGCCGAACTGTTGCCGCGGGGCAGCTTTAGCGCCGATGTCAAAACCACCAACCTCCGCATCGGCCCGATCGCCACCTTGATCTCGCGGTTGGGTTTCGCCGGGACCGACGGGGTCCCTCAAGGCGCAGTCACCGCAAACGTTTCGGTGCGGGGACAAGTCGACCAGCTCAATCAACCGGAAACGTTGAGCGTCAGTGGCGACTTGTCTGCTGAGAACCTGCAACGTGATTCCTCGATTCGATTCAGCCTGACAGCCAAGCAATTCAGTTGGCAGAACGGACAGCTGGATCTGCCCAGCCTGCGGATCGAATCGAGCGATCGCCCCGAACTGTTTCTCGATGCCGACGCCAAGTTGCGGTTCGAGCGTTCCACGCATTTCGAATCGAATCTGACGGCCAACGACCTTCCCATGGAAGACTTGTTTGGACTGTTCATCTCGGATGCGGAATCGATCGTGCAGGGCAAACTCGATGCCCGAGGCCGTCTGATCGGCACGATCGGCCCGGCCACAACGATCGATGACCTGGACGTTGAATTGGCCCTCGCGTCGCCGTCGGTATCACTCGGCGGCGTGCAACTCGGCATCTTGGAACATGATATCCGTCTCACACGCAATCACATCAACCTCGCTCCCCGAACCCTGCCCGAGTCGGCAACCGACGATCCAACTCTTCGCCCCGATTTGATCATCCGGTCGCTTGATGCGGACTTCGAAACCACGCCCGAGTTTGCCCGCGTCAGTCGGCTCAACGGAAGTCTGTTCGGAGGCACGATCTCCGGGGAAGGACAGATCGCGCGAAACGATCAACTCGATCACTCACTGGACCTACGCTGGGAAAACATCAACCCCGAAATCGCGATTCCGATCAAGGCACTCGCACGGCGTCCCAAACTCTCCCTGGAGACTTCCGGCCAAGTGCAGTGGAGTGTCCCGGCCGCAGAGATTCTGCGACCGAGTGAACACCAGGGCACGATGTCGATCAACATCGCCGCGTTGAAGCTTGGCGAAGAAACACTCGGCACCGCGGACGTGCGTCTGTCGGTCCAACGCGATACCCTCGATTTGAACGTCGAAGGGACTCTGTTGGGCGGAACGATCAATGTTCGCAGTGATGCCCCCTTGGACGCCACAACCCGCTGGAACCAAATTCCGTCGAAATTGCGGTTCACTGATTTCAAAGTCGAAAAACTCTCGCTGCGGAACCTGCTGTTACTGACCACGTTGCAACGCCCTCGATTTGACGGACGTGTCGATGCCTCGGTGACGCCAACCTCTCTCGTCGGTGCCCCCGCGGCGAATCTGCTGATCCAGTTGGATGGTGTGACCGCCGACGGCGTCCTGATCGCCCGCTCGCTGAGACTCAATCTCACTGTGACGGATGAGTCGGTCGTCATTCGATCGGCCCGCGGCACCTACGGGGGTGGCCAGTTGGATGCGAAAGGCGAATGGGCGATCGGTCCGGGTGTCAAGTTGATCACTGCAAGACTGACTCGGGCGAAGGGCAGCAGAATTCTGTTGCCCATTCACCCTCAGGGCGACCAATGGGTCGGCGGAATCGTATCCGGACGCGCAACGGTGACGGGCAGCGGTGACAATTTCATTGACTCGGTGCGTCTGTCCGGTTCGGTGCAGGTCGAAAAAGGATTGACATTCGGTATTCCGGTCGGTGACGCACATAGCCCGATGGTGGTCACATTTGACACGGCGCTGGGAAACTGGCAGGCAGAATTCCCGCTCGTCCGATCCACCTTGGCCAGGGGACGGCTGACCGGAGGTTTGTCGCTCCGATCGGCCGGTGCGGGGCAGAAGGGCACGCACCTGGACAGCGACTGGCGGATCAACCACGTCGACTTTGAGTCGTTGCTGCGAACGTACGTCGGGACACGAACGATCGGCCGGGGCGATGTCACCGGCACCTTGCACCTGGACGGCAACTACATACGAGACGCTCGGGATTTGAATGGTGCATTTCGTTTACAACTCGGTGGGACCGATGCCACCGCCGTGCCTGGATTGGCGTCGGCGGGGGCTCTGTTGGGAGCCACGTCGCTGATCGGGACCCGGTTCGAGCAAGGCGAGGCCGTGGGCCGGATCCGAAAAGGGATCATCCTGCTGGAATCCGTTCTCATGACGTCCGATCGCGTCCATGTGGCCGCCCAGGGAAGTGCCGGCTTGCTCGATCGTCGACTTCACGTCAACACGATCATTTCGACCGGCAATTTTCAGGCACAAAACCTACTGTTGTCGCGAATCAACACCCCAACCTTTACCGACTTTCTGCCACTCCGATCGGTAAACAGACTCTTGAGCGATCGAACGTTTGTCCTCGAAATCTCCGGCCCGACTCGAGATCCCATCATCCGGCTGATGTCGGGGGAAACACTCCGCGCAAACGTCCAAAGATTTGCCCGCCAGCAAGCCTTCAACATCATCGCCGCCGACGCGCTGTTAATCGACTAGCGCTTTGTCAACTTTTAAACGTGGGGTGCCGCGGAAACCGTAACGATTAGGTAAAGCGAATCGGTCGACACGCATCTTCAATCAATGGAGGGCCGATCATGCCGATCATGACGGTATGAGTACGCCACACCACAAAATGTCCGTTGGGATTCATCTGATTCTGCTCCCTCTGCTGGCAGGCTGCAGCGCCTTGGGGTTCGCGCCCTATCCGGTGGCGCACGTCATGACAGACGATACCAAAGCGGTTTTGGCCCAGACCCCCGGCAGACTTGACGTCCCGCGTGAATTGTCAAAAGAAGTCCAAGTCGCCCACTATTTGCAACCCGGCGACGAATTATTGATCGAAACGACGGACGGGGATTCGACCGTTCGACTGCCCGCCGACCAACGGATCCTTGCCGACGGCAGCCTCGACTTGGGGGCCTACGGCCGCGTCGTGGTGGCCAGCAAAACGCTCGAGCAAGCCGAAGCGTTGATTCAACGCGCCATTTTTGATCTCAGCAGGGAATCGACAGCAGTCAACGTTCGATTGATCGCGCCCATCCACCGCTACTATGTGATCGGGGAGGTCAATTCTCCGGGGGCGTATTCATTGACCGGCCACGAAACCGTTTTGGATGCCATCATGGAAGCCGGTGGACTGACCGCACGGGCGTCTGCCTGCGATTTGTTGCTGGCCCGGCCGACCGAACCATCTTCCTGCCAGGTCACGCTTCCGGTCTGTTATCGTTCGATCACACAGCTGGGTGATACCACGACCAACTACCACTTGAAGCCCGGCGATCGGATCTTCGTGTCGCGGCAATCGCTGTGCGAGGAACTCACCGGTCCACTCCTGGGCAGTCGGACATGCGATCATTGTTGCAAGCGGCAAGTGGCCTGCTGCGACCCCCGTGTCGCCCCGGTCGATCTGCCCAATTTCATCACGTCGATGTTCGAAACGATCGTCCCTGTGGATCCGCCCAATGCCGACTCCGACGGCTCGAACACGCCAGGCTCCAACGCACCCGACTCGTACACCCCCGAGCTGACGCCGCAAAATCCTGCAGCCCCCCCACAACGCCCTGCAGACGGTTCGCGACCGACACCGGGCCGACTCGATGGCGAACTCGATTTCGGCATGCAACTGCGTTGATACGACTTCACCGCGTTCCGCCACCGGGCAGCCATCCCCAACGGTGATGGCTTCCCGCGACGCCTCTGATTCTGACGAGCGTGCCGATTCTCGGTGCCGTCAAACGACTATCGAGTTTCACGCACGCTGCGACCGCTCGAAGCTGCTGCGGAACTCGGCAATTCGTTCGAAACTCGCCCATTATTTAGACTATTTAACAGCTCAACGGGGACCGTAAACAGCAACCCGTGAACCGTCGAGATGACGATCTGGGGAGATGGCTGGCCGTTAGACGCCGCTTGTGGGATGATCGTGCTCATTTGTGATCTCGCTTCCGATTGAGAGTAGAATCCGATAATGGCTTATCGGCAATCGCAACGCAACATTCATTCCATTCTTGAGATCAACTGCGGAAATCCCCAAAACAGGCTCCGACGCGGCCGGCGGGGTGAATCAATGCGGGCCCGGAGACAGCGGGAATCCCCCCAGCTTCTCTTGCACTGAACGGACGATGCCGATGAAATGTGCGAATGTGTCAATGTCCCGTTCCTCTGCGACTCCCTGCACAGTGTCAAACGCTGCGCCTACCCCAGCACAGCGCCGATGCCCACACCCATTCCTCTCGATGCAACGTTGATGACCGACAAAACCAGCCTGCCGATCATTGGTTGGCGTGAATGGATTGCCCTGCCCGATTTGGGCATCAAGTTTATCAAAGCCAAAATCGATACCGGGGCACGCTCCTCGTCGCTGCATGCGTTCGACATCGAAGTGTTTGAAAAAGACGACGAGCAATGGGCGCGATTCAAAGTGAACCCGGTGCAGCGAAACGAAACCTGGGAGATCGAATCGACCGCGCCGGTGATCGACATGCGTGCGATCCGCAGTTCGAGTGGCCAATCCGAAGTCCGCCCGGTGGTGAAAACGACGGTGCGGTTGATGGGCCAACAATTCGACATCGAGTTGACGTTGGCCGATCGCAACCAGATGGGGTTTCGGATGCTGCTCGGCCGCGAAGCATTTCGTCGACGCTTTTTGATCGACCCGGGAAAGTCCTACCGCGGTGGCATTCCCAAGAAGCGTAAACGCCAACCCTGATTGACCGCCTCGTTCTTTCTCTCAGCCACTTTCAACACAGCGACCCGTCACTCGGAAAACCCTCCGATTTTCATGCCGCCCGGCTAGACCTGTCGTCGGCCCCTCAAACACACACTCCACCCGTACTGGTTTCATGAAACTCGGAATCCTTTCTTGCAGTCCGCGAGCTTACAGCACGCGTCGGTTACGCGAGGCGGCGGACCAACGCGGCCACCAAGTCAAGGTACTCGATACGTTGAAATTCGCGATCGACTTGGAACGCGGCGCACCGGATCTGTATTTTCGCCGCAAACACCTCAGCGATTACGATGCAATCCTGCCCCGAATCGGTGCGTCGATCACCTACTACGGGACCGCGGTCGTTCGACAGTTCGAACAGATGAACGTGTTTTCGGCCAACAGTTCCTCCGGCATCGCCAATTCGCGCGACAAGCTCCGCAGTCTGCAAATCCTCAGCCGGCACCAAATTGGAATTCCCCGCACCACCTTTGTGCGTGATAAACGCGACGTGTTCCCTGCCATCGAGCGCGTCGGCGGCGCGCCGGTGATCATCAAGTTGCTCGAGGGAACGCAAGGGATCGGCGTATTGCTGGCCGAGACGATTCAATCGGCCGAAACCATCGTCGAACTGTTGCAGAGCCAAAACCAAAACGTGCTGATTCAAAAGTTCGTCGCCGAAAGCAAGGGCCGCGACATCCGGGCGTTTGTCGTCGGCGATCAAGTGATCGCGGCGATGCGGCGGGTCGCACAGGGACACGAATTTCGCAGCAACGTCCATCGCGGCGGCATGACCGAAGCGATCGAATTGGACGAGGAGTATCGCAACACGGCGTTACGGGCCACCCAAATCATGGGACTGCGTGTGGCCGGAGTCGACATGTTGGAAGGCCGCGACGGCCCCCAGATCATGGAAATCAATTCCTCGCCGGGACTCGAGGGCATCGAACGCTGCACCCAATTGGACATCGCCGGCGCGATCGTCGACCACATCGCTTCGCACGTCGATTTCCCCGAGATCGATCTGCGGCAACGGTTGACGGTCAGTCGCGGGTACGGCGTGACTGAAATCAGTATTCCCGAGGGGGCCGACATGATCGGCTCAACGATCGCCGGCAGCGGGTTGATGGACAATCACGTCAACGTGCTGACGCTGTATCGCGATGCCGCGGTGATTCCCAACCCCCGAGGCGACCGAGAACTGCAAGCCGGCGATCGTCTGCTCTGTTTCGGTAAACTCGAAACCCTTCGTCATCTGGTGCCCAAGAAAACCCGTCGACGACGCTGCCCGACGGTGAAAGAATTGCCGGAATTGCCGGTCGCCAACCAGGTTCACGACCACCACGACGATGCCGTCGTCGAAACGATGCGGGAAGTGATCTGAATGATCCACCCGAGCCATTGATCCGGCGCCCCACACACGACCCCACTGACTGCTGATGGACTGATGGCCGATGGATTTCCTGCTCTACCTCGCGTTGATTCCTGCCCTGGCGGTCGCCGCCCAGTGGCTCGCCTGGCGCACCAACCTGCCCGGCATCCTGCTGCTGTTGTTGATCGGGGTCGCCGTGGGCGGGTTGTCCCGACCGGACGATCTGATGGCCGAATTGGTCGACGGTGATCCGACCACGACCGGTCCGCGAATCCTGTTCCCGCTGGTCTCACTGGCCGTCGCCGTGATCATGCTCGAAGGCGGTTTATCGCTGAAGTTGAGTGAACTGCGTGAAGCCGGGGCGCCCGCGTTTCGACTCTGCACCCTCGGTGCCGCCCTGACCGCGACCGCCGCCACGATCGCAGCCCATTTCTGTTTCGACTTCACCTGGCGGCTGAGCGCCCTTCTCGGTGCAATCCTGGTCGTCACCGGCCCGACGGTGATTGGGCCACTGCTGCAGCAAGTCAAACCGAGTCGTCGTGTCGCCAACACGCTGAAATGGGAAGGCATCGTGATCGACCCGATCGGAGCCGTGCTGGCCGTTCTGGTGTTCGAAATCTTGCTGCTTCACCCGGGCCAAGCCGACTTGGGGCACGGCATGATGCTGTTGGGATGGACCGTCCTGGTCGGCGCCGTGTTGGGCGCACTGGGCGGCTGGTTGCTCACCCATGGCATTCGCCGCTACCTGATTCCCGATCACCTTCACGGCGTCGTGTCGCTGACGACCGCCCTGTTGCTGTTTGCCATCAGCGACCACTTCGCTCATGAGTCCGGACTGATCACCGTCACGGTACTGGGAATCTGGTTGACCAATCAGCATGAATTTGACATCGAGCACATCATCGAATTCCAGGAGAACCTGCGGACGTTGCTGATCGGTTGTTTGTTTATCGTGCTCGGTTCGCGGGTCGACATCAGCGCGGTCGGACAAGTCGGCTGGGCGGGCTTGCTGTTCGTCGCCCTGTTGATCGTTGTGGTCCGCCCGCTGAGCGTCTTTGTGTCCTTGCTCGGCAGTGGTCTCAATTTTCGCGAACAGACGTTTATCGCGATGCTCGCCCCGCGGGGTATCGTTGCCGCCGCGGTCAGCAGCATTTTTGCGCTGCGGATCGAGCAAACGGCCGAAATTAATATGGCCGGCGCCGATCAATTGGCCATCATCACGTTCCTGGTCATCATCAGCACCGTCGCCTTCTATGGCCTGTTGGCGTCACCCATCGCCCAGGCGCTCGGGCTGTCCGACCCCAACCGCAACGGCGTGCTGATCGCGGGCGCCGATGACTGGGTGATTCGGTTTGCGTTGGAACTGAAAAAAGCGGGTTGCCCCGTCGTCATGATCGATACCAACTATCGCAAAGTCACCAAGGCCAAGCTGGAGGGACTGGAAGCGATTTGTGCCAACATCATGAACGAGCACGCCCGTGACGAACTTTCGCTTTCCGGGATCGGACACATGATGGCCATGACCCCCAACGACGAAGTCAACAGCCTGGCCGTCCGCGAGTGCCGATCGATTTTCGGACGGGCCAAGACGTACCAACTGACGTTCAAATCAGAAAACCGCCGCGGCATGACGCGGCACCTGATGGGACGCGAACTGTTCGACTCCACCCTCACCCACTCCAAAATCAGCCAGCTGGTCGCTCAAGGATTCGAATTCAAGACCACGGCAATCAGCGACGAATTCACCTTCCAAGACTTTCAGAACCTGTATGCAGAGCAACATGTCCTGGCAATCATCGCCGACAAGACGCCGCAGAACAACGAGAAAATGGCGCTGATGCTTGTCACCGCCGATGACGCCGCCGAGCCCGAGGCCGGAGACGTCGTGCTCGCATTGGTCAATCCGCTGCAATCGGACCCGGCGCCCTGATCGTCGCCATGATCCCAAACGCAAAAGCCGATACCGTCGACACCGCTTCGCATGGGGTCGGAAAGAATTGCCAATCAGTCGGCAAGTGTTTCGTCCGCCCCTCGATGACAAACATTGCATCGGGGGCGATGACGTTATAAAAACGCGGGACGCAAAGTTCTCCGATATTGCCCATTGATGGGTCAAACCCGGAGATTTTTTTGTGGACGGTTTCGAAGACATCATCAAGGAATTCCTCGTCGAGAGTTATGAAAATCTCGACAAGCTTGACGATGATCTGCTCGCCCTGGAAGACACGCCGGACGATCAGCAACGGCTGGCCAGTGTGTTCCGCACCGTTCACACCATCAAGGGAACCTGCGGATTCCTCGCCCTGCCCAAGCTGGAACGCGTCACCCACGTCGGTGAAAATCTGCTGGTCCCGCTCCGTGACGGCGAACTGACGCTGACCCGCCCGATCGCGGATACCCTGCTGGAAATGGTCGACGCGATTCGCGCGATGCTGCGGCATGTCGAATCCGGCCAGGGCGAAGGCGATGACGATTACGAGGCACTCGTCGCACGCCTGGAAGCCGCACGGACGCAACCAACAGCGACGCATGTGGACCCGTCGGCCGCACCGATGGTCAGCGAACCGAGCGTGTCGATCGCAGATCACCCCCAATCCGAGAACGCGGCGACGACTTCAGAGGCCAGCGGCCAGGTTGGGGCAGACGGTGCGTCTGGGAGAGACCGCTACAACGCCGCCGAATCACCGCTCCATCAACAGGCAACACCCGAACAGGAAACACCCCGAGACGCGGCGCCCGAACAAGCGACCTCCGAGCGGGCCCGTTGCGACTGGAAAGAAGCTTCCGGCGTGACCAAAACCGAAGCCTCACTGGTCGACGCCTCGGTACGTTTGGATGTCGAACTGTTGGACAAATTGGTCAATCTAGTCGGTGAACTGGTTCTCGCCCGAAACCAGATCGTTCAGTTCAGTCGGTCCACCGACGACGCTCCCATGCACGCCGCGGCACAGCGGCTCAACCAGATCACCAGTGAACTGCAAGAAGGCGTCATGAAGACGCGGATGCAGCCGATCCGCAACGCATGGGGAAAACTGCCTCGCTTGGTTCGTGACCTCGCCGCTTCCCACGGCAAACAGATTGATATCCGCATGGAAGGCGAAGAGACGGAGGTGGACAAGACGGTTTTGGAAGCGATCAAGGATCCGTTGACCCATATTGTTCGCAACGTGGTCGATCATGGCATCGAACTGCCCGAACGCCGCATCGCCTGCGGAAAACCACCGCGTGGCGTTTTGCATCTCAATGCCTTTCATGAGGGCGGCCAGATGATCATCGAGATCAGCGATGATGGGGGCGGCATCGACACCAACGTCGTTCGCGCCAAAGCGATCGAACGGGGAATGATTTCAAGTCAGCGGGCGTCCACGCTCAGCGAATGTGACATCACCCAATTGATTTTTATGCCGGGGTTCTCCACCGCCGCTTCGGTCACGAACGTTTCCGGCCGCGGAGTCGGGATGGATGTCGTCAAGACAAACATTGAATCCATCGGCGGAAGCTTGGAGATTCAGAGCACGCTCGGCTTGGGAACGACGTTGCGAATCAAGATCCCGTTGACGTTGGCCATCATTCCCGTGCTGCTGGTCACGACCGAAGGAGATCGCTACGCGATTCCGCAAGCCAGTCTACTCGAATTGGTTCACATCGACAGCCTGCGCGCGCACCAGGAGATCGAATTCATTCACGACACGCCCCTGTTTCGGCTTCGCGAACAACTGCTGCCGCTGATCTATTTGGATGAACAACTGGGGCTTCACCCGCCGCGGCGGCGTGGCGACCCGCCGTCCGACCTGAATATTGTCGTGCTCTATGCGGATGGTCATCAATTCGGTTTGGTCGTTGATGAGATCACCGACACGCAGGAGATCGTCATCAAGCCGCTCGGCTCGCATTTCAAAGAGATTCCCCTCTATGCCGGCGCAACCATCATGGGTGATGGAAAAATCTGTTTGATCTTGGATCTGATCGGCTTGGCCCTGACCGGCGGCATTAGCGGGGGACAGGCGGAACGCAATCCGCCGATTGCACAGCCCCCACGGCACTCACACGAATCGTCCAGCGAATCGCTATTGATCGTCGATTTGGGCGACGAATCACGCGTCGCGATCCCGTTGTCGTCGGTCGCACGCCTGGAGAAATTCGTGTCGTCGGACATTGAACGATTGGGCGATTTCCATGTCGTTCAATACCGAGGTCAGACCATTCCACTGTTTTCCATCGACGGGTCGCTGGAGTGTCAACTCGTTGATTTTGCATCCCAGCAGTTGGGGTCAGAGGCTCCGTTGCACACCGTTGTCTTCCGCGACGGAGACCGTGTCGCGGGGATCGTGGTGAGAAAAATCTTGGACATTCTGCACAACCAACCGGTCCACGCCGAACCCGAAGGCGGCCCGGCGGGCGCCGCGAGGCATCTGGTGATCCAACAACGGGTCACCCGCATCATTGACTTGAATACGTTTCTGCGACCGGCCATGCGACGTTGGGCCGACGCCTGGTTCGCCGCCTAGCACAACAGACACCTTCGATCACGCCATCTGAAAAACATCATGTACACCACCACGCCTGCCCCGCCGGAATCCTATTGCACCTTTTGGGTGGAGGGGCTGTTGTATGGCATCGAAGTCCAGAAGGTCCAGGAAGTCATACGAGCTCAGCCGACCACACGCGTCCCGTTGGCCCCCCAAGTCGTGCGTGGCCTGATGAATCTGCGCGGCCACATTGTCAGCATGTTGAGCCTTCGCAAGGCACTGGGATTGCCGGCCCGTTCCAGCGACAGCGATGAGATGAGTGTCATTATTCGTTCGAGCGAAGGCCCGGTCGGTTTACTGGTTGATGAAATCGGCGACGTGATGCGGGTTGATCAGGCGGACTGCGAATCGGTCCCCGGCACACTGCACCACCGACAGCGCCCGTTCTTGCGTTGTGCCTACAAACTCGAACAACGATTGTTGCTGATCCTTGATGCCGATCGCGTCGCCACCGCCACCGCCACCGATTGACGTTGACGTCATCACCACCTGCCCAAGCTACCGTTCAATCTTCACGCCGGAAAGGAATAGTTTCGTGTCCTTCAATCGCCTCACCGTTCGCTCCAAGATTTCCATCCTTGTCGGCACCTGCGCACTCTCCTTTGTCGGTTACGGATTGTGGTCTTGGAATACGCTGTCGGTGGCCAAAGTCCATGGCCCGTATTACAACAGGATCATTCAGGGCAAGGATTTGATCTCGGACACCGTTCCGCCTTCCAACAACCTCATCGAATCCTATCTGCTGTCGCTCGAAATGGCCCACGAGGTGGAAGAGGGCGTCGGGACGGAACAGATACAGCAACTGGTTCGACGCGGCATCGAATTGAAGCAGGAATTTGACAACGGGCATCGCTTCTGGGAACGGGAACTCGCCGAAGGGCCGATGAAGAAGCTGAAAACGGTCGAGTGCTACGAGACGGCAAAAGAGTTCTTTCGGGTGCGAGATCAGGAGTTCGTACCGGCCTGTTTGCGGGGGGATGTCAAAACGGCCAAATTACTTTCTCGAGGCCCGATGCGGCAGCAGTACGAACAACATCGCGACGCGGTCAATGCGGTCGTTTCGATGGCGACCCGTCGCAATGCGGCCGACGAAGCGGCGGTGCAAGCCCTGGTCGATGCGCGAATGCTGTGGTCGCTCGCCGGCGCCGCAGGCATTCTGTTGGGGATCGCCGGCTTCGGCATTTATGTCGCCCGCGAAACCATCCTGCCGCTGCGTCGCTCGGCAACCAATCTTCGCTACCTTTCAACCCACGACCTGACCGATGTCAGCCGGCGGCTGCGGCGGGACGCCGAGAACACCAGCGATCAAGCCACCATGGCCAGCGGGGCGGCCGAAGAGGTCAGCGCCAATGCGCATGCCTTGGCGACCGCCGTTGAGCAGTTCGAAGAAAGCATCAAAGAAATTGCCGCCAACGCGGCCAATGCCGCCTCGGTCGCCCGCAATGCCGTTTGCGCCACCGAACAAACCAACCAGACCATCACCCGTCTGGGCGAAAGCAGTGCGGAGATCGGCAACGTCATCAAAGTCATCAACTCGATCGCCCAACAAACCAACCTGTTGGCCCTCAATGCGACCATCGAAGCGGCCCGGGCCGGTGAGGCCGGCAAAGGCTTTGCGGTCGTCGCCAACGAAGTCAAGGAGCTTGCCAAAGAAACCAGTCGGGCGACCAAACACATCATCGGACGCATCGAAGCGATCCAAGCCGACACGCAAGAAGCGGTCAACGCGATCGGGTTGGTCAGCGAGATCATTCGCGAGATCGATGAAAGCCAAAACGTGATCGCCGGCGCCGTCGAAGAGCAAACGGCGATGACCTCGGAGATCTCGCGCAACATCTCCGATGTCGCAACCGGCAGCTATGAAATCGTCAAAAGCATCACGATGGTCGCCGAGACGGCGCAAAGCACGACGTCCGGCAGTGATGAAACCCTGGTGACGGCCGCCAGCATCGAACGGCTGGCCGCCGACCTGATGCTGCTGGTCGGGCAGTCCGGTGAAGCGTCCGGACGCGAAACCTCAGAGCAAGACACCGCATCAAACCGAGACGCCTCCGGTGGCAAATATCGCCTGCCGGCCGCCAAAGAAGACGCGTTCCTGGAATCGCTCTAACTCAGCCTCCCACCGCCAGCCCAAACAACCAACAGCCGCCAAGCCTCACCCCGCCGCCCCCTCCCCTTCCAACTGGTGCCACCCACCTTCCGTCCCTCCCTTCCACCTGGTGCCACCCACCTACTGTGACCGCGACGAATGCAGCAGCAATCGTCACAGTCCGTCAGTGCTATTGGAAAGCAAATCGCAGCGGGTCTGAACAGTAGTGTCGCTGGGTGTCGATGCTAATTGCAACGAGTCCACGATACGATCGTGGACTATTGAATGCGCAATTGCAGACCGAAGGGACTCGGATCAGGCTTTCTTTATGCAGCGAAGCACTCGGCGACTTGCCGGTGACCTTTGGCCCATTTGCGACCGCTCGACTCGGCGAACTGTGTCATGCCGCTCGGCGATCCCGCACAGCAGCTATTGC
>NZ_NTFY01000047.1 GCF_002289565.1 Rhodopirellula sp. SM50 | reverse complement strand
GACCGAAACGAAAAAAATGGCGGCCAAATACCGCTCGCGCGATAACAGCCAAGCTCAATCGCGGCAACAATGGGCGGATGCAATATCCGGGCTAAAGGCTAAACACCAGCGAGCTCACTTGCCCGACTGATTGGGGGCGTCCGGCAGCGGATACGGCAGTGGGTCATCGTTCATTTCCGCCAGTGCGTTGGCGGCCGCTTTTTGTTCGGCTTCCTTTTTGTTGGTGCCCCAGGCGGCGGTGTATTCCTCGCCGTCGATCACGGCGCTGATCAAGAATGATTTTCGATGGTCGGGCCCCATTTCGCGTTTGAGTCGATACAGAGGTGTGCACGCGATATCGCGCTGGGCCCGTTGCTGGAGCGTCGACTTGTAGTTCGTCGCCCCCTGGCTGGTGACCGCCATTTCGACTTCGCCTCGCAACCAGGTCTTCAGTCGGTCGCGGACAATTTCATGACCGCCATCGAGATACAGCGCGGCGACGATCGATTCGAAGACATCGCTGACCAACGACCGTGGGTAGCTGCGATTTCGGGTCACACCCCGGCCCACGATCAAGCACTCGTCCAGTCCGATTTGACAGGCCACTTTACCGCAGGTGCGGCGACTGACGACGGCCGATTTGATTTTCGTCAAATCGCCTTCGTTGTACTCGGGGTATTCCTCATACAGCCACGAGCAGATGACGAAGCCGAGAATGCTATCACCGAGGAATTCCAATCGCTCGTTGCTCGCCAGTCGATGCGATGCCCCTGAGGCGTGCGTCAATGCGAAACGCAGCAACTCTTGATCCTTGAACTGATAATCGATCAGTTGTTGGCAACGGATCAGTTTCTCGGAGTGATCCAGGTCTCCGCTTTCATCGCGCGGCGACGCGACCAGCCGTACATCGTCGCCCGTGCCGGGTGGGTCGAAATCGATCACCGGGTTGGATCGTTCCTGGTCGAGATCGACTGGATCCTTTTCGAAAGAATCGTCGTCGTAATCGTCGGAAGAATGGGCGTGATCGCGGGGGGAACCGGCGGGGGCCAGTTCGGCGTCATCGGATTCAGAATCAAGCGGTAAAGACAAGGTTCTTGCGTGCGAAAGAGTCGTGCGTTGGTAAGGCACGTGCCAAACCGCACCACTCGCACGACGCCTCGATCGGGAGAGACCCCGAGGCGTGGACGTAGAGAGAAGCAGCTGTGACACGTGAGGCAAGCCAAGGCGCGACGTCTGATGCAGCCTTGCATGCCATCCATGTCACACGCCGGCGAACGGGTCCAGCCGTTCCGATTGGAACGAAACCAGACCGACCCGCCCGCCGGTGTGCGACGCGATGGTTGTACCTTAACAACTGCGGACCTTCATGGGTAGTCCGATCGGTCTGAAAAGGGGGCGTCGACGCGACGCGATTCGACCCCGAAAAACGCATCGGCAAATCGAACAACTGCTTCAATCGCTTCGAGAGAATTCGTTCGGACTCGATGCCGTCGCCGAAGTGGTTGAAGTGACGATCCCGGTTTATCAAACCGGATGTGGCGGGGCGGTCGGAGGTGGCGGCGGAGGTGGCGGGTTTGTTGGCGGGGTTGTTGGCGGGGTTGTTGGCGGGGTTGCTGGCGGGGTTGTTGGCGGGGTTGTTGGCGGGGTTGTTGGCGGCGGGGGCCACGGCGGTGGCTTCATGTAGGCCGAGCGAATCAGCCTGTCCCGCTTCAATCACGCGTCGCCAGATAAATCGCTTCGCCGGTAAACACGCGACGAAAGTGATCGTCATCCCACAGACGCCATCCGACCGCCGGGTCTGCGATTTTCCAACGCCCATCGGCCATACGACTGTGCACGACGACCGCGTGTCCTTCGCCATCGGTCCCGAGCAGCCGACGGACCGGCCCGCTGGCCCGATGGTCATCACTGAAACGGACGACGGCTACGTTGGGCAATTGGCCTCGGGCCCGCCACAGCCCTGGATCCTGGGCGGCGACTTCGACCTGTTGTGAACTGTCCGCAACGGCGATCCGCAAGCCGCGAATCAAGCCCAGTGAGGACGTCCCTTGATTGCTGGTCAGACACGCATCGGCCATCCATTGCTCGGCCGACGCCAGCGGAGCACCAGCCCAATGTCCGTCGGCGAACCTCAACTGCGCCGAAGTGGTCAGCGCCGTTTGATGAAGCAATGTCGCCGCGGCCGCGGGACCGCAACTGGCTTCATGACTTTGCAAGCAGACTCCGTCTTTCCACGTCGCCGCCCGGTCCACTTCGATCGGAAACAATTGAGGGCGGAGCACCGGCAAGACCAGGAACCCGATCGCAAGCAGCGCCATCAACCCGGCGACGCCGTGCCGACACGCCGCTCGCAACGCAGAAACTTCCGATGCCAAGCCGGCGCTAAACGATAAAAACACGGGCACCCAATTGGCCCAGCAAAGCGCTGCAGGTGTGGGAAAGGCGTGGGCCCAAGACAAACGATTGGCGAGACCGAATGCAAACACCAGCGAAAAGATCAAGCATTCGGCCAGCAGCAGGGGCTTGTTCTGGTAGACCGATAGCGACAGTCGCCGTCCCGCCACAAACGCGAGTGTGGAGACCGTGGCGATAAAACCGATCGCGATCCAAAGGTCCATTCCCATTGCCCAATTCTCTGGGGGGTATCTCTCAGGAAAACCATAGCAAACCCGTCGCCATCCAGGCGATTGCAAAAAGATGCCATGTGCTTCCCCTATGAAGATAGCATGAAGACAATGTGTGCGCAAAGTTTAGAAGTGGTTGCAGGGGGGCGCGGCAAACGTCGGTTTTTGCGCGAATCAAGCGGCGATCCAGATTTTCATGATTGCAATAATGGCGCTGTTGCGTTTTGACGGTCGCGTTGCAGATAAATGATTTCGACCGATTGCCCGATCCGGTAACCCCGATCAGACGCATAGACCACGGCCGGACCGGGGCTGGGAAACCACGTCGCCCAATTCGGGAGACACCATTGACCGGTTGCCAGTTGCAGGCAGCGCGGCGGCGCGTCGTCGGTTTCAGCGTCAGTGTCAGGGGCTTGCGACTTCTTTGCGATCAGCCAGCCCGCCTCCAAGCCGACCGCCGCCGCTGGGGAGGTCGACGCCCACCGATCCCTGCATTGAAGATTCGCGTCGGTGGGGCGAGTTGGCCGGGGGGGCGAGGGTCCCGCACCGGGATCAAAGTGCTGGCAAGAGGGATGCTCAAGTCCGCGATAAACTTCCGGCATTTCAAACTCCCTGAAATGGCACGTGGTTGAAACCGCCCACCGGGTGGTTGAGCCAATCTGGTGGCTGATTCGACCAGCATCGCAACGTCGGTGACACGTCTGGTCAATCCATTGATTCATGTCATCTGCGGCAGGTCGCGTCGCAGAGTGAGACAGTTGGAGCCGATCGTTTCGCAGGTGACGGACCGCCGCAGGTCATCAGGGGGATTCAGCCCCGTTGATTGGTGCAGCTTGCCGCAAAAAGTGCTGAATTACTGGAAGATTTTGTGTCCAACCGGGTACCATTAGTGGACACATCTGTGCTGTTGCGACCGATTCTCCCAATGTGTGACAAATCTGACACTTGATCAGGTACCACCGCGCCGACATTTCGTTTCATCAATAGGGCGAATCGCACACACCGCACCGACCCGTTACCGGGGCACCCCATCCAATTGCTCGAGCAGTTTAGGTTTCAGTTCATGGCACCAAAATCAATCTTCCTATCGCGTCTGACGCGTTCTTTGGGTGGTCTGATGATTTTGCTGATCGCGTTTGCTTCGGTGGCGCGAGCGCAGAGCGTCGTGGCTCCCCAGATCGCGATGATCAATGATGCGATCGAGCAGGGGTGGGCGGATTATGAGATCACGCCGGCCAAGGAGGCGGACGATGCGGTTTGGTGTCGGCGGGTGTTTTTGGACATTATCGGCCGCATTCCCAGCCTGGAAGAGCAACAGGAATTTGCAGCCGAACGTGGCGGCGACCGCCGTGCGAAGCTCGTCGATCGTTTGTTGCATGACGATCGTTACACCGAAGAGTATGCGAACCATTGGGCCACGGTTTGGAGCAATCTGTTGATCGGTCGCGGCGGGGGCATGGACCGGCGCGATCTGACCAATCGCAACGGCATGATGAAGTACCTGCGAGACTCGTTCGCGGAGAACAAGACTTACGACCGGATGGTCTATGAATTGGTGACCGCAGAGGGAGCGACCAAGCCCGGTGCGCCGGGATTCAACGGAGCCGTCAATTTCTTGGTCGGCAAAGTCAACGAAGAGAAAGCGGTGTTGGCGGCAAGCAGCGTGTCGCGGATCTTCCTCGGCCAACAGGTCCAGTGCACCCAGTGCCACAATCACCCCTTCAATGATTGGAAGCAACAAAAGTTTTGGGAGTTCAATTCATTCTTTCGGCAGACACGTGCGTTGCGACGATTCGTCGACGGGACGCGTGACGTGGACTACGCCGAATTGGTCAGCGAGGACTATGCCGGCGAAGCGGGTGATCCGAACGATGCGTTGGTCTTTTACGAGATGCGGAACGGTCTGACGCGAGTCGCTTATCCGGTTTTCACCGACGGCACCGAGATTTCCAAGAGCGGATATGTCGATGACGTCAATCGCCGCCAAGAACTCGGGCGGTTGATGATGGACAGCCAGTCGCTCGACCGCATGGCGATCAATCGCTACTGGTCGATGTTCCTGGGATACGGGTTCACCAAGCCCATCGATGACATGGGCCCCCACAACAACCCGACGCATCCCCAATTGCTGGATGATCTGGCCAACGCCTTTCGCGGATCCAGTTACAACCTCAAGGACCTGATCACCTGGATCACGCTCAGCCGACCGTATTCGCTGGCCTCGGTGTTGGGCAGCAACAACCAGATCGATGACCCGTCGATCGGTGAAACGCCAAAATTCTCTCGCTTCTATCTCCGTCAGATGAGCGCCGAGCAGCTGTATCAGTCCTTGGTTTCCGCGTCCGGAGGCAGTGCCGCGGGCACGTACGAGCAACAAGAGAAAAAGCGTCGTGAATGGCTTCGTCAATTCGTGGTGACCTTTGGGACCGACGAAGGCGACGAAGCGACGACCTTTGACGGGTCGATTCCCCAGGCGTTGATGTTGTTCAACGGCGAATTGACGCAGAACGCGACGAGCACGAAACCGGGCAGCTTTCTGGATCGGCTTTCACAGTCGGGCAAATCGACCCGTGACCGATTAAATCTACTGTACAAGGCGGGCTTGTCGCGACAGCCGACCAAGCGGGAAGTCGCGCTGGCCGGCGAACTCTACCGCGCCCGCGGCGGCAAGGAGATCGAGATGTTGCAGGACGTCTGGTGGGCGATTCTCAACAGTAATGAATTCATCATGCAGCATTGAGCTTGGGTTCAATCGCGGGTCTCAAACGTTACCAATCTGACAACACTACTTCCTTCGAAACCGATTTCTTCGATAGGCAATCGCAATGATTTCACCTTGGAAAACTCCCAGCGGGATGAGCCGCCGACACTTCATGAACCACTTGGCTGGTTCCAGTGCTGCCGCCTCGGCAGCGCTGACGATGGGTGGTGCCATTGCAGCCAACGCCGAAGAGATGCGTCGCAATCGGAAATCGGCGATCATGCTTTGGATGGGAGGTGGCCCGCCGACGATCGACATGTGGGATCTGAAACCGGGCGCGCCCACCGGTGGTCCGTTTCAACCGATCTCGACAACCGGCGACATGCAGATTTGTGAGCATCTGCCGATGGTCGCCAAGCAGATGCACAATCTTTCGATTGTGCGTAGCATGTCGACCCGCGAAGCCGACCACAATCGCGGCCGCTACTACATGCATACCGGCTTCGTCCCGAACCCCAATATCGAACACCCCAGCTATGGTGCGGTTGTCGCTCACGAGTTGATGTCACAACGTCCCGAGCTGGAGATCCCTCCGTTTGTCACCATCGGCGGTGCCAGCGCGGGTCCGGGATTCCTGGGCATGGCGTGGTCGCCGTTTGCCGTCACCAGTAGCGGACGGATTCGCAATTTGGACATGAAGTTAGACGGGATGCGATTGCGTCAACGGATGGCCGCCCTGCAGGAAATCGAAAGCGGTTTCGCCAACCGCACGCGTGATCTTCCCGCCGGAGAGCACGGCAAGGTGCTCAAGAAGACGTTTGACTTGATGACCAGCAGTCAAATGGAAGCTTTCCGTGTCGAGAAAGAGGACGAGAAGACGAAAGAACGTTACGGGACCAACGGGTTCGGTCAGGGATGTCTGTTGGCCAGACGTCTGGTCGAGGGCGGCGTCCCGTTTATCGAAGTCGACTTGGGTGGCTGGGATCTGCACAACAACGTTCACCAAACCCTGTCGGACACGAAGTTGCCACAGCTGGACAAGGCGATGAGCGCCCTGGTCGAGGACCTGGAACAACGCGGGTTGCTGCAAGACACCGCAATCATTTGGATGGGAGAATTCGGACGAACACCGCGGATCAATCAGAACGCCGGGCGAGACCACTGGGCACGGTCCTGGTCCTGCGTCGTCGGCGGTGCAGGTATTCAAGGCGGATTGGCCGTCGGTGAAACCAGCAGCGACGGCACGGCGGTGGAATCCGAGCCGTTCAGCAGTGAGGACTTGATGGCGACGGTGTGCAAGGGACTCGGCATTGGGCTCGACACCACGTTTATGAGTAAGAATCGCCGACCGATGAAAATTGCCAATGGTGGAAAAGTGATAAGCGAATTGGTGGCTTGATGATTGGTGGATGAAGGCAGTCTAGGCGGACAGACGCCAAGCTCGACCGGGCCGAGTACGGTCTCGATGACCCAGTCAAACGATGCTCCCGACGATTCGATGCCCGAGGGCAACGTCGACGAGGAAACTGCGTTTGATGGACGGTCGGCGGAGGCGGAAACCCTCGACGCGGCCACGCTCATCCAACGACACCAACGCGGCGTGTGGCGCTACCTGCGAATGCTCGGATGCGACGACGCCACCGCCGATGATCTGACGCAAGAAACTTTCTTGCGTGTGCTGCGACGACCTGATTTTGTCCAACACAACGACAGCGCGACGGCAGGCTACTTGCGCCGAACCGCTTACAACCTGCTCGTTTCCAGGCACCGCAAACTGGGACGCGTTCAGACCACCGGAGAACCCGAGTTGCTCGACGAAACTTGGGACCGATGGGCGGGAAAGGACCTCACCGGCGACGCCGCCGTGGAGGCCCTTCAACAGTGTTTTGAAAAACTAACCGAACGGGCTCAAATCGCCTTGCGAATGAGGTTCGACTCGAGCGCCAGCCGAGTCGAAATCGGTGAAGCCCTGGGCATCACCGATCACGGAGCCCGAAACTTGATGCAGCGAGCCAAACAACAGCTGCGAAACTGTGTCGAAGAGAAATTGCAGCTTCAAAACGAACCATGACCCAATCCGCAAGCCAACTGCCGCACGAAGCACGCAGCGATGCCGATCCGTTGATCGACGCGTTGTTGGCTGAATTTGTCTCCAGCGATGCGAGCAAACGCAAGCAGCCGCCCGACTTGTCGGCCAGCATTCTCGCGCAGTTGGCTGCCGCCGATCACGAACAACCACTCGACGCCGACGACGATGCCGACCCGGTCATCGATACGTTGTTGGCGGAGTTTTTGCCGAACGAAAGCAAAGGGCGATCGTGCCCGCCCGATCTGACCGCGGCGATCCTGCAGCGGCTTGCCGAGTCGGCCGACAGCAAACGCAACGAGTTTGCCGAAGATGCCGATCCCGTCGTCGATGCGCTGCTAACCGAATTTGTTCCGGTCAACCCGCTCAAACGCAAGTCGCCGCCCGATCTGGTCGCGCCGATCCTTGCCCAATCCCTCGTCGCCCCGACCTCTGGCGCGGCCAAGCAAAGCAGCCCTTCGCTGCCGCCGATCAAGGCTTCCGGTGGCGGGCTGTCGATGGGGCGTTTGGTTTCGATCCTGATCGCCGTCGCCGCTTGCATCCTGGCCGTTGTTTACCTCAGCGGACCGAACAATCTGCAGAACAAGCCGGCCGATCAAGGTCTGATCGTCGCCGAAAACGTTCCGGACCAGCCGTCTCCGTCTGGGCTCGTGGAATCTCCGTCGTCGGATGACCCGCAAGTCGCGATTGCCGATCCGATCGACAACCCGCCTGTGATGTCCGACAGCGGCACGCCGGATCTGCCACGCGGCATTTCACTCGACTCACACAACATCGCATCGAACACCGATCCGTCGCCTGTCGTCGCTCCCGAATCGGTCTCGCCAGCGCCCTCGGAGGGCGAGTCACAAGCGGTTTCCCTGGTCGCGGCTGAAACCGCCGCGACGGTCCGCGACTATTGGCAGACGCTTGGGATCAAGCCGACGCCTGACGCAGCGCCGGCGGAAATCGCCGCCCGCTTGAATGCCCGTTTGGGAATCAAGCTTTCCGAACAAGCGTTACGTGATCCGCAACAGCTCCGTGATCTGTTGGCCGAGTCCTCCAACGCAGAACAGATTTCCAAACGCTGGCTCGCGTTGACCACCGGCAGTGGCATCGCGGTCATGGATCGCCCCGAGAATGCCGGGCTAGTCGACGAGTTATCCAAAAGCGTCAGCGGCAAAGCCAAGCTGGACGTGACCCTGGTTTCCTTGATCGACGGATCCAATCAGCAATCCGGACAGTGGTATCAAGCGATCGGACGTCGTGGCAGCGAAGGGATCGCCACCCACCTGGCCAGCATCTCCATCAACGCCGACATGCGTTGCGTTCGATGCCATGATTCGCACATCGGTCGCTCTGGAACCCAAGATGATTATTGGTCGTTCGTCGCCCTGGTCCGCAACGTCGTTCGTCGACAGGACAATCGTTGGGTCGTTGCCGCGCAACCGGCAACGCCCAAGCCGACGTTTTATGAATTGTTGGATGGGCGTCAACGCATGGCGGTTCCGAAGGTCAGCAAGTACCTATTGCAGTCGACCGAGCAAATGGAAGACTTCCAAAGTTGGACCAAGACGCTTGTCGGCAGTGACGTGTTGGCCGACAGCTTGGTGGATTCGCTTTGGCAATTGGTTCACGGCCGACCCCTGAAACCGTCTCCCGTGGACGCCTTCGCACCTCCGGTCGATGGAAACCTGGATCGCTTGCACCGACAACTGGCCGATGACTTGAAGGCCAATGGGTTCGATGTCGCCAGAACGTTGGCGCTGATCATTGCGTCCCCGATGGCCCACCGCAGCGTTCCCGATGTTCTGCAAGGCGACGCGATGTTGACGTCGTCCGAGCAGGAGCGAAAGGAAGCGTTGGAGTTGGTCCAAGCTTTTGCGGCGGCGGTTCAGACTCCGGCCTCTTCATTGAATCAGCGTGTCGAAGTTGCCATGCGTCGTGTCGGGGGGCGATTCACCCCGAACGATCAGGGCGCCGTCTTGGCTCAACCGATCGATGGTCGTCCGCGATCGCCCAAATCGCTTGCCGAGCTCGATGCGCGAAATTCGACGACGAGTTTCTTGCAACAATTGAGCGTCGACTTTCCCGGTGACGAAGCCGCGTTGCCGGTTTCGTGGTTGCGTTCGATCGACGATTTCGACCTGCAAGTCCAGCACCTGGTCTACCTGTCCGGTCGCAACCGTGTCACGCCGGAAATCACCGCCGCGGCAAACCGGTTAAAAGAAGAGTCCAGGAGCCGAGAATCGGCGCTCAGCCGTATCTGGTGGATCCTGAGAAACGAGTAGTCTGCGGCCACGGATCCCTCCACAGCGACACAACCGCGGGCAGTCATCGTCCACACGTTGCATTGCACCAAGCGTAATAGAAGTGTCGGATCTCTTGAAGTGGGACAGGCTTCCAGCCTGTCATTCCAGTATCGACAGGCTGGAAGCCTATCCCACTTTTTTTCCGCTCGTTGCTTACACGGTTGCCCCGGCGACTTCCGCCGCCTTGTAAACGACACTGGACCGCTTGAATCCAAGTCGTTCGTACAACCGCACCGCGCCGGTGTTCTCCGTCGTGACTTCCAGGTGCATTCGCTCCAAGCCGACGGCGCGAAAACCCGTCGCAGCCTTGGACAGCAGAATCGATCCCAAGCCCTTGCCTCGATGAGCCGGATCGATGCCGACATTCTGGATCGAGCCCCAGCCTTCGGTGGAAAGTCCCTGGATGGTTCCCACGGCGTAGGGCTGGACCGCGCCGGTTTTGGGATTCGTTTCGAGTGCGCGGATCAACCAGGTCGCATCGGGGACGAAATCTCCACGGCTGGTGATCTCACGCATCAGCCGCAAACAGCCGTCGCGTCGAGACAAGCACGGGAAAACGTTCGCGTCCAATTCCTCCTTGAAACTATTGAACTTGGCGATCGCGTGTTCCCTCAGCAGCCCCGGCAGGTAGGGCAATAGCTCGTATCCTTCGGGCAGACGCGGATCCTCCCCACGCCAATCGCGAAGGTCAAATTCCATTCGATATCGTTTGAAATACGTCATGCCCATGATGCTTGATTCTACCACGCGTTTACCGATCCGACCGCATCTGCTTAAACTTTGGGCAACCCCTTCAAACGGGAAATCTTCTCTTTTTGGCTTATCCGGCGTTTCGATGTCCGAACTGACTCCAACGACTTTCGCACCCCTGGTTCAAGAAACCATTGTTCTGACCGGTCCGACGGCCTCGGGGAAAACGTCGCTGGCGTTGCAATTGGCCGAAGCGATCGGGGGCGAGATTTTGTCGCTCGATTCGATCGCGGTGTATCGACACATGGACATCGGGACGGCCAAACCGAGCGCCGCCGACCGCGCCCGGGTGCCCCACTACCTGCTCGATCTGGCCGATCCCGATCAGGATTTCAGCGTCGCGTGTTACCTGGCCGAAGCCCATCAATGCGTTCGCGAGATCTGCAGCCGCGGTAAACGGCCGATCTTTGTCGGTGGAACTCCGATGTTCCTCAAGGCGGTGTTGAGAGGGTTTGATGTCGGGCCGCCGCCGGACTGGGAATTCCGCGAATCGGTGCAACGCGATCTGGATACCTTCGGCGCCGAAGCGCTTCGTCAGCGGCTGGTTCAAGTCGATCCCATTTCGGCCGCCCGGATCGCGCCGGGAGACACGCGCCGGATGATCCGGGCGCTGGAGGTTTCCAAGCACACCGGAAAGCCGCTGAGTCATCGACAGGTTCAATTCGACCGCCACGTCGATGCGCAGTCCTGCTGCGTGTTCGCGTTGCAACACGATCGCGGCAAATTGCACCAGAGGATCAACCGGCGTGTCGAGCAGATGTTCGAGCGCGGGTTGATCGCAGAGGTCGAGCATCTGGTCGAGCGGTTTGGTTCGTTGTCCCGTACCGCCTCCCAAGCCGTCGGCTATCGAGAAATCCTGGACTGGAAGGGCGCCGGCGGTGGCCCCATCGACGAACTAAAAGACCTGGTCGCGACCCACACCCGACAACTCGCCAAACGCCAAGAGACCTGGTTTCGATCGTTCAGTGAAATCACCACCGTCCCGATCGAGCAATTCGACGATGAATCCGCAACACTGGAGTTCTTGCTCGGTCACATCCAGCGATTGGATACCGAATCGTAGAGCTTTGTTAGGGATAGAAAGTAGGGTAAGCAACGAGCGGGATATAAGTGTCGGATCTCTTAAAGTGGGATAGGCTTCCAGCCTGTCATTTCAGCATCGACAGGCTGGAAGCCTATCCCACTTATTTTCCGTTCGTTGCGAAGCTTCCAGCTCGCCGCCTCGTTTTACTCGTCAAACGCAAGCTGGAAGCTTACGCCACTTTCTTGCCGAACTGGTGCCCTCCATCAATCGCCTTGGATTCATCGAAGATTGATCTAGTGTCAGCCCGTGACGAGGGTCGACCGAATCCCGAAGGGATTTCAGCGAGTAGCCGGAGGTCAGCGCAGCGGCACCTCCGGACCCCGCCTCCCAATCCTCCCCTCGACCCGGACGGGGCCGCAGTAAACTCCGGCACCCCGCCAACGCCAGGAAAGTGGCCTGATTTTTCGCGACAAACCGGGATACCAACCGCGCAATGGGACGCATAGGACGTATGAGGCCCATCTGTCCTATTGGTCCTATCGATCGCGGGCGAACCTGCTGGATCTCTTGGTGCGTCTCGCATCCGGTACGGGGGCCTCCCAAAAGGTGGATCGACCCCGCTTCCCAGGCTCTGGTGAGCGTCGCTGCGTCGACGTTCAAAACGACCGCCAATCCACGCCCAGCTTTTCGAAGTCGGCAGCGGCGGTCAGGAAGTGCGCGGTGATCCAGTAGATGTTCCACCGTTCGGCGTAATCGCCGCGCATCCCCTCGACGACGTCACGTGGATCATGCTGTTCGTAATTGGTTTGAAGCAACTGCTCGCCCTGGACCCCGGTCGCCAGATCCGTCATCTGCCCACAGCTGACGAACATGATTTTCGCGAGCTGGCGATAACGCTCGTCGCCGGTCCAGTCGGCCAGTTCCCAATAGGTGGGAGTGAAGACGACGCCGAACACATCCAGGTGTTGGTTCTGCACCGAGACGCCGGTCCAACCGCGCGTCTTCAGGTCGTGGTCGGCCAATCGCCCGGGAGGCAGCGTGACGTCCCAGACATACAGATAACTTAAGCAGACGTCACCGGCATGAACCGCCGCGCGGAGGTAGCGGGGATCACGGGTCGTCCGGTACAGCGCGGCAAACCCCTGCAACGCCGCCCAAGCCCCTTCCTTGTCTTCGCAGCGGGCGTCCAATGTACCGCCCCAATACGGTTCCTGCATGTCCAGATGACGCTCGATCGTGTGGTCGGCTAACTTGATCGCCGCCGCCATCCATCGATCGTTCGACGCGTAGTCGCTGCCTTTGACCAGGGGCGCGATCGCAAACGCTTCGTTGGTCGACACGGGCCGCCAATCGGTCTTCAAAATACGATCGGCGATCGCGTCCAGGTGTGTCGCGACGAACCGCATCCATTGATCTCGATGCGGGTGATCCGATTCGGTGATGGCATCTATCATGCCATGGAGCGCCTGGGCTTGTGAAAGCGGATTCTGACGTTGCAGCCAGCGGTGCGATTGGTAGTCATAGACGATCGGAAAACCATCGCCGTAGGGAGCTTTCCGCGTCGGGGCCGACGTCAGGAAGTCGAGCGCGTCGGCGGCCCGCTGTTTCCATTTGTCCGGCTGATCGGTGTAGGGTTGAAGATCCATCTCCAGCAGCGCCCGCGGAGCGACTTCGGCGCGATCGGCCCAGCCCATCATGATCCACGGATTGCTGCCCGGCGGCCGCGTCCGGAAGCCGGCACACTGGTCGTCTTCGTACCAGCGATCGAACGTGTCATTCATCTTTGCCGCCATCACGTCCGCCGGACGTGGCAGCGAGCGATCGGTGCGGGGATCAAACAAGTCGATGGATGTCCAAAGCGGAAGGCGAAAACCGTGACCCGGATCCGGTGCCGGAGCGAGCTGCAACCAAAACTCTTTCTCGATGATCGCGCCCGGCGGGATGTCGACCAAGTGCGCGTCTTCGTACGGCAAAAACATCGTTTGCCGCGCCTTGACCACGCCCCGGCGTCCGTTGGACGCGGTGGGTCCACTTCGCAGGGTCATCTCAACGGTCCCATCACCGGCCACTAAACCGAGCGACCACCACAGGTCCGCGCGTGCCGCGAAGGGCAGCCGCGACGGCCGGCTGTGGATCGCTGCCACCGCCTCACCCGTCTGTTCGACGGCGGCGAACGGCAACGGATAGCGATGCTCTTCGTACAACGCCTCCTCGCCCGGTCGGCCGGACCAGGTGGGCACGCGCGAGGCATCGATTCGGGTTCCCGACGGGTTGCCGTAGTAATTGATGCCGGGCAAGAACGGTTGCGGCGGCGCACCATCAGCCGAATCGACTACGAATCGGACCGACAGCACGACCGGTCCGCTGGGACTTTCTCCGGTGTAGTGCCAGCGCCGTTTGGCTTGCACCACCCCTTCCTGCGTCACGCGATAGGAGTCGCGGATTTCCCAAACGCCATCGACCGTGGAAACCGTTCCGGTGGCGATCGACCACGGCCCACGTCGCTCCACGTGCTCGGGTTGCCCGTGGTGCCAAGCCGTCGACGCATTCTCGCTCCATCCGGTGCCGATCGACCACAGCCCTTCGGTCGGCGAATGCAGTGCTGATGCGCCGAGATCGGGATGGCGAAGCATCAGCCCGTCTTGATCGATGGACAACGTCGGGGCTGTCTGGGCCGATCCGGTCTGTGACGCGATGGCAAGGAAGCAGAAGATGGCAACAGTCCGAGCGATCGATCGCGTCGGCATGGACGGGAGGTAGGGCATTGGGAAGGCGAAACGGGGGGCGATTGCTATGGTGAGACCGCGGGCTTGGTCAGCTCTTTGACGGCATCGACGAGTTGCCGCACCTCGGCTTCAAGCTCTGGCAAGACGGTGGAGGCGGAGTCCAGGTCTCCATCGTGGGCGTGATTTTCCAATCGTTTTGCCGTCGCGACCACCCGCTTGGCGGCAAACCAATCGGCAGACCCCTTCAGCGTGTGCGCGCCGCGTCGGACTTGATTGGCGTCCTGGTTGGCCAGGCCTTCACGTATTTCATGGATCATCTTCGGGCATTCGTCGATCAACAGCTGTGCCACTTCCTTGACGCCTTGGGCTCCGCCGGGAATCCTCGTCTGGGCGAATTCCAGGTCGATCACGTCGGTCGATTCCGGTGGCGCCGCGGGCGTCGTCACGTCTGCGGCGGGACTGGATTCGGATGGAGAGATCTGTTGGAGGGTGCTGCTGAGTTGTTCGGGGTCGATCGGTTTGGAGATATAGCCGTCCATGCCGACCTGCAAGCACTTTTCGCGATCGCCCTTCATCGCCGCCGCGGTCATCGCAATGATCGGCGTGTGTCGGCCGTTGGGTTTTTCCAGTTCACGAATCGCGACCGTCGCTTCCAAGCCGTCCATTTCGGGCATTTGCACGTCCATCAGCACGACGTCATAGCGTTCGTTGCGAACTGCGTCGACGGCTTCTTTGCCGTTGTTGGCGATCGTGACGAAGTGCCCCCGCATCTGCAACAGCCCGACGGCGACCCGTTGATTGACCAAACCATCCTCGGCCAGAAGGATCTTCAGCCCCGTGGACGGTTCTGTCTGGTCGACGGCATCGCGTTGCGACGCACGATCCTGGGCGGCCTGCTCGCCGAACACATCCAGCAGCGTCTCGAGCAACTCCGACTGCACGACCGGTTTGGTCATGTACCGCAGGATGCCCAGTTCGCGGCAGCGGTCTGCATCGCCGGGCCGCGCCGCCGAGGAGATCATGACCAGGGTGCAGCGGTCGATGTGCTGATCGGCGTGGATGCGTTTGGCCAATTCAAATCCGTCCATCTCGGGCATCATCGCATCGAGCAGCACAAGCTGATACGGTCGGCCATCGGCCGTCGCCTGCGCCAGCTCACTCAAGGCTGCCGCACCGCTTTCGACCGTTTTCGGCTGCATCTTCCAATTCGTCAGAATCTCTTCCAGGATACGACGGTTGGTCAAGTTGTCGTCGACGACCAGTGTCGTCAGCCCTTCCAACGCCGAACGGTCGATCGGCGGCGCGGTCGGCTGTGGTGAACCGAGCCCGAACTCGCAGGTGAAATGAAACGTGGTGCCCTTGCCGAGTTCGCTTTCCAACCAGATCCGGCCGCCCATCATCGCCACGAGTTGCGAGGAGATGGCCAGTCCCAGTCCCGTGCCACCGAACTTTCGCGTGATCGAGGAGTCCGCCTGCTCGAACACCCCAAACACATTCTTCTGGTGCTCCGGCGCAATCCCGATTCCCGTGTCTGACACCGAGACATGCAATCGCACCTGATCGTCAAACCGATCTTCTTCGGCCACGTTGATGACGACTTCACCTTCGCTGGTGAATTTAATGGCATTTCCGGCAAGGTTGACGATGATTTGCCGCAGTCGCCCGGCGTCCCCGAGCAGGTGTTCCGGTAGTTTCGGGTCGATCCGGCAATGCAGTTCCAACGATTTGTCGGCCGCACGGATCCCCAAGGTTTGTCCGGTCTTGCCGATGCAATCGCGCAGGTTGAAATGCGTCGCCTCCAAGGCGAGCTTGCCGGCTTCGATCTTGGAGAAATCCAGGATGTCGTTGAGCAGTCGAAGTAGCGCGTCGGCGGAGTCTTTGACCATCGACAGGTATTCATTCTGTTCCGCGGTGTGCTGGGTGCTGAGCAGCAACTCGGTCATGCCGATGATGCCGTTCATCGGCGTGCGGATCTCGTGACTCATGTTGGCCAGGAAATCGCTCTTGGCGCGGTTGGCGGCCTCGGCGGCTTCCTTGGCAAGCTGCAACTGTTCGTTGCGCTGCTTCAGCTCTTCGCGTTGCAGTTCGACTTCGCGTTGCAGGCTGACCTTTTCGACGGCGTTGGAGACGGCCCGCTGCAGGTTGTCCGAAGTCAGTTCGCCCTTGACCAGATAATCCTGGGCACCCTTCTTCATCGCTTCGACGGCGATCGATTCGTTGCCCTGACCGGTCAACATCACGACGGCCAGGTGGTGATCGGGGACCGACTCACGAAGCTCGGTGAGGAATTCAAGGCCGTCCAGGTCGGGCAGATTGTAGTCAAGCAAAATGCAATCCGGCGGACGGTCCCGGCAAGCCTCCAGCCCATCTTCGCCGCAATCCGCTTCGGCCACCTCGTATTCGTTCCAGGCTTGCTGGCCAAGCAATCGCCGGTAGACCTCACGGTCTTCGGGGCTGTCGTCGACGATCAAGATACGGAGCGTCATTTCTCAGTCGTCGGTCTTGGGGAACACCACGATTTGAAACCAGTAATCTTTCAGCCGCTGAATCGCGTTGACGAATCCGGCCAAATCCACCGGCTTCTGGATGTAGCTATTGGCCCCGAACTCATAACAGGCTTCGATGTCCCGTTCGTCGGTCGACGTCGTCAGCACGACCACGGGGATCTTTTTCAACTCGGAATCTTGCTTGATCTCTTCGAGCACTTCGCGACCATCGGTCCCGGGCAGATTCAGGTCCAGCAGGATGATCCCCGGGCGCGGCGCGCTGTCCGGCGACGCGTAATCGCCACGGCGGTGCAGGTAGTCGAGTGCCTCGTCACCGTCGCTACATCGATACAGTGAGTTGCGAAGCCCCGAGGACTTCAGGGCGCGGACGGTCGCTTCGAAGTCCTCCGGACTATCTTCGACGATCAGGATCGGTTGATTGCTCCAGTCGACCATCAGTCACGCGTCTCCTCTACATCGGGTTTTGCATAATCGGTTCCACTCACGCGACGATTCCTTTTTCGAGCGTGAAATAAAACGTGGTGCCTTCACCGTACGTCGATTCCAGCCAGATTTTACCACCATGTCGCTCCACAATTTTCTTCACAAACGTCAGTCCCGCGCCGGTTCCGCCGCCGTACTTGTCCCGGGCGTGAAGCCGTTTGAAAATTCGAAAGACGGACTCCTGGTGCTTTTCTCGGATGCCGATTCCGTTGTCACGGACATAAAAGACGAATCCGGTTGGGTTCAGATCGTTTCCGCCGGACTCGCCATGTTGCTGAAAGCCGATTTCGATCCACTTCTCCGCCTTGTCATTGTACTTTACCGCATTGGTGATCAGATTGCGAAAAACTTCAACGATTCGGACCGAGTCACAGGCCACGGTCGGCAGATGTCGCGGTACGCGCACCTCGATGCCCTGTTCCTCTAAAGTAATATGCATCATGTCGAGAACTTGTTCGATGACGTCGTTCAGGTCGGTCGGAGCGATCGCCAGTTCGGCGCGACCGACACGGGAATAATGCAGGAGCGAATCGATCAGGTTTTCCTGACGCAAACACAACCGTTGCAGCGTCTCCAGTTTTTCGTGGCCGGCCTCGTCTAACTTCCCGGCATAATCTTCGGCGATAAACGAGGAGTAACGTGAGATCCCGCGCAATGGTTCCTTCAAATCGTGCGAGACGATGTAGGCAAAATCATCGAGTTCTTGATTGCTGCGTTCCAGTTGGGCGTTGGATTCGGTCAATTCCTCCGTCTGGGCTTCCAGACGACTGGTTCGCTCTCGCACCAATTCCTCCAAGTGCGCACGATGTTTCTCCAACTCTCGATCACGTTGTTGAATTTGATCGAGCATGGTGTTGAAGCCGTCGCAAAGCACGCCGATTTCATCACCGGCATTGCTGTGCACGCGAGCGGAAAAATCCCCTTCGCCAGAAACCTTCTTGGTCGCAGCGGCCAATTCCAGGATCGGTCTGGCGATCTCGCGCTGCAGCAGTGAGCCGAGCAGGATCGCGATAAACAGACAGATCAACAGCGAGAGCGTCGCGAGGAAGATCTTGTGACGCGTCGTCGCGTACAGGTCTTTCATGCTCGCCCGCAAATAGATCCTTCCCATCGTCGCGCCGTCCTGGTCAATCGATTTCGACACGTGTAGGAACTCACCTTCGAAAAAGAATTGATCTTCACCGGGCGGCAGTACCACTTCTTGTGACGCGAAGTCAGGGGCTTGGTAGGACGCGAATCGGTTGCCATTGGCGTCGAAGGTTTGCACGAAGAGGATATTGGGTTCCAGACGCGCCGACGCCAAGACTTCCGCCCCCGTGTCAACGTCGTCGAAGACCAATGGCGTGATGCTGGCGTCACCCAACGCATCGGCCAACACGGAAAACTGATTCATCATGGCGGTCTTGGCCGACCGATGTTGCTCGATCAGTCCCGCGACGGTCGACAACAACAACACGATGCTGACGACGGCAACCAACGAACCTGTTAATTTGACTCGAATCGACAGGTCGCGTAGCGGTCGCATGCTGAGAGGTCCCGATTGAATGTCTTAAAGCACGGTGACAATTCTTAAGCGTAACAGGGGGGAAAGAACCTTTAGCTGTCCACGTTTGGCAAGGGTGTCGTTGACGACCATCTTGACACGCTTTTCTTGGAGATCGTTCCAGTAACAGATGATGATCCCAGATTTAGCGTAGGCCAACGATTCTGCCTCGTTTTCCGCCTCTCCGACCAGGACCACCGGTTGCCCCCTGGTTTTCTGCAAGGCCGCCTCGACCCGTGCCTGTACTGTTTCCCCGATAACCCCGGGCGCGGAAGAACGTGAGATAAATAAAATGTGACACGGACTGTAGCTGTTTTGAAACTCAGCGACCGAGCTGTACTGGATGACTTTGATCGACTTGCGCTGAATCGTATCGGTCGTGATTCTCGTCGAATGGATCGATGCTCCATTTCCATCCGGGCGGATGTAGGCTCCGAACGGATTGTTTCCCAGCACACCGATCACAAAATCTTTGTCGGCTCCCTTAAACGGCTCCTTCGGCCATTGAATCAATCCGCCCAAGAAATAAAACCAACCGGCTTTGATGTCGTATTCGTTCTGCGGCGCCGGCTGTTGGGCGTCGAGGGTGCGTGCATCGATCAGCAATCCACAGGTGATCAAGACGCAAAGCAATGAAAGTGAACGGCGCATGTGCAGCCTCGCGGACCTTTGTGGCGTCCGCCTTTCCAAACGGGATCCGGCACCACCGCGGCGTGTGGATTGAATCAGCCGATGGACGCGAGCCCACCGGCCCCGGAGCGTGTTCATGCTATTCAACTTAGTCATTGTGAACCGGCCGGGCAAGAATTCTGAGACCGAGGTGTGATGGATCACCCGCTAAAACGTTCGCTGAACCGTCAACGCGATCGCCGCCGCCTCCGAACGATAATAGGCTCGTCGCAGCACATTGCGTTTGTTTAAATCTTTGTCGATCCAGCCGAGCACGTTGTAGAAGTCCAACCGCATCCGGCCTTGACCACAGCAGATCTTGCGTTGGATGCCGAAATCGAGAAAGTAGCTGCCGCGGAAGGATTTCTTGAAACCCGGATCGGCCAGCGGCAAAAATCCGTTGGGGGCGGGCAAGCTGGCGTTGTAGTTGGCCAAGTCTTCGTCGCCGGGGAAACCCCAGTACGCACGCAGTGAACCGCTGGTGCTCCAAAGTGGATTCCAGTCTCGGTTGGCGTAGAGCTTCGTCAGATGGGGCGACCAACTCACCAGATCGCTGCCGAAGCCATACGGTTCGGCGCTAATGCCTTGGTTCCGCGTGATGTCCGGCAGAAACCCGTCGATCAGCTGGGTGTAGGAGTGCGAGAGCGACCATTGGTGGCAGTCGGTCCGGTAAGACGATTCCAGTTCCAAACCGGCCATCTTGAATTTACCCAACACCGTCTGCCGTCGTACGGTCGGCGTGGGATTGAACCCGATTGCGGTGTAGTACTGGTAGAAGCCGCTGGCGCCGAAGTAAAGGTGATCGCAGGGCCGTCGCTCGTAACGGAACTCGGCACTCTCGTTTTCTTCCGCCTCACTAAAGGTTCCTGTTTCGACGAACTGCCGCCTCAGGTCGCCATCGGTTGCACGTCGGTTGGCCACCGACCAGATCGCTTTGTATGTATCTTGTTCGTTGGGTGCGAAGACCAATGCCGTCCGTGGCGAGAGCAACCACTCACTGTACGAGTGTTTGTCGCTGCGGAGCCCGGCGAAGGCGGTCCAACGTTCGTTGAAACGCAGCACGTATTCACCCATCAACGAAAACGTATCTGTTTCCCATGGGCCTTCGATGGGGGCAGGGACGCCTTCGACGTTGGCCGGCAATCCGGGATACCCGGGACTCGGCAACCCAAACCACTCGTAGGACAGCGCGGTGCCGAACGCCAGGGTGTGCCGCTCGTTGGGCGTCCAGCGGGCCAACAGACGCGTGTAAAACTCGTCTTCCCGGTTGGTGATGATGCCGTCTTGCGGGGTGAAGCGTTCGAAATCGAACAAATCCCAACTCGCCATCCACTCGATATTCAGATTGTCGGTGCACTCAAACAAGTACTTGCCGGCAAACGTCAGTTGTTGATAGCCGGCTTGGGACGTGAGCAAGTCGTCAAAACTGTCTCCGGGACTTGCCTCTCCCGCCGGCGCGAGGGCGACGTCACGGCGATCGGGATCGATTTGTTGGCCGCCACGCGTGTAGCGGACCCAAGCGTTGAGATTGCCGTCGGTCACTTGCGCGTGCAATTTGTGTTTCGGCTTGGAACGGTACCCGCGGCCGTCGTCCTGGAGCGGGAACGTCACCGGCTGGCCCGCAGTGACCGGGATGTTGTCTCTGGCGGTGAAGCTGCTTCCGAAGACCAGCGGCGCATCGGATGGATCCGCGCCATCCTGGGTGGCGATGCCGTAGTAGACGAACACGCCGGAGTCCTCGTCGAACTTGCGGCCGTAGCGCAACTCGGTCGCCGTGAATTCGTCGATGAAGCCTTGCCGGACCGTGGCGTCGAGTCCCTGGAATGTCAGACCGGTGTGCGTTTGCAAGTTGATCACACCGGCGATGGCACCCGGACCGTCGGTCGCTCCGCCGGGACCCCGTAGAACGTCGACAAGGTGAAGATCGCCGAGCAGCGGCAGGTCACGCTCGTGGTACGCACCGGACTCTCCCCGGTTGTTCATGATCCGGCCGTTGACTTTCAACAGAATCTTGTCGTCGCGGTCGCTGATGATGCCCCGCATGCCCATCTTGGGACCGGTGGCCACTTGATGAACATGCTGGAAATTGGGCACCAGAATATCCAGCAATTCATCCAGGTTGCGTGCCCCGGAGGACCAAATCGTCGGGGCACCGATACGGGTGACCGCGGCCGGGGTGATTCGAGAAATCGCCGGGATGCCGCCACCGATCGAGACGGGCGCGATTTCGTCGATCGTGTCCAGCGTCGCCAGCGTTGCCGGCGCCTCGACGGGAACCAACAGCGGTTGCTCGGCAAAGTCTTCCAGTGCGGAGAGATCAAAGCCGAGCGTGTCGGCCAGCGATTGCGGATCCTCGGCAGCCGGCTCCTCTTCGGCCGGTGACGCGGGGTCGGCAGCGTTGGCGTTGTCTGATTTCCCGGCGTCCTGTCCGTCGTCGGTCAGCGGCTCCACCGTCGCCGGCACCAGTTCGGCAGGCGGTGATTGACCGTCCTCGGCCAATTGCCCGATGGCCACCAAACCGAGTCGCCCGGCGGCTGGTTCCTGTCCGACAGACCACGTCTCCAGGCTCAACCCGAGACAGCACAGTGCGGCGAGCGTCGTTCGTTTCATGAGACGGGCGTACCAAAAGGCGCGGAAAAGAAAGCATCCCCCTGGTAGTCTGGTCGGCCACGCTGACGGAAATATTAAGTATTCCGCCTACTGCCCTTAAATCTTACTATGGCGTGCCCCCTGGCCTCGCGCCCTGTCCAGAATTGAAATCTGGGTTGCGTTGGTCGAGCGGAAAAGGGGTCAGGCCGTAACTTGCGGAACGATGAAACGATTACTGGGCCCACGGATGGCAGCGCGAACCCACGGATATTTTGCACCCTGTCATCCGTGGGTTCGCGCTGCTATCCGTGGGTGTTATTTGCGATGGATAGCCCGGTAAGCTTGCTGGAGTGCTACCCCGAAATTAAATGTGGTTGAAGCACTAGATCGTCATGCGGCCGGTGCTGTCCCCGATCGAATCGGCCGGCGTGCCCATCAGGTCCAGCATGGTCAGGAACAGATTCGCCATCGGGCATTCTTTCCCGGCATCGACGTAACGCCCCGTTTCAATCTGTCCGGCCGCGCTGCCGGCCAGCACGATCGGCAAATCTTCGTGCCGGTGCCGGTTGCCGTCGCTGATGCCGCTGCCGTAGAGCACCATCGATTGGTCCAACAGCGAGCCGCCGGCGTCCTGGGTGGATTCCAGCTTTTCCAGGAAATAAGCGTATTGCTCGACCAGATAGCGATCGATCTTACGAAGATTCTCGACCAGATCCGGCTTGTCTCGGTGGTGGCTCATGCCGTGGTGCCCGTCGCTGACACCGATCTCGGTGTAGCGTCGGTTGCCTCCGGCGTTGTCCAACATCAGCGTTGCAACCCGGGTGGTGTCGGTTTGAAACGCCAGGACCATCAGATCGAACATCAGCCGGGAGTGTTCGCGGAACGATTCGACGCGGCCGAAAGGGATCTCGATGTCCGGCAGCGCCGCGGCGTCTTCTTGCTCGGTGCGTTCGATCCGCTGTTCGATCTCCCGAACCCCCGTGAAATACTCGTCCATCTTGCGCAAGTCGGACCGGCCGAGTTGCTTCATCAGCCGTTGGGCGTCGCCACGAACGACATCGAGCACACTCTTGCGGATCCGGTTGGATTCCCGCCGCTCGGCCAAGTCACCGCTGCCGAACATCCGCTCGAATGCCAGCCGTGGAATCGTCTCCTTGGGCATCGGTTGCGTTTCATTTCGCCAGGAAATGTTGCTGCTGTACGCGCAGCTGTAACCGGAGTCACAACTGCCGGCGTTGCGGCTGCCTTCGAGTCCGAGTTCGATCGAGGGCAGACGGGTTTGACCGGCCAATTGTGCCGCGGCGATCTGGTCGACCGAGACACCCAAGCGGATGTTGCCGCTGGTTTTCAGCGGACGTGCGGCGGTCAAAAACGTTGCACCACAGCGGGCGTGGTCGCCGGCTCCATCTTTGTAGCCGCGCCCGTTGTCGTGCGTCAGATTGGAGATCACGTTCAGCTTGTGCTTCAACGGCACAAGCGGCTGCAGGGTCTCGCTGCATTCCCAATCGGTCGGCTCACCGGACGGACCGACGACCGGTTTCCACTGCGGCATGATCACGCCGTTGGGCACGAAGATGCAGGCCATCCGAACCGGCCGCGGCATCGAATCGGGCGACGCGAACGCGCTGCGTGCCATCGGCGTCATCGCCTCCAGCAAGGGCAGGCCCAGGACGGCCGCCGATCCTCGCAGGACAGTTCGGCGATCGACCTTCTTGCGCTGAATCATTTGTGGTGTCGACTTCATCGTTCGGTCCTCTGTTGATGGATTCGCTACCGGTTGGCAGCGTCGGCGTCGAAAGTTTGGAATCGGAACTGGCGGCTGGTCACCACTTCGGTGACAAGATCTGCCAGACGGAATTGGTTGCCGCGCGTGTGTTCGAGAATCTCGTCGATCGTGCAGCGGTCGTCCGGGGTCAGTTCGCGGCCGATCGCAAAGGTCAGCAGCCGTTCGGCCAACGTCCGCGCCAGCCCTTCGACTTCGGTCTCGGCCAACATGCCGCTCAACTGAGCCCCACCGTTGAACGAGCGGCCGTCCGGCAACGCACCGCTGGCGTCAATCGGTTGGCCACCCTCTTCGGTTCGGTACTGGCCGATGGCGTCATAGTCATCCAATCCGAACCCCAATTGGTCCATCACTCGGTGGCATGAGGCACAGGAGGGACTTTGACGGTGTAATTCAAGTTGTTCGCGCAGTGTCGCGTTTTCGCCGGCCGCTTTCGCATCGTCCAGCTCGGGAACGCCGGCCGGTGGATCAGGGGCTTTGGTCCCCAATACGTTTTCGAGAATCCATTTCCCACGCAATACCGGGCTGGTGCGGTTGGGCGTACTGGTCAACGTCAACACGCTGCCGTGGGAAAGCAAACCTCGACGGGGAGTGTCAGACAGCGACACCTGTTCAAACGGTTCACCGCTAAACGTTAAACCGTAGTGCTCGGCCAGGGTTCCGTTGACGAACGTGTAATCGGCGGTCAGAAACTCGCTGATCGGCAGGTTGTTTCGCAGGATGTGCAGAAACAACAATTCGGTTTCACGCACCATGGCCGATTTTAAATCCTGGTCAAACGTGGGAAAGCGTTCGCCATCGGCTTCGTGCTCGGCCAGATTTCTTAATCCCAGCCACTGGGCGGCAAAGTCTGTTGCCAATGCATCGGCCTTTTGATCCGCCAACATCCGCCCGACATGACTTTTTAACCGATCCAGGTCCAACTCGTTGCGATCGGCTTGATCCAACAGCGTTTGATCCGGAGTACTGCTCCACAGAAAATACGACAGGCGGGTCGCCAACTGATGCGGCGACAGCGGAATGTCGCCGAAGGAATTGGGCTCGCTGTTCGGCGGCGGCGTCTCGACGCGGAACAAGAATCGCGGACTGACCAGAATCGCCGACAATGCGATCTGCGTTCCCCGGTGAAACGATGCACCTTCCTTGACGGACTGTTCGACCAACTGGGCATAGGGCCGCACCTCGTCTTCGGTCACCGGGCCGCGGAAGACTTGTTCCATCAAGGGCTGCAAGTTCTTCATTGCTGTCTTGGTGACGTCGCTATACCGGTCGCGTTTCTTGGGTGCGACGTGGCGAACGATCTGAAACTGTTTCGGCGGATACGCGTCCCGCGGATGCTCTCTCGGACCGCTCAGGCGAAGCGAACGAAACATGAATGGATAGCTGTCCGAATCGATGTCCCCGTCTGGCGAGACCGGTTTGCCACGCTTGGCGAGAATCGACTTGACGCGTTCCGGATCCATCGCCGTGACAGATTCAAATTTCGTTTCACCGACGATCAGCTTTCGATCGTCCAACACGGGCACGAAAATCAGCCGATGTTTGCCTTGGGGCAATTCGATGGTCTCTTGCATCGAATCAAAACTGCCACCGCCACCGTAATAGTCCAACTCGTCGCTCGCCAACAGCTTGCCCTGCTCGTCGCAGATCGCAACCTTGGCCGAGCCGTTTGACTTGGACGTCGTTCCGCCACGGACGTCGATGCGGTATTGGCCGTCGAACGGTGCGTCCAAATCGATCCAAGCGAAACTATCGCGGTCAACAAATCGACCGTTGAAACGGCCGATCTTCGGATCGCCATAGATCGGCAGCTGGTCGCCGGGCACTTCCAGACGTAGTTCGGGCAGGTCGGCCGGATCGACCATCACGTTCTGCGAAACGAACTCCGCCGCTTCGATCAGCTTTTCGATCAACATCGGGCTTAGCGAAAGCACGTCGCCGTTGTTGTCAAAGCCCGCGCCGACTTCATCGGACGGAAATCGGTCGGCCGGTCGCAGGTCGAGCCCGAACAGGTCGCGGATGGTGTTGTTGTACTCGCTGCGATTGAGCCGGCGAACGGTGACCTTGCCCGCACGCGGCGTCAAATCACAGGTCGACGAATACATCGTCGCCTCGAGCGACGCGACCAGTGATTTACGCTCCTCGATCTCCGGCGTGTCGTAGTCCTCCGGCGGCATCGCCCCGAATCTAACCATCTCGAGCACCCGTTTCACCTCGGCCGTGGTCAGGTCACTGAGCGTTTCGAACGGACTGAGGTCCAAGCCGCCTTCCTGGACGTCTTCATTGTGACAGTCGACGCAATAAGCCTGCATCAACGGCAATCCGGTCGCCTGCCAATTCGCCAGCGCGTCCGGCGCCGCAGATTCTGATGGCGGCGTCGGTTCCGCTGGTTGCGTTGCATCCACCGGTGGGGCTGCGACGACACCCTGTCCGCCGGCCCCTCGCAAGCCGAACCCTGACAATAGGACGACCATCAAGCTTAGGCGTGCAGCAAATCGAACGTGGGACGAGAACCCGCCGTCGGGCTGCACGTGAAACGGTCGTATTACGATCTTTTGATCGAACACGGAAAAACCATCGGGTAGGAAAGGCGGGACCGGAACGGGAAGCCATCAACGGGGGGCTGCCGAACACGACGCATGCGAAGTGTTCAAATTCCGGGGAGTGGAGGGACAGGTCATTGTAGGAATTTGGCCACCCATTTCCAGAGAAATCGGGACGACTGCTGGAAATTGGGTGGGAGAACCGAGGCCGCGCCGTTCAAGCAGCAAAGTTTGCCGCACCCAAACGGCTGATCGCACGCGGGGTATCAGCCGATTCGCGCCAGCGTCGACTGTATCCCGAAGGGATTTCAGCGAGTAGCCGGAGGTCAGCGCAGCGCCACCTCCGGAGAGCCGATCGTGGGATACCCACCGACCCCGGACGGGGTCGCAGCGAATCAATCCGCCGGCTGTGTCGCAGACCGCCATTGCGAACGAGTTGATTGGGATGCTTTTCCGCTTGCGCCGGCCCGGTCCGAGGGCCCGTGCGCCCTTTGCTTCGACACCCTCCGGGGTCGCGTCATGCGGCTCGCCAGAAATCCGGAGGTGTCGCTGCGCTCACCTCCGGCTACCAGCTTTGACCCCGTTGGGGTCATGCAATGTGCGACGCACGAAGAGGGCAGTGGATTTAGGCTCGCGCCCCAGCGCCAAAAAATGCTTTGCGGCGTTGCCTAACGGGCGCTGTTCACTGCCTGGCCAGGTCCAGATGCTGGGCCAGATCCAAGAATTTCGAGGGCAGTTTTTTGGGGCGGCCATTGGGGCCCACGCAGGCGATCGTCGAGTCGGCCGAGGCGATCAGCGTCTGGTCCCGAAAGACGTCGTAGTGGTGGCGCAGGCGGACCTTGCGAATCTCGGTCACCACGACGTCCAGACGCAACCAGTCATCGAACTCGGCCGCGGCGTGGTATTGGACATTCATTTCGGTGACGACCAGCAGCCGACCGGAATCTTCGACCTCCTTGTAACGCACCCCTCCGGCGCGAAGCATTTCGACGCGGGCGTCTTCAAAGAAGTTCAGGTAATTGGAATGGTGCACGCGTCGCTGGCCATCGGTCTGGTGGTAGGCGACACGAAACTCATGGGAGTAGTGAAGGAGGGTGTCTGCGGGCATCCTGGCGTCTTGTCCAAATCTAGTTTTCGGGCCGCCGAGCCATGATCTGGCGGGGGTCTCGTGGCATCTTATACCCGATCGCCCCCTACCGCCCCACTGGCCGCGGCGCGAGGTACAATCGGCGGGCGGTGTTCTCCTTCCCTGTCTCTTTTTTCCCGCCTCGCCCCACCGACATTCAGCATCATGAACCGAATCCTCCCTCTGCTTACGTTTTCGCTTGCGTTTGTTTTCGCCATGCCCGCCTGGTCCGCCGATCCCGTTCGGATGGGATGTGGCGAAATGACCTTTGACACCGTGCCCGGTTGGGGACTGCGGGCCGACGGGAATTCGCCGCTGGGGCCGACCCATGGCGGCGTCGTCGTCGACCGAGAGGGAAACATCTACACCAGCGCCCAAGCCGGCGTGTTCGTGTTCTCCCCCGAAGGTGCCGTGATTCACACCTACTTGGGGCCGGAGTACGCGAACATTCACGACATGGAAATCCGTCAGGAAGACGGCCAAGAGTACATCTATGGGGCGCGGAACAAGGACGCCGAGGGGATCAAGTTTCGTGTCCGCGGCGGCGACATCGTCCTCAAACTGCCGTTCCCGCAAGAGTCGGGGCTGGACCTGAAAAAGTTCAGCCCGACCGCGATCACCGTGGCCGACAACGGAGACATCTACCTGTCGGACGGTTACGCCAGCAACAACATCTTTGTGTTCGACAAAGCGGGGACGTATTTGCGGCACTTTGGCACCAAAGGGAACGGGCTGAAAGAGTTCAATACCGCGCACGGCATGACCCTGGACACACGCTACGAACCCAACCGCCTGCTGATATGTGATCGCAATCACCAGCCCAAGGGCCGCTTGTTGCACTATGACTTGGACGGAAGCTTCATCGAAGAAGTTATCACCGGGTTGGGCATGCCGACGTCGGTCGCGATCCAAGGTGACTATGTCTCGGTGCCGGATTTGCACGGGCGATTGGTGATCCTGAACAAGACCAACACGATCATCGCCGTGCTGGGCAATAACCCCGATCCCGCCAAGGGGCGCAGTTTTAACATCCCCCAGTCCGAATGGGTCGAAGGCGTCTTCAGCGGGACGCACGGTTCGTTTTGGGACAAGGACGGAAACCTGTACGTCCAGGATTGGAACGTTTCGGGTCGGTTGATGAAGCTGGTTCGGGTCAGGGAGTAATACCACTGCCGGCCGCGTCGATGGGCAGGAGGGGGCGATGGGCAGGAAGGTTGGTCAAAAAATGGGTTGGTCAAAAGATAAGAAAAGAGACACAGCACACGGGTACGAGTGAATCAATGAGAAGCAATCACAAAGGCCGTGTTGAACCGCAGTTGTCGATTCACTGTCTCGTTGGGGGGCCCGACGAATAATATCTGCCTTCCCCTGGCGAAACTCTTCATTTTTTGACCACCAAATTTTTTGACCGATTCCACGTCGTTCAACGGGCGTATTGAATCAAATGGGGTGGCGTTCAGCGAGACGTGACGAAAAGTCGCCGAATTGACCTGCGAGACGAGAAAAGCGTACACTACGCCGATGGCAACGCGAACGTAGGCTGCATTCACGACGAGGCTGTGATGGAATCTGACGACGGAAGTGGTGCGGCGACCAAATTCGATACGATGCGGGGCCGCAATTACCCGGCACTCCGCCAATTCACCATCTTCTTGGAAAACCGCGTCGGACAACTTTTGGAAGTGGTCCGGCGATTCGAAGGGACGGGAATCCGCATCTGTGCGTTGTCGATCAACGACGCCGCCGAATGTGCGTTCGTCAGATTCCTCGTCAATGACGCCGACCGCGGTCGAGAAATCCTCGAACGGAGCGGGTTGGCGTTGATTGAAACCGATTTGATCGGCGTCCAGCTTCCCGAAGGGCCTCAACCGCTGCTCCGCGTCTGCACCGCGTTGCTGCAGGCCGAGCTGAACATCATCCAAACGTATCCACTGATCGTCCGACCGCTCGGCAAGCCGGCAGTGGCGATCATGGTGGAAAACATCGAAATGGCGATGGAGACATTGATCGAGAAAGGATTCACGATCATCACCGAAGGTGACTTGGACGACAATCCGACCATCGATCAATAGCCAACGGCATTGCCCTTCGCGAATCGCACTGGCGATCGCAAACTACGCTGACGCAGCCGGGGTGACCGGAAGGCCTAATCGCGAGGCGGTTTGACGTCTTTGGTCGCGGCGGCACTTGTCTGTGACGAGCGTCGATTTTCACGTTGGATCGCGTCGTAGACTTCTTGTCGGTGAACCGGGATCGACTGTGGGGCTTCGATACCTAAGCGAACTTTATCGCCGCGGATATCGACAATCGTGACAACGACATCGTCGCCAATCATGATGCTTTCGTCGCGGTGTCGGGATAGGACCAGCATATTGGCCTCGACATCATTGAATTCTAAAGGAAACAGAAGGAGGTTACATCAACGATTGAACCACCCGAGTCGGCATGCTCCCCGACGCGAGCGAATCGCGGTGGAGAAAGGTTTCCATGGACTGGAACGGGTGATTCAAGATCAGCAGACCCCGTCGCGTCCTGCGTACGTGCCCCCTGACAACCTGTTCATCGGCGCAGCGGTGCCGGCATTTGACAACGTTCTGCGGAAGTCGGCGCATGCCGGTCATGCCGATTCATCGCGCCTGCCGGGTTGGAACGAAATTCCCAATGCGATGGGCGTTCGTCGGCCCCGCGGGACGCTCGAGCTCCGCCCAATAGAGACAATGCCGGCGATGTGAGGCCAATGCCATCGACTTTGGCACTGGAGCAGTTAGGACCGTCGGAAGAATAAGTGGGATAGGCTTCCAGCCTGTCATGGCGAAAACGACAGGCTGGAAGCCTATCCCACAATCAATCCCCGCCACTTATTCTTCCGACGGTACTTAGCGGAACGGCGCGAGCCGTCCGGTTGCACCGTGAAAGACCGGGAGGGCTCGCGCCCTACCGCTAACAAAAAAAAACACCCTTGGCGTTAAAGTGGATGGCATTGGGCGTTACGCCGCGCGATTGATCTGCCCGATCAGGCTCGACGACGTTGCCGCGGCGACCGCATCGGTCGCCGTGGACGAGGCGTCGGTCAACGGCACCACCAGACTTTCGGACTGCAACGACGAGACGCCTTGCTGCAACGGATAGTCGTTGTCTGTGATGACCTGGCAACCCAGCCGACGGCTGAGATTCAACAGAATGGGCGAGCGCAGATTCGTCGTCAGCTTTCCACTGTGCCCCGAAACCGTCGTCAACACGTACAGCTCCGTGCCCGGTCGCATGTGCAATCCGGCCAGTTCCCGACGTGAAACCTGAACGCGATAGTCCGGAAAGAACGCCCGGGGGCTGATCAACGGTAGTGCCCGATCCCCACGTGACGCCGATTGCAACCACGCCACCGCCGGATTCTCCGAATCAGGAAGCAGCGCCCAATCGCGCAGCGTTTCCATCCCGATCAGTCCTGCGGGAAAAAGAAGGAGCTGGTCTTGATCGACAGTAATGTTGCCAAAACGCTGAGTTTCGATCCGCATCGGAATGGCTCGGTGGCGCTAGAGAGATTGGGTGTGCCTACACTATCGTTATCGGCGGAGCCCCTTTCGAAATCGACAAAATCAGACAAGAACTCGAAATCGGTGCCAGGTGGGCACAAAAGCCAAGGTTTTCCCGCAGAGTGTTTCATGATCCTCATCGGCACGATGAACCTGACGCGGACACGCGAGACTGGGCAGTTCTACTGCCCCACGTGTCGCTGCGCCCAAGAGTATCGTTTGCGGTCACGGCGGCCGTTTCTGACGCTGTACTTCATTCCCGTCGTGCCGATCGGCGCCGCCGAATGGTTTGTCGATTGCCGCGGCTGTCGCGACAAGTGGGATCCGACCGTGCTGCAGATGGACCAGCGTGAACACGAACAGGTTCAGGCCGAACAGTTCCAACGCGAAGCGCTCCGCAGCGCCGTCCTGGTCGTCCTGGCCGACGACCAGATCAGCGGCACCGAGGTCAACGTGCTGCGGCAGATCGCCCAACAACTGCTCGGCCGGATGGTCGACCGAGAGGAACTGGGTGAACTGTGCTCGATCGCACAGCAAAACAAGATTCGCGCGGCCAACTACGTGATGACGGTTTCCCGGCGTTGGAGCGAAGCACAAAAGTCCGAGGCGCTTCAGGCGATGTTCTTGGCCGCGACCGCAGAAGGTAAGATGGACGGGGCACAACTTCAGGTCATGACCCAGATGCGTGACATCCTGGAATTGACCGAACAAGAATACCAATCGGCGATCGAAGCCGCTTTACAAAGAGAACTGGTTGAATGAACGCTCTCGTTTCTCCGCGAACAACCCGCGCCACCGGCAGCCTGCGGTACTTGATTGGCACCGTGGCGGCCACGACCCTGCTGTCGTGCCTGGGGTGTCCGGCATCGAAACGAAACGATCTCGATTACTCCTATGATGTCGAACAGTACGTCGTGCTGCCCGATCTGGAACAGATCGACGGTCAACCGCTGGTTCAATTTGAAAGTGTGTTTTGGGAGCCCGATGACACCACGTCGCTGCGGAAGCTGATTGTCGAGGACCAGATCGCGGCGGGACGTAGCGTGCTGGAAATCGGTACCGGCACCGGTTTGTTGTCGTTGTTGTGCTTGGCCAACGGAGCCCAGCAGGTGGTGGCGACCGACATCAATCCCGCCGCAGTCGCCAACGCCCGCTACAATGTGGCGATGCATCAATTGGACGAATCGTTCGACGTCCGCCAGGTCTCGCCGTCGGATCCGAGTGCCTATGCGGTCCTGGAACCGGACGAACGGTTTGATTTAATTGTGTCCAATCCGCCGTGGGAGGACGGTAAGGTCGCTGCACCGTCCGATCATGCCTTTTACGACCCCGATTTTGCACTGATGGATTCGCTGCTGGCCGGGTTGCCAAAGCATCTCAACCCGGGCGGACGTTGTCTTTTGGCATACGGGCATGCTCCCGCAATCACGCGTCTGTTATCGGAGGCTGATGCGCTAGGATACCAAACCAAGGTGCTCGATGACCGAGATGTCGATCAGTTGCCGCTGAATTTTCTACCGGGCATGTTGATCGAAGTGCGTTTGGGGCGTAATCAAATCCCCAAAGTTGACGCTAGCAGTGGCGATCCACCTGCAACGGATCTCCGTTAGCGGGTTGCCGCAAAAAGCTTGCGATCTACGGCTCACAGCCATTACCATGGTGTCAGCGGCGGATCAAAAGTCTTGTCATTTTTAATTCGTTGAACACTCTCGCAAGAGGGTGACCGCTTTCTTCGAACGTAACGCGAGTCGGAATCGCCCATGATCCACTACACCTGTGATCGCTGCAAACGCACGATCGATCCGGAAGCGGAACCAAGGTTTGTCGTCGAGATCGATGTTCGTATGGCCAATGTTGTCGAGCCAAACAGTGACCAGGGAGACGACCTGGATCAACTCGCTGAACTGCACGATCAGTTGCAGCGAGAACTCAATGCCGAAATCGGCATGTGTCTGCACGACACGCTCGACGAAATCGACGACGTCCTGTGCGGAAGGGAGCTCGACGAGGGACCCGAGCAGTATGACCTTTGCGAACAATGCTACGAAGCATTCGCCAGCAACCCGCTCGGTCGCGAAACCACCGTCGGCTACGGCTTCAGCAACAACTGAAGCAATCTCAGGACAACGCCGGCGTCCATCCACTGGTGTAGTGGAACAGCACGTAAACAATCGCGCCGGCGACCTGCAACAACATGATCAAACCCCCGATCTTCAAGAACGTTCCCCAGCCGACGTGCACACCGGCTTCTTTCTTGAGCGCGTAGATCGCGATCACGCAGGAGATCGATCCGATCGGTGTCCCGTTGCCGCCCAGGTTGCAGCAGATGATCAGCGTCCACCACAAGGGTTCGATCGGCACCGTGCCATCGGCCGCGATGTCCTTGACGATCGGAATCAGCGTCGCGGCGACCGGGATGTTGTCGACGATGCTGCTGGCAACCGCCGCAAAGACGCCCAGCAGCGGAACCAACAGCGTTAACTCGTTCCCCGACAACTCGATCACTTGCTCGGCCACCCAAGCCAACGCGCCGGTTTGTTTCACACAACCGATGATGATGAACAGACCCATGAAAAACAAAATCACGGTCCAGTTCACCTTCCCGATCGCATCTTCTACACCCTTGCCCGCAAACAATAGCGCCGCGGTCGCGCCCACCATCGCAATGAAATCCATCCCCACGCCCATCTGCTGCGCGAACACAAATCCGATCACGGTCAACGCCAGGATCGTGCCGCTGCGTAGCAGCACGCGGTTGTCTTCGACCATCGCCCAGGGATCAAACGTCTCGATCTGAGCACGCAGCGCTTCCTGTTGCTCCTCTGTTTGCTTCCACGGCAAGTCATTGCGAAAGAAGAAACGCAGTGCCGCGATCGCGATCACCAGTGAAACCACCGCGTATGGCAAGCTGACTTGCAAGAAATGGGCATAGGGGATTCCCGCCGCCGTGCCGATCATGATGTTCGGCAGCCCGCTGGCAAACGTGGCGATCGCCCCACTGTTGGCACAGATCGCCACACTCAGCAAGAACGGCATCGGCTTGTAATTCAGCGAGCGACAGATCACCAGCACCAACGACGAAAGGATCAACATGGCGGGAACAATCGTCAGCACCGCGACGAACACGAACGTGACCAAGCACAAGGTCAGATACAGCTTGGACGCCGACCCACCGGTGAAGCGGACGATCCACATCGACAAAAAATGAAACAGGCCACTTTTTCCGACCACATCGACCAGGATTCCTGTGCCGATGATCACGCCAAAAATATTCAGGTCTTCCTTCAAAAACTCATACAGCTTCGGGTACTCAAACAGACCCAACGCCAGCCCGAGCACCACCAACACCGCCGCACCACACAGCGCCGCGACCGTTTTGTGAAATCGCTCGATCGCAACGCCCACGTAGGTGGCGCACATCACGGCGGCAAACAGCAACATCACGCCGGCGGAGGCGGGTTCGATCGGAGCTTCCTCCACCGAACTGGCAAGCAAGGGAGGGCCGGTAAACAAAGTGTCGATCAAAATCATTCGAAGACCTGCGACGCAGAAACGGATTTGATTTGCATACCGTACCACCGAACCGCCAAAACACGCTACCTGGGAACCTTCGGATCGGTTTCCCGCCAGCCGGCGCGTCGGTTGAAGCAGCCGATCTCGTGTTAGCGGCAGGGCGCGAGCCCTCCGGTGTTTCGGGGCAATTCCATGCTGCAACCGGACGGCTCGCGCCGTTCCGCTAACACCTCCCGTTTTTGTTAGCGGCAGGGCGCGAGCCCTCCGGTGTTTCGGGGCAATTCCATGCTGCAACCGGACGGCTCGCGCCGTTCCGCTAACACCTCCCGTTTTTGTTAGCGGCAGGGCGCGAGCCCTCCGGTGTTTCGGGGCAATTCCATGCTGCAACCGGACGGCTCGCGCCGTTCCGCTAACACCTCCCGTTTTTGTTAGCGGCAGGGCGCGAGCCCTCCGGTGTTTCGGGGCAATTCCATGCTGCAACCGGACGGCTCGCGCCGTTCCGCTAACACCTCCCGTTTTTGTTAGCGGCAGGGCGCGAGCCCTCCGGTGTTTCGGGGCAATTCCATGCTGCAACCGGACGGCTCGCGCCGTTCCGCTAACACCTCCCGTTTTTGTTAGCGGCAGGGCGCGAGCCCTCCGGTGTTTCGGGGCAATTCCATGCTGCAACCGGACGGCTCGCGCCGTTCCGCTAACACCTTCCGTCTTTTGTTAGCGGCAGGGCGCGAGCCCTCCGGTCGTTCGGGGTTTTTCCACGCCATCGCCGATCCGGCGTCCGGCTGGCTCGCTTGGCCGCGACCCGGCACCGCCGCTACAATCGAGTGTCTTCACCGCAAACCGGCAACCGTTCCCACAGAGCACGTCTCGATGAGCACCGTACCACGCTACATCCCCCATTACACGCTGGAAGACTACGCCCGCTGGGAAGGCGACTGGGAGCTGATCGACGGCGTCGCCATCTCGATGGGGCCGTCACCGTTCGGCCCGCACGAACGCGTCATCTCCCGGTTGTCACGGATGATCGGAAACCAAATCGACCAGCATCAATGCCCCTGCGAGGTGTACACCAATCTGGACTGGATCATCGGCGACGACACCGTGATCCGCCCGGACCTGATGGTCATTTGTGGCGACCAGCCTGAAAAACACCTCCAACGGCCACCAGAGCTGGTCGTGGAGGTCTTGTCGGACTCCACCCGCGGCCGAGACCTGACGGCAAAACGCACGCTGTGCCGTGAGAACGACGTCCCGCATTATCTGATCATCGACCCGGCGGAAAAAACGATCGAGCACGTGACGGCCGCCGGCAGCGATCACCCGCCCCGCGACGCCCCGCTCCAACTCACGCTCGCCAAGGCAAGCTGCGAGATCGCCATCGATCCCCCGTCCCTGTTCGACCCGTCCCTCTTCGACTGAAGTCACTTCGCCGCCATCACTCCTCCCGTATCATTCGCTCCTGACCCTTTTTCAGCTCAATGACCTGCATTCCCATGCACTCACCGGAGACAATGGATGACACCAGGACATGTACTTCACCGCCTGTTTGTGCTGACGGCCGCGTTATCGGTGGCAGCAGGTTCGCCAGTCGCCGCGCAAGACACTTCAACGCCGACACTCGGACTGGCCCCGCCGGACGGGGCCGTGGTGCTGTTTGATGGCACGGACTTCGATGCCTGGAAGCCGTTCTCCTGGCAGTGGATCAACCCGAACGATGATCAGCAGGAAGTTCAGTGGAAGCTGGTCGATGACAAGGCGATGGAGATTGCCTTCGAATTCGAGGGCAAGCGACGCAAACAGTTTCTCTGTACGAAACAGAAATTCGGTGACTATCGCCTGCACCTTGAGTTTCAGTTGCCGGAGGAAGGCAGCGGCAACAGTGGGGTTTTCTTCGGGCCGCTCTACGAGTTGCAGATTCTTAGCAGCGCAGGCAAAGAAAGCCCGGGCATGGGCGACTGCGGCGCGATCTATCAAATCCGTGCCCCCGACATGAATGCTGGATTGGGGCCAGGCGTGTGGCAAACGGTCGACCTGGAGTACCAGGCGGCGAACATCGGCCGCAACGGATTCATGACCGAGAAGGGCGCTGCCCGCGTCACGATTCGGCTCAACGGGAAGTTGATTCATGACGACGTCAAGCTGTCGCTCCGGCGCAACAAGTATGCCGCCTTCCCCGAAGAATCGACTTCGCCCATCGTGCTGCAGGAACATGGCTCCAAGGTGAAGTTCCGCAACATCTGGGTGGTTGAGAACCACGATGTATGACTCTGCGACCGGCGAGGGGTTTGGAATTGGATGTTCCGTCGGAACATCCGGAGGCAGAAACGGACGCAAGAAGTCGATCCTGCAGGGCGGAATCGGTGTCCCGTTCGTTGCCCGCTGGCCGAGAAGCCCAACCCCGACTGTTTCTCAAAGTACCGTGCCAGAAATGCGGGCCCGCTGCCTCCCCAAGACAAGCCGCTCTTCCAGTTCGACCCGGCTCGATAAGGCGGCTTTCAGCAAGAGCCGCGGCAAAGGGGGCAGGTACGAATGACACGGGCTCAAGTGTTGGTGTGCAGGCTTTAGCCCAATGCCGCTAAGTTAACATCAATGAGGGGGCCCGGACGCTGGCGCGAACCGGCTGATATCAAACGAATATCAGCCGTTTGGCGCGAGCCTACGGGCCCTCATCTGAAGAAACGACGCTTAACTTAGCGGTATTGGGCTTTAGCCGCCCGGTGGCGCTGCTCCGCAGCGAGTGGAGACGCCTAAAGGCTGGACACCAACGGTTGCTGAATCCCTGCTGATCTCGGACGCCGACTCAATCGACAGGCCGTTAGAATCCTGCGTGGGCGGCACCGTGAAGCTCGGCCAGTTCCGCGTCAGTTAGGCCCGCGATTCGATCGGAATCAAACAGATGATCGCGGGTCAGATGGGTTCGAAAGGTCATGCCACTGACGAGCGCCTCTTGGATCTCTACTTTCGCAAGCCAGATTCTGATTTCGCGGGTCGTCAGACTGCGCAGCCACTCGCTCGGTGGTCGCCCGTGACGACCGCGTCGCTCCTCGCTCGAACGACCGGCGTCACGTTGCGAGCGGTCGCCGAATTCGACCGGCATTGTTTCTGGGTCTTGGATATCGAAGACCAGATCGGCCAACGACGGCTTGATCGCGACCTGACGGTCCTGCCACGAATTGACCGCAAACAAGGGGCGGCTCAACCGTTTTCGATCGGCCGGGGTCAAGATCACGTCGGGTACCAGGCTTTCATCGAGGTACCCGGTCTGCCCGGTGTAGACTTGCCCTGTTTCCCGGTGGATAGGGATGGTCACGCCGGTGGTTTTCCAGACTCCACGGACAAGGTTCTCACGTTCATACCAACGCCAGGACGCGTTGTGCGCGATCGACCAGTGTTCCGCGAGCGACTCTCGGACGACCCCGTCGGACGGACTCGGATTGTTCGGAAGCAGGTCGATTCCATCGCTGCCGGCAATCGACGTTGACACCGCAGCCAGATCATCGAGCGCGCGGGCTGTGCTCCGCTCGCCGAGCGAGAGCATGCCGAAGCCGAGCCAAAAGGCAAAGCGTCGCCGCGAGGTGATGCCGGTGGTGGAGTTCATCAGGGGAGGCCGTGCGAAGACAAACCGGGGCGATCGATCAGCCCGTTCAGAGCAATCCCGCTCAGTAAACGGTCGTTGCCTTGAAGGATTCGCCGCAATCGGTCATCAAGCGGCGCACGCAAGGGCTTTCACCACGGGTAGACGACGTCCGCAATGCGGTGACCGCTACAACCGCTGTGACCTGACGGGGAAACGATGACGAGTGCGGTGTTCCAATCGACAGCCCACGAGCCGTTCGGTTGCACCGTGAAAGACCGGAGGGCTCGCGGGCTGTCGATTTAGTCGGGTTCTGCTGAGTCAATGGTGAGCCGCTGGCCGTAAGGCCTCGGGCAACGTCGCTGTGCCCGGCCGCTAACGCGTCGCGGCTCACAAAAACGACAGCCCGCTCGCGCCCTACCGCTAACAAAAAACACAGCGTTTGGCGTCAAAGCGAGTGGCATTGGGTTTTCGCCGCTGGATTGGGACCAGACGACAGGCTGATCGCGGCGGGCAAGCAGGCCGGACGGCCTGATACAATGCAGCGTTGTCCATCAGGCGCTGTCGAATTCCCAGGAGTCCGTTTTGAATCGTATCCCCGTCGCGGCCGTGCTGATCGTCTTGGTCGTGCTCGGCAGCATGGTCTCAAGGCACGCCCCACCCACCGTCGCCCCCACCGTGCAGGCGAACGAACCGACGTATGTCGGTCGCCAAGTCTGCTTGGAATGCCACGGCGAGAACTATCAGTTGCACAGCCACCATGGCCACGCGACGACCTTTCGCAGCACCAAGGAACCCGAGGTGGCCAGTCAGTTCGTCGGCAAGTCGTATGACGCCGGGGAACCGTTCGGCACCTACACCTACCACGCCGACGATCAAGGCTTGTTCGTCCGCATCCCCGAGAAGTTCGGGGATCAGCCGTTTCGCCTGGAGTACGCGTTCGGTCACAAGTCGATGACGTTGCTTTCGCTTTTGCCCGACCCGGACGAAGGAACGGTGGCGTTGGAACACCGAGTGTCCTGGATGGCGGCTGCCAACTCATTGGGCAAAACGCCCGGCCAGCATGACGGCATTCCGGAAACGGCGGCGGAGCTATTCGGTCATCGTCACGAAGGCCGGATCATGCGCAAGTGCGTGTACTGCCATGTCACGACCGGCGAGATCGTCGACCAGCAAATCGTCGACCTGACTCCCAACGTGAACTGCGAGAAATGTCATGGTCCGGCGAGTGAACATGTTCGTCAGGCACGAGCCATGAAATCACCTCCGCCGTTTTCGGTGGGGCGTGCCGATTGGGATGCCGAATCGGAATTGCAACTATGTGGCGACTGCCATCGAATGCCGCGCGACATCTCGCGAAAGCAATTGCGTCAGTACCCGGATCTGTTGGCACGTTTCCAACCCGTCGGCCTGCTTCGCAGCGAGTGTTTCGTACAATCCGGCGGACGACTCAAGTGCACGACCTGTCACAATCCTCATCAGACCATTTCAGCAACGACTCCGCTGGAACACGAACAAAACTGCCTCGCCTGTCATGCTGAGATTTCAGAGACGAGCCAGACCAACGCGGCGCATGTCGTCTGCCCGGTTTCACCGACAACGGGATGCATCGAGTGTCACATGCCGGCGTTGAAATTGGACGGCTTGGGCGGCGGCTTTCACGACCATTGGATCCGCGTCCGCGACGACAAATGAAATCGACATTCAACCGTGCCACTGGTCTGCTGTTCGTCACCGTGTTGCTGGTCGTCGGCTGCCGCAACGATTCGGCGACGACGGAAAGCGGCCAGACAAGTTCCAACCCTGCGTCGGACGCGCCGAGCATCGCTGACGCTGTGGTCGCGCCCGACTCGACCGGTCCGGCTGCCGAAATCGATCTCTCGTCCGCTGAGCCAACTGTCGACCGTGCGAGTGGGCCGGCAGGTGAGTCGACACCGGCAACGGGGCCAGCGACGATTGCCGCGGACGAACCGCAGTTGGAACCTGCCGAATTGCATGACGCGGCATTGACGGCGCTCGAATCGGGTGATTTAGATCGCGCCTTTGCGTTGGCCCGCAAGGCGACGTCGGCGACACCGGACGATCCACAATCCACGTTCTTGATGGCGCGAGTGCTGGCCGAACGCAATCGTTTTCCCGAAGCCGTCAAGATGCTCGATGACTTGTTGGTCGAGCTGCCCGACGCCCGACTACCTATCTATGGTCAGACCGCAGATTGGTTGGTCCTGCAAGGCCGCTATGACGAGGCGGAAAAACGTTACCGCGAGATACTGACGGAAGTCCCCGACGCCAGCATGGCACAGCGGACGCTCGCGCAACTGTTGTTGCGTCAGGGGCGTCGATTGGAAGCGGGCACATTCCTTCGTCAGTTGTGTCAGAGCGGCGTCGTCGAACCATCCAACCTCAGGTCGCTGTTGCGGCTGGCTTATCCGTTTGCCGCAGACGCCGACACCGACGAACTGGAACCGATCGGTCCGCTAGGTCGAGCGAGAGTTGAAATCAGCCAAGGCAATTGGCAAGACGCGTTACAGTCACTCAAGCAAGCCGATTTAAAAGATCCAGCGGTTGAGGCGCTCGTCGGACGCATCCACGCTCAATTGCACCTTCAAGGACAGGACCGTGAAGCGTTCCACCGGTGGGCGCAATCGGCGCTGCCGACGCAGAACGATGCACCGGATTTCTGGTTCGCGATTGCCACCCATCATGCCGATCAGGGTGAGCATCAAGAAGCGGTCCGATGTCTTTGCAACGCCATCAGGCGTGACCCGACCGATGCGGCGTCCTATCGGCTGATGGCTGGATCCTTCAATGCATTGGAAATGGATGACCGAGCCGCCGAAGCATCCCGCCGCGCCGAGCTAATCGCCGAGACACACCAGATCGGCGAGCAAATGGCATCCAACCCAGACATCGAACTCGACCAGGTCTCGCGTTTGGCCGAGTTGTTGGACGAACTGGCTCGTCCGCTGGAGGCGTTGGCATGGCGGACGGTACGGGTCGCGCTGGAACGTTCGCGTGGGACGCTGTCCGCCCAAGATGCATCGCAGGCGATCACCAAAATCAATCGCGACCGTTTGCAGCGTCTGCAGTCCGGTGTGGCGGAGTCGACGGCAGCTTTTCATGCATTTTTGTGCAGCGAACACGATGGAACAAGCTCCGAACGATAAGCATCCAAGAGCGGATGGCTTCACCCAATTGCGCGAGTTTGACTGCCACTCCAAGCCGCCGTCTCCGGTAAGATGGATGGCATGCAAGAGGAGACCGGAATCCAGCCGAAAGCCGGGGTGGCGGAGGACGACGAGGTCGTCGACGAGTTCCTGCGCCGCGCGCCGGCAGCATTGGTCAGCTTGATCGTCCATTTGGTCGTGCTGATCTGTCTGGCATTGCTTAGCTATCGCATCGAAGTCAACGAGCCGTTTGTGATCGAGATCGGTGAACCGACCGATCAGAAACCGCCCGAGATCCAGTCGATCGTGATCGACAAGATCGAACTGGACGTTCAGCCGGTCGTGGAAGACGTCGTCGCCGTGCCGATCGAACTGGACGCGATTGAGATTCAGGGGACAAACGTCCAGCCGGACGTCGACGTGGAAGTGATGTTCGGCGGCGCGTTGAAGGGCTATTCGCGGGCGTTCTCCAACCGGATTCGTGATGCGCAACTCAACGGCATCGACATCGCGGTGGTGTTTGATAGCACCGGCAGCATGAAAAGTGAAATCCATGCAGTCAAACGGCGGATCAGCGAGATCGGCACGGTCGTGTTGGAAAAGGTCCCCAAGGCGAGGTTTTCGCTGGCGACCTATCGGGATTTGAACGAAGCCTATCTCGTCCGCGGCATCGAACTCGACAGCGACGTCCAAAAGGTGCAAAGCTTCGTCAATGCCGCGGACGCCCAGGGTGGGGGCGACCACCCCGAAGCCGTTCAAGCCGGGATGGCGTGGGCGTTGCGGACCAACCGGTTTCGCCCGCACGCTCAGAAAGTGATGCTGGTCTTTGGAGACGCGCCCCCGCATCGGTCCGACGTGCAAACCTGTCTGGACCTGGCCAAGGAGTTCCACGGCTATGACAAGGGGCGTGTTTACACCGTGACGTGCCGCAGCGTCACGCCATTGCCCGAGTTTTATTTGATCGCCCAGGCCGGCGGCGGCGAAGCGTTTGTGATGAAGGACAGCGAACGGTTGATGGAGTATCTGTTAGTGATGGCGTTCGGACCCGAACATCGCGAACAGGTGTTGAAGTTCTTTCAGATTCGCAACACCGATTCTCGGCGGCGTCCGGGGGATCGCCGATCACGCCGCCGCGGCCGGAGTTAGGGAGTTTCACAAGCTCTCTTTTCAGCGGCGGCCAGATTTTGGTACAGACCGTCGGTTGATGGATGAGGGCGGTTGCGGTTCGATTGGGCAATGTGTTTGCGAGTGTGATCCAAAATGAGAGTTTTATACGAAGGCGCGATCTTCCAGATTATGCGTTGGGGCGGTGTGGCCCGTTACTTCAGCGAGCTGATCCACCACCTGCCAACCGATTACCGACCGACGGTCGTCGGTCCGGCCGCTGACGAACCTGAACTTTCCAACCCGCAATTGAGCTATCACGGGGTGCAAACGGAGCCATCGGTTTCCTGGCTGAGAAAACTGACGCGTGACCGCATGCAGCGTCAGATCACCCAGCAATTTGACTCCATCGACGCCGACGTGGAGCATTGGACGTATTACAGCGGCTTGTGTCGGCGGGCGATTCGGCGGGGCAACCGTCCGCTGGTCGCGACGATTCTGGACTTTGTTCACGAGGCCGTTCCGTCGCTCGATCCGACCGGCAAACACATTGCCGTGAAATACGATGCGATTGCCGCGGCGGATCATCTGATTTGCATTTCTCAGGCGACCCACGATGAGCTGTGTGAACGCTTTCCCGATTGTCGCGGCAAGGCATCGGTGATTCCGCTCGGGACCTCTCTGTCGGACATCGCGCCCGCAGTGCTGCCGGAAGCCTTGACGGACAAGCCCTACGTGTTGTTCGTCGGTCGTCGCAACAGTTACAAGAATTTTGAAGTCGTTTGGAACGCGTGGAAACGGCTGCACGGCACGTTGCCCGAGGAAGCCAAACTGGTCGTGGTGGGACCGCCGATGAAACGTCGCGAGGCGGCGCAGCTGGAGTGGCCGGATGACGGCTCAGCCATCTTGATGCCGAATGTTCCCGACGCGTTGCTGAGGACGCTGTACGAGCACGCCCGCGGATTCCTGTTTCCGTCCCGCGCCGAAGGGTTCGGATTGCCGTCGCTGGAAGCGATGTCAGCGGGCACCCCCGTGATGGTTTCCGATCTGCCGGTGATGCGTGAAGTGGTCGGCGAGTGCGGCTACTACTTTGATCCCGACGATGTCGAAATGGTTGCCCAGATGATGCGTTCGGCGCTGACCGAATCGTTGCCGATGCAGCACGAGATCGTGCGGGCGGCGCGACAGCGGGCGGCGAGTTTCACCTGGCAAACCACGGCACAGCGCACCGCGGCGGTCTATCGAGGATTGGTGGAGAACGCCAACCCGCCGAGCGACAGATTGTTGTGTGCGGTTTAGCTCGACTTCTCATCCGCAATACCTTTTCACCGGTCTGCAAAAGAGACAATGACGATGGACTGTCTGGTATGTCGCCACAATGCCGATTCGTTCGCCCACGCGACGATTCTGGGCAAATACGAAATTGAATACTTCCGCTGTCGGGATTGCCACTTCATCCAAACCGAAAAACCGTATTGGTTGGAAGAGGCCTACGGCGACGCGATTATCGCCTCCGACGTCGGGCTGATCGCACGCAACGAACGGTTCGCTCGGATCACCGATCTGCTGCTGCGATTCATTTATCCCAAGGCCTTTCACTGCCTGGACTATGGCGGCGGCTACGGGATGTTCACGCGAATGATGCGTGACCGGGGACACCATTTTCTGCATCGTGACCCGTACTGTCAAAACCTGTTTGCCGCGGGGCTGGAAGCCGAATCGTCGGCCAACGGATTTGATTTCCTGACAGCGTTTGAAGTTTTTGAACACTTCGAAAATCCGCACAGGGAATTGCAACGGATGGATGCGACGGCCGATCACTGGCTGATCTCCACCGAGCCGGTTCCCGATCCCGCCCCGCAACCCGATCAGTGGTGGTACTACGTCTTGGACGGCGGCCAACACATCAGTCTGTGGTCCAAGCGGGCGTTGCAGACCGTCGCGGCGCACTACGGTCGTCAACTGGTTTCCTATCGCGGGATACACCTGATGAGTCAATCAAAGATCAACCCGTTGTGGGTCACCCAGATTTTGAGAGACAAAGCCAGCCGAGTCCTCACCCCCTTCCGGCGACGAAGGTCCTTGTTGCAAGACGACTTTCAACGGGCCGTCGCCACGGTCCGTCGCGCGGCGTAGAGCGGCGTAGAGCGGATTGGCCTTTGTGCCTGCTCCCATCACGGCCGCGACGCTACGGCGTTAAACTCTTGACGAAGCACTCCAGCAATCTTACCGGGCAATCCACGGAAAAGAATGCCCACGGATAGCAGCGCGAACCCACGGATGACAGGGTGAAAAAAATCCGTGGGTTCGCGCTGCCATCCGTGGGCCCAGTCATCGCTTCATCGTTCCGCAAGTTACAGCCTGACCTTTTCCTGCCCGACCAGGTCCGCCAGCTGTTTGGCGGCGGTGGCGATGGAGTGCTTTTCGTCGACGCCGCGCCGGCCGGCTTCGGCCAGCGCGCGTCGTCGGCTCGGATCCGCCTTCAGTGCTTCGATCGCGGCGCAGAGGGCGTCGATGCTGTCCGGGGCGACCAACACGCCGCCGCCGGTGGAACGAACCAATTCGCCGAAGGCACCGTGGTCGGGCATCACGACCGGTGTTCCGGCCGCCAACGACTCCAACACAAACAATCCTTTGGGGTCTTCGTATTCGGTGGGCACGCTCAACAGATCGATGCTTTGCAGGAAACGCACCTTGCCGGCCAAATCGGGGCTGCCGTGATAGGTGAACCGCTCGGCCAGACCCGCATCGTGCAAACGTTTTTGGAGCGAGCGCAGGTAGGGTTCGTTTCCGTTGCCCAGCCAACCGGCCGCGTGCAATGTGATGGTCGGGTCGTCGGCGGCGATGCGTTCAAAGGCTTCGACCAAGCGATGCAATCCTTTTTCCGGTGCGATGCGGGCCAAGTATCCCAAACGAAATTCGCCTTCGGAAGGATCGTTGGGGCGAGCGCTCGCCGCAAACGGTGTCGGATCGATCGAGAGCGGCGTGATGACCAGTTTCTCGTCGGGAATCTCGAACAGCGCGCCCATTTTTTGGGCGTAGAACTCGCTGTGGACACAGAAGTGATCCACGTAGCGGACCAGTTGGGTGCAAAGTTCGATCGCCGCACTGCGGGCCGCTTGGGGGAGATGATCGAGAAAGATGTCATCGCCCTGCAGCATCACGATCAACTTGGCGTCGGGCAGCCGCTCGCGCAGTTGCGGCAGTCCGCCGCCGATCAAAAGATTCGTCAGCACGACGGCGTCGGGTTTGAGTTCCGTGGCGATCCAGTCGGTCAAACGATTGAATTCTTCGGCTTGGCGTCCGTCGGCTCCGCGTAACATCGAAATGGACAGCTCGCCGAGTTTTGCCGGATCGACGCCGCCGGCGCGGCGCGTCGCCCAGCGGACCAGCGCTGGAGCATCCAACAGGCCGCGGACCGGGCGGGGCAGGAACCGCAACCAGGGCATCTGTTGCAACAAATAGACGTGAATGCCGCCAAGAAAAACCTTCCCATCGGCAACACTTTCTTCGTCCGTCCGAATCGGCGTGTACACCGGTTGCAGAATGCACTCGACGTCGATGGAGGCCAAGGCGCGGGCAATCGCATTGTCGTGCATGCAACTGCCGCAAAACATTCCTGCAGCTCCAGCGGTCAAATACACAACTTTCATGGGGGGGGGTACGGATTGGGGGGAAACTGTGGGAAAACGCTCGTTGTGACTATAGCGGACCGTTTCTATACTCCGCCCTGTCAGATCCAATCAACGGTCAGATCCAATCAACGGTCAGATCCGATCAACTGTCAGGCCCAACCCACGGGCAAACCCCAAAACGCAACTATGAGTCTTTCCAGCGACCCGGCGCCCGTCACGTCGTCTCAAATCCACCCCATTGAGCAGTCGAGTGCACCGTACTATTGGGGCATCGACATTGGCGGCACGGGGATCAAACTCGGTTTGGTCGATGAACAGGGCTACACGGTCGCCTATGAGAAAATCCCGACCCGTGAGGGTGAAGGGGCTCCGGCCGCGATGCAGCGAATCGCCGACGTGGTCTCGGAGGTCGAGAGCCGGTTGGGTGTGGTGGGACAGGTTCCACACATCGGCTTGGGCGCCCCCGGGCCGATGGACCTTGCCAACGGACTTCTGGTCGCTCCACCGCAATTGCCTTCCTGGTGGGGATTTGCAATTGTTGATGCACTGAAGGAGTTGCTCGGACGTCCGATATCGTTCTTGAACGACGCCAACGCGGCGGCATTCGGGGAATTTTGGATCGGGACGGGACGGGATTCGAATTCGATGATTCTGTTGACCCTGGGCACGGGCGTCGGCGGAGGGATCATTGTGGACGGCGAGTTGGTCAACGGAGTGAACAGTTTCGGCAGCGAGTGTGGACACATCCTGGTGGATCCTTCGCCCCAGGCGCGGTTGTGTGTCTGGGGCGGGGGCCGCGGGCAACTGGAGGCCTATGCCAGTGCCAGCGCCGTGGTGGACCGCACCCGTGAACGGCTGACCGCCGGTGCGGAGAGTTCGCTCGGTGGCCTGTTGGGGGGCAGCAACAGCGAATTGACGGCGAAAAAGGTTTACGAGGCCGCCGACGCAGGTGACGCCGTGGCACTTGAAATCGTGGACGAAACGGCACAATGGCTGGGGATCGGGATCACGTCGCTGGTGCACGCACTGGACCCCGGCGTGGTAACGCTGGGCGGCGCGATGAACTTTGGCGGCAGCGGTTGCCCGATCGGAGAACGGTTTTTGTCCGGCATTCTCGAAGAATTCAAAAGCCGGACCTTTGAAAATGTATTTGACGGCACCTCCATCGCCTTCGCGAACCTGGGTGCCGACGCGGGATACCTCGGATTGGCCGGGTACGCGCGAAAACAAGCAATGAAACAATCATGACCAAACAGATTCGAAACTTCTGCATCATCGCCCACATCGATCACGGCAAGAGCACGCTCGCCGACCGACTGCTCGAGGAGACGGGGACGGTCAGCACACGACAGATGAAAGAGCAATTGCTGGACGATCTGGAACTGGAACGTCAGCGAGGCATCACCATCAAAGCCCGCGCGGTTGCGATGCGCTACAAACGCGGAAACGTGGACTATGAATTGAACCTGATCGACACGCCCGGCCACGTCGACTTTCAATACGAAGTGTCTCGATCGTTGGCCTGCTGCGAAGGCGCCTTGCTGTTGGTCGACGCCTTCCAAGGCGTCGAGGCTCAGACGGTTGCCAACGCCTACGCGGCGATGGAGCATGACCTGCACATCATCCCGGTGATCAACAAAATTGACCTGACACACGCGCGGCCGGACGAAGTGGCCGAGGAGATGATGCACTCGCTGGGAACCGATCCGGACGACTGCGTGCGGGTGAGTGCCAAGACCGGCGAAGGTGTCGCGGCGCTGGTCGATGCGATCGTCGATCGGATTCCCGCCCCGACCGGTGACCCGCAGGCAACCCTGCAAGCGATGGTCTTTGATTCCAACTACGACGACTACCGCGGCGCGATCACGTACGTTCGCGTGATGCAGGGAACGGTACGCAAGGGCCAGAAAATCCGCTTCCTCCGCGCCGGAACGACTCATGACGTCGTCGAATTGGGCCAGTTCGCGCCCCAGCGTGTCGCCTGCGACGAATTGGTGGCCGGCCAAGTCGGCTATCTGATTTGCAACATCAAAAGCATCGGTGACGTGCACATCGGTGACACCGTCAGCATCGCCGGTGACAACCCCGCCCCGGCCCTGCCGGGCTACGCGCGCCCTAAACGGATGGTCTACTGCGGGTTGTTCCCCAGCGACGGACAGAACTTTAGCGACCTCCGCGACGCCTTGGAGCGGTTGGCGGTCAATGATCCCAGTTTCGAATTCGAGCCCGAGACCAGTGACGCCTTGGGGTTCGGATTCCGCTGTGGATTCCTGGGGCTGTTGCACATGGAGATCATCCAGCAACGGCTGGAGAACGAATCGGACATCGACCTGGTGCAAACCGCGCCCAACGTCACCTACGAGATCGTCAACAAGCGCGGCGAGACGAAGACGGTGCACAAACCGCAAGACGTCCCAGATCCGGGCGACATCGAAGAGTTTCGTCAGCCCATCGTGCGCTGCAACATCATCGTCCCGACCGACTTCATCGGTGCGGTGATGAAACTGTGTCAAGAACGACGCGGCATTCAGAAGTCGCAAGAATACCTGGGTGCCCAGCGGGCGATGTTGACCTACGACATCCCGTTGGCCGAAGTCGTCTATGACTTGCACGACAAAATCAAGAGCTGCACCCGCGGCTACGGAACGTTGGACTACGAGATGGTCGGTTACGAAGCCGCCGATTTGTGCCGCTTGGACTTCCTGGTCAACGGCAACCGGGTCGACGCGTTAAGTATCGTTTGCAACCGGGCCGATGCCGACCGACGCGGACGCGCGGTCGCCAAGAAGCTGAAAAGCGAAATCGACCGACACATGTTTGAAGTCGCGGTCCAAGCCGCCGTCGGCAGTCGCGTCATCGCCCGAGAAACCGTCCCGGCAATGCGAAAGAATGTGACAGCCAAGTGTTACGGCGGTGACATCACGCGAAAACGCAAGCTGTTGCAGAAACAGAAAGAAGGCAAGAAACGCATGAAGGCGGTCGGCAATGTCGAGATCAGCCAAAAAGCGTTCATGGCCGTGCTGAGCGAAGCCGAAGGGGGCTGAGCATCTTCAGCGTTCGTAACCCTCGTTCCAAGGCTTCGCCTTGGAACGCAATGGCGGGGCGGCTCGGGACGTCGATTCTTTTGCTGCGGGATTTGGCAACCAATTAGATTCTCTCCCTCTGGGAGAGACGGCGTTTGCGCAGCAAGCAAACGCCAGAGAGGGCCGGCGCTGCAAAAGTCTTAGCGTCTTCAACCCTCGTTCCAAGGCTCCGCCTGGGAACGCAATGGCGGGGCGGCTCTGC
>NZ_NTFY01000046.1 GCF_002289565.1 Rhodopirellula sp. SM50 | reverse complement strand
AATTTTTCTGTCCGTTTTTGAAATCATGTCAAAAACGAAGGTGAGTGCTGATGTAAACCAATAACTCACAGCCTCGGAGGGCTCGCGCCCTACCGCTAACAAAAACACCCCGCTTAGCGTCAAAGTAGATGGCATTGGGCTTGCGCATCTTTGCCAACACACCGGAGGGCTCGCGCCCTACCGCTAAAAAGTCGTTCACGGCGTAGAGGGCTCCGCCTGGGAACACACTGTATTGGAGGCTCCCGCCTCCTGCCCGTGAACCGCGTGTGGCGGAGCCACACCACCAGAAGCGTTCCAAGGCGGAGCCCTGGAACGAGTGGAAATCGCACACGCTCCTGTGGGGGGGCAGCATCGGCGGTACGCTCACCCGGCGCGAAGAAATCCGGCAGAACGGACGAAAACTCCCAGAAAGTCGCCAAGTTTGTGGTCGGCTCTCGGGATGGAAATCGGACGCGACGCGGGGAATTGCTGGATATCGGTGCACCGCGGTCGATGTTCATCGAATCTTCACACGGGTAGCGTCCGCTAGACGGTCGTCAATTCAGACAGTCGCTGCTATCTTTCCGCGCATGGCCCACTTCGGGGCACGCTCTGCCGCTCCCTCGGGGACCGGCGGGCTTTCGAATCGCGACACGGGTTCCCCCCCAATATTTACCGGAGTTTTGCTGGGATGTTCCTTCAAATCACTACTCGCACGATGCCCCTGAATCGGAAACGAGCGATCGGCTGTTTTGCGTTGGTATCGAGTCTGCTGATCGGAATGGTCGGATGCGGCAGCAAGTCGGAATCCACGTCGACCGAAACCGCAGGCGAATCGAACACCGCGGTCGCCGCGTCCAACCTGACCGGCACGATCAAGATCAACGGCAGCAGCACGGTGCAACCGATCGCAAACGCGGTCAAAGAAGAGTTTGCCAAGCTTTATCCCGACGTCACAGTGAACGTCGACGGAAAAGGAACCGGAAACGGATTCAACCTGTTTCAAAACAAAGAAACCGACATCTCCGACGCATCGCGTCCGATCAAGCCGGGCGAATTCGAGGCGTGCAAAGCAAACGGCGTCGAGTTCATCGAAATCCCCGTCGCCTATGACGGACTGACGATCGTGGTGCACCCCAAAAACGATTGGGTCGACACGTTGACGGTCGAGCAACTGAAACAGATCTTTGTCGGTGCTGACGCGGCCAAGAAATGGAGCGACGTAGACTCCAGTTGGCCGAACGAGACCATCGAGATCTTTGCCCCGGGAACCGGCAGCGGGACGTATGACTATTTCCGCGAAGTCGTGATCGGAAAATCCGAGGACGCGCTTCGAAACGACATGAATTTGAACGAAGACGACAACGTGCTGGTCAACGGTGTCGCCGGAAACCCTTATGCGATCGGATTCTTCGGAGTGGCCTACTACGAAGAGAGCAAAGACAAGCTGAAGGCCGCAAAGATCGTCAACCCCAAGGACGAGAAAGCCTACTTGCCGACGCCGGAAAACATCGCCAGCGGAGCGTACGCACCGTTCAGCCGTCCGTTGTTTATCTACGTCAGCACCGCCTCGTTGCCCCGGGCCGAAGTTGCTACCTTTGTGTCGTACTTCCTGGAAAACGCGCCGACTCTTTGTGAACGCGTCGGCTATGTACGCTTGCCTGACGAGATCATGCAGCGTGGCTTGAAAAACCTGGATGAAGAAAACGCCGGGACTCACTACATCGACGCCGAAGGGAACTCGCGAAGTGGTGCGGTCGCTGACATCTATCAGCCGGAAAACTTGACCAAGTAGAATGGCACGGGCACACGTGTTGGTGTGCAGGCTTTAGCCGCCTTCGGTCGCTGCTTCGCAGCGACCGGGTATCGCCTAAAGGCTAAACACACCAACGGTGGCTGCCCGTTGCAATCGGAAGCAGACGGTGAACTGATGGCGCTCCCCAAATCCCTTCAAAATCGCGAGTTTCGGTCGACCCGCTCGGGTGCTTTCTCGGAACGTCTGATCGTGATTTCGCTGGCGTTGTGCGCCACGGCAACCGTGCTGATCACGGTCGGCATCATTTACATGCTGATCACGCAAAGTGCAGGCTTCTTTCGCAGCGAAGCGGTCACGATGTCGGGGTTTCTGACCGACACCGAGTGGACCGCATTGCAGAGCAAGGACTTGGCGCAGGCCAAGTTTGGCATCCTGCCGCTGCTCAGTGGGACGTTCCGTGTGACGCTGATCGCGATGATCATCGCGTTGCCGCTGGGGTTGATCACCGCGATCTACCTGAGCGAGTTCGCATCGGCAAAAATCCGATCCTGGCTCAAGCCGACCTTGGAAATCATTGCCGGGGTGCCCACGGTCGTGCTCGGCTACTTCGCGATTCTCGTCATCAGTCCTTCGCTTCAATTGATCAGCGAGGGAGCGTTTTCGACGTTCAATGCAACCAGCGCGGGGATCGCGGTCGGCATCCTCTGTCTGCCGATGGTCTGCAGTCTGTCTGAGGACGCGATGCGTGCGGTGCCTCGCAGCTTGCGGGAAGGCGCCTACGGACTCGGCTGCACTCCGTTTGAAACGTCCGTCAAGGTCGTCGTCCCCGCGGCGCTCAGCGGCATCATCTCGGCGTTCCTACTCGCCTTCAGTCGAGCGATCGGTGAAACCATGGTGGTCGCGTTGGCCGCCGGAACGCTGCCCACGATGACGCTCGACCCGACGCAACAAGCTCAAACGATGACAGGTTTCATCGTTGAGATGATCAAGAGCGAAAGTGAATACGGGACCGTGCAATACTACAGCCTCTACGCGGTCGCGGTGACGCTATTCACGATCACGTTTCTCATGACCCTGGGCGGCCAAATCATCCGCCGACGCTTCAAGGAGTCGTACCAATGAGCTCCATCCCTGACGCGATCGTCAACCAGGACGAAAAATTTTTGGCCGACAACGCGAAACGGCGAAAGCGGCTCAGCCTGTGGTTCTATTTTCTTTGTGTCGCGATCGCGTTGATCAGCGTGGTCATCCTGGTCGTCTTGATGGTTTCGATTTGGAGCCAAGGGCAGTCGCGGTTGTCCACCGACCTGTTGACCCGGGCCCACAGCGAATTGGAGATCGAGCGAAGCGGGATGTGGCCGGCCATCCTCGGTTCGCTGTTCGTCTGTGGCACCTGTGCGGTCGTCGCACTGCCACTGGGCGTGGGAACGGCTGTCTTTTTGGAAGAGTTCCAACCGACGAACAAGTTATTGCGGTGGATCCATGGGTTCGTGCAATTAAATATCTCCAATCTCGCCGGCGTGCCTTCGATCGTCTACGGGCTGCTGGGGCTGACCGTGTTCGTTTACATGTTCAACGTGTTCGGCCAGATTCGCGTCAACGAGTCGGCGGGCATGGAGATCATGGGATACAAGCACTTTTACCAAGTGCTGACTTTGGAACCGGGACACGTCGTCTTTGTGCCGCAATCGGATCCCACCAAGCGTCAGACCACGTTTGACGAGCCGTTCCGAGCCGTCGATCCGGATGGCAATCCGATCGAGATCTCGATTTGGACGCCGGGGACTCCCAAGCCCTCCGACCCCGCGATTCGGCGTCAAACGGTTCGGGCCGGCGCGATTGGTGGGACGATCACCGAGCGAAACTGGTATTACTTTCGGCTCCCGTTCGACAAAAGCTTTCTATCCGGGGGGCTGACGCTCGCGCTGGTGATCCTGCCGATTATCATCATTTCATCCCAGGAATCGCTCCGGGGGGTGCCGTCATCGCTGCGTGAAGCATCGATGGGCCTGGGGGCAACGACCTGGCAGACCGTCCGTGATGTCTGTCTGCCGGCCGCGTTGCCCGGCATCATGACCGGCTCGATTTTGGCGATGGGACGGGCCATCGGCGAGGCCGCTCCGATTCTGGTCGTGATGGGTGCCGCGGTGGCCAAGAGCAGCGGTCCCAAACACCTGATGGACGACGCGGTCACGATGCCGGTTCTGATTTTTAACTGGGCCGGACGCCAACAAGACGAGTTCAAGGAACTTTCTGCCGCCGCCATCATCGTCCTGCTGGTCATCTTACTTCTCTTGAACTCGACGGCGATCTATATTCGTCATCACGTCCAAAAAGCTCAATCTTGAACCCCGCGAAGTCATGTCAAGCGTAACGCCAGCGATCGAATCGGAGGAGAATCCCGATGCACTCCCCGATCAAACGCTGATTCACATCGAGAAGCTGAATGCTTGGTATGGCGATTTCCAAGCGATCCACGACCTGTCACTGGAAATCCCCAAGCACAAGGTGACCGCGTTCATCGGTCCCAGCGGTTGTGGCAAAAGTACCTTGCTCAAGTGGATCAATCGGATGAACGATGTCGTCCCCGGCGCGAGAGCCAAGGGCCGGCTTGCGATCAGCGGCGACGCATCCAATGATCACGCCGAGATCAACGTCCTGGACCCCGGTCTGGATGTCGTCGGGCTCCGCCGAAAAGTCGGAATCGTGTTTCAAAAACCGAATCCGTTTCCCAAAAGCATTTACGACAATGTCGCCTTCGGTCCGCGACTGCACATGAAAACGTCCAAGTCCGAATTGGACGAACTGGTCGAATGGTCCTTGCAAAAAGCCGCGGTCTGGGACGAAGTCAAAGATCGACTGCACGGACCGGCGCTCGGTTTGTCCGGTGGACAGCAACAGCGATTGTGCATCGCCCGGGCGATCGCCGTGGGGCCCGAAGTGCTATTGATGGACGAACCTTGTAGCGCACTGGATCCATCCAGTACGTTGGCGATCGAAGACCTGATCTTTGAACTGAGAACCCAGTACACGATCGTGATCGTGACGCACAACATGCAGCAAGCCTCTCGCTGCAGTGATAAAACGGCGTTCTTTTTCGAAGGCAGATTGATTGAAGCCGGTCCCACCGAGCAGGTGTTTACCCGGCCACAGCAGAAACAGACCGACGACTACGTCCGTGGCAAGTTTGGATAATAACTTTGATGTCAAAACACCTCCAGCGCGAACTGGAAAGTCTTCGCGAGCAGCTGGTTAACCAATTCACGGTCGTCGAGCAGATGATCCAAATGGCGGTTCGCGCGCTCGTCGAACGCCGAACCGATTTCGCCGATCGTGTCGTCGAAAGCGATGAGGGTGTCGACATCACCGATGTACGAATCGAAGAGGAGTGCCTGAAACTGCTGGCGCTTCACCAGCCCATGGCAGGCGATCTGCGTTGGCTGATCACGGTGGTCAAGGTCAACGGCGAATTGGAACGCATGGCCGATACGGCGTGCAACATCGCCGAAAGGGCCAAAGCCATGTCGGCGTTTCCGGTGTTTACCGTTCCCGAACAGATGACCGAAATGGTCGATGCCACCATTCGCATGGTCCGGCGTTCCCTGGATGCGTTCGTCACTAACGATGCGAAGATGGCGGTCGAAGTCATCAAGATGGACGACCTGGTCGATCAACACAACCGCCAGATCATTGAACATCTGCAGGAGCTGATCAAAGCCGACCCGTCGCTGATCGAACCGGCGTTTCATTGTTTTAGCGCCTCGCGACACCTGGAACGCATCGGCGATCTGGCGGAAAATTTGGCCGAGGAAACGATCTATCTGGTCGAAGGTGAAATCGTGCGTCACAAACATGGCGTCATCGGCGACTCCGGTAAGCAATGAGCGGAAAATAAGTGGGATAGGCTTCCAGGCTCGTCATTTCGGCATCGACAGGCTGGAAGCCTATCCCACTCCCATTGATGCAACACTTGTTAGCCGCTCAATCCTCACTAGCGCCGCGGCGACCTTCGCTACTGCGGCGTCTGGCCCGCGAAACCAGCCTCCAACGCATGCCCATCCGGCAACCGCCTCAGCTGGACACTGACGCTGCGGTGATCCGACCCGATGTCCGGTCCTACGCGATAGCTCGCACATTCGAGCGACCGGCTGATCAAGATGTGATCCAGGACCAGCCCCATCGGAAAACGCGAACCACTGGCGTACCAGGTTGGCGTGACGGCAAGCCCTCGCTTGGCCCGCCGCAGCCCCGACCGGCGTTCGAATTCGCCGAAGTGCGGTGACCAGGGCGTCACGTTCAAATCTCCCATCACGATGATCGGCTGCTCAGCGGCGCGTTTTTGCGATCGACGAATTCGGTCGGCAAGCAACTGCAAGTGTTCATTGCGCGAACGAAACTGGCCAGCGCCCATCGGCGGCAAGGGATGCGTCGCGATCAATCGACACCCCAGACACTCGACCTCGATCGATTTGATGGACTCGTTCAGTTCGAACGCGTCGGCATCGGCGAACGGGTGTTTGCTGTAGACGCCGATTCCAAAGTTCCCGTGATCTTGGGGACGCGTCACTGCGTGCGGATATCGGGGACTCAATTGGTCCGTCAAATAATTGTCCATTCCGCGACTGAGTTCCAGGATCGCGACCACGTCCGGATCGACCTGGCGGATCTCGTCCAACACCCCCTGATACGACCGGTTGCTGGTCAACACATTCATGGTCATCACGCGCAACGTTGGCTCAACGTCCGCTGCGGACATCGGGTCGGGTACCCGTTGAGCAAACATGGCAGCGAAGTGCACAAGGAAACAGACCGCGGCGATCGACGCCAAGCGGGACTGCCTGCCGATCGCGCACAGCGCGATCACGACCGCAATGGCGATCAATTGCTGGGTTCGCAGATTGGCAAGCAGGTCCGATACCCAGAACCAACGGGCCAACAGAGTCGCGACCGTCACCAGCAGCACCGCCAGACAAGCTAACCGCGCCAGCGCCGCGAACACATCCGTCAGCAGTGAGGAGCGTATGGGCGTTTCGATTTCCGGCGGGTCAGACAGTTCATTCATCAATGGCGATTCACTTCCGATTGCTTCGTCGCGACCAACGACTCGTATTCCGTGTCACCGTGGTTTTCGGGTAGGTCATGCTGTGCATGACTTACTTATTGTCACGCACAGCGTGACCTACGCCAGTTTGCTCGACCCGAAACTTGAGCTGACACGGAATACTAGGGGATCCCGCAGCACTAACGCGACTGCAGGTGATCCCAGATCCGTGAGACCAGACTGCGATCATCGGGGATGGTGAGTCGACCGATTTGCCCCGATTGTACCGCCATGCTGGTCAACGGATCCAAGGGCAACACCGAACGCAATTGGGGATGCACCAACTCGTTGGACTCCGATTGCTGCAGCATCTGCACTGCCAACGGGCCTCCCGCCGTTGCCGCCAAGGCAGGGTGCGGCAGGGTCCGGCTGGCGGAAGGTTGTAAATCCTGCAGCGGCGCCGTGATTGAAACGCCGCCCCGCAGACGGATCGAAGCGACTTGCTTGGACGAGGACGCCTTCTTGTAGGCTTCCAGAGTGTCTTCGGCGACGATTGCCAAGATTTCCTTTTCCTGGGGATCGGAAACCCGCAGCAGTTCTTCGCCCTGTTTGACGTAACGCCCTAGCAGTTGGTTCGTCGCCGGTGTGGTGATCTTGCCGCTACGGGTCGCCAAAATTCGCATGCTGTCGATTTGATCATCGATCTCGGCGAGCCGACGTTCCAAACTTTCCGCGTTCTGTTTCGCAACCTCGGACAGAGCAAGCTCACTGCGCTGACGGTGCTGGATCGCCTTGGCCAACTCGACGTCACGCTGATCCATCAGCTGATCTCGCTGCAGCACCAGTTCCGGCTGATCCAGTTCCAACAATAAGGTTCCCCGTTCGACGCGATCGCCACACCGTACAAAGACGGACGCGACAAATGCATCCACGGGGGCGCGCGCAATTTGTTCGTCTTGGAACTGCACCACCACCGGCACACGGCGCGCCAACGGCGAACTCTGCACCGTCGCATACTGGACGCCGAGACAGACGAGGGTGCAGATGCCAAGCAGACGCCGTTGATAGAAATTCAAGCCCCAACCGTTGCGTGGCTCGAGTGTCCAAATCTTGAACATCCATCGCAACAGGGGTAGCACGCCCCACATCGTCGCGGCCACGATCGCGATCAAGATTCCGAAACCTTTGGCCCAAGTCGCAATGGCAAACACCAATCCCGACATCCAGACCAGTTGAAACACCACCGAGCACAATGCATGGAAGGCGGCGAAGTCTTTTCGCCAGCCGGCCAAGGGACTCTCGGGCATCCGGATGCGAAACAGCAAGGCCTCGATCATCGCCCCCAATCGTGCCCGCCCGTGCGCACGAAGATTAGGGATCTCCAGCAAGTCGCTTAACACATAGTAGCCGTCCAACCGCAGCAGTGGATTGGCATTGACCAGAATCGTCGCCGGCCCCGCAACCAGGAAGACCTGTGCGGCGAGATGTTTGGTGAATCCGACGGGACAGAACCACCAAAGCAACGCCGCGGTGGCTCCGATGGCAAGTTCCACGTAGACGCCGGCCAATGCGATTTGCACGCGATCGCGGCGTCGCACCAGTTTCCATGCGTCGGTCACGTCCACATAGGCCAGTGGCGCGAACAGGAAGAACATGATGCCCATCCGTCCGACACGAACGCCGTGGTATTTCGCACACACCGCATGTCCACATTCGTGAACCACTTTCAACACGCACCACAAGACGGCCAGGACCAACCACAATTGTTGGTCAAACACACGTCGCACCTCTGCGGAGAAGGCGTCGGCGTTGGACCACACCACGCCGACTCCAGCCCCCACGAGCACCGCCCAGACGATCATCGCGGGAACGCCGAACAGGATCCCAAAGGCGGGCAGCAGTTTCGCGGCGATCCGGTCTCCGTCGGCAAGTGGAAAACGCTGCGTCAGCAACCCACCGAGGAGTCGCAGCGTCACGCCGAACCACCGCTTCGGGGGTGCCGATGCGGTCTTGCCTGCCGCGGTCCCGGACGCCGCGACTCCCGGTTCCGTCTCGGCTTCACCGGCTGGCGGATCCGGCCTTTCGCCGGTTGCTCCGGGGGCACGAGCGTCGTCGGCAGCGGTGACGACCACCGCCAAGCGGTGTTGCGTCAACTCCTTGGCGAACGCGATCACATCGACTTCGGACCACAACAAACCGTCCTGCTGCAGTTGGCGGTAGATTTCACCGAGCGTCCGCTCACCATCCATCAACGTCACGGCATGATATTCACGCGCGCCGAACCGATAGAATTTTCCGGTTCGTCGATCGTTGGCAACGTAAACGGTTTGCGTGCGTTGCCCGCGCAATGAGAATTCCACCGCCGGATCGACTTCAACGATGACCGACAACGGGTCAATCGTGGCTCCGTCTCGGGTCGAATGGCTGGATTGATCGTCCATAGAAATGTCTCAGTACCCGATCCACCACAAGGTCTTCTCCCAGCCCGAACGGACCATCGACCACAGCCAGGGGCGTACCGGACCGTACGCGATCGCATCGCCGCGCATTCCCGGACGCAGCGTGCCGGCGCGGTTGTCGACATTGATGTGCGCGACGAACACATTTTGATCATCGCGCAGCTCGGCGCTGGGGTAGACCGCGTCGATCGGTTGTTCAATCTGATCGCCTTCGGCGGCTGTCAACCGGACGCGTGCCAACGTCCCCTTGTCGACGTAGCTGATCTCATACTCCGGGATCTCCAATTCGATCAACATTTCATTGAGCGGTGCGATCTCCAAAACAGCTTGCCCCGTTTCCAATGGAGCACCGATGGACCGGTTCAGATCACCCAAGACGATCACACCATCGATCGGGCTGATCACGTTGAGACGATCCAATCGACTCAGCAGCAGGTCACGTTGTCGGTTGAGTTCTCGGATCTTTAACTTGGCCTGTTGGGATTCGGCGACCCGACCGCCGACCATCGCAACGTCACGTTCCTTTAGCACCTGACCGATCTGAGCTTCCACGGTCTCCAGTTCCAAGCGGAGCGGACGACCATCGAGTGAGATCAACACATCACCTCGCTGGACAGCGTCGCCGGGTTGCACGTGGGTCGACAACAACGTCGCGTCAAACGGAGCCGATACAACTCGCGAATGTTTGGGGCGGACAAGTGTGGTGCAACGAACGCGATAAGAAACCGGCCAAATCGCGAGCAGAAGGACGGCCAAGCCGGCCAACCCCAAACAAATCCGTGTACTCAAACCGCTTTGGGCTAGCCATCGCGACAGTTGTGCCGCCACGCCGCCGCTGCGAGTCCAAATGATTGCCCGCAACGCCGGCAACGCACGTCGCAACCAAGTGCGGTCGGCGGCCGGCACCGGCCCACCTTCGATCCACAACACGCAACGCCCCAACCCGACTTCGTCATCCAGGTTCAAGCGAATCGCGTCGCTGTCTTTTTGCGGTGTCTTGGCAGCGAGTTCCGCTGGAACGGAGGGTCGGGTTGGAACCGGCGACGCTTCTTTACCCCAGCTTTCGGCCGCGTTTTGATAAAGTTCACTTGCGGGCCCCAGCCAACCCAGGCGGGAATCATAGAACCGGCGCAGTCGGGTCGAACCGATGCCACAGCGCACGCTGCTGGCGGGAAATTGCTTGGCGATGCATTGCACCAATGCCACCACCGCCTCGGATTGATCGTTGGCCTCCGCGACCACTTCGATCAACGTCACCGTCTTGGCCCAATCCCCTGACGAAGCAGACTCTGCTCGCGTCGCGTCCCGACGCGCAGCATCGCTATCCGGCGATGCTGACGCAGGTCCGCTGGGGGTCGTCTTTGTCGACCCATCGTTGAGCAAAGGAGGCTTGGTGCTCATCGGATACGCTGCACCCCACTTTGGCTGGCGGGAACGTCGGAGGGAACGTTGGCACCGATACGCCGAGTCAACGGCAATTGGATCCGTTCCTGTTTCGCCGTCTGGTTCCGTGCAGGTCTCATCCGGCATCGGTCCCCGGCTCGAAGCTCACCGTTCTCGTTGTCCAACAAGACCTTGACCATGATTGTGCCACTTTCCCCGTCAATGTCGGGGGCAAGCGATGCGACTTCCCCGCGCACGCTTTTGGACGCACTGACCATGAACACCTGAACTTGGTCGCCCTGTTGAATCATGCCGATTTCTTCGACGGGGACGTTGAACACCCCATAGATCTGATCGAGCACCACCAATCGAATCACAGCCGGATCTGCCGGCGTGATGTATTCGCCGGGGGCATGGAACAGTTCGGCGACCACCCCATCCATCGGCGCGAGCACCTTGCGCCGCCTTAATTGCAGTTCGTAGCGTGACAGTTCCAGTTTTCGAAGCTGGTCTTGTTCCACCGCGTTCAATTCTCGCGATTTCGCGATCTCCCAGTCTGCATAGGCTCGCTTCAATTCGTCGGGACGGGCAATGTTTTGATCGGCCAACGATTGCAGTTGCTCCAAACGCAGCTTCATCAGCGCGGTTTCCGCCTTGGCGGCGTCGGTTTCACCGTGCATTTGTGCCCGCCAGCGTGCTGTCGCCACCGCTTCGACTTGCAATCCGTCTTCCAATTTGGCAACGATTTGCCCTTTTGAAACATGATCGCCGATTTTGACGTTCACCTCATCCAGACGTCCGATCTCAGTCGCGGCGACAAGAATGTCAAACTTGGGGATGGTGAAACCTTCGTAGTCGATCGTGACCGAGCCGCCGCGAAAGCCTTGGGAGGAACGCGAGGTTTGTGAATAACCTGCGTTGTCCTGGGCGATCACGGTGGCGGAGACAATCACCAGCCCGCCGGTCAACAACGAGAACACAACCGTGGCAGTGATTGGGAGCCGCTTCGATCGCGTTCTTCTTGGATGGTTTTGAGTGAATTTCATGACGGTCATGCGATTCGGTGGTGTCTTTGAAAGGTTGACGGTATTCGTACGCCCGGGGCGCGGTGTGGGTGACGCGGTCATCGCGATTGCGTCCAACCCGCCGAGGGTGTCCGCCAGTCGGCGCGTGGCGTTGGTTGTGGTTGCGGCGGCCGCTGCTGGACTGGATTGGACGCGGGAATTGCTGTCGGTCGACCGATGCGTCGCGGCACCGCGACGTTCCGCGGTGCTTGTTCGGCCGTATCGCGATCGTCGCGGCTCGGGCTCTCCGTCACCGAGCCCACCGACGCGGCAGCCCCTGTGAAGGGGATCCGCGTTGGTGTCAGCTTGAGGCTGGATGCGGCACGCTGCGATCCGTCCGACCCAGACAGATCAAGCGGACTCGACTGGGGCGTTTCCGGCTCCGCCTGAGTTTCATCGCCGGCTTCGATAGACGGGCCAATGACCGTGGATTGATAGTCGTTATGCAGGAAGTTGATCTCACCGGAACATTCCGATTGCACGGGGCGAACTCCCTCGTTGATCAGCAACGTTCCCATCGCGCGTTGCAGCTGGACCAGCGCGATCATGTACGCCGATTCGACCTTCACCAGATCCTTTTCCGCATCGGTCCGACGTTGCTGTGCGTCGAGCAAGTTTTCCAGCTTGATGCCGACGCGAGAATCATCGCCACCGATGATCCGCCACTGGACCGTCAAGATGTTCTCTTCGGTCACCGCGGTCGACAACACGTTACGTTTGCTGATCAGTTGCTTTTCGAAACGCTCCAGATCGATCAATGCGGTTTCGACGTCAAACTGGGTTTGCTGAATCACTTCTCGCAACTTCTGCGATCGCTCCCGCGCCCTCAACAAGGCTTCACGGTGCTGAGCCCGAAACGCCCGTCGTCCCCGGGGAAGCTCGAACTCCAGACCCGTCGAGATGCCGGGGGCATTGTCAAACTGTTCGCCGAATGACCTGGCGACCTTGCTGGCGCCGTTGAGCTGGGACAGGTAGCCATTGAAAACCCAGTTGAGCTGTGGTTCCAGTTCTGCCCGGGCGACCCGCAATTCCAGCGCGGAGAGTTCGACGTCATACGTCGCGGCGCGAACCTCAGGGCGGTTTTGCAGGGCCTGTGCAACGGCATCACGCAGATTCCACCGCACTCCGTCGATCACCGGAGCTGCCATCGGAATCAGCTCCAAATCGCTGTCCGCTCCGATCATCGCTTCACTGCCCACCAGGGCGGCCAACCGTGCCTGTTGCTTCTTTAGATCGGCTTCCAGGTCGATGACCTGGTCGGCGCGACGCGCCACCCGCTGCTTGGCTTTGGTGATCTCGATCAAGGCGGCGTCGAAATCTTTGCGGCTGACCAACAACCGTTCAATGTTGCGGCTGCGGGCGAGCAATTCACGTTGCTGGGTCAGCTGGGCGCGTGACTCGTACAATTTCCAATAGGCGGCGATGACATCGGCGATGCGTTGCTCGACCGCACCCCGCATGTCTTGCCACGCGACACGGCTTTCGATCCGAGCCTGGGTGACCAAACGCTCGTTGTAATAACGCCCACCGCGTGACAACAGCGGCTTGGTCAAACTGAGACTCAGCCGTGCGTTCCCCTGGTCTCGCGGGACAAAGAAGGAGCTGTTGCTATCCAAGAACCCGATTTCCTGATTCCATTCCAACTCGGTCCCGGTCCGCGTTTTCTTTCGCACTCCGCCGCTGAAGTTCAGCGACTTTTCACGTAACCGGTCTGCCCCACCGGTCGTGAGGGTATTCCCCACGGGGTCGTTGGTCGCCCCGAGGTTGCCACTCAACAGGATCGTCGAGTCGAACTCGGCGTCCTGCTGAACAATCCGCTGGAACGTGGAACTCGCTTCATACCCAACGCTCAAGATGCGGGGGCTGTGGGCGAGGGTATCCAACAGGATTGTTTCAAGGTCAAAACGGACCCAGCGATCGCGATCGAGCACTTGCTGGGTGACCCGATCGGTCCACCACTGCATCGGCGTCACTTCCCCGGCAAGCGTCGGATCAGGCAGACGCGGCATCGGAGCGGGGGGCAACCGCTTCGGCAAGCTCCCCACCGCGGGCATGGATGGGGCCGTCGCCGACGAATTGGCCTGCGGAATCCCCAATGCTTGGCTGCCCGTGGGGTGTTCGGCATACACACCTCGCGCCATCATCATGGTGAACACCATGACAAGCGCGAAGAGTTTATGCAGATCGAATCCCATCCGTGGCATCAAATTCTCGAGTCAGTCCTGCACGAAAACGCATTTCCTGCGGTTTGCAGGGGTACGCAACCTGAGGGATCGGTCGCAACGATCAATCGGATCGATCCGCCGCGCCGAATTGGCGTATTCACGGCAGCCTCGCGGAGGACAATCGTCACAGTCGTCAAGGTTTGCCAATTGCCAGCATCGGAGCTCGCCAGGAAGACGCACTCGCCCCGCCCCTGAGAAGTAGACGCCAATCGCCATTCGTGGCAGCGTCAGACGCTCGCTGGCCGTCACGATCGGTACAACCTCTCATCGCGGCGCGATCCCGTTTTCTTTTCGTGTGCCGTATCACTTGCTGGCGATTCCCCGCCCCCATGTCCATAGGCGCAAGCAAAACTTGGCTCGATACCGGGGTGACGACACCCCAGGCTGACCACATCATCTCATTTCCGCTTAAAGCTGCACCTTGGGTAGGGTCTATCTCCAATCGATTCGCCTCGCAATTGCGTTGGTCTGCCTCGGTGCTAGCCTGATTTTGGCTAGTCACTGGTTCGGGCTATTGCCTGATGTGACGAAGATTGAAAGTGCGTCACGGCGGCGACTCAGCGAAGCCGTCGCGGTCAACGCGGCTGCCCACGTTCGAAAACAACAGTGGGTGGACCTGCGTGCGACGGCCGAAACCCTCGTCGATCGCGACGCCGACCTGCTTTCCATCGGGGTTCGCAGCAAGCACGGGGACTTGAAGGTCAATGCCGGCCACCACGACGATCTCTGGCGTCATGTGGCCAGCGACAGCCGGGGAATCGACGCGATCACCGTTCCGATCACTCTGAACCGACGCGAATGGGGCGAGGTCGAGTTTTGCTTTCGAGCCCCCGACCAATCGACCTTTGGCGCGATTGCCGAACACCCTCTGATGCGTCTGTTGGCGTTTTACTGCATCACCGGCATGTTCGGTTACACGCTGTTTGTGGGCAAAGTGATGAGGGTATTCAGCACCACCCAGGTCGTGCCCGAACGCGTTCGCCAAGCCCTCGACACGCTCGCCGAAGGTCTGTTGGTGTTGGACGAAAAAGCCAAGATCGTGCTGGCCAACCGCGCGTTCGCCGAAACCGTCGATGTGCCGACCGAGCTGTTGGTGGAATCGCGTGCCAACGAGTTGCCTTGGACGTTTGAGCACGACCAATCCAAGAACGAATTCCCCTGGATGACGGCGATCGATGAGTCCGCCACGATCACCGAACAGATCCTGCATCTAAAAGTCGACAACGGCGCCGAACGCATTTTCTCGGTCAACGCCGCTCCGATCGGTGGCGGAAACGCTCGACGCGGGGCATTGGCGACCTTCCGGGACGTTACCCACATCGAAGAGCATCGCAAACAGCTCGAAGCGATGCTGACGATGCTGCGTGAAAGTCGCGATGAGATCGAAGAGAAAAACCGAGAACTGGAAATCCTGGCGACCACCGATGCACTGACCGGTTGCCTGAACCGTCGCGCCTTCTTCGAACGGTTCGGCCACCTGTGGACGATGGCCGCCGCGGAACAGAAACCGCTCTCGTGCATCATGTTCGACAACGACCACTTCAAACGCGTCAACGATACCTACGGGCACGGTGTCGGCGATGACGTGTTACGCGAAGTGTCTCGTGTGCTCCGAGAAAACCATGGCGATCACGGGTTGGTTTGCCGTTATGGTGGTGAAGAATTCTGCGTCCTGTTGCCAGGCATTGATTTTGAGGCCGCCCTCGAATTTGCCGAACAAACCAGAGCGTCGATCGAGCAAATCACCTTCAAGGAACCCGCTCAACTTCGCTTGACCGCCAGCGTCGGTGTGTCGGAAACACGCTTCAACGCCTCCGATCCCCAGGAATTGATCAATCAAGCCGATGTTTGCCTGTACGCCGCCAAACGGGGCGGACGCAACTGCGTGATTCCCTACAGCCCGGAACTCTCGCAAATGGATGGCGAAGAACCCGAATCGCGGGAGCGGGCCGAAATCCCTTACCAGGCGGTCACGGCGCTGATCGCATCGCTCTCCTACCGCGACGCCGCCACCGCACAACACAGCCGTCGTGTGGCCGACCTCTGTTCCCGCGTCTCCAAACAATACATGGACTCGAACAGCCAATACGTGCTGGAGATCGCCGCGCTGCTTCACGACATCGGCAAAGTCGGTGTCTCCGATGAGATTCTGCTCAAACGCGGAAAACTCAGCCCCGACGAAATGGAATTGATCGCCTGGCATGATCGCATCGGCGTTGAACTGATCGAGACTGCGTTCGAGTGCCAAGAGCTGACCGAAACCGTCCAGTTTCGACAAGCACATTTTGACGGCTCGGGTCGCTTCCGAAATCTGCCGGTCGGCGTGGAGATCCCGATCGGGGCTCGCATCCTGTCGATCTGCGACAGCTATGACTCGATGGTTTCCGACCGCGTCTACCGCGACGGTTGCTCGCATCAAGTTGCGATCGAGGAATTGCGACGCTACGCCGGATCTCAGTTCGATCCCGAATTGGTGGAGCACTTCGCCAGCGTCGTCACCAGCAAACCCGAGCCCGACGCGACGATCAATAGCGAAGCCGCCATTCAAATCGGCTTTCAAGTCGAACGCCTCGCCGCAGCCATCGACAGCCAAGACACCGAGGGGATGCAGACGCTGGCGGAACGTTTGGGAATGTACGCCCGTCGCTGTGACATCGATTCAATCGCGAAAGCCGCTGATCGCATCCGCCAGCGGGCCAGCGAACAAGAGATCTCCTGGCTCGACCTGCTCCGCGACACCAACGAACTGCTCGAGCTGTGTCGCACCACCCAATCGGAACTCATCGAGCACCAGCACGAAAACGAGACCCCGGTGGGATAGCCCCTCAGCCATCCCCACCCGCCACTGGCTCACGCCACGTGCTGAGGCGCCCCAGCGGGACGTGTCAGCGACCGGCACCCCACCCCAATCTTCGCCAGCGACCGGCCTCCAAACACCCGGCCGGAAACTGCGATTTTCAATCCGCCCCGGTTTCGGTCATAATGGTCCGATTGATCGCCGGTGAAGAAATCTCAGGGAAGGGTTCCACGTGGACGTGCTATCGCCAAATCACGACGAATTTGGATTCGGGATCGATCCCTTCAATCCCCGCGTCGCTCGCCCGATCGAAGCCGTCGGGGCCACGACCAAAGAACAGCTGAAACGCCAAATTCACCAATCCTGCCCCAGGGTGCCGGGTGTCTACGGCATGCTCGATCGTTCCGGGGATCTGATCTATGTGGGCAAGAGCAAGTCGCTGCGAAATCGGCTGCTCAGCTATTTCAGCGCCGCCAACGAAGACGAAAAAGGCGGGCGGATCATCGAAAACACCCGCGCGATCCAATGGGAGACGCAACCGAGTGAGTTTGCGGCCTTGCTGCGCGAACAACAGCTGATTCGCCAATTCACGCCGCGGTGGAACGTCCAAGGCGTTCCCAAACGTCAACGGCCGGTCTACCTGTGCCTGGGACGTGCGCCGGCCCCCCAGTTCTTCCTTTCGCCTAAAATCCCCAAAGACTACATCGCACTGCAGGGACCGTTCTTCGGTGCCAAACGGATGGCCAACGCCGTCGACGCACTCAACAAAGTGTTTCGGTTGCGCGATTGCAGCCAACAACAAACCTTCGAGTTTGCCGAACAACTTTCACTGTTCCAAATCGATCATCGCCCCGGCTGTCTGCGGTTGGAATTGAACACCTGCTTGGGCCCGTGTGCGGCCGCCTGCACGCGCAGCGAATATGCCAGTCAAGTCAACGCGGCGGAAAGCTTTCTGGACGGATTCAACGATGAACCGTTGATCGCACTCCAGGATCAAATGGAATCCGCTTCGGCCAATCGACAATACGAACTCGCCGGCAGGGCATACCAGACGCTCAAATCGCTCCGCTACGTGCACCGTAAACTGACCCTGTTGGCCAACGCGCGTCGCAAATTCAGCTTTGTCTACGCGGTCCCGGGCTATGACGGGTGCCACACCTGGTACCTGATTCATTGCGGCGAAGTCAGCGCCGTCGCTGCCACACCGATCGGTCGAGACGGCTATCAAGCGATCAAGCCGATCATCAGCAGCTGGAAAGCGACCTTGGAAAGCTCCGCCGACCGCGGCCACGGCCCGTTCCCCTACACGCTCGGCACGGTCGCATCCTGGTTCAAAAAAAATCCCGCCGAACTCGATCGAACCTTCGCGCCCGACCAAGCCGGACGAAAGTACTATCGCAAATCCATGACCGCCTAGCGAAAAAGGTGTCCGACACCTTTTTGGTAAGGAAAGCCGGAACAATAAGTGACGGGAATTGGGTGTGGGATAGGCTTCCAGCCTGTCGTTTTCGTCATGACAGGCTGGAAGCCTATCCCACTTATTGCTCCGACGATCCTAAGCAGGCAAACTAGGAAGCTGGGATCAAACTAGGAAGCTGGGATCAACTGACAGGTCGGAGTGAATTTCAGTTCGCAACCTTGATCAATGCGCGTTCGCCGCGAAAGTACAGGGCGTCGCCGCTGACCGCCGGGCTGGCCAACACCGACTCGCCGAGCTCCGATTCCCCGATCACTTCGCCCTTGTCGCCTTGATCGGCGACGACGATCACTTTCCCATCCGAACCGACGATGTAAATCCCCGTGGCCGTCATCACCGGAGTGGCCCAAACGTTACTCAACTTACCGAGCCGCGCTTGCCAGAGGATTGATCCGTCGCTAATCGAACCGGCCATCAAGGTGCTTCCGCGTCCCATGTAGATTCGATCGTTCGATGCGACCGGACTGCAGCGTTGCGGGCGAAGCTTGTTGCTCTGCCACTGGATCGTCGCCACGGCATCTTCGCCCACGGTCTCCGCCGCACTCAATCGGATCGCCGTGGTGGATTGTCCGGGAACGATGATGTAGGGCGAGGCAAACGTACTCGACGCGGTTCCATCGCCGGAGACGTCAAAGCGTTTGAGCACGTTGCCGGTTTTGACATCCACCAATTCCACTCCCCGGCCGTTGTGCATCGCGACGGCCGAGAGGCCGTCTTCGGTTTGAACTGGTTGTGGCGACGACCAGTTGGACGACGCGTTTCGCGCGTTGGTCCACAAGATCTCGCCGGACTCGGCATCGATCCCCGCCGCAAACGAGTCGCCTTGGTTTTCCAGCTGCACGACAACCACGCCGTCGACCACAACCGGTGAACTGCTCATGCTGATGTCGTTGCCCGTCTTGGGACGGTCGATTGCCAATGCCCGGTACCACACCAAATGCCCGGCGAGATCATAGCAGACCAGATCGCAGCTGCTGAACAAGGCAAAGATCCGCTCGCCGTCGCTCGCCGGCGTGGGGGACGCGTTGGAACTGGTCGGGTGCGTGAACGGTCGACCGGTCGCACGCATCGGCCGTGACCACTGCATCGTTCCATCGACGACCGAATAAGATTCGACATACAGGTCCCGTTCGTCTTCTCCGCCGCATCCGGTCACGATGACTTGATCCCCGATGACCAGCGGGCCGCCGATTCCCCGCCCCGTCGTCGCCACCCGCCACGCAATGTTCTTGCCGGACTCGGCATCAAATTCGGCAGGGGTATTCGCTTCGGGCGCAAACGAGCGACCGTCGCCGCGAAACCCGAGCCAATCGTCGGCATCGACGCCGCAAGAAGTCAACGCCAGTGCGAAGACAGCGACACAACAGATGGAAGATCGAGAGCGGAGCATTTTGAACCTGAAAGGCATCGGGTGATTCATGAGGATTCGGTGGGTCAGGTCAACCGCGAGCAGTCGCGAGCCTTGCCCGCGACAGTTTAAAGCATTCCAAGCTTTTCTGCAGGATGTCCGCCCACCGCCTAAAGCTCAATACCGCTAAGTTAAGCTCGACGGGAAGGCCGCTCGCGCTGGCGCGAACCGGCTGATGTCAAACGAATATCAGCCGTTTGGCGCGAGCCTACGGGCACCGAGTTGAGCAAACCACGCTTATCTTAGCGGTATTGGCCTAAAGCTTTCGAGCAGATTTCAGACGCGAGAGTCACCCTCCGTGGCAGGGAGGGTCGAGCAAAGCGAGAGGAGGGTCGAACGGCAAATTGCAAGTCCAAACTCACCGTTCAAATAGGAAAGCAACCCGGCAACTTACGCCCAATCCCGCTCGGGGCGGAACCGTAATCGGTTTGCCTCGTCATCGCCGACGAACGTCTCCGTCGACGGATCCATCTGCAGCTTCCGCTGCAGCAACCAGGACAACGCGGCGGCGTGGGATGCGGTGTGCGATCGACGCATGACGATATGGTTTGCGTTGGGCAACTCACGAGACTTGATGCAGTCCAAGAAGTTTCTCGAATGAGCCTCCACGTCCAAACCGGACTCCTTCTTCGGCAATTGCGGCAACCCCCTGCCGATCGATTCGGGCTTGATCACGATGCCACCGCTATCGCCGACTTCGACGGATCCCTCGGTGCCTTCGAAACGAACCGGACAGGTGCCCAACGATTGCACCCAGCCGGGACGCTCACCGAACGGTGTTTCCAAGAAATGGATTCTCAGTTCCACACCGTTTTCGTAGCGTGCCGTGATGCCTGTTTCATCCGGCGAGTACTCCACGGGAATCGTGTCATCGGATTGGTTGGCCCACTGGCACAAGTCGACGGTATGGGCGCCCCAATCCAACAACCGTGCCCCCGAATCAAAATCAACGTAACCGCGCCAACGACCATTCACGTAGTCTTGATGGAACGGTCGCCACGCCGCCGGGCCGAGCCACATGTTCCAGTCGCACACCTTCGGATCCGGCGTCGGTTGTCCCGGCAACCAGGTCGTGTTGATCTCGGGAATGTAAACCGTGGCGTGCAGTTTCTGAAGCTTGCCGAGTTTTCCCGTCTGAGCCAGCTCGACGGCCTGGGCAAAGTTCGCGACCGTGCGCCGCTGCGTCCCGGCTTGAAAGACGCGACCGGTTCGGGCAATGGTGTCGGAGAGTCGGCGGCACAGATCGATCGTGATCCCGCATGGCTTTTCACTGTAAACATCTTTGCCGGCTTCGGCGGCCAACATCGACGCGGTCGCATGCCATCGATCACCGGTCGCAATCAGGACCGCATCGATGTCCTTGCGGTCGAGTACCCTGCGAAAGTCAATCACGGTTTCGCAGTTCGTGTCGCCGTACTGCTGATCGACCAACTGTTTGCCCTGTTCGCGGCGCGAGGCTTGGACATCGGCGATGGTCACGCACTGAACATCGGCATGTTTCAGCATGCCGCCCAAAACATATCGACAACGCGGGCCAATCCCGATCACCCCCAAACGGATGCGTTCGCTGGCGGCGGCACTGGCCGGGGCGGGACGCAGCGCGGTCCTCAGGGCAACATGAGAAACCGCGGCCAGGCCGGCAGCTTTCAAAAGAGTTCTTCGGTTTGACATGGCAATGCTGATCGCTAACGAAAAATGCGAGGGAGGGCCGGGAACCAGGGTCGCCAATTATAGCAGCCGCAACGCACGACAATGGGTGACCGCAGAGCGACATCGATCTCACGGGCATCGCCCCAAAACCGAGTACGAACCACTCATTCGTCGTACCCGCCCCGGCAAAATACCGTACACCCCCGTTGCGCAAGCTTCCAGCTTGCGAATCCAGCCCCACAAAACGATCTAAACCGGCACGCGGCAAATCCAGGGCCAACGGCCCGGTCCATTGCCTAGCCCAGCCCATCGGGCTGGGTAATCGGACATCCATGTCCACGCAGGGCCAACGGCCCGGCCATTTGTTCGCCGCGAGGATGCAACGGACCGGACCTTCGGCCCTCATCACGCGTGTTTTTTCCCGTTACCCAGCCCTTCGGACTGGGCTAGGTAATCCAATGGGCCGTTGGCCCGAAATCCAGGGCCAACGGCCCGGTCAATTGCCTAGCCCAGCCCTTCGGGCTGGGTAATTCGGACATCCATGTCCACGCAGGGCCAACGGCCCGGCCATTTGTTCGCCGCGAGGATGCAACGGACCGGACCTTCGGCCCTCATCACGCGTGCCTTTTCCATAACCCAGCCCTTCGGACTGGGCTAGATAAACCAATGGGCCGTTGGCCCGAAATCCAGGGCCAACGGCCCGGCCAATTGCCCAACCGAGCCCATCGGTTGATTGGCGAACGGGCACTTCTGTCTCACTGATGTTTACAGCGGGATCAACCGAACAGCCCTTTCTTGGGCAGGAGTGATGTGGGGCTTCCGATCGCCTTTTCAGATTTCTTGACGGCTTTGCGGAACTCCTTGTCTTTGCCGAACTCGGGGATTCGAGCCAACAGATCCTTGAACTCTTCCAGCGCCTCTTCGTGCATTTCCTTGGCTTGATAGGCGTTGGCCAACATGTAGAACAAGGAGGGGTCGTAGAAGTCGGCCGACTTGCGCAGTGGCTCAAAGTATTTCGCAGCCTCGTTCGGGTTGCCCGACTGAAGTGCGTCGACGCCTTGGATCCGTTTGCTGGTCGGATGCGCGGGGTCCAGCGCGATCGCCTGGTCGAAACAACGATTCGACAGCTCGGTCTGTCCTTGACGTTCATACCACGACCCGATGTCGATCAGGGTGTCGAAGTCCTTGGCATGCTGCTTGGCGGTAGCCGCCGCAAGCTCCATCGCTTCGTCAAGCTGATTGAAGACAGTCATGCTCTGCAGCAACTCGAGCGCCTTGGACGGATCGTCCATGTTATCCGCCAAGCTGGCCAACCCGTTCTCCAGGTTCTCTTCTTTGATTCGCTCCCATTCTTTGAGCGGCATCACACGGTGCCGCCGACAGGCCGAACATTCCCCGATGATCTGTTTCTTTCCCAGCGGGATAACTGGGATGAACAGCACAACGACGTAGTAACCGGTCTCGTAGTCGGTCAGCGTCACATGTCGCTGGCATGATTCACAGATACCGCCATAAACCCGCGGGTTTTTTCGGCCGTAGTACTGGGTCCCAATTCCATTGATGGTCGTTGGCATGCTTGACGGCTCGGGATTTTTATCTTGCGTATGTAGGAGTGATTGCCAACAGCGTAAACAAAATGCGAACGTGCCGGAGCTAGGGAGTGATACTCCGCAAGGGAAGTGCGGGCAACGGGGCGGGATCCCAGACGCGAATTCCCACTTCGTCGACCACGGCTTCTCCATCGCCGATCACTTCAAACATCACGCGCACCTCCGTCTCTCCGGTGCTTTGCCGGTACAGCCGAATCGGAGTCCAGTCGGTGGCGCCGCGAACTAAGATCCCCATCTCTTGGCCGCCTAAATTGTCATAGACTAGAATCCCCTGGTGCGGCGCACCGAACCCGATCGTGCGAATCATCGCATCGACGCGAACGGCCTGGTTGGGTTGAATCCTGACCGTGGGGCTGGAGAGAATCGCGATCGTGCCTTCATAGCCGCCGCCGAGTGACTCACCGGCCGTCGCGGCAGCGGACAGAGCGATTGCGCCTTGGCCGCTGAAGAATCCGCGGGACATCCAGCGGGCGTCGGACTGCGCCCGAACCAATTTCCGTTGCCCAAACGTCCAGCCGCCGGACGACAAGACATCGGGCTGGTCCAAGCCGCCGGTTGCGATCAAATTCTCGCTCCAGCCCTCGTCTCCCATCAGGGGCTGCCACGCCGTTTGCAGAGTCGGACGGCCTTCATCGATCGGCGGGCTGCTGACGTGTCGCGGCGAAAACGATGGCAGGGTCCCCGACAACAGTGCCTGGGAAAGCTGCAGACTGGATCGAACGGACCAGGCATCGGCGCGGCGAGAGAGTCGCAACGTTGCCTCGGCGTCGCCGGCACGAAACACAGCCTCGGCGTCATCGAGCGTTCGACGCGCCGCGGTAAGCAGGTCGACCGGCATGATCGCCTCGGTCGCGCCGGAGCTGACGGCATGATCCCAGTCTTGACGAATCTGACGGACCTGATCGACGCACAACTGCCACCGATCCGAAGCTGCCCTGGCGGCAAAGCGTCGCGCGGACTGGTCAAGCCGGGCGCCCAGCGACGAATCGGCACTGATCACGATGACCTCCGCGACATCCGGTGAAACGATCTCGATCCGGGCACCGGTGGGTGTCGGGGCGATGTCGATCCGCTGGGCCGAAAAATTGGTCAATCGCCACGCAGTGCGATGCACCATCTCCGGCGGCAACAAGATCTCGACGGCGCGGCCGTCACCCGCCAGGACCTGATCGCGAACCGACTGGTCAGACGTCACCAGCAAGAACTGGTCTCCGTCGGCGTCCAATCGGCCACAGCGATAGGCGGCGCCGCGAATCCGATACGGCGCAGCCGGGCGTGACGAGGCGATCCACGGCCCCATCATGGCCACAAATCGATTGACATAGCTGAGCGCCATCGACCGCTGGTGGGCGAACACCGAACCGGAGACGAGCGACTCGTGTGATCGAAACACGATCGCGCGCGGTGATTGTTCAAGCGATTGGACGACTTGAGTGAACATGGAATGCCAGCGAAAGTTGCCTCCCGGGGGCGCCCCGATCGCAGCACTGATCGATCGATTCATCTCCGCCAATTTTTTCGGGGGTGATGATTCGATGGCAACAGCCACTTCGGTGCCGCTGCCGATTCGCGCGCGACGATCTTGGTACAGCAGCGTCTGTTCCGCGGCCAACAGTCCCCGACTGCGGAGCGCTGCGTCGGAAACAATCGCATCGGCGACTGACGCATAACCCGCCCAACGTTCGACCGGCGCAATCACGATCGGGCGTTGCCAGGTCTCGGGGAACAGCCGCAGACGCCGAACGGTTTGATCGGTTTGTGAAACACGCGAGTTGTCCAACGCGACGCCCCCGCCCAGGTACCACGCCATCACGGGATCGAGCAGCGCGGAGATCGTCGGATCGGGCGCCACCGGCGGCGGAGCGTAAACGAGCAATTGCGACTGGATCGCGTCGCGCAATAGATCCGCGGTCGGGGGACGCGACAACAAGACCGCATCGAAACCCAACGACCGAACCCAGTCGAGAGGTTCGCCACGATGTTCCAGGATGCGAATCACGTTGTCCTGCGGAAACGCCGACGCAACGACGTTCTTTCCGGAGCGTTCTGGCTGTGCGGCGGGGCGTCGCATCTGCAACAAGCGCGGCGCCTGGAGCGAACCGATTTCGCCGGGGGCGTCCACCGTTTCCGTTTCACGACTCGGCGGAACCATTTCGACGCGGCCATGATCCCCCACCGGAATCATTCCGCGTACGGACACCTGATCGATCCGCAACGTCGTCGTCCCGGGACCGCTGTAGGCGTTGATCGCAATCGCATCGATGTAGGGATTCTTGACGTTCGCATCACTACCGTGGACCGAGCGTAGCTTTGCGATTTTGATTCGCAGCTCGCGCTCCACATTGCCGATCCCCAGCGATTGAAATTTGCCGGGGTGCTCATACGTCGCGCCATAAATGATCGCCGCGACGGGACGTCGGGTCTGTGGATCTCGGACGAACGGAAACCGAACTCGGAAGCCGACCCGTGCGCCCTTGCGGGCACTCATGATCGAAACGTTGGCCACCAGATCATTGAACGCGCGAACCGGTTCGATCGGATAGATCAAGATCGACTCGCTACCGACGCCGGCTTGGAACGTCAGCGACTCGCAACCGCCACCATCAACCCCGCCACCGGCGAGGTTCTTGTGATCGATCACGCGCGCGTCGCAATCGGAAGTGTCCAGGTGCCAGCGGGGCGGATAGGCATCGAGCGAATCGAACAAATCGGCTCGCGCGGGGGAGCCATCTAAGAGTGCGAAAACGGTGACAAGGACGGCAAGCAGGATTGCAGCGGGGGATGGCTGTGGAGCCGATCCGACCGGAGGCACGGACGCGTCTTTTTCGCTCTTTGCCCGCTCTGCACCACCCGGCCTGTGGCCCTGCGGTGGGATCCCGGAGCGTTCGCCCGACGGCAAGCTTTGCCGAGCCCGAACGACTGACAACACTTTCGGACGCGGCACTCGGTATTTGAACTTCAATTGTTGACCCAAATCTGCATTGCCCAAACAATCAGCAGGACGACGGGGACGTCGCTATCGGAGCAACCACTGATAGCCTGCCGGTGACTCGTGTAACAAAGTGTGCGGTTGACGCGACGATGTAGAGAAAACTCCACATCCCGTCGCAACCCGTCGCTTACTACGTAAGACGTTTGTGTATCAAGATTTAGGGTGCCAAGCCAAGCCGAAACGGTGTTGTTTTTTTTCACCGTTTCCTTTTGACAACGCAAAAACTGCGATCACCCTAAACCATTGCCGCAAAACACCTTACGCAGAAACCTCGGCTGTGCTGGCTGGATTCGGCATCGCGAGTGCAATGGACGGCAATCAAAGCAACCCTTCAACGTATCCCTCTCCGGAGCCCTGGCGCATGCAAAAGACGACGATCGGATCGAACAAACAAGTTGGCGACGAAGTTCCTCAAGAATTGCGTGAGCTGACTGCAGCGATCGACGCCCTTCCCGCACGCTACCGAGACACTGTCGCGCCGGCGCTTTCACGAGCGATCGATTGCAGCACCCGTCGGCGTCGCATCCTGAACCTCGTCCAAGAGGCCCTGTCGCAACTTCGGTTGGACATGAAATACCTCGTCTTCGACCTCGAAGCGACCCGCCGCGAACGTGATCAGTATCGAGAAATCCTGGAAAAAGAAGACCTGCTCTAAGCGACGTTCCCGATCGAGGTGTTCGACGGGCGGTGTCCGATTCAGCTATCATGCTGCCAATCTCGCCCGCCCCAACTGGACTCACTTGATCGATGAACATGACTCGAACGTTTTGTCTAATTCCTAGCAATCCCGGCTGCCGCTTACGCTCCCGTTGGTTCGCGTCCCGAGTGGGCGTGAGACTTCTGGCGGGGATCGCGCTGGCAACGATGTGGTCGATTCCAGCGGCGTTTTCAGCCCAGCCCGACTTGGAACAGTCGCTTCAAGCGATTGCCAAGACCGACGGCTCGGTGGCACTCGACCAAGACGCGTCGGCAGCCGCCAAGGAGCTTCAGTCGCTGCCCAGTTCTCAAGTCACCGACGTTCTGGAGGGTTTTGACAACGCCTCCAAACGCGGGAAAAACTGGCTGCGGGCGATCGCGGCCGACGTCAGTGACAACGGCCCCTTTCCCAAAGACGCTCTGCTGGGGTTCTTTGGTGATCGCTCCCAAAACGCCGACGCTCGCTACGTTGCGTACCAGCTGTTGACCCAACACGACAAAGGGCTGACGTCCGAATTGTTGGCCGATGCCGAAACCGACCCCTCGCTGCCGGTCCGTTACCTCAAGATCCAATCGATGATCGAGGCGGGCGCGGAACGGATGTCGGCGCAACCCGATCAGGCCAAGCAGATCTTTCGCCAGGTGATCGCCCATGGCCGAAGCCCCAAACAGCTGGAGAAAACGGCCAAGCTTCTGGGCGACTTGGACGTCAACATTGACCTCGCCGAAGAACTGGGCATGATGCGTCGCTGGTGGCTGATCGGGCCCTTCGACAACACCGATAGCGAACACTTCGACACAGCCTACGTTCCCGAAAACCGTTACCTCGAATCGGGGTCACCGATCGCCCGAGATGCCGCCGGCGAACCCAAACCGGAAACAGGGAAGAAACGAACCGTCACGTGGCAACAGATTGAAAGTGACGACAACCTGGGCATGGTCGATCTGAACGGACCGCTGTCCAACGAGAAAGATGCCGCCGCCTATCTGTTTGCCACCTTCACCGTCGACGGCGAAGAAACACCGATGACGGCACAGATTCGAATCGGCTGCATTACCGCCAACAAGGTTTGGATCAACGGAAAACTGGTCTCCAGCAACGAAGTCTATCACTCGGGAACCCGCATCGACCAATATGTCGAAGACTGTGAATTGGTCGACGGCGAAAACACGGTGATGATCAAAGTCATGCAGAACGCTCAAACGGAACCCTGGGCACAAGATTGGCAATTCCAGTTCCGCCTGACCCGCCCCGACGGATCGGCGATCAAAACAAACGTGTTGTAGTGGGAACGCGCTGGTGTTTCGGCTTAAGCCGTTACCGCTAAGAACCGAACGAAAAATAAGTGTCGGATCTAGCCAGTGGGATAGGCTTCCAGCCTGTCATTCCAGCATCGACAGGCTGGAAGCCTATCCCACAAATTTTCCGTGCGTTGCCCAGTGAAGCGTGGCGGCCCGTAGGCCCTGCGCCAAACGGCTGATCATCGTTTGAGATCAGCCGGTTCGCGCCAGCGTCCGGGCGCCTCAAGGCTGGACACCAACGACAGGCCGAACACCAACGCGTTCAACGCTCTCGCGCGGGACCGATGCGTTGGAGCACCTGTTCGGTCGGCTCCGGTTCGATCGCTTCGAGCGGGCTGTCGTCGCGGGCAAAAAACATTAGATGTTGCCACGGCAATTCGTTGTATTCGCGCACCAGCTTGAACCCGTTGGCGTGGTATTCCTTCATGATCTGACGTTTCGACATCTTGTGCAGCAGTTTGATCGGAACCGTCGGATCTTCTTTCCGGTACTCCAGCAACGCGACGACTCCGGTGGGCGTCAAGGAACGCCGAATTTCCCAGAGCATGGATTGCGGGTGCGAGAACTCGTGGTAAACATCGACCATCAACAGCAAGTCGATTTTGTTCTCCGGCAACTTGGGATTGTCGATCGTCCCCAAAACCGGGCGAATGTTTTTCAGGCCGAATTGATCGGCGCGTTGACGGAGTTTCTGCAACATTTCCGGCTGGATGTCGACGGCATAGACGGCGCCTTCCGGCCCGACCTTCCTGGCCATCGGCAGCGTCCAATAACCGTTGCCACAGCCGAGATCACAAAGCACCATTCCCGGCTTGAGATCAAGTTTCTGAAACGATTCCGAAGCGCTTTCTTCTTCGTCGCGTTCCGGTCGCACCAACCAGGACGCGCCGAGATGGCTCATCGGTTTGGCAACGACACGTCCCAGATAACTTTTGCGTGCCTGCTCCTTGGGTTTTTCGTCAGGCGCTTGAGATGCTTCGTTTGGCGACGGCGAGCTCTCCTCAACGGCAGCGTCTTGTGCAACGCAGGCCGGATGAAGCGTCAGGACTCCACTCAACGTGAACGCGACCATCAAGCAGAATGCGACGCGCATCACGCAAAGCTGGGCGGGTGAGATCATGGATGGCATGGTGGTGTAAGCTTCCAGCTTGCGAATGTTTCACAACGGCTGCAGGATGGAATGGCAAGCAGGATGCTTACCCCACTTTGGCGATCGAAAGCGCCCTTAGCATTCCAGATCGTCAACGACTTTCGACAACGAGAACTCGGGTTCGAACGCGCCATCGAAGGGGTAAACGTCGTCGAAGTCTTCACGACGATCCGACTCGCTCTTTCGCATCTGCTCGATGCGGATCAGATTGTAGACGATTTCACCGAAGTCGCTGGTCGATTTGATTCCCCACGACCCCAAGACCATGCTGCCCAGGTAGCCGTATTGGTCGATGGCGTATCGACGACAGGCTTCGCAGAGTTGCTGGCCGGTGATGTGTTTGGGCCGCCCCTTGGACATCGACTCCGCCGAGACGGCGGCTTCGGTCAGCTCGGGCAGATGCTCGTGGGCAAACTGCAGGGCTTCTCGGATGAACTGATAGGCCTCGTACTTGTACCGCGCGTCCTCCTTCAACAATTTTCGCATCGCTTGGAGGGGCGAGTTGGTCAATTCATTGCTCATGTCGCGGTCTATCTAGATTCGTTTTTATCAGATTCATCACACCGTCGTCCTCAACCAACCGTCAAGCGTCTCGGGTGCCGCCTTTGCGCCCGCTGCGGCGGGGTTTGGCTGGCGGCGGAGCCTTGGTCACACGAACGACTTGGTCGACACTTAACAGTATCCTCCGTTTGTCCTCCGTCCGCACCATCAATTGTTGCGAAAGAATGTCGTGAGCCAAGACCGACGCGTTGCCTTCTCGGGTCAAAATCTCCGCACCGATCGGCGGCAGTTCGGCCGCCAGCGCCTCATAGGTCTCAAACTCATAGCGTAAACAACATTTCAGCCGCCCGCATCGCCCAGAGATTTTTGTCGGATCCAGGGTCGATCGCTGCAGTTTAGCCATCTTCATCGACACCGGCGGCATCTTGCTCAAAAACGTCGCACAGCACAGCGGTTGGCCGCAATCGCCATAATCGGCCAGCAGCTTTGCCTCGTCGCGGACGCCGATCTGCCGCATCTCGATCCGGGTCTGGAACTCGCCGGCCAGATCGCGGACCAATTGGCGAAAATCGACCCGCCCCTCAGCGACGTAGTAGACGACGATCCGTTCTCCGCCGAGCAGCCGTTCCACGTCCACCAAGTCCATTTTTAACGCCCGCGCGTCGACGCAGCGCTGACAGATCGCCAGATCATCGCGGGTCTGTCCCTGGATGTGTTCCCACTGCTTGCGGTCGTCCTGGGAAAGCCGCCGGACGATCTTTCCCGCAGTCGGTTCGTTCATGGAATCCAGCGCGTTCGGCGTCGCTTCACAGAGCACCGTCGCGATCTCGGTCCCGCGTTCGGTCCGCGCGACCACCTGGTCGTTATAGCGAAAACTCTCCCGGGCACTGAGCACGCCGAGGATTCGCATGGAGCCGAACCGGGCGACATATTCCCGGTTTTTTTTCGCTTTGGGCGGATCCGGTTCCGTCACACGTTCCGGCAAATCCGGACTCGTCATTCCTTGGCCTCGGCCGTTTTTGCGACGGCGGGCTGCCACGCCCAACGTTGCCCGGCGGTCACGATGCCGTTCTTGCGGGTGCCGACGAGCAATTGCCCAGCCCCCCGAAAACAGAGCGCCCAAACACCGCTTTCGGCACCGATCGTCGACACGCTGCCCCCGGACGCGAAATGGATTTTGCCACTGACTTCGGATGCCGCGATCTGGCCAGCGTCCGAGACGGCGATGCGGGTGATCCAGTCCGTTCCCTTGGCGATCGATTCCGGTTTCGCATCCGGTTTGGCTTCGACACGGTACAGATTGCGATCGGCCGAACCCACGATCAGTGACGCATCACTTTCATACGCCACACACCATGCGGTTTCTTCCCCCACCGCCACGGCCCCGGTGCTTTCCAGCTCGGGCCATTTCAGCAAATGTACTTTTCCTTCACCGTCGGTGGCCGCTAGCTGGGTCTTGTTGGGAGAGAACGCCAGGGACGTAATTGACGCCTGGCTGAGTTCAACTGATTTGGACACCTTGGCGTCGGCGATGTTCCAAGCAAACAGTTTCCCCGCTTCGTTCCCCGCGACGATCATCTGGTCATCGGGAGAAACGAGGATTTTTTGGCACCATCGTTCAAAGGCCCCCTCGTGGGTCGTCGGCGTTTTCGAGTCGACCTCGTAGACCACCAAGTTGCCCTTGTAGTCCGCGCTGGCGATCTTCTTGCCATCGGAAGTGGTCGCCACCGTCCACACGGCAGCGGGATGCTCGTAAAGCGGCTCCAGCTGGCCGGGCGCGTCGGCTTGGAACCTTGCAACCGATCCGGGGCGCAACAGCAATCCGGTTGCCGTGCCGGCGACAAAACTTCCGTCACCGGCAGCGGTAATCGAGGTGATCCAAAGCGATTCGGAATCGACGGCTTGTCCGCCGCCGGAATCGTCAGCCTGGCAAGAGAGCGTCAGCAGACCAAGAAACAACGCGGCTAAACAACGGATTTTCATGAGTCGCATTTTGAGCAAGGAGGGAATCGGGGGTGGGAATCATCAAGCTTCATTGTAACGCTTTCTGATCACGCCATCCTACTCGTCGGTCACGCAACCTTCGCTGGCCGATTTGACGGTCTTGATGTACTTGTACAGCGTCCCGCGGTTCGCCTTCAGCGGCGGGGCTGCCCAAGCCGATTTCCGCGATGCGATTTCCTCGGCCGACAGCGACACGTCGAGCGAATTGGTTTCCGCGTCGATGGTGATTTGGTCACCGTCCTGGAGCAATCCGATCGGTCCACCGAGCTGCGCTTCGGGGGTGACGTGTCCGACGATGAACCCGTGGCTGCCGCCGCTGAATCGACCGTCGGTGATCATCGCGACGTCGGATCCCAAACCGGCTCCCATGATCGCACTGGTCGGCGTCAACATCTCCGGCATTCCGGGACCACCTTGCGGGCCTTCGTAACGGATGACGACGACGTCGCCTTTCTGGATTTGTTTCTGCTCCAGCGCCGCCAACATCGCTTCTTCGCTGTCATAGCAACGGGCCGGACCGGTGAATTTCAACCCTTCCTTGCCGGTGATTTTTGCCACGGCACCCTGGGGCGCCAAACTGCCTTTGAGGATCCGAATGTGGCCGCTGGGTTTGATCGGTTTTTCAACCGTGCTGACGATCTTTTGACCTTCTTTCAGTCCGGGTAGACCTTCGACGTTTTCGGCCAGCGTCTTGCCGGTCACGGTCAAACACGAACCGTCCATCAAGCCTTTTTCGAGCAGATACTTCATCACCGCCGGCGTCCCACCGATTGAATGCAAGTCTTCTTGGACAAACTTTCCACTCGGTTTCAGGTCGGCCAGGTAGGGAATCCGATCGCTGACCGATTGGAAGTCATCGATCGAAAGCGGAACGTCGACGCTGCGTGCCATCGCGATCAAATGCAACACGGCGTTGGTGCTGCCGCCGAGTGCCATCACGGTGACCATCGCGTTTTCGAATGCGGCCCGCGTCATGATGTCACGAGGCTTGATGTCCTTCTTCAATAACTCCAACATCGCCTGGCCGGCCAATCGGCACTCGTCTTTTTTCTGTTGATCTTCCGCCGGAGCACTGGCTGAATAGGGAAGCGACATGCCCAACGCTTCGATCGCGGTGGCCATCGTGTTGGCCGTGTACATGCCACCACAGGCTCCCGCGCCCGGACAACTCTTCTCGACGATCTCTTGACGCTCGTCGTCACTGATCTGTCCGGCGATGAATTGTCCGTAACACTGAAAGGCACTGACGATGTCCAGTTTTTCTCCGTTGCGAAAGCCGGGTTTAATCGTGCCGCCATAAACCATGATGGCCGGACGATTCAAGCGTCCCATCGCGATCAGACAACCCGGCATGTTCTTATCACAGCCCGGAAGCGCGATCAGCCCATCGTACCACTGGGCCGCCATGATGGTTTCGATCGAATCGGCGATCAGATCGCGGCTTTGCAGGGAGTAGCTCATCCCATCGGTGCCCATCGAGATCCCGTCGCTGACACCGATGGTGTTGAAACGCATTCCGACCATGCCCGCCGCTTCCACGCCCTGCTTGACCTCGGCGGCCAAGTCCAACAGGTGCATGTTGCAGCTATTTCCCTCGTACCAAACACTCGCGATCCCGACCTGGGGCTTGTCCATGTCTTCGCGGGTCAATCCCGTCGCGTAGAGCATCGCTTGGGAGGCACCCTGACTTTTCGGCTGCGTGATCTTGCTCGAGTATTTGTTCAGCTGGGACATCGGTAACGGTGTTTGGGGAAAGGGGGATGAAGACGTGGCGTAAGCTTCCAGCTTGCGGTGGGGGCAAAAAACCGAGGCAGTTCATCGCACGGGAGCTGTGACGGCTATTATCATGATCGCTGCCCGTTTCACAATCCGCCGGACTTTCGGCGATCCCCGCCATCGGATTCCCCGCCATGCCCAACTTCCCGCGTCCAACCCTGCTGTACGGATTGTCGTGCCTGGCCGTGCTGGCCGCCTGCCTGATGCCCGCCGCCTGCTCCAAAGCCGCTGACACCTCTGCGGGTGATGAGGTTCTGTTGTTCGACGGAAAAACCCTCGACGGCTGGAACGGTGACACCCATTGGTTCCGCGTCCAGGACGGTGCGATCGTTGCCGGCAGTGCGACTGAAAAAATACCCGCCAACCAGTTTTTGTGCACCAACAAGACCTATCGCGATTTTGAATTGTCCGTCGACGCGAAACTGGTCGGTCAAGGCAATAACGCCGGCGTTCAATTCCGCACCAAACGCATCCCGAATGATACCGAAGTCATCGGCTATCAGGCCGACATCGGATTCATGCCCAACGGCACCTGTTGGGGGGCGTTGTACGATGAATCCCGACGACGAAAATTTTTGGCCGAATCGCCTGAATTGGCGATGAAGACGGTGAAACGCGGCCAGTGGAACACGTTGAAAATCATCGCCCGCGGCGACCGGATTCAGATCTTTTTGAACGGCGTCCAAACGGTGGACTACACCGAGCAAGATCCGAAAATCGAACGCGAGGGCGTGATCGGGCTGCAGGTCCACAGCGGGCCGCCGCTGGAGGTCTATTATCGCAACGTGCGATTGAAAGAACTTTGAGCGGCGTTGGTTGTCGGCCGCGTCCTCAATAGACCCGAATGGAACGGGCTGAAGCAACATGCGATTCAGCAACCGTTGGTGTCCAGCCTTTAGACGCTCCCACTCGCTGCCGAGCAGCGACACCGGGCGGCTAAAGCCCAATACCGCTAAGTTAACATGAATGAAGGGGCCCGGACGCTGGCGCGAACCGGCTGATATCAAACGAATATCAGCCGTTTGGCGCAAGCCTACGGGCCCTCATCTGAAGAAACGACTCTTAACTTAGCGGTATTGGGCTAAAGCTTGGACACCAACACTCTTCCCCGTGCCATTCGTACCTGCCCCCTTTTTCCACGGCACCCTAAGACTAAACGTTGACGACGCACTAGTTGACGCCGAAACGATGCACCGTCGTTTCAGAAATTTTGTCACCCGGTCGCAGCAACGTACTGGGAAAGTTCGGCTTGTTGGGCGCGTCGGGGTAGTGCTGAGTCTCCAGGCAGAACGCGTCGTGAGACCCGTTGCCCGCGGTTTCGGGTCCGCCGCCGAGATGATTGGCCGTGTAGAGTTGGATCCCGGGCTGCGTCGTTTCAATCTCCAACGTCCGCCCCGACTCGGGATCGGCCACCAAGGCCGCTTTTCGTAACTGGCCCGGCTCGCCACGCACAATGTAGCAGTGGTCATAGCCCTTGGTCGCGGGCAGCTGGTCGAGGCGGTCGCCCAGCGGGGTCGGCGTGCGGAAATCGAGTGGCGTCCCCTGAACGTCGTTGAACTGACCGGTCGGGATCAGGTCCCCATCGACGTCCAAAAACTGATCCGCCTGGATCGCCGCCACATGGTCTGTGGCGGTCCCTGTCCCCGCACCGCGCAGATTCCAGTAGCTGTGGTTGGTCAAATTGACGTGCGTCGGCTTGTCGGTGGTCGCCGAATAGACGATTTTCAGCTCGTCGGCGTCATTCCAGCTGTACTCGGCGGTCACTTCGACGTTGCCGGGAAAGCCGTTGTCCCCATCGGGGCTGGTCAGGCTAAACCGCACGCCGACCGATCCGTCCTGCTCCAGGGTCTCCGCAGTCCAAACCTGGTAGGAAAAATTCTTGATCCCGCCGTGCAGTTGGTGTTTTCCATGATTGACGACCAGAGCATACTCAGTGTCGTCGATCGTGAACTTCGCGTTGCCGATGCGATTGCAGAACCGGCCGACACTGCTGCCGAAGTACGGATGCCCGGCGACATAGCGATCCAGGGAATCAAAACACAGATTGACGTTGGCCAGCTTCCCGTCGCGATCGGGCACTTCGACGTCCAGCAGCGTGGCGCCGAAATTCATCACGCTGACTCGGTGGCCGCTCGAATTGATGAGCGTGTAGCGGGTGATCGGTTGATCGTCGGCGGTTCCAAACGGTGCGGTTTCGATCTTCATGGTCGATGGGATAGGCGGTTTTAACGACGGGAAAAACAGAGACAAATGCGAGACAATGCGACGAAACAAATCGACGGCAAGCTCGGGTAACACCACATCATGACGGGTCCGCTTGGGGAATTGAATGGGGGCACCGCTCACGTCGGCGAGCGACCGGTCGCATCCGGCGGGCGGTCGCGTTGTGTCGCAACCGGTCCCGTGGACAGCCCTGACACAGCGGCGTCCGGTCGATACCGTGACCTGAACATCGGCAACGTTCGGATCGGTTTCCCGGTGGTGCAAGCGGCATTGAGTGGTTACAGCGACCTGCCCATGCGTGTGATCGCGCGACGACACGGCGCCAGCTACAGCGTCTGTGAAGTGATGCTGGACCAGTTCTTGTTGGCGCTGGGTAAACGGCAAAAGACGAAACACTTCCTGGACATTCATCCCGACGAACACCCCGTCGGCGGACAATTGATGGGCGCCGAACCGGAGCAGTTTTCTCTCGGGGCGCTCAAACTGGTCGAAGCCGGGTTCGACATCATCGACGTCAATTTCGGCTGTCCGGTGAAAAAGGTCTTGGGACGATGCCGAGGCGGTTTCCATCTGTCTCAGCCGAAGGTCGCGATCGAAATTCTGCAGCGGACCCGCGACATCGTTCCGCCCCACATCCCGGTCACCGTCAAGATGCGTCGCGGCATCGACGACACACCACAATCCCGCGATGCATTCTTCGAAATCTTGGACGGTGCCAGGGACGCCGGACTGGCCGCAGCCACCGTCCACGGCCGAACCGTCGTCCAACGCTATGTCGGCCCGAGTCGCTGGAGTTTTCTAAGTGAAGTGAAATCACACGTCGGCCGATCGATGCAGATTCTCGGCAGCGGCGATCTGTTCTCCGCCGAAGACTGCCTGCGGATGATCGACCAAACGGGAATCGACGGCGTCACCGTGGCCCGCGGAGCGATCGGCAACCCCTGGATTTTCCGACAAGCCCGCGCGTTGGCAGGCGGCCAACCGCTGCCCGACCCGCCGTCGCTGCACCAGCAAGCCGATGTGATGCGCGAACACTTTACGCTCTGTGAGCAAACCTATGGCGTGGGGCGAGCCCCCTTGTTGATGCGAAAATTCGCCATTAAATACAGCCAATCGCACCCGGACTACGAATCGGTTCGCCAGGCGTTTGTCAAAATTAAAACGCGCGACGATTTTGAATCCGCGCTTCAAATCCATTACGGCAGCGACGGCCCCGGGCGGATGATCCCCCGCGATTGCCACGGCAGCCAGGAAGAATGACACCGGACCACGGACCATGACGACCTATTTTGAAACCGGCAGCGAATCGACTTCACTCACGTCGGACGACCTGCGTCGCGCGCTCGAAGAAACCTTCGCTAAGATCGGCCTGCCCGACAAAGCGTTGTTGTTGCCGCCCGACCACACACGACTGTTCAGCCGCGCCGGTGAAATCACGGCGCTGTGCCACGAAATGCTGGGCCAGCGCGTCGCGGACATCATGCCGGCCCTGGGCACCCATAGCGCGATGAAGCCCGAACAGCTCTCGCACATGTTCCCCGGTGTGCCGCTGGATCTGTTTCGCCCCCACCGCTGGCGCGACGACGTGGTCACCTTGGGCACGGTACCGGCGTCGTATGTTTCCGACGTCACCGGTGGGGTGTATGACAAACCGTGGAAAGCCCAAGTCAATAAACTGCTCCGTGACGGCGGCCACGATCTGATCTTTTCGATCGGCCAAGTCGTGCCGCATGAAGTCATCGGAATGGCCAACTACAACAAGAACGTCTTTGTCGGAACCGGTGGCGTGGAGGGGATCAACGAGAGCCACTACCTGAGCGCGGTGTACGGCATCGAACAAACACTGGGACGGGCGAACACCCCGCTGCGGCAAATCCTGAACTACGCCCAAGACGAATTCTGCAAGGGCATGCCGATCGTCTACGCCTTGACCGTGATCCAACAAATGCGCGACGGGACGTTGCACACGCGAGGACTGTACATCGGCGACGATCACGAAACGTTCTTCAAAGCCGCCGAGCTCGCCTACCAGGTCAACATCACGCACCTGGAAAAACCTCCCCAGCACGTCGTCGCCTACCTGGATCCGTCGGAATTCAAAAGCACCTGGTTGGGGAACAAGGCGATCTACCGGACTCGGTTGGCGATCGCGACCGGCGGCCGGCTGACCATCCTGGGCCCGGCGGTGGAAGAGTTTGGAGAAGATGGCGAGATTGATCGGCTGATTCGCAAGTACGGTTACCGCACCAAAAAAGAGATCGTGCAGTTGGTCGCCGAAAACGAAGACTTGGCCGCCAACCCGTCGGCCGCGGCACACCTGGTTCATGGCTCCCATGAAAACCGTTTTGAAGTCGTCTACGCGGCTGGAAAGCTCTCCTCGCAAGAGATCTCGTCGGTCGGGTACACGCCCGGCGACATCAACGCGTTGATGAACCGTTACGACGTCGGCACGTTGACCGACGGCTGGCATACTGACGTCGACGGCAGCGAATTCTACTACATCCAAAACCCGGCTTTAGGGCTTTGGCAAGCTGAGTTGAGTTAGCCAAAATATTTTCCCCGGATTGCGGTCTTTTTAGTAGCGTCCCCCCGACAGAACCGTTTGAATCTAAGCAATTCAATGGGAAGGACGCAGCGCCCTCGATGATTGATTCGCAACGTCTTGCGGATCCGGTCGGGGCGGGGCACACGCGTCCCGGAACACATGCAGTGAGAGAATTAAACGCGTCAATTCGAAAGACTTCACAATCTGTCTTGGTTCGGGCCGGGTCGTTTGCTATTTTCCCCGCACACGGCAAACGACGCGATGATCGAGACGATTTGCTGGTTTTGTTGACGCATTTTTCGAATTACCGGACCGGTGACACCGGCCGGGTTTCGTCTCGCTGGAAAGGAGCCCAGAAGTGAAACAAGCCAAAGAAACTCCGGTCTGCGTGCACATCCGCTGGATGATTCGTCGCGACATGCCGTCCGTCCTCGCAATCGAACAGAACTGTTTCGAATTTGCCTGGACCGAGGAGGATTTCATTCGTTGCCTGCGACAACGCAATTGCATCGGCATGGTCGCTGAGAAAGACGACGAAATCGTCGGCTTCATGATCTACGAATTGCACAAGAACCGACTGCACATTCTGAATTTTGCCGTCCATCCCGATCAACGCCGCCATGGCGTCGGAAATTCGATGTGCAGCAAACTGTTCGGAAAGCTGTCGCACGAACGCCGCAATCGCATCATGCTGGAAGTCCGAGAAACGAACTTGGACGCCCAGTTGTTCTTCAAAAATCTCGGATTCCGGGCCATCAGCGTGCTCCGCGACTTCTACGACGACACCGTCGAAGACGCCTACCTGATGCAATACCGCTACCACCCCAGCGCCAGCGAAATCGCCCAACCCGGCAACCGCATCTCCCGCATGGCCGGCTAGTGGGGTAAGCATCCTGCTTGCCAAAAAGTGGGGTAAGCATCTTGCTTGCCAAACGCAAGCTGGAAGCTTACGCCACCGGGGAATCGCAAGCTGGAAGCATACGCCACTTGGAAGCTTACGCCACTGGGAAACCGTGGCGTCGGCACGTAAACTTTCGCCATGGCGTTCCTGGCGAATTTTACGGCGATCGATTTTGAAACGGCGAACCGACGACGCGACAGCGCCTGTCAGCTCGCCGCCGTCGTGGTGCGCGACGGCCAGATGGTCCGCGAAAAGATGTGGATGATCCGCCCGGACCCGTTCTTTTTTTCACCGGGCAACATTCGCATCCACGGCATCTCCCCGGCAGACGTCCAACACGAACCAACCTTCGGCGAGTTGTGGGGCGAGATCGCAGAGTTCCTGGCCGACGATTGTCTGATTGCCCACAATGCCCCGTTTGACATCGGCGTCCTAATCGGGTGCCTGCAGCGGCACCACTGCGACATCCCCGATCTGCGGTTCTCCTGCACGCGACTGATCGCGCGTCAAACCTGGCCCGACCGCCGCCGCTTCGGCCTTAAGCCGCTCTCGGATTGGCTGGGCGTCGAATTCAAACATCACGACGCACTGGAAGACTCGCGGGCGTGTGCCAAGGTCTTGCTGGCGGCGGGAATCGCCCGCACCGCCGAGTCGATCGAAGACCTGGAACAGAAACTCCGCATCGAGCGTGGCAAAGCGGGCCCCTGGGGCGTCAGCCACGCGTCAAAGAAGGGCAAGCCGCGCAAGTCGGCGTCCAAACGAAAAACCGACAAGGGACTTCCCAAGCGGACGCTTCGGCGCGGCGGCAGCCAACTGTTGCCGCTTCCGATGAACCCGTTCGACGAAGACGCCATCGTCGCTGAGTCGCAAGCCGTCTACACGGACGCGGCGACACGATCACTGGCATCGACCGAATCCGCCATCGACTTGCAACGGCTGTCGATCCGGGCGGAATTCATTCAGCCGCTGCGTGGCAAACAGATCGTCTTCGTCGGCCGGCTTCAGGTCATCAGCAATGAACAAGCGATTGACTTGGCCCGTCGCAGCGGCGGCGTTCACCAAGTCGACGTCGATGCATCGACCAATTGCGTGGTGCTCGGATCGTCCGACGTCGATCGACAGCAAGTCGATGACCTGACCGGCCGAGCGGAATTAGAAATCCTGACCGAGTCCGAATTTTTAGCGCGGATCGGAATCTAACCCATTCAGCGGAACGGCGCGAGCCGTCCGGTTCCGCCGCAGGGCGGCGCGGTAGACCGGAGGGCTTGCGCCCTGCCGCTAACAACCGCGGCGACCGTCATGTTAGCGGAACGGCGCGAGCCGTCCGGTTCCGCCGCAGGGCGGCGCGGTAGACCGTAAGGCTTGCGCCCTGCCGCTAACAACCGCGGCGACCGTCATGTTAGCGGAACGGCGCGAGCCGTCCGGTTCCGCCGCAGGGCGGCCCGAGAGACCGGAGGGCTCGCGCCCTGCCGCTACCAACCCATTCAGTCCAACAGGTGCGTCAGCAATCCGCTTCGCAACTTCGGCTCGAACCACGTGCTCTTGGGCGGCATCACTTCTCCGGCATCGGAAACCGCCATCAATTGCTCGATCGATGTCGGGAACATCGAAACGGCAATCGCCCACTCGCCCGAGTCGACCCGTTTCTCCAGTTCCTTCGTGCCGCGGATCCCGCCGACAAAGTCAATCCGCGGGTCGGTGCGAACATCTTCGATTCCGAAGATCGGGCGAATCACCCGCTGCTCCAAAATCGCGACATCCAGACTATTGATCGCATCGTGGTGATCAATCGAATCGGCCGGAACCCGCAGCCGCCACCATTTCCCATCCAGGTAAATGCAAAACGTCCCCGCGCGGTCTGGAACCGGATCGCTGGTTTCTTCCAGTCTGCCGACGCCGCTTAAACGCTCGCGAATCTGATCGGGCGTTTGGCCATTGAGATCCTTGATGATCCGGTTGTACGCCAGAATGTTCAACTGAGAGGCCGGAAACAGCACCGTCAAAAACCAGTTGTATTCTTCGGTTCCGTTGTGATCGGGATTGGCTTCACGCCGAGCTTTTCCGGCTCGCCAGGCACTGGCCGCCCGGTGGTGCCCGTCGGCGACATAGAATTCCGGCACCGCGGTCAGCGATGCGACGTAGGCGGCGCTTTGTGCGACGCGCCAAACGGTGTGCTGAACGCCATCGTCGGCGGTAAAGTCATACAGTGGGGTTTCTCGGATCGCGGCATCGACCAACCCGTTCAAGTCGGGAGCATCACGATAGGTCAGAAAGACCGGGCCGGCGTGGGCCCCCAGCGTCATCACGTGACGGGTCCGGTCATCTTCTTTCGCCGGCCGCGTGAACTCATGCTTGAGGATCAGATTCTTCTCATAGTCCTCCACATGACAACAGCACACCACACCGACTTGGCTCTTGCCGTTCATGATTTGGCGATACAGAAAAATGCTCGGCTCGGCATCCTGCTCTAGCACCCCGTCGCCGATCAAACGCTGCAGGTTCTCGGCGGCTTTGGCGTAGATTTCATCCGCGTAAGGATCGGTTTCCGGCGGCAGATCAATATCCGGACGAACCACGTGCAAGAACGAATCCGGGTTCCCATCGGCCAACGCTGCCGCTTCGTCACGATTAACGACATCGTAAGGAACGCTGGCGACCTGGGCGGCTTTTTCCGCGGTGGGGCGAACGGCACGAAACGGTTGAACGCGTGGCATCGGAGGTTTTTTCGCTGGAGAGACGGTGGAGGGAGACCAGAAACGCGAACGTTATAAGCGCACGACCGGCTCTGCAACACCCCGCAGCGCCCTTCCAGAAAGCGTCATGCACCGCACAAACGTCGCATTTTTCCGTGAAGTTTCGCCGTTTCTCGACGATACTGTCCTTTCCACCCACCGTCCGCGTCCGACCATTCCATCAGCCGTCACCTGCACAGTGTCGCCGGGGAAAAGAGAGAAGGTCAAAAGATTTGTTGGTCAAAAAATGCCGTCCCCCTGCAACCCTGCCCGTCAGCCCCAACATTTTTTGACCAACCCATTTTTTGACCAACCCATCCTGCCGAAACGGCCAGGCATCTCCCTTGCGTTTTTGGGGAGTTCCCCCGTTTTCGAATGACAATTCCCTTTTTTGCCCGTTCTAGAATCAACGTGTACCGACCCAGCAAGACGCCGTCAGGAAATCTAATCTGCACCATGAATCGACTCCCATTCCTCCTCGTCGTCCTCTCCGTTTGTCTGGCCAATGACTGCCGGCAAACCGTCGTCGCCCAAAATCCGAACCTGAAACGATTCCAGCAGCAACAACAGCAGATGCAGCGGCGGATGGACCAGGCGGTGAAGGATGCCGCGAAGAATCAGCCGGATCTGCCCAGCGACCCTGAATTGCTCTCGCTGCACAAAGAGTTCATCGTCAAAGCGGAAAAACTGGCCGGGGAATACGAACGTAAAAAGCAGTACGACAAGGCTCGCGAAGTCTTCGAGGCGATGGCGCGTCTGGTCCCCAAATACCCCGAAGCCGACGCGGGCGTGAAGCGGATGCTGCAGATGCAGTCGATGAAGGATCGCAAGGTGATCAAAGTCGAGGCGACCGGAGGCTGGCAAGATTCTGGGGCGCAGTTGATCAAAGGCATGCCGGTTCACGTCGAAGTCAAAGGCACCTGGAGAGTGGTGTTGGAAACCGGACCGGAGGGAATTGAGATCCCCGAAAAGATGAGACCCCGCGATTCCCGAATCAAACTGGGGACGCTGATCGGCGTGATCGCATCGTCACCCAGCGAACTGGAAACCGCCAAGCCGTTTGTGGTCAAACACGGTGGCGACTTTGTGGCCGATGCTTCCGGACGTTTGTTCCTACGGATGTTCGACGTCGACCCGTCCGACAACCAAGGCGAGATGCTGGTGCTGATTCAAAGCACGTTCGGGAACTAAGCAACGCACGGAAAATAAGTGGGGTAGGCTTCCAGCCTGTCGAAGCTGGATGACAGGCTGGAAGCCTATCCCACTTCTCTGCACAACTTAGCTGAGAATGTCCGTCAAGACGTTCCCATGGACATCGGTCAGCCGCATGTCGCGTCCGCTGTAACGATACGTCAGTTTCTCATGATCGACGCCTAGCAGGTGCAGCACCGTCGCCCAGAGGTCATAGACCGTGCACTTGTTTTCGATCGCGTGGTAGCCCAGTTCATCGGTTGCACCGTACCACGTGCCGCCCTTGATCCCGCCGCCGGCCAGCCAAACGCTGAATCCCTGCGGATTGTGGTCCCGTCCGTTGCTGCCTTGCGAAAACGGCGTGCGGCCAAATTCCCCCGCCCACACGATCAACGTCTCATCCAGCAATCCTCGGGCCCGCAAGTCTTTGATCAACGCAGCGATCGGCTGGTCGACTTGAAATCCCATCGCCCGGTGCCCGTTCTCCAGATCACCGTGTTGGTCCCACGGGTTGGCCGCTCCACCGGCACCGATGCCTTTGGTCAAACAACTCAGCTCGATGAACCGGACACCGCGCTCGACCAACCGTCGAGCCAGCAAACACTGACGCGCATAAGCCGCTTTTTCTTGATCGCCGGAATCCAACCCGTATTGGCGTCGCGTCGACTCGCTTTCGTCAGAGATATCACACAACTCCGGCACGGACGTCTGCATCCGAAACGCCGTTTCATAATTTTCAATCGCCGCTTCAACTTGTGGGTCGCCCCCGGCTTGGTCCAAGAACTGTTGATCGAACGATTTGGCAAACTCCATTCGCCGACGTTGATCATCACGCAAGCCTCTCGGACGCACGTTGCGGATCGCTTCGGCCTGGTCCGCTTTCAAGACGGATCCCTGATGTTGTGCCGGTAGAAACCCGCTGCTGAACAGACTCAACCCGCCGTGCGGCACGACCGCGTTGCCACTCTGCAAGACGACAAAGCCCGGCAGATTCTCATTCTCGCTGCCCAGTCCGTACGAGCACCACGCCCCCGCACTGGGATGCCCCATGAAGGGGAATCCCGAATGCATCACAAAGTTACCCTGCGCGTGCTCGTTGACCGGTGTCGTCATCGAACGCACCACGGCCAACTCATCCGCCACCGACGCGATTTCGGGAAACATGTCGCTGATCGGCAACCCCGACTCGCCGGACCGTTTGAACGTGAAAGGGCTGGCCATCACGTTGCCGTTTCGATTGAACTGAGTCCGTTCCACCTGGACCGGCATCGGCTGTCCGTGAAACGCTTCCAATTTGGGTTTTGGATCAAACGAATCCACGTGCGACACGCCGCCGGACATGTAACAAAAAATCACATGCTTGACTTTGGGCGGGTGGTGAAACGTTCGCAGCGCCGCGTCGTCGGGCAAAACCGCCTCCGGCGCCGCTCCTGCCGCGTTTCCCCATCCGTCGCCCTGCATCATCGCCGTCAGCGCCGCGGCACCGAATCCGGTTGAACAGCGTTCCAGAAACAGTCTGCGTGAGCGACGCATTGGCAGGGGCGGGTGTAGTCGATGGTCAGCGAACATACAGAAACTCCTGGAACGACAGTAACGCGCGAGCCAACTCGGACCAGGCCTGCCCCGTCTCGCCAAGCTTGGATTCGGGAATCGACTTCCATTGACGGCTCAACTCCTCCAACGACGCACGATCCCGTTGCATCGCTTGTCGTTCGGCTTTGGTCAGTTGTTGCAGCAAGACTTCTTCGGAAACAAAGGATGCCGAATTCGACGCCAATGCCGCGATCTGTTCCGCCGTCAACGCACAGTCATAAAGCCTCGCCTGCAGGATCGTGCCGGATAGCAAGCGATTCCCACCCGCGGGCAGATGCCGGATCCCAAACCCGACGATGGACTCGCCCGGGGCAAACGTCAGTGGTCCGCGACTGCGATACGATTTTCCATAAGGCTGGCCGTTGCGATACCCGATGATCTGCCCGTCCGCATCATAGCTGATCGCAACCTGCACCGGTTGGCGATCGGCCGACGACTCTTCGGGGCCGCCAAACGGTTCGGTGCGTTGGAAGCTGTTGCTGCCGGCGAGCCACTGCCGGCGATCTCGCTCGGCGAACACGATCGCGTCAAACAACACGCCATTTTTGGATTGCAGCGTCATCGCTCCGCCGCCGCGTTGGTCCAAATCATTCAGCTTCACCCAAACCTCCAACGTCTTTTGCGACAGCGGCAGGCCGATCGGATCGGTCAAGGCATAGCCACCAGCGGTCACGATCAATCCCTGTTTGGTTTGCCGCGCACCATTCTTCAGTGTCACGTTCGCGCGACCGACCTGATCGTTCAGCCCCGTCGTGAAGTCCCAACGGCCAATCGGCGAAGGCACCTCGATCGTTGATTGCTGGCCGCCGGATTCGGCTTCGTCGTCCAGCCGCTCGCGGGCCATCTGCCACCGCGCGTCGATCGCCGATTCGACTTGGTTGATCTGCAGTTGCAACTCGGTTCTCTGTCGTTTCCGCTTCGCAACGACCAATCGCATCTCGTCCAAAAACGTTTCCGATTGAGCGATTTCATCATCTGACGGATGCCGACCGAACGCTTCAAGGAACATGCGAGCGATCCCGTTGCGGTTGCCCTCAGACGCTGCCTCCGCCAGGGTTCGGCTTGCCCAATCATTGGCGACGTCGGCGGTTTGGGCATCATTCATCATCGCCAGCGACTGAGCGGGAACATTCGTCACGTCCCGCCGACCGACGCTGCTGAACGGTTCGGGAAAATCAAAGGCGCGTAGGAAAGGATCCAAATCATTGCGGATCACCCGAACATAAACGCTTCGTCGTGGGGCAGCGGCCCCGACGGGCGCGCCGAACTTCCGGTCGTCCAATCGCCCCGAAACACTCAACAATGCGTCCCGAATCGCTTCGGCCTCCAACCGGCGCACATTCGCTCGAGCCAACAGCACATTCTCCGGGTCCGCTTTTTCGACACCCGACTGCGGCATCGATGAGCGTTGCCAGGTATCCGACGTCACGACAAGCCGGATCAATTTCTTGATCGACCACCCGTCGTTGGCGAACCGAATCGCCAGCCAATCGAGCAACTCGGGATGCGAGGGCGGATTCCCCAGACGCCCAAAATTGTCCGGCGTGGAGACAATCCCTTTGCCGAACAGATGGTGCCAAATGCGATTGACGATCACACGCCGAGTTAGCGGATTGTCGTCCCGCAACAAATCCTCGGCCAACTCCGTACGCCCGCTGATCGGCGATTGATACGCGCGGTCATCGATCACTTCAAGAAATCGTCTCGGCACAGGATCCGCCAGTTGCTTGTGGTTCCCGCGGACCATCAGCGGCTGGTCGACTCCCTCGGATTCATCTAAGCCGGGAACACGAGTCGGAACCGGGATCTCGTTTTCGAGCTTTCGGTACTGGTCCACCAACGCTTTCAACTCGGGAAGCCGATCCAACGAATTCGGCAACGCACCGGTCCGTAGACAATCGTCCAGCAGAATCGCTTGTGCGTCCGTCATCGAGTCCGATTTCCATGCCACCACGGCACGTCGAATCGACGAAAGCAACAACGACTCCAACTCCGACCAATCGGCTGGCACAACGGGCTCGGTTTCATCGGATGCGTCCGCGGACTCGCCGGGGTCCACCAACGCCAAGAACCCTTCCGATGCCGGCTTGGGAACTTCGCGATCGTTGTCCGTCACGACGACCCGCCGCACGCCGAACCACGACCGAGGCTTGTCGGACGTCAACAAGGGCGCGTCCATCGCGGTCGCCAACTCCAGATGAATTGCGTCGCCGCTCCAATACGACAGATCGAACCGCTGCAGTCTCCAATCGCCGTTGAGTCGAGTGACCGGGTAGACGGTTCCGTTACGCGGATAGTCCTGTACCACGTAACGCACACTGGCATCGCCGGCGCCGATCACCTCGGCGCAAATCGCCTGGCCGTCTTTCAATTCAAAATCGGGTGATGTCAGCCGCCCGGGATGCTTGGACGACAGCCCGTGCGTGTAGACGCCCGCCGGATAGATGCCGGACAAAACAGTGTCCCCATCGAGGTCAATCGAAAACTGCCCCGCGGCAGTTTCTCCCTGCAGCCCCAAGCCAGACGAATACCAATCGGACCGTGTACTACGATCTCCCAAGTCCCACTGCACGCTTGCCGATTCCGTCAAGAACCCGTCATACAACTTTTGATGATTCAATTGAGACTCCAACGTCTCGGTCCAGGCCGCTTGAAAGGGTGTTCCAGCGGAGACCTTTTGGCGCAGTCCCTGCAAGACGTTGACCAAGCCGACCGATTTGCCGGGTTTCGAATCGGAATTCAACAATCGCTCCGTGGCGACGTTGGACTCGACCAGCCACTGCGACGCGACCGATTCGCGGATCTGCGTTTTCAGTTCCGCCAGCGTCTCGCGGTGAAGTTCTTGTTTGGACTTTAGGTCGATCACATGCCGTCCTGGTCTGCACGAGGCCAGGACACCGAACAACGCGTAGTAATCGGCTTGGCTGATCGCATCAAACTTGTGATCGTGACAACGGGCGCAGGAAACCGTCAGCCCCAAGAATGCTTTGCTAAAGACATTGATTTGATCATCGATGAATCGAACCTTTTCATCCAAGGCGTCGGTGGGTGCGAATCCATGAAACACCATCCGCCAATGTGCCGTCCCGACGATCGACTCATTGATCCCTAGCTGCGGATTGATTCTCGGTTCGGGCAACAGGTCGCCGGCGACGTGTTCCCGCAGCAGCTGGTCATAGGGAACATCTGCGTTGAGCGCGCGAATCAAATAGTCGCGATAGTGCCAGGCGTTTTGAATCCGCGGATCGCCTTCGCTGCCGTGGGACTCGGCGTAGCGAATCCAATCCATCCAATGTCTCGCCCACCGCGGACCAAATTGGTCGCTCTCCAACAGCTGGTCGATCAGTTCCTCGACGACCGCCTGACGATCCGACGCATCATCGATCCGTCGCGTCCAGCTCGTTGCCTGATCAGCTGACGGCGGCAGGCCCGTCAACGTCACAAACAAGCGACGAACCAGGGTTGCACCATCGGCAGCAGGAGACGCCTGCAACCGGTTGCGTTCCAGTTCATGGTTGATGAAGCGGTCGATCGGATGGGGCGAGTCGTTTTCGTCGGCGGGCGGGTCATTTGAAACGATGGGCTGGAAGCTCCACCACTGTTTTCGCCGCTCCAACTTTTCGGCCCAGGAACGTGACGCTTGAAGTTCCTCATCCGACGGCGGTTTGTCGCGGGGATCGGGCAGCCCGATGCGAATCCATTTTTCAAAATCACGAACGACGGATTCGTCCAGCTTGGGCCCTCCCTCGGGCATCTCCAGCCCGTCGATCTGGTGACGCAGCACCTTGATCAGCCGACTTGCATCCGGATCGCCTGCGACGACGACCGCGCCTCCGTCACCGCCACGCAGCACCGCCTTGCGGTGATCCATCACCAATCCCCCCTCGGACGAATCGACGGAGTTGTGGCACGGATAACAATGCTCGACCAACACCGGCCGAATCTTCGCCTCGAAGAACTCCAGCTCCGCCTCCGAGATCGTCTTGGCCATGGCGAGGGGACTAAAACCGCAGGCCAAAAGGAGCATGAATGTCAGACGCATCGAGATCTCGATCCAGGTTTTGAAAGGAATTGAGCCAGCCTAGCCCACCACACAACGCCGAGCAAGCTTTGCGCGGACCGCCCCGCGTCACCGGTGAAATCGGGAAAACCGTTACAGATCTTCCAATTGGTTGCCGATCAATCTTGACAAGGGGGAAGGCCGTCGTCCAACCGCATGCGCGGGTGCATTGCATTGCATCCCGCCCAGCGATAGCCGATCTCCGTTGTTTCACGCTGATGATTTGATCCAAACCAACGGAAAAAGCGATGACAAACTCGCTCAAGCAAACCTTCGCCGCCGTTTCGAAATGGTGCGGTCGAGGCCTCGCTGTCACCTTGTTCGCAGGCCTGGCGAATTCAGGAACCGACGTCAACGCCCAGCGTCCTGTCGTCCCCGGCACCGGCAGTGAAATCGTTGGCGTCTCGGACGACTTCGAGGACCCCAATTGGGGTTATGTGCCGCGGAACCCCAAGAGCACCGAGGACATTGACGAAAATCAACGCGGCCCGATGGGACGGAGCACCAACGGACGCTGGTACGAAGGCATCAAACGCGGGCATCCCGACGAAGTCAAACGGGTGGCGACTCCACCGGGCGGAATCCCCGGCAGCACCGGAGCGCTGTTGATGCGAAGCAAGTTCACCGGCATTCCCGGCCGGCCCAGCGGCACCATGCACCAAGATGACTTCGTCGCAAACGTCCAATACCGGCTGAAACGACGGATCGACATCGCCGAAGTCCCCAGCGTGACGACCCGAGTCTTTCTGCCGCCGGTGGAGAGTTGGGAAAACCGCAGCGGTCCGCATTTCGGATTCCGACTGGCGTTGGAAACCACCGCGATGGTCGACAAGGAAGTCGGCGTCGGAATCTTCAAACGCACCACCCAGGAAATGGGCAACGAAGTCTATTGGCCGGGGATGTTCGTTGAATTCGAAAGCAAGTCCACCACCCGTAAGGACCACGATTACGCGTACCTGCGAATCCGTGGCAACCAACGCGGCGGCGACTTCCGCGGCCCCCAAATCACGACCACCGGCTGGTGGACACTGGGCATGAGCGTCACCCCCGACGGAATGGTGCACTACTATGCTTCGCCCGGAGTCGATGACTTGACCGAAGACGACTACATCACCAGCCAGTTCCCGTACGGTTATCGCGCCGAACGCTTCCGAACGTTTTTCTACAACGTTTGCAGCGCCGACGACGGACAGCGTTGGAGCACCACGTTTGTGGTCGACGATCCGAAGGTCTACGTGCTACGTCCCAAAGGCCAACGCATCGCCACCCGACCGACACGCTAGCCAACCAAGTGGCGTAAGCTTCCAGCTTGCGAATTCCAGCTGCCAGTGGCGTATCGGCCTGTTGATTCAATCCGATCACACGTGGGATCAGCCGTTTCGCGCGAGCGTACGGGCCTGTCGCACGAAGAGAACGCACCAGGGCCCGTAGGCTCGCGCCAAACGGCTGATGAAATCATCAGCCCAGTAAGCTTCCAGCTTGCGAATCCCGGCAGCCAGTGGCGTAAGCTTCCAGCTTGCGAATCCCAGCTGCCAGTGGCGTATCGGCCTGTTGATTCAATCCGATCACACGTGGGATCAGCCGTTTCGCGCGAGCGTACGGGCCTGTCGCACGAAGAGAACGCACCTGGGCCCGTAGGCTCGCGCCAAACGGCTGATGAAATCAACAGCCCGGTAAGCTTCCAGCTTGCGAATCCCGGCAGCCAGTGGCGTAAGCTTCCAGCTTGCGAATCCCGGCTGCTCCAGCAGCCCACCTGCCAGAATCTCCGAAACGCAAGCTAGAAGCTTACGCCACTTTCGGTTTAGACTACGGGGCTCTCGATTGTCTTATCCCGCCGAATTCGGAGCCCACCCCCAAGATGTTCTTCCAGACGCGTTTTCTCACGCTGGCGTTTTCCACCGCGCTGGCGTTTCTGTTTTTGTTGCACCCTGAAGCACGGTCCGCCGAACTGCCGGCGACGCCCCAACGGGAAGGTGTCAAACCGCGCAACGTCGTCTTTATTTTGACAGACGATCATCGCTTTGACGCGATGGGCTTTGCCGGGCATCCGTTTCTGGAAACCCCGCACCTGGATGCAATGGCCTCCAACGGTGCACATCTGAAGAACGCCTTCGTCACCACCAGCTTGTGTTCGCCGAGTCGAGCCTCCATCTTGACGGGGCTGTACACCCACAAGCACCGTGTGATCGACAACAATCGACTGGTCCCCGACGGGACGCTGTTCTTTCCGCAGTATCTGCAGCGTGCGGGCTACGACACCGCGTTCATCGGGAAATGGCACATGGGCGGCGCCCATGATGATCCGCGCCCCGGCTTCGACCACTGGATCAGCTTTCGCGGCCAGGGCAATTATCTTCCGCCCGGCCCGAAGTACACGCTCAACGTGAATGGCAAACGCGTCAAGCAAAAAGGCTACATCACCGACGAGCTGACCGACTATGCCGTCGACTGGTTGAAGCAACGCGATGGTGACGAACCGTTCTTTTTGTATCTGTCGCACAAGGCCGTCCACGCCAACTTCACGCCCGCCAAGCGACACCAGGGACGCTACGCCGACGCCGATCTCAGCTTCCTTCCTCGCGGTGAAAACATCAAAGCAGAAAACGATGCCCCACGCTGGGTCCGCGACCAACGCAACAGTTGGCACGGAATCGATTTTTCCTACCACAGCGATAAGGGATTGGATTATCTCTACCGCCGTTATTGCGAATCGATCTTGGCCGTCGACGACAGTGTCGGCCGCGTGATGCAACAACTCAAAGACATGGGCGTGCATGACGATACCCTGGTCATCTACATGGGCGATAACGGGTTCATGTGGGGCGAACACGGCTTGATCGACAAACGCGTTTCCTACGAAGCGTCGATTCGCGTCCCGATGATGATGCAATGCCCGAAACTGTTTGAAGGCGGCAAAGTGATCGAAAACGTGATCGGGAACATCGATGTCGGCCCCACCATCCTTCACGCCGCCGGCCTGCAGACTCCCTCGTACATGGACGGCGAAAGCTTCCTCGACATTCCCAACAATCCCGATTCCCCGTGGCGTGACTACTTCTTGTACGTCTACTACTGGGAGAAAAATTTCCCACAGTCACCGACGCAATTCGCACTGCGGGGTGATCGCTTCAAGTACATCACCTATTACGGCCTTTGGGACGTCGACGAACTGTATGACCTGACGACCGACCCGGGTGAAACCAAAAACCTGATCAACAACCCCGACTACAAGTCGGTGGCCAAAGAAATGGAAAACAAGCTGTACGCGATGCTCGGAGACGCCGGCGGAATGGACATCCCGATGAACCAGCCCAAAGGCAACAGCCAAAACAAACGGTGGGATGATCGTGGAGGCCATGAGGCGGCGGATTTCCCCAAATCCATCGTCGTCGACGAACCGATCAACCGCCAAGCCCAGTAGTTAGTTTTCACGCGGTTTTAGCTTCAACGTGATCACTTTCACCCTGCAATCGCTGATCCGACCATCGTCAGCGTGATTTCTTGCTGCCTTACGCTTAGCGGTGCCGGCTCTTCTGCCAAGGAAAAAATCGTTCGAGGCGATGGAGGCAGAATGATACGGGGCAGAATGATACGGGGCAGAATGATGGGAGGCACGTAGCAGCAAAAACCTTGGCAGCCAAACGATGGAGTCAGAACCATCAGTCAAGCGCTCTCCACCTCCCGCACGTCATCATTCTGCCCCGAATCGTTCTGCCATCCTCTCCCGATCGTTTTGCCCCGATCGTTTTGCCCCGATCGTTTTGCCCCGATCGTTTTGCCCCGATCGTTTTGCCCCATCGTTTTGCCCCATCGTTTTGCCCCATCGTTTTGCCCCATCGTTTTGCCCCATCGTTTTGCCCCATCGTTTTGCCCCATCGTTTTGCCCTCTCC
>NZ_NTFY01000045.1 GCF_002289565.1 Rhodopirellula sp. SM50 | reverse complement strand
AACGGAGGAGCCGTATGAGGTAGTTCTTCATGTACGGATCTGTGCGGGGGGCGGCTGGCAACAGCCGTCCCTACCGCGACAATGATGGGGCGGCAGAATGATGCTGGCTCCACGACCCCAGCGGTCGGAACATCATTCTGCCCCGTATGATTCTGCCACTTCAATTCGTTCGGTCATTCCGCCGTTGAGAGCGCCGTCGTCTCACGCGGACGGTGGCTGTCTGCGATTGCGTCATTGCTGACCCCTTTCCCGCGGCACCCGAAATCAGTTGACCAAGCGCGACGGGCCGCGGCGAATGTTGCGACGATCCGTAGACGCGAACTTGTTTTTGGGGCATGATCCCGCAATCAGACGCTGCGCCGCCGTGGAGCGATCCCGGTATAATGCCTGACGCTGGAAACATTTTTTCCAGCGGTCGGAGGTCGCTTTCTCGGTTCGGACGGCTTTCCTTGTCGTCGCTCATCCAACGCCGAACCTTCAGCACCCTTATCAATTCGCATGATCGGATCACTCTGTTGTATATGTCTGGCGTTGTTCGCCGAAGTCGAACCGGTCATGGAGGGCGACGAGGCGGGAGGCGGCGGTCGGACGCTGCTGTTTCTGACCATTGCAGTGTTTCTGATCATCTTGAACGGTTTTTTTGTGGCGGCGGAATTTGCGCTCGTCAAAGTGCGGGTCTCGCGGATCGAGCAACTTGCCCGCGAAGGAAAGCTGTTCGCCAACACTGCCCGATGGCTTGCCGAGCGATTGGACGAGTCGCTGTCGGCATGCCAACTGGGGATCACGATGGCCTCCCTGGCGCTCGGCTGGGTCGGTGAACCGGCGTTTTCCGATCTGGTTGAGCCGCTGCTGGGTTGGGTGGGCGTGACCGATGAAGCCGTGGTCAAGGTGATCGGATTTGCGATCGCGTTTTCGGTGATCACCGGTTTGCATTTGGTGACCGGCGAGCAGTTCCCCAAGATCTTTGCCATCCGCCGCCCCGAGCAGGTGTTGCTGTGGTGTGCGATTCCGCTCAAGTTCTTCTATGTCATCCTGTATCCGTTTCTGACGGTTCTGAATATCGTCACGACGTATCTGTTGAAATTGGTGGGCATCCGGGGAGCGTCGGATCACGAATCGGTCAGTACGGAAGACGAGATCCGTGCGTTGCTGACCGAGGCTCATGTGCATGGCAATCTGACGCGCAGCGAACACCGTCTGATCAACAACGTCTTTGAGTTCGATGATCTGATCGTGCGTCGCGTGATGTTGCCCCGCGGCGACGTGATTTTCTTCGACGTCAATGAACCGATTTCGGTCCTGCGCGAATTGGTTCGCACAACCATGCACACACGCTACCCCGTTTGTGACCGATCCTTGGACAAGGTGCTCGGCGTGGTGCACATCAAGGACTTGTTGACGGTTCCCGAGGCGGATTCGGATTTCGACGTCCGCACCATCATTCGTCCGCCCAGGAAGGTCCACGAGACGATGCCGATCAGCAAGGTGCTGAGACATTTTCAGGCGACGCATCAGCTGATGGCGTTTGTGATTGACGAATATGGAACCATCACGGGGATGGTGACGCTGGAGAATGTGCTCGAACGGATCGTCGGTGAAGTCGACGATGAGTTCGATAACGCGGATCCAAACATTGTTCCCGAAGGAAAGGGCGAATTTGTCGTCAACGGCACAACGCCGATCGACGAGGTGCGACGCCGACTGGCCATCCCGCTCAACGAATCCGACGAGGCGGACACGATCAGTGGCATGCTGATGGACTTTCAACAAAAGATCTTGGCCCAAGGAGACCGCATCGAGTTGGACGGGGCGGTCGCGGAGGTGCTGGAGATGAAGAACGATAGCGCCACCAAGATTCGATTCCGTCTGGTGAGCCCGGAGTGATCGATTCAGCGGCCGAGGGGGAAAGTGGAAAAAACTTTTCCGCTGGTTGAAAGGAATTTCCCAGTCGTCTGCCTCCCGTCGTCCCTCGGCCGGCGAATTCCCGGTTGAAAGCCGTTTGGCAGCGCGATGGCATGCGCTGTGCTCTGTGTCACCGTCGGATGTTAACGGTGCAGTCTCCGCACGTCGATCTGATCCGCGCTGGTGTTGATCGATCGATCGTGTCGAATCCCGCACGATGTCAGCGCAAAGACGGCAACCGACCGGGGGAGGTGTGGGATGAGCGACCAGATTTGGCAAGTTCAGCGAGGCGAAGGCCCCTTGGTTGCCACTGCAGTCCACGACGGACACGCGATGCGCGAGGATGTCTTATCGCACGTCAAACTCGATGATCTGGGTCGGCTCCGTGAAGAAGACCCCTTCACCGGACATTGGACGAAGTGTGCACCCACTCAGGTCGTTGGCTTGCGGTCACGGTTCGAAGTCGATTTGAACCGCCCTCGCGATAAAGCTGTTTATCGGACCCCGGAGGATGCGTGGGGGTTGACGGTTTGGAAGGAGAATCCGGCCGATGAAATGTTTGCCAAATCATTAGACCAATACGACGCGTTTTATGCCGCGATGCAAGAAATGCTGAGCGGAATCGTGGCGGAGCAGGGGCACTTCATCCTTTACGATCTGCACACCTACAACCACCGACGTGCCGGGCCGGCCGGGGCGGTCGCCGATCCGCTGGAAAACCCCCAGGTCAACATCGGCACGGGAACCATGGACCGCCGACGGTGGGGACATGTGGTGGACGCGTTGATCGAAGGGTTGCGGGAGTTCGATTTTCCCGGCGGCAAGCTTGATGTCCGAGAGAATGTCAAGTTTCGGGGCGGCAATTGGCCGCGCTGGATTCACGAGACCTTTCCGACAACCGGCGTCGCGATCGCGATCGAATTCAAAAAGTTTTTCATGGACGAGTGGACCGGCCAGCCGGATCCCGCCGCCGTCGATGCGATCTCCGATGCCCTCCAATACTCGGTGCCCTTTGTCATGGACGCCTTCAACCACCCGCGGCTTGTTTAAAGCGATGACCACCACCACGCACGGAAAACGAACGATTGCCAAGGCCGAAAAGAACCGCGTACCGGAATCGTTGATCGCGGCGGTTCGTGATCGATTGTCGCGGAACGAACGCGTGCGTCGAACGTTGCCGCACAAGGGGCGTCTGCACATCGACCGACAAGTTCCGTTCCTGTGTGTCTATCGCCAGCCGCCGGAATACGATGATGCCGGGACCGAGCAGTTGGTGCGAGGTGAGGCCTCGTATCTGATCGGGTCGGGAGCGTCAGCGTTTCATGACAGTCTGTCGAAGCTGGTCGGGACGGTCGTCAACACTCTGTCGGCCGAGTTTGGCGCGTTTTTGATCGTCGAAATCTGGTCGTCGCCCGACGGTGGCAAGGCCAACGATCCCGCTGTGCCATCGGTGTTGCCGACGTTTACGATTCAAGCACCCGGCACCGCCAAACTGGACAACGCCGTCGAGTCACTCCGCAAACGTCTTCAGAAAATGAAGATTCTGAAACACGGAGTGGAGGTCCAAGTGGTTCGCGGCGGCACGATCTGTCCGCCGGGAATGAAGCCGCTGATCGATCCGCCGCGTGCGCGTGAAATGAATTGTTGGAAGATCGGTTTGATGGTTCCGCCCGTGTTCCGCAAAGCGAACACCTCCGTCGAGTTTCCGCTCCTGATGGGCCAGTTGCGCAGGAGTCTCAGCCATGCGCTTCGACACGCTTATTTTCAGTTTGCTTGTGACCGGACGACACACAGCCCCGATCACTTTCATACGCTGGGTCGAAAAGCGGTGGTCAAAGCGGTTTGGGACATCGACCGGCAACTTGCCGAAGTCAGCAACCAATTCGATTATTTGCTTCAATTAACACCGGTCAATCCGACCAGTGCGTGGAAGGAGTTCGAAGCCGGTCAGTGCAAGCATCCGCCCGAGTTTCATTATCGTCCGCTGCCGGTCGATCCGGCGCTGCTGAAACGACAACTCTATAAAATCCCGATCGAACGCGTCGAAGATCCCTCGTTGCAGCGACTTTTTGAAGAGAAGCAGGAGGAGCTGGAACTGAAGCTCACCATGCTCAGGGACCGAGACACGTCGCGATTCAAGCACCTCAGTATGGCGCTGTTTGGGGGAGTCAACGATGCCGTGCTCCGCATCGCCAAGGAGTTGTTGACGACACTGCCGGCGAAGTCTTCCCCGAGCAAGGCGAACCTGTATTCGGCGAAGCAGTTTGCCGCGTGTGTCCAGAAGGAGATTGACCACTACCGTGGCGTTTGTCCGGATTTCAAAGCCAAAGTCGTCATTTCGGACGACGCCAGCGGGTTGATCGTCTCTCGCGGCAAGCTGATGGTGAACTCCGATTTGATGCTCGCAGAGGATCGGGTGGCGGCCTTGCTGGCACACGAAGTCGGAACACACCTGGTGACCTATTACAACGGCCGATTGCAACCGTTTCAGCAACTCTACTCCGGGCTGGCCGGGTATGAAGAGTTACAGGAAGGTCTGGCGGTGTTGTCGGAGTATTTGGTCGGCGGATTGACGAATTCGCGGATGCGGCAATTGGGCGCCCGCGTCGTCGCGGTTCGTCAAATGGCCGACGGTGCGTCCTTCGTCGAGAATTTCCATTCGATCCATGATGATTACGGTTTGAGCAAACGAGCGGCGTACAACGTTGTGATGCGGGTCTACCGTGGCGGCGGATTGACGAAAGATTGCGTGTACCTGCGTGGGCTGGTCGCGATTCTGAGATACGTGCAAAAGGGCGGCGACCTGAATCCGCTGTTGGTCGGGAAAATGGCGGTCAAGCACATTCCGATCATCAAAGAGTTGCAGTATCGCGGTGTGCTCGGCAAGGCACCGATCACGCCCCGGTTCATGCAAGACCCGGTAGCGATCGGGCGGCTGGCAAAGCTACGCGGCGGCACAGGATCCGTCGTTGATTTGGTGACGGACCTCAAGACAAATGGACGTGTCGGATGAGATTGGGAATCGTTGTGAACGTGATGGGAAGCGAAGAGGCCGGGGCGACCACGTATCGGTTGGCCGCCGAGGCGACCAGTCTGGGGCATGAGGTCTGGATCGTCAGCACGGGAAACCTGTCGTACGACGCCGATGACACGATCGGCGCGTTTGCCCGCATGGTGCCGCCGGGAAAATACAGTTCGGAAAAATACCTGACGGTGCTCAAGGGACCCAAGGCGATCAACGAGTGGATCACGGTCGACGATCTGGACGTGCTGCTGTTGCGCAGCAATCCGTCGGTTCAGCGTGCTTGGGCTCAATCCGCCGGAATTCACTTCGGTCGACTCGCGATGCGACGCGGCGTGATCGTATTGAACGATCCCAACGGATTGTCCAAGGCGATGAACAAGTTGTATTTGCAAACGTTCCCCGAACCGGTTCGTCCAAGAACGTTGGTCACCCGCAGTCTGAGTCGTGTGACGAAGTTTCTGGACGCCGAGAAAACGATCATTCTGAAACCGTTGCAGGGGTCCGGTGGGACGGGCGTTTTCATTGCTCGGAGCGATGAAAACCACAATATGGAAGATATCTTCGAATCGGTCAGCCGTGACGGTTACGTGATCGCCCAGCAGTACTTGCCGGCCGCGGCGGAAGGTGACACACGGTTGTTTTTGATGAACGGGCTGCCGATGCGTCACAAGGGAAAATACGCCGCGTTCCGCCGCGTTCGCACCGGCGATGACATTCGCAGCAACATTCACGCCGGCGGTCGGCTCCGCAAGGCCGTCGTCAATGACACGATGTTCGAGCTGGCCGAAATGGTCCGTCCGCGACTGGTCGAGGACGGCATGTTCTTGGTCGGGCTGGACATCGTCGGCGACAAGCTGATGGAGATCAACGTGTTCTCCCCGGGCGGATTGGGCAGTGCCCAAAAATTCGAAAAGGTCAACTTCACCCACGCGGTGCTCGATGCTTTGGAAAGAAAGGTCGACTACATGCGGTACTACCGGCGCAACTTTAGCAACGTTGAGCTGGCTACTCTTTGATGCTGTTTTACTACTCTCGTGCCACAAAGGCGGATCGATGAAAATTGGATTTGTAGTCAACGATGTTTTGACCGAAGAGGCGGGCTATTCGACCACGCGTCTGGGCTGTGAAGCCGTCAATCAAGGCCACGAGGTGTTTGTCATCGGTGTCGGGGATTTCGCCTATGACCCGGACGAATCGATCCGCGCCCGGGCCCGCAGCGTGCCGCAAAAGAAGTACGGCAACCACGAAGCGTATTTAAAAGATTTACAAGGGCAAAAGTCCGTCAAGACGCGTATCACGGTGGATGATCTGGATGTGTTGATGCTCCGCAACGTGCCTTCGGATGACTATCTCAAGCGCCCCTGGGCATCCTCGTCGGCGGCGGAATTCGGTCGCGTGGCGATGCGGCACGGTGTGATCGTGGTGAACGATCCGAATGGTCTGTCCAAAGCGTCGACCAAGATGTACTTCCAATTGTTCCCCGAGGAAGTGCGTCCGCGAACATTGATCACCCGTGACCGCGACGAGATCAAGGAGTTCGCCAAGTCCGAAGGCCGCTGCGTGCTCAAGCCGTTGCAGGGTTCGGGCGGTGCCAGTGTGTTTCTGGTGACCGAGAGCGACATCCCGAACTTGAACCAGATGATCGACGCGGTCAGCCGAGACGGATTCGTGATCGCCCAAGAATATTTGCCGGCGGCAGCTGATGGTGACATGCGGTTGTTCATCATGAACGGCCGACCGCTGCAAGTGAAAGGAAAATACGCCGCGTTTCGACGTGTCCGCAGCGGCGGGGACATGCGCAGCAATATCCACGCGGGCGGCAAGCTTGCGGCGGCTGAGATCGGTGAATTGGAATTGAAGATCGCCGAGATCGTGCGTCCCAAACTGGTCCAAGACGGGATGTTCTTGGTTGGCTTGGACATCGTCGGCGACAAGCTGATGGAGATCAACGTGTTCAGCCCCGGTGGGTTGGGCAGCGCCCAGAAGTTCACGAAAATCAATTTCAACAAATACGTGATCGCGGCGCTGGAACGCAAAGTGAACTACATGCAGTACTACGGACGGAACTTTGATAACGTCGACATGTGCACGCTGTGATGTCGCAGACACAGAGAGTGCAGTCTGACGTCAGCGAAGATCACGAAGCGATCTCCGATTCCGTCATCGATGGGATTTGTGCGCGGTTGGCCGAAGACAAGCGGATTCGCCAGCGGTTGCCCGGCGGCGGGATACTGCAGATGGACCGGTTGTTGCCGTTTCTGTGTGTTTATCGCCGCAACCCTCGACGACGCGACGAAGGGACGGCGCGGCTGGTGATGTCCGAGGCGTCGTTCCTGTGCGCTCCCGGGACGGCTCCCGTGCGGTCGGGGTTGAAGCGTCTGGTCCGCCGGATTGCCGAAACCGCGATCGAGCGTCTCGGTTCTTTTTTGATCCTCGAAGTCTGGGCCGGCGAAGATCGCCCGGAGTACGACCCGTCGACGGGCGAGATCGAGTTGCCGCGTCCCGAGTTTCAATTGCTGACGCGGCGTCCGCATCGACCCGAAGGCACGGTGGCGACGTTGCAGTTTGCGCTGCAGCAGATCAGTCTTCATCGAAAGAAGGCCGCGGTGCGAGTCAACATGCACGCCTTGAATCATCCGCCCGGAATGACGGCGTTGATTCCCGAATCGATCGAAACCAAGATCGGATGCCACGTGTTGGGATTGGAGGTCCGACCGGTCTATCGCGACCCGGAATCCGGCGAAGTCTACGACCGTGTGGCGACCTCGTTCGTTCGCGATGTGTCTCATTCGTTGAAAAAGGGCTTTTTCGCCTTCGCACTCAATCGAACGGAGGTTCGCCCCGAGCACTATTTTTCACTCGGCGTCAGCCGATTGTCTAAGCAAGTGCTGGTGATCGATCGGCAGTTGGCCGACCTGAGTAGGCAATTCAAGTTCCTGTTGCTGGTCACGCCGATCAATGCCGAGCGGGCCTGGGACAAGTTTTCGGAGTCAGGGTTCCGCAAGGCTCCGGCCTTTCAGTACCGACCGTTGGATGTTGACCCGCTGTTGCTGAAGCGGCGGTTGATGAAGGTTCCGACCGAGCGGGTGACCGATCCGACGTTGTCGTATGTGCTCAGGCAAGCCCAGTCAGAACTGGATCGGCAGATTTCGATGCTTGCCGATATCGGGACCCATCGATTTTTGCCGGGCAGTCTGCAAGTCTTTTCGGGCGTCAAACCGAAACTGCGTGACCTGTCCCTCGGGATTCTGCAAACGTTGTGCAATCGCGACTCCGCGTCCAAGGAGTTGCCGATGCTCGACGCAACCGCATTTGCCCAACTGGCGAATGCCGAAATCCAATACTATCGGTCTCAATCGCCCGCGTTTCTCGCTCAGGCCAGTGTCCGCGACGACATGTTTTCGGGGCTGATGGTGGCCGGCGCGGAACTGTTGATCGGCCGCGAAACTCGGATCGCGGAACGACGCGCCGACGCGCTGCTGCAACATGAGGTCGGAACGCATTTGGTCACCTACTTCAACGGCGCGACTCAGCCCCTGCGGTTGCTGCAAGTCGGGTTGTCGGGTTACGACGCGTTGCAAGAGGGACTGGCGGTGCTGTCGGAATACCTGGTCGGCGGGTTGAGTGGTGCGCGGTTGCGAACGCTGGCCGCACGGGTGATCGCCGTCGACGATATGATACGGGGCGAGACGTTCGTCAGTGTCTTTGAGCAACTCGTTGACGGGTTCGGATTCGAACCGCGGACGGCCTACACGATCACGATGCGAGTGTTTCGTGGCGGCGGATTGACCAAAGACGCGTTGTACCTGCAGGGCTTAGTCGAAATCTTGGACTATTTGGGCGGTGGTGGTGAAGTCGAACCGCTGTTGATCGGCAAGATCGCGGTCGAACATGTACCGGTCGTCCGCGAGCTGCTGTTTCGAGGCATCCTGCGGCCGGCTGCGTTGAGACCCAAATACCTTGATTCGCCGGAGGCGCAAACGCGACTCGGCGGCATCCATTCCCGGACCACAGTCCTTGATCTCCTCGACAACGAAAAGGGTAGATAATGCGAATCGGCTTCCTCGTTAACGACGTCGCAACCGAAGCGGGCAATTTCACGACCAGTCGGTTGGGCCAGTCGGCGGTCAATCTCGGACATGAAGTTTGGGTGATGGGAGTGGGCGATTTGGCCTACGACCCCGACGGCATGATTCGCGCCCGGGCCAGCTCGGTTCCCAAGCAACGCTATAGCAATTCGGACAGCTACACGGCGGACCTGCAAGGCAAGAAGGCCGTTCGCAGACGCATCACCGTCGACGAGCTGGACGTGTTGATGCTACGCAACGTTCCCTCGGACGACTATTTGTCGCGTCCTTGGGCGGCAACCACGGCCAGCGAATTTGCGCGGACCGCGATGCGGCACGGAGTGATCGTGTTGAGCGATCCGACCGGTTTGTCGCAAGCATCGAGCAAGATGTATTTTCAATTGTTTCCCGAAGAGGTGCGGCCGAAAACGCTGATCACCCGCGACCGCGACGACATCAAACAATTCGCCAAGGAAGAGGGAAAGATCGTCATCAAACCGTTGCAGGGGTCCGGCGGCGCGAGTGTTTTCTTGGTGCGCCCCGAAGACATCCCCAACCTGAACCAGATGATCGATGCGGTCAGCCGAGACGGTTTTGTGATTGCCCAGGAGTTCCTTCCCGCGGCTGAACAGGGGGATACCCGATTGTTCGTGATGAACGGTCGACCGCTCCGCGTCAAAGGCAAGTACGCTGCGTTTCGACGCGTCCGCAGTGGTGGCGACATGCGAAGTAACATTCACGCCGGGGGCCAGAAGGCCGCCGCCGAAATCGACCACACCGCGCTTCGAATCGCGGAGATTGTGCGTCCCAAGTTGGTTCAAGACGGCATGTTCCTGGTCGGTTTGGACATCGTCGGTGACAAATTGATGGAAATCAACGTGTTCAGCCCCGGCGGGCTGGGCAGCGCGCAACAGTTCGAAAAAGTTAACTTTTCGGCGCACGTGATCGAGGCGATCGAACGAAAAGTCCACTACATGCAGTACTACGGACGGAACTTCGACAACGTCGAAATGTGCACGTTGTAAGCACGCGGTTATCGCACGTGGTGCTTGTTTTTCCGCCCCTCTGGCCGAGGGGACACGCTGTCGTTGCGTTCACAGTAGAATAGTGGCAGCGTCTTTTCGTTCCTTCGGTGACTTCTGCTGCCTGCGGGCGTCTGCGCCCCGATCGAGGTCAATGTGGCGAAGAACATCCTCGTCTTCGAAATTGATGAGCGTCAACTTGGCGTATCCGCCGATTTGGTGGTCGAAGTCGTCCGCGCGGTGACGCCCCTGTCGCTGCCGCGGGTCCCCGAAACTGTGATGGGGATCATCAATCTTCGCGGCGAGGTGGTTCCGGTGCTGGACACCCGCAAGTGCTTGCGATTGGCGGCGATGCCGGTTCGCCACACCGATCACCTGGTGATCATTCGCGACGGCGCCTTGTGCTATGCCTTGCATGCCGATCGTGCGGTCGATCTCGCGATGCTGCAGTCCGATGCGACGGACGAAGCGGAAGAAGATTCTGAGCCAACCGGGCAGTTGGCCAAGACCACGCTCGGGTTTGTCCAATTGCTCAATCCCTGGGATCTGTTGAGTTCCGACGACCGGGCGGAATTGGCGTCCATCGTTTCGTCCGCGCCGGCGCGGGAGGCGAAAGGCTGATGAGCGGTGCGGAAAACGAGTCCGAGTTTCGAGACCTGTTGGATTGGGTGACGAAACACACCGGGCTCAAGTTCCGCGAAGACCAACATCGGCACACGATGACGACACTTCGGCGACTGATGAAGATGGATTGCGTCGAGGGGTTTACGGAGTTTCGACGCCGTTTGGAAAGAAATCCCCAGTTGCTCTCCGACGCGATCGATCAATTGACCGTCGGTGAAACGTATTTTTTTCGCGAGCACCAGCACTTCGAGTTCGTCCGCCAGAAGGTCATTCCAGATTTCCGTACGCGGAGGGGACATCACGAGCCGATCCGGGCTTGGTCGGCGGGATGTGCGACGGGCGAAGAGGCCTATTCCTTGGCGATCGTGTTCACGCAAGAACACGTCTCGTCGACCATTTTGGCCACGGACCTTTCTACCGCCGCGATCGAAAAGGCGCAGCGAGCGGTGTTCCGGCCCTGGTCGTTTCGTGGCCAAGCTTCCGACGCGGTCCGTCCTTTCGTGACCGAGTCCGGGGATCAGTTCACGCTGTCGCAACGCATCAAGAGACGCGTTCAATTTCAGCGGTTGAATTTGGCGGCCAACACGTATCCTGCTGCGGATAACGGAACCTGCAACATGGATCTGATTCTGTGTCGAAATGTGCTGATTTATTTCGGGGCCGAGACGGTTTGTGAGATCAGTCGTCGCTTGTTCAAGTGCCTGGCGCCCGGCGGGTGGTTGATCACCGCGTCGGGCGATCCACGGCTCGTCGAACATGCCGACTATGAGGTCGTTGCGTGCGATCACGGTGTGTTCTATCGCCGTCCCCTGAATGCCGAATCGGCGGCGAAACCGGCGGCGAAAACGGCGGCCGGCGGGCGATTGCGTTCCAGTTCCCCGACCGACTTCGAGGCCCGCCAGCGGGCGAGCGAAACACTGCCTGATAAAACTCTGCCTGCCAAAACACCCTTCGCTCCGCCCGCCTACCCGGTCACGAAACGCGTTGCCTCGGTCACGACCTTCAACGCCGCCGACGATTTCGCGGAGACGAGTTCGGCGCGTCAACGGAGGGACGATTCCGATGCGTGCCTGGCGCAGATCAAACTGGTCGCCGCAACGGATCCGGACCGGGCGCTTCAAATTTGTCGCACGGCCACGGTGCGGCATCCGTTGGTGGAAGAGCTGCATTATCTCCACGGAGTCTTACTGGCCGACGCGGATCAGCCGCTGATGGCACTCGAATCGATACGAAAGGCGATTTTTCTTAACCGATCTTCGGTGATGTCGCATTTTCTATTTGCGTCCATCCAGCGCGGCCAGGGACAATATGGCTCTGCATGCAAACACTTTCGTCGGGTTTGTGAACTGTGCGCCCTCGGGAATCCGAACGATGTGTTGCCGATGTCCAACGGCGAGACGATAGCCGATATCGCCGTGGCGGCGCAGTCACAACTGTCACGAATCGAATCGAGGCGAGATCCATGATGATCAACGAAGGATCGCCCAGGGAATCATTCGACTGGCAAGGTATCAAGCAGCGTCTATCGCGTGCACAGGAGTCGCTTCGCAGCGCGGAGAACCTGTCCGACGCGCAGATCAAGTCGCTGATGGCCGAACGCGCGCGGCAGCTCGCCCGCGTTCCCGAACGCGTGATCGATACGAGTGAGTTGATCGAGGTGATTCGCTTTCGTCTCGGCAGCGAAGAAGCCGCAATCGAAACTCGATTCGTGCTGGCGCTGATGCAGCCGCAATCGATCACGCCGATTCCCGACACCGACGACTTCTTTTTGGGGCTGACGAATCTGCGTGGCGAGATCACGGCCATCATCGACTTGGGATGTTTCTTGGGGCTTTCCGGCCAAACACAACGCGATGCCCAGGTGCTGGTTCTGGGGACGGAAAAACCCGAGTGTGCGATTCTGGTGGACGAATTGGAGCACGTGACCACGATCCGCAAACAAGAGATCCGTGAACCGAGCGGCGGATTGGGAAGTGTCGTCGATCTGTTGATCGGCTGCACCGCCGACGCGGTCATGATCTTAGACGGCGACGCGTTGCTTCGATGCGACCGAATATACATTGATCAGAACGATCAACCTTGATTGACCCTCCCCCTTCGATCGAGCATCCCGGCATGAGTTGGTCCGAACGATTTCAATCGATCTCCCTGCGTTGGCAGTTTAGCGCGTTGACGGCGATTGCGATTGTCATCTCGATGGCTGCGATGGGGCGGATCGCGTTCAACCGCAGCCGCGACGTCGTGACGGACATGACGTTGGACAAGATGCGGGCGGAAACCGACGCGGTCGCCAATCAGATCATGAGCGTCGTCGATCAGACCCGAGCGGACACGCTGACGATCCCCACGTTTCCACCGATTCCCGGAATCGTCAGGTGCTGGGAAAACGAGATCAACCCCGGGCAAGACCCGGTCCAAGTGGGGTCGACCACCGAACTTTGGATCACTCGGCTGGGGCAAATCGTTTCGGCGCAAATGGCGTTTTATCCCGAGCGGATTCGCTGCGCGGTGTATGACGCCGAGGGCGAAGGCGTGATGGCGGTGGAGAAGCAGGGAACGTCATCGGTGCTGATTACCGAAGGAATCGCTGCGATCGCCAGGGAAGGATATTTCTTGTCGGCGGCCGGTTTGAAGCAGGGGCAGGTACACATTTCGCCGATGATGCAAGATCGGTTGGGGAAGGTGGCCGTCCACTTCTGCACGCCTTTCTTTTCCGCGGGTGCCGGCCGCGATGGGCAGACGCTCAAGGGCATTTTCATCATCACCGTCGATGGGCGTCGACTACTGGAAAGTGCGGTCGCGTTTAACCCGTCACGAATCGACAGCGACCGGGAATTCGATAGCCTGAAAATCGAAATCGCCGACGAGTCGATGCAGTTTCTGTACTCCAGTGGCGCCGACGCGTTTCCGCTGTTCAGCCCATCGGTCTTCGCTGAGGTCCGCCCTGTCCGCGCCGCACGTCTGGCGCGTCGCAATACCGCGGGAGCCTACGATCGGGAGATGGATACGTACGCCGAATTCGTCGGCACTGCTGAGCGACCCGATGGCCGTGGGATGGTGGCGACCTATCGACGGATGTTTTACAACGCACCAGAAGACACGAGTCGATTCTGGTTCGTTGCCTTGAGCGAGTACAGCGAGACGTCTTTGGCGAGCGTCAATGAATTGGCAACGACTTATGTGGTGATCGGATCGATCGTCACCGTCGCCGCCTTGCTGCTGGTTTTCTTTATCGCCAGAAAACTGACCGCTTCCCTGTCGGACCTGTTGGCATCGGCTGACCAAATCGCTGCCGGCAATTTGGAAACTGAAATCGCCGTCTCGCACGGTCTAGGGGAGGCGGGGAAGTTGGAGTCGTCGTTCCGCTCGATGACGGGAAAACTGAACGCGATGATTCGCGAGGCTTCCGATCAACAGGCCCGAACCAAGGCGCTCTTCAACGCGACGGCCGACGGTTTGGTGACGATCGATTCCACTGGAATCGTCACGTCGTTTAACTTGGCCGCCGAATCTTTGTTCGGCTATCGAGCCGATGAGGTGATCGGAAACAACGTTTCGATGTTAACGCCCTCACCGCATCGCGAACAACATGACGACTATCTGCGTCGCTACTTTGCCACCGGCGAAGCCCGCATCATCGGGCATGACCGCGAACTCGATGCGGTCCGCAAAGACGGTTCGACGTTTGCGATCTCGCTGCGTGTCTCGGAATTGAAACGCCACGACGAAACGGTCTTCATCGGGCTGATCCAAGACATCACCGCACGCAAGCAGGCCGACGCCGAACGGCTTAAATTATTCTATGCGATTCGGGACGCGGTGCACCGTTTGGCCGTGGCGACCCAGCAGATCCTTGCGACCACCAGCCAGCAGTCGGCTGGGACACAGGAGCAAGCGGCAACGGTGGCGGAGGTCGTGGCGACCGCTGATGAGATCGCGCAGTCGGCGGCACAAGCCGCGTTGCGGGCCGATGACGTCGCCAAATCCGCTCGGCACACCGATGAAATCGGCAACGTCGGGCTCCGCGCCATCGAAGATTCGGTCCAAGCCATGGACAAGGTCAAGCTGCAGGTCGAGTCGATCGCCGACAGCATGCTGTCGTTGGCCGAACGCGCCACCGCGATCGGTGAAATCACTGCGACGGTCAGCGAAATCGCCGAGCAAACCAACGTTCTGGCACTCAACGCTTCGGTCGAAGCGTCGCGCGCCGGCGAACACGGCAAGGGATTCGCGGTTGTCGCCGCCGAAGTCAAGTCGTTGGCGCAAGAATCCAAACGGGCCACCGCCCAGGTCCGTGTGATCCTGAGTGAAATCCAACAAGCCACCAATGCCGCCGTGCTGTCCACCGAACAGGGAACGCGTACGGTGCACGATGCCAATGAAGTCATCGGCCAGGCCGGCGGCACCATTCATTCACTGGCGACGACGTTGGCCGAGTCCGCGCAGACGGCGTCACAAATCTCGGCGACCGCCAATCAACAGGCCGCCGCCGTGGGACAGTTGAATCACGGGATCCGCAACATTGATACGGTCACCAAACAGAGTGTCGAAGCGATCGGGCATATCGAAGATGCCGCCCGAAACCTGGCCGCACTGAGTGACGAATTGGCGTCACTGACCGACCGCTAAACCCCATGGGAAATCGACCCGATGAACCGTGATCAACTCGTGCAGCAACTGATGGCCACGTTCCTGGATGAACTGCACGTGCATGTCAGTAGCCTGGGGCGTGATCTGTTGGCGTTGGAGAACAATCTTTCCGCCGACGAAAGAGCTGAGGCCTGGACGTCAATCTTTCGCGCCGCCCACAGTCTCAAGGGGGCTTCGGCGGTGGTTCACGTCGATCCGATCCACGTCGCCTGTCATCGCTTGGAAGATATTTTCGAGCACTACCGCGACTCCGGTCAGACGCTGTCCCAAGAAACGACGTCGATTTTGTTGAAGGTCGTTGACGCGATTGAAGAGATCGGCATGCGAATTCGTGCCGAGCAAGGGTTCGAAGGCGCGCCGTTGACCGACATGTTGCCTCAATTGGAGCGACTGGCCGACCAAGTCACCGGCAATGACGCGGCAACGCTCGACGTCGCCCCCGCAAACGAAGCCCCGCTTGATGAGGGGGTTGCAGAATCGATTGACGAAGACGACGAAGCGTGCGACGACGACGATGAGTTTGAGTTTGACGTAAGTCCGCCGAGTCGCGAGGTGGAGCCGCAGGAAACCGAACGCGATTCCGCACCTAAAATGCCCCCCATCAACGCGGCGTTGCTTCCCGTCTTCCTGGAAGAACTGGAAGACCGCTGTGCGAGTCTCAGCCGGGATGCGATTGCGATGGAAAGCGTGACGGACCCTGACGAACGGGGCGAACTGTTGACCAGCCTGTTTCGTTCGGCGCATAGTCTGAAAGGGGCCGCGGGCGTGGTCAAACTGGCGCCGGTTCAAGCCCTCTGTCACCGATTGGAAGATGAATTGGAATCGATCCGCGCAGGGACCACTGAATATTCCACCCGCACGGCAACCGCGATGCTCGAAGCGGTCGATGTGATTCGGGACTCGGGAAACCAGCTCAAATCAGGCCGCGAGTTGGATCTGGGCGAGATTGAATCACGGACATCACGAATCGACGAATTGCTGTCGGGATCGGCGGAGCCGGCGGCGGCCGCTGAGCGTTCGACGCCTGAAGCCGGTGACGCCGAAACCGAGCCGGCCTCGCCCAAGCCGGCCTCGCCCAAGCAGGTGACGGACACGCCGTCGGCGGCGGTCGCGGTCCAGCCCCAAGCCGAGGTCGCTTCGGGGGCAAAGACCGATGGAAAGATTCTGCCGACGCAGCGAGTGAAATCCGACCCGGGCGCATCGATTCGAGTTCCCGCGGAGAAGCTCGATGCCTTGCTGTCGCACAGCGGCGAATTGCTTGTGGCCCGCGGTCGGTTGGCCTTTCGCGCCAAGGACGCCGCGGCGGTGCGTGACTTGGCCGCGGAACTGCGGGGAACCTGGCGTGAGAACGAACAGGCGATGCGTGATTTGGGCGAGCGGACGTTCGACGATCGCGACGTCGCCAATCCGCGGCGGATTGCTGCGGTGATCGAGCACACGGCCAGTCGATTGACCGCACTCTCGTCGCGACTGGACGCGCTGGCCAGTGCGATCGAGTCGGATAACCGTCTGCTGCAACAAACCTGTGGGCTGTTGGATGACGAAGTCTACAACGTACGAATGTTGCCGTTTTCGGATGCCTGCGGAGGGCTGCAACGGGCCGTGCGTGACATCGCGACCGGCGGTAACAAGAAGATCGAGTTGAAAATTGTCGGCGCCGAGGTGGAAGTCGATCGGTCGGTGTTGGAGGGACTAAAGGATCCGCTTTTGCACCTGGTCCGAAATTCCGCCGATCACGGAGTCGAGTCACCGGCGCAGCGTGCCGCAGCGGGAAAACCGGAGCGGGCAACGATTACGGTTTCAGCGGAACTGCGCGGCGGGCAGGTTCAGGTGCGAGTCGAAGACGATGGCGGCGGACTGGATCTGCGACGCATTTGCGAGATCGCGCGCAAACGAGACATCGAGGTTCCCGACGATCCGAGAGAACAAGCTCGCTTGATCTTTGCGCCCGGTTTCTCGACCGCGAAACTGATCACCGACATTTCCGGTCGCGGCGTCGGGTTGGATGTCGTGCAAAGCCAAGTGGAATCCTTGCACGGATCGGTCGATGTGTCGTTCAAGCCCGGTCGGGGCACCCGGTTTACGTTGAACGTCCCGCTAACGTTGACCACGATTCGTTCGATGATGGTCAAGGTCGCCGACCAGACGTACGCCATTCCTACCTCGGCGATTCAGCGTTTGGTGCGTTTCGGCCCCAGCGACCTCCGCTCCTCGGCCGGGCGTGATTCCCTGCTTCTTGGTGAGGCTCCGATGGTGGTCGCGTCGCTGGCCCAGACCTTGCGATTGCCCTCGAAGGGATTGTTGGCGGGGACCGCGGCCAAGGGGCTTGCCATCGTGTTGCATGTGGCCGACCAATCCGTCGCGGTGGTGGTGGATGAGGTCTTGTCTGAGCAAGAGGTGTTGGTCAAGAATCTTGGATCGCGGGTGCGTCGGCTGCGGCATTTTTCTGGCTGTACGTTGCTGCCGACGGGTAAGATTGCGTTGGTCATCAACGCGGCCAACGTGGTTCGAACGGCACTGGGGCTGAAGCTGGATCAGTTGGCGGCATCGCGGACGTCGATGAGTTCGGGCAAACAAACTGTCGCCGGGCCGGATACCCAAGGCAGAACGCTGCTGTTGGCCGAAGACTCGGTCACGACACGGGTGCTGTTGCGCAACATCCTGGAATCGGCCGGCTATGAGGTCACGACGGCCGCCGACGGACAACAAGCGTGGGAGCTGATCCAGGAAAAACCGTTTGACATACTCGTCACCGATGTGGATATGCCGAGGATGGATGGATTCGATTTGACCGCGGCGCTGCGCGGTCTGGAATCGACGGCGGACATGCCGGTCGTGCTGGTCACCGCGCGCGGCTCCGATGCCGACAAACAGCGGGGCGTTCATGCCGGCGCGAACGCCTACATCGTGAAAGGAAATTTCGAGCAACAGCATCTGCTGGAAACCGTCGCCCAACTTATTTAGGAAGCCGCAGAGCATGCCGAGGGTCTTGATCGTCGATGACTCACCGACGGCGCGTGAGGTGCTGGCAACCATTTTGGGATCCGATCCGGACCTGCAGGTTGTCGGTTTTGCCAGGAACGGGCGCGAAGGGGTGGCGCAGGTCAAGAAGTTGAAACCCGATGTGGTCACGATGGATTTGAACATGCCGGTCATGGACGGGTTTGCCGCCACTCGAGAAATCATGATCGAGGAACCCACGCCGATCGTGATCATTTCCGGTGCCGATCGAGCCGCCGAAGTCGAGACGGCGATGGAGACGTTGCGAGCGGGAGCGGTCAACCTGTTGCTCAAGCCTGTCGGACCGGCATCCCCCGAATACGACGCCCGTGCAAAAGAAGTGGTCCGAGTCGTTAAGGCCATGGCCGGTGTCTTTGTCATTCGGCGGCGACGACAGCTGATGCCCCAACAGGCCGATCAAGTTCATGCGGTGTCGCCACCGGACTATCTGTCGAAACCACACCGAATCCGCGTGATCGCGATCGCCGCTTCGACCGGTGGGCCGCCTGCGCTGGTCAAGATTCTCGGCGCGCTGCCGACCGATATCTCGGTTCCGGTACTGATTGTCCAGCATATCGCCGACGGATTCATGGACGGTTTTGCGAACTGGTTGGACGAGGTCATCCCGCTGGACGTAAAGATTGCCAAGGACCATCAGCCATTGTTGCCTGCCACGGTCTACTTTGCACCCCAGGATCGACATCTCGGCGTCAGTCAATCACGCATTCGACTTTCCGACGCGGCACCGATCGGCGGCTTCCGTCCCGCCGGAACACATCTATTCGAGACCGTCGCCGAAGCATTCGGCTGCGATGCGGTGGGCGTGATCTTGACCGGGATGGGCAACGATGGTGTCCAGGGACTGATGAAAATTCACCAGGCCGGCGGCGTGACAATCGCCCAGGACGAAGCATCGTGCGTGGTGTTCGGGATGCCGCGTGCCGCCATCGAGGCCGGTGCGGTCGATTCGGTTCTTCCTCTCGACGCGATCGGTCCACGTCTGGACCAATTGATCGTCAATCGCCCGTCCGGTAATTGACGGTGAGCGCGGTGGTTTCAATGATGGGGACGGGATTTGTTACAATCGAAAATTGGCGACACCCGGCCGGTCAGACACTCACGCTGTACTCCAACGTCAACTTGATTTGAGACGATGACTCCAGAGCGACGTGACGAACGGATCGAAGAGCTGTTCTCGGAAGCGGTCCGTCTTGATCGACGAAGCCAGATCGAATTGCTCGAATCGTCCAGTCTGCCAGAGGACATCCGCCGGGAAATCGAAGTACTTCTGGAAGCCGAACGGCGGCTGGAGTCGGGCGAAACACAAATCCTGACGAGCGACCAGGAGCATGGATCTGAGCTTCATGCGTTGTCCTATTTTGATCGCACGTTGGCGGGCCAGACGATCAACGACCATCTGGACACTCCGTCAACGGTGGCGGCGGAATCGGCGGAATCGGCGGCCGAGCCGAGTACGATCGGCAAGTTCCGTATGCTGCAGTTGCTCGGGATCGGAGGCTACGGACAGGTTTGGAAAGCCTACGACACGGTTCTGGATCGGTTCGTTGCGCTCAAAATTCCCCGTGATGACGTCAGCTATCGATTCAATCGAAAGATGGTCGAACGCGAGGCACGAGCCGCGGCGCAGTTCCAGCATCCCAACATCGTCACCATTCATGAAGTGCATTTCTATGGTGACCGAGCGCTCATTGCGAGTGAATTGATCGAGGGAGTGACGCTGTCCAAATTGATCATCGCATCATCCCTGACGGTCAAGCAGGTTGCTGAATTGTGCGCCAAGTTGGCTGACGCGATCCATTATGCGCATTGCCGGGGCGTGATTCACCGCGATTTGAAACCGTCCAACATCCTGATCGATCAGGACGGCGAACCACACGTCACCGATTTCGGCTTGGCCAAGCGGGAACTGGCCCATGCAACACTTTCGGCGCACGGCAGCGTGTTGGGCACGCCGACCTACATGCCGCCCGAACAGGCACGCGGTGATTCGCATACCGCCGACGCTCGCAGCGATATTTATTCCCTGGGAGTGATCCTGTTTCAGATGTTGACGTCTGAATTGCCATTTCGCGGTGACCGCCAAGCCGTGATTCAGAAGGTGATCTACGTCGACCCTCCCAGTCCCCGATCGTTGCGGCCCGCGATCCCCCGAGATCTGGAGACGATCTGTCTGAAGTGTCTGCAGAAATCTCCCGCACGGCGTTACCAGAGTGCCAAAGATTTGGCGACCGATCTGGAACTCTGGTTGCAGAAAAAGCCGATCCACGCGCGGCCGGTCACGCGGGTGGAGCGGGCGATGCGGCTGTGCGCACGCTATCCGGTGGTTTCGTCGCTGGCGACAGCGATCGCCGTGCTGATTGCGGTCAGTCTGATCGCGATCACCAGTTTGTGGATCCGCGCCAATCACAACGAAAAGACGGCATTGCGTCACCTGGAACGTCGAACCGCAAACTTTGACAAAACCATCGAAGCGGTGGAAGTGATGCTGAGCCGCGTGATCGAGCGGGAGGAGCCGGAGTTCATCGCCATCCAGCAAGAGCTGCTTCACGAGGCGTTGAAGCTCTACGAACAGCTCGTCGACACCAACGGTGATGATGCCGACAGCTTGATCGAAAATGCCCGCATCCGAACTCGCATGGGGTATCTGCACGAGGCGTTGGAGAATCCGGCCGCTGCGCTGGTCGCGTTTCAGTCGGCGATCAAGCAGTTTGAAACCGCGCTGGCCGGTTCGAAGGAGGCGCGAACCAGTGAAGAGTTGGCCGAAAGCTACCGGAGTGTCGCCAGAACGATTCTGCAGATGTCTGTCGAGGGAGACTCTCAGTGGGACGTGTGTGAAGACGCCATTGAACGCGCGATCGAAATTGACAGCGCGGCAATCCCGGTGGAGCGGGGACGGCGTTTTGCATTGGCAAAATCGCACAATTTGCGGGCGCGGATGTGCGTCGCTCGAGCCGAACCCGAACGTGCCGAACAAGAATACCTGCGGGCGATCGAACTACTCGGCCAGGTGAGCGAGAATCGCCCCGAATCGATGGTGGTGTCGTTGTCGCTGATTTGGAATCGACATCAATTGGCCGACATGCTGATACGACAAGGCGACTTCGAACAATCGCGTCAGATTCATGAGGATCTTTTGGAGCAACGTCTGGCGCTGCGACGCGTGGCTTCCGACGCGTATCGTTTTCATCCTTCGACGGTCGTTCAGTTTCCATCGCCCAATCAGACGTTTTCGTTGCGTCGTGATTTGGCAGCCAGCCACCGCTCGTTGGGACAGATCTGCGAAGCGGAGAACGACGATGTCGCTGCCGCGGCGCATTTCCGCGCAGCGGCGGGGTTCATCGATGAAGTCGTTCGCGACTACCCCCATCGCCGCGGCCACCGGGATGCCAAGGGGGGAATTCATACGCGGTACGCCCAGATCCTGATGCGATTGGGAAAACACGACGAGGCCCTCGAACACTTTGACATCGGATTGAAAAGCTGGAATCAAGCGGCCCCGAATACACTGGACAAGAGCCGGCTCAGAACCTTTGCATCCCAGCATGCAGCTGCCGGTTCACTGGCCAAGACCATCAACAACAACGAATCCGCCATCCTTCATTTCATCGCCGCACAGGAGTTCTATCACCAGCTCCGTCGGATCGTCCCCCGGGAACCCTCGGTGATCTTGGCGAACATCCGAGTTTCCCTCGATCTGGCGGAACTCAGGCGTCAAAGCGGGGACGAGCGTGCCGCCGAGGAGTTGATTCAACAAGCGACCGAGTTGACCGAATTGATGCGAAACAGCGACGAGCCGACTCGGGAGCTACAGAATGCTCTCCAAACCGCCGAACGGTTGCTTCAGCGATATTCGGCGGCACGCATCTGAGCTCCTCGGCAACCAAAAAATGCAGGCGACCCTGGCCAATTTTTGGGGTTTCGCATCACAACGCGGCAGCGACTTTCCGTTAATCTATTGGTCGACGTCATTTCTTCCTCCGAGAGTGTGTAGCATGAGCAAGAAAAAACAGAGCCGGGCGTTGCGACGGACCATGCAGCCGCTGGTGGAATTGTCTGATCGATTGGGAATGACTCGGCTTCAATCGGCTCGGATTCGCGTTCGGCGAGCCGAGCTTCAGCTCAAACGCGAACGAGTCCGGACGATCGCTGACGAACGGTCCGTTCTTAGCGCGGCAGAATTCACAGCACGCATCAACCGTTTGGCGGATCGTTTGCGCGAGAACCGGCGACGCATCGGTCGGATCCGTCAGGCGCGACAGCGCGAAGTGGGGATCCTGCTCGGAGCCGAATTCAGCTACTTGGAAATTGTCCAGCACAACGAAGACTTTTCACTTTACACGGGCTATTTTGGTGGCAATGACTGAAGACGGCGAAATAAGTTTTCAAGACGGAACGATCATGTTGGTGGCCGATGCGGCCCCGTTTTCGACGCGCGACGTGTGGGAAGGCTATCTGGAGGGACTGACCGAGGCGGGGGCGAACGTGTTGCCCTATCCGACGTTTTCCATCTTGGAATTGCTCAGCCCCAATTTGCTCGGCAGTGATCTGATCGGCAAAGCGATGGACATCCGAAATGGCGTCCACGCCGTCGTCTTCATCAGCGGGATGTACTTCCGCGAGACGCGCAGCTGGGTCGTCGAATCGCTGACTCGACGCGGCATGCCGACCGTCTTGATCACCACGGACGATCCTTATGAAGACATCGGAATGCGAGATTGCTATTCGACGCGGTTTACAAACGAGTTGTCCTGCGCCAATGGCCAGGCGGCCTATCTACCGACGGCGACGTTGTTTCCGCCGGCGTTGGACGATGACCCGTGGGTGCGGGATCTCGTCTTCGTGGGCACCGTTTTTGAAGATCGCTGGGAATGGATCCGGCAAATTGCGATGTACTGCGAACTGAACGAACATCGTTTTGATATTTTTGGGCATTTCCCGACGATGCGGGATGGGCTCCAGGATCTGGACTACGTGCGAATCATTCCCGGCACCGTGTCTGCCGAACAGAAGTGGAGTTTGTACAGCCAAAGCAAACTGGTGCTGAATATTTTTCGCGATGCGGGAGAGAAGCGTCCACAGTCGGCCAGCCCGAGGGTGTACGAAGTTGCCGGGTTGGGACGACCCGCCTTGATCAGCAACCGCCGAGACGAGGTGGAACAAATTTTTGGCGACGCGATCTACCTGTTTGATGACATCGATAGCTTTGGTGAAGCCTTCGAAGAGGCGATCGAGTCGGATGCGGAGAGGCAGCAGAAAGTCCGGCAAGCCCAGGAAATTGTGTTGCAGGGGCATCTCTATCAACATCGCGCCGCGACGCTTTTGGGCGAACTTCAAAAGCGATTGACGGACTGAGGATCAAACGGAAAACAAGATCCCGGATCTTGCCAATGGGATAGGTCTGCAACGAATCATTGCGGTGTCGACCGGCTGGAAGCCTCTGTCACTCGGTTTAGACGTCGTATCCAGCTTCTTGCAGCAGTTCGCCAAACACTTCGTCGCAAAGCACACGCAACTTTGGTGGCAGATCGGTTTTCCATCGTCCCACCGAAGCTCGATCGTCGGCCGTCGTCCGGTGAAAGTCCAAATCTTGGCAGATCAGCCGGTGTGCTTCGATGACTCCCGCGACGGTGGCCGAGTCGCTGCTGATTTCCAGATAGTCGAAGATCCGCGTCAACGTGCATTCGGGTTCTAGCACAAGGTCTTCATAGCGCACGCACAGACAGTGTTCTTGGCGAGCTGCGGCGACACCCAACAGTCGGGCAACGTCGTGCCGTTTCATACGGATGAATTCCGCGTCACTTTCCACGTTCTCTCTACCAAACGTTGCAAACCCTCGTTTGTGATTGAACGCGATCATCGAACAAACCATGTCGCGAAAATCGCGAATCAAGATGATCTCTTTGGCGTTGGGGTACAGCTCGCGGGCGATCCATTGAAGGTGGCACGGAAGTGACTTTTCGGCAAAGTACGTGACGCCCGACGATTTGTTATTGATCGCAGCGATTTCGCGATAGAGCTCGTCGATATTCTGCAGGGCAAACGCGGCGGTACGGTTGACGTAGGCGTTTCCGAACCAGTCGCCGAGGGTCGGCCGATTGGAGATGACTTCGCTGTTGAACGGGCACGGTGGCAAAACGCTCAGATCGGATTCGAACGTGTTCTTGCCGAATGACGGTTCGGCAAGGATTTTCAACATGTGAAACCAATACCCGGCCGGTCGAGCTTCAAACGGGTATTGGGCGTCGAGTACGATCGAAGGGTGCTGCGCAAGCGTCTGCATCGCCCGCGTGGTGCCTGTCCTGGCGAGTGACGTGATCGTGAGCGGAGAAAGTTTGGGGGCGTAGGCGGGTCGGAGGGGATTTCGCTCGCCGCGAATCGTGGCGCACGGCACGCGTCGACCGTTTTGCAAGACCGCGAACACCTCAATTTGAAACCTTGGCGGCAGCCCCAACGTCCCGAAACTGCAGCGGAAACCGCACGTCGACGCACCTCGAACGTTCACGTGTCGACTCGCGGCGATCTCGTTGTGAAGTGTGACGGGGATTGTTTTCCAAGGGACGCCGCCATGCATGAACTGAAGACGGCGAACCTTGCCACGTCGGGCCAACGCCCAACCGTCCAGACGCATGCTATTGGAATCGATCTCCGTACCGGGACTCGGCTGTTGCAGTTCAAAGCCGTGCAGGATTTGGTCCAGATTCTCGTGGTAGACCACGTCAATGCGATGAATCGTCAAACTGGCTTCTCCAACAGTTCTTCAACCGAGCGATTCGATGACCGAAAGCCCTCTCCGAATGTCGCGGCGGTTGGTGTACAGGCCGAACGAGAATCGCATGCAGGGGTTGTTATAGGGGCTGGCACTTGCAATCACACCGTTGCGAGACAGTTCGATTTCGAGCTCGTTGGGATCCCAACCGTTGACGTTGAAACAAACGATTCCAGAGGACACGTCTTGCGACATCGGCGTCAGCAATTGAACATGCGGCATCTCCGCGAGTTTTCGTTTACAAAACTGTGCCAAACGGTGGATCCGACGCTGGATCCGTTGTTTGCCGATGGCGAGCTGGAAATCGAAGGTCTCGGCGAGTGCCCAGCGGTGTTCATAGCTATGGTAGCCGCCCGGTGTCATCCGTCGCCCGATGGCCGCGGAATCGCCGAGTCCCTTGCGCCAACATTCGATCCGTTCCGCTCCGAACGGCGGGATTGTGGGGCGGACTCGTTTCCAGCCCGCTTCGCTGCCCCAGATGATGCCGGTTCCACGTGGACCGCACAGTGTTTTGTGGCAGCCGGCGATGAAAAAGTCGCAACTTCCTTCCTGGAGGTTGAAATCTTCGACGCCCAATGCGTGAACGCCATCGACGACCAACAGAATCTTTTGCTCGGCGGCGCGGTCCTGGTTCAGAATGGTGATGCGTTCAGCGATCGTGGACAGCGGCAGCTTGACACCCGTTGATGAATGCACCCAAGTGACCACGACCACGCGGGTGGCATCGCTGACACCGGACAGCAATTGGTTCACCATGACCTCTTCGCTGGCATCCATGGGCGCATGGTGATCGTAGAGTGCTCGTTCGGCCCGCTTGGCTTGGGAGCGATCCAACGCGTAGCGGATCGATGCGTCCGACGAATAATGCCCATGTTCACTTTGAAGGATCTCGTCGTTTTCGTGGAGATCTAAACTGGTCAGCAGCAGTCCCAGTCCCATCGTCGTGCTGTCGGTCAGCGCAATCTGATTCGGCGAGCAGCCGAAATACGATGCTGCTCGGCAAAGAACGCGTACATCATTGATTTCCAAATCGTCGTGTGCCCGTTTCGGGTTGCGATCCAGGATTCTGCGATATCTGGACAGGGCGCGACGCACCGGGCGCGGATGCGAGGCAAAGAGCATCGGGGCGAGGTGAACGAGATGGGGGGCGAGTCGAAATTGGCGACGCACTTCGGCCCACGAATAGGGCCGGCCGGACTGGTTGGCTCGTTTGGATTTCATCTGCGTCTTCACACCATACTTGTTGAAAGGTACGCCCGAAGCAGAGAATATACTTCAAATCACTCCGTCTGATTGCCTCGTCGTAGAACTGTCCCCGCCCTCCGAACCAACCCAACGCCCGTGACACGCGATCTGTTCTTGACCGTCAGCATCGGCGAAGACGACGTCGCGAAGCACACGATTCCTCGGATGCGTCGCTATGCCGAGACGCATCAGGCGGCGTTTCGCGTGATGACGCAAAGCCAGACGTATCGTCGTCCCGTTTTCGCCTATTGGGAAGCGTTGGTCGAATTGTGCGACTCTGATTATGACAGAATTGCGATCCTGGACAGCGATATCCTTGTGCGACGGGGGGCGCCGAGTCTGTTTGAGATCCCGTTTTCCAAGATCGCGATGAAGCCGTCCGGTTGGGTGGCGCCGCGTTTCTTGCAACGCATTCATGATGAAATCGCTGACGATTTCACGATTCAGGACATGTACAACAGCGGCGTGATCCTGATCACACGCGACTACATGAGGACGATCGCCGATTTGATTCAATCACTCGGGACCCGCGTCGAAGAAACGCGTTTCGCCGACCAAGTTTACTTTTGTATGATGGTCAAGCGAACCGGCGTGACCCCAACGCCCTTGTCGTGGCGTTGGAATCAGCATGATCAAGTGCCCAATTTCCGCGCCGAACTGGCCCACTTCCTGCACTTTCGTGGTCCCGACAAACTGCCTCGCGTCGAGCAGTTTTTGCAGAAAAATCGTAATGACCAATGGGGAGCGGCTTTGTCTTGATTGGCTCGGCGACGTTGCAGGTTTCAAATCCTTGACGGGGGATTCGAACGTAAAAAAACGGCAGACGCACGAGTGCGTCTGCCGTTGGCGTTTACCGATCCGAGCGGATCATTGAAGCTGGAAGTCGTAGCTGTCACCCTCATTGCCGTTGTAGTCCATGAATCGGTTTCCGCTGATCAGCGTGTAGCGTCGCGAGCCGGGGGTGCGTTGGTAGACGATTCGTCCAAAGTAGTCGGCACCGTCGCCGCCGTACATTTCGTCACGGATTCCGTCACCGTAGTCACTCATGTCGTCATCGCCGTCGCCGCCCATCAAGATGTCGAAATCTCGTCCGCCAGACAGGTCATCGTTTCCGCCTCCTCCGAGCAAGACATCTTCGCCGTAGCCGCCACGTGCGGTGCTGTCGATGTCGGTTTGGTTGTCGAAATTGTCGTGATGATTTCCGCCTTCAAAATAGATGTAGAAAAATTCGGGAAAATCGAGTGCGACGTCCTTCGCGACCAGCGTGTCGCTTCCGTTCCAGCCTCGAAACACGACGTACAGTCGGGAGTAAGGACCGGCCACGGCTTCAAATTCATACTCTTGGCCATTGAATTCCACGTCGACTCGACCGGACTCGATGGCATCGTTTTGTTCGTTGTCGCGAAACTTGATTTCGCACTGGTCATTGGCCGAAGTGCCGTCAATGATGACGACGCGAGTCGGTCCGTCGTCAAAGGCGAACACGCCTGCGTTGGCAACGCCACAAAATCCTGCCAGAGCGAGGCAAAAGGTCAAATTTCTTAACATGGTTCGAGTTCCCGTGACTGAAGTGGGCTGGTGAAGTTTCCGTTGATAGGAACCCAAGCGGGCAGCAGCGGGAACTGTTTCATACGATTCGGCCGATTGGCTGACGGTTTTTCAAATCGGATGCCCGATTCGCTTCAGATGCCGGCGGTCACTTGGGATGCCATGCCCGGCCGTCTGCCTCTCGTTTTTCCACAGAGCAAACATTGATGATCGGAGCAAACGCAGATACGATGAACCGCGAAGGACGACTCGTGCCCTCGCTCTGGACGCGTTCCCATGACAGAAAAACCCGCCTACCAATCACCTGCACGCAGTTACGTCAAGGCGGAGAGTCGTCGCGATGCGGTCCGTCGGATGATTCGCCCCGATCCCCTGCTGTCGCCTCTGTACGTCGACGGGGAAACCAAGGACGGAAAAGAGGGCTGGGTCAACGCGATCCGAGACCAATCGGGGGCAGTGTACCGGTTGTTGTTCTATATCGACAAACTGCAAGTCGCTCCCGAGTTTTCCGATCTGGAAATGTACGAGGTGCTCTATGGTGCCGTGACCGAACACCAGGAATTGAATTATCCGCGTGCCTTGTTCACGACCACCGGCGCGATCAACCTGATGCGGGATGGCATTCCCGGACAGCAGTTCGTCCGGGCGGTCAAACGCGGGATCCTTCAAATCGTTCCCTACACGTTGGGCAGAGACATCAAGACCGCACATCTTCGCGAAAACGGATACGCTTACCTGTGTATCTATGACCGCGATGGGCAGGGGATCCGTGTTCTGAACCTACTGGACTACCTGATGGTATATGACCATCGGGCGGGCGAAGAGATCCAAGTGCACCAGGAAGAAGAATTGGTGATCGGTGACACTCGTTTCGTCCGTCCGTTTTTGCTGAAGTACGCCCAGGGCACCAAGGCGGAGGTCCTGGACACCGCCAGCGTGGCCGAGAGAACGCTCAGGTCAAAAGGGGCGTTCTAGCCTGTCGGCTTGTGTTTCTTGTTTCCCCGGCAAGGCTCGGCAACCGGCCCATTGCGATCCCGATCAAGGCAAAGAAGACCACGGATTCGGATCGCACCGGACCCATGAAGGAAACACACAAGAGCGACCAGCCGAAGTACCAAATGGCGACCACCGCGAGAGTGGTGGCCAAGTTTTGCATCGAACGATCGCCATGGATCAAGCGGCTGAATTGGACGACCAGGTTGCCGATTGCCGCGAGGAATAACAGCAGACCGATGACACCGGTCGACACCAGGATCTGAAGGTAGATGTTGTGCGCCGTGTGATTGGATTTCTGCGACCAGACTTCAAGTTTCCCCGCTTCGCTGGTGATGAAGTAGCCGTGCCCGATCCACTTGGATTTGGTGTACTCCCGCCAAACCTTCGTCCACATTTCTTCACGGCCCGACACCTTGGTCAATTGCCGGGCGGATTGACCACGCGTGATGTACTGAACGGTCGAACTTTTGGAATCCAGGACCGAGCCGAACGACGGATCGACCAGCACGATCACCAGCAGCAGCACCGCGAATAGGCTGATCGTTGCCGCACGAACCAGGTTGCCGGCGTAGAGAAACAGCACCAGACCGACGGTCAACACCGCCATCAACAACGCCATCCGGCTACTGGCATAAAACAAGACGGTCCCATGAACCACACCGCCGATCAGCGCCGCCCGCAGCGCCCAACGGTATTTTCCGACAAACAGGCAAAGCATGCAGATCAACAAACCGATTGAAGCGTTGGCACCTGCCGCCGTCGGGTGAACGATTCCCGAGTTGCCGCCCATCATCAGGCGTCGATTTAATCCAGAAAGATCTGGAACGAAAAACTGGATGGCGATCACAAAGATACTGAACGCCAGCAGCATTTGTCCGAGCATGCGCATCAGTGATTCGGTGCGGTCTTGCCGAGTTACCACCAACGCGATCAGCGACGCCAGCACGAGCAGACTCGCCAGCCCGCCGGCTTGCCCGACCGAAATGGCCGGGCGCGGCGTCCACAGCACACTCAACATCGCCCAGGCGAAATACAGGTAGAACGGGAACAGGGGACGCAAGACGGACTGCGTCTTCGCGTCGCGAATTCGGGCGAGGATGGCAGCCGAGCCGCCGAAGAAGACGACCAGTAAGATCAGCAGCTTGACGATCGCGAGCGCATCAAGCGATGCGTACGTCGACGGTTCCAGACGACTCGGGATCGTGAACGTCAGGATCGGTAATGCCCAAATCCCGAACGTCGTGATGCGGTGCAAGTAAGCGTCTGATCGAAACATGACTCTTCAAGGGGACGATGATCAACGTGGACGCGTGGCCACGGAAGCTTCAGCCTCGGTCTCACGCCTGACGACTTCCGCTTTGTCGATCCGGATCGGTACCGACGGACTGACGCGATCCGGCGTCTCGGCAAAGTCAGACGATGATTCCTCCCACAGCGTTGCGGATTCAGGATCGAGCGAATGGGGCGCCGGTTCGATCGGCAGGTACGACCGAAAATCCAGCAAGACGGGAACCCCCATCGCCAAGCCGAACGCGGCGATCAGGCCGGCCATCGCACACAGCGGCTTGTTCGGCGAGACAGGCCGTTCCTCCAGGGTCGCCGGCTGGGACACATTGATACTGGTGATCCGGTGTGATTCCAATTCCTCGTTCAACCGCGCCTGTTCAAGCATCACCGAATGCAGCTTGTAACGTTCCTCCAGAACCGAGGCGTCGCGTTGCAGTTTGGAAAGCTGTTGCTCATGTTCGTTCAACGAGTTGATTTCGCTGAGCAGGTAGTCCCGTTGTTCTTGCAGTTTCTTCTTGCGTTCCAGTAGCGACTTTTCCGAAGCCAGGTCAACGATCTGGCTGGCGAACAGTTGTTGGTGCGTCGGGTTGATGACCTCCCGTGACTCTGTCAGTTCCGACTCTTGAGCGTCAACGATCTCGCGAGCTTTCTCGAGTTGTTCGCGAATCGAAGTCAGCTTGGGATGCCCCGTTTTGAATTTCGCCGCGTACTCGTTTTCAAGCACTTCCAACTGGAACAGGGTCGCCCTCATGTCGTTGTGCGACTTCCGTTCAAGTCCGCTGGTTTGTTCCGTCACGGTGCGATCGACCGAGTTTGCCAATAGGTCGGCATAGGTTTCCGCACGCGTCCCGAACTCGACCAAATCCGCTTCGACTTTGAAGAGTTCGCTGGAAACTTTTTCGAGCTGCGTTTCCAAGAGTGTTTGGCGACCATCGAGAGTGGCAAATCCGGCCGCGTTCTTGGCGTCTCGGATTTGGCTCTGAACCTCATCAAGTTGCTGCTTCAGCTCCGTGTCCTGTTCCAGAAAGAAAGCGTAGGTGCCGCGCGTGCGATTGACTTGCGCGTGGTGAGCCAAATAGGCATCGACCCAAGTGGAGACGATCGTCTGAGCAACCTGAGGGTTCTTTGACTCGAACTCAACCTTGACCAGACTCGATTTCTCTGACGCCGAAATATCTATCGACTGCTCCAACGCCCGGATTGCTCGCTCTTGGGAACTGATCGGATCAATGTTGCTGACCCAGGTCTTGAACGAGCCGATCCAGGTTGCGAGCCGATTTTTCGATGGATCTTCAGACGCACCGTCGGCGCTGGGAACTTTCTGGTCAAGGATCAAGTCGGGGCCAAGACGCTCGACCACATCCGTCATGATCGTCCGACTGTGCATCACATCCAACGTCGTTTCGACCTCGTCTTCGCGAGTCTTGACGGGGGCGTCGGGGTTCCCGACGACCGACATGGTGGGGTCCAACGTTGCGCTTTCGTAACCGACGCGCAGCAGCAACTTGGAAACGGAACGGTAGTGCCGCGGGGCGTACAACACCACAGCCACCGCGATGGCAATGACAGCGACGAACGAAAACGCAGCGGCAAACCAGTGACGTCTAAGCGAAGCCCGCCACATGAAGAAGGAGTTCATAGAATTCGTGCAACGATTTGAACTGGGGACGTGAACTGGGGAGTGACCGATGGGCGAAGACAGGCTCGATGCTAATTTCGAGTCGGGACAACGACCCCGCCACGGTTTGGTTCTGGGGCAGAAACAATCGTCCAGGGTACGTTTTTGAGATTATGAACGGTTATCCGGTCCCGCGTCGACGCCCCCCAGACAGCCCTGGCCCAAAGCGTGCAAATTGATTGGCGACCGACGGAATTCACGTAAGTCGGTTGGACACTTGGGTTTTTGGGCAACCGCGGCATCAGACGGAACCGCATCGTGTCCTCGGGATTGGGCCCGTAGGCTCACGCCAAACGGCTGATCGTCGTTCGAGATCAGCCGGTTCGCGCCAGCGCCCGGGCACCTCGTTTTGACCAATCCCGCAAAGTGAAGCGTCGTGTCCTCGGGATTGGGCCCGTAGGCTCACGCCAAACGGCTGATCGTCGTTCGAGATCAGCCGGTTCGCGCCAGCGTCCGGGCCTCCCCGTCGAGCTTAACTTAGCGGTATTGGCCTAAAGGCTGGACACCAACACGCGCTGGTGTGCAGGCTTTAGCCGCTCCATTCGCTGCTCCGCAGCGAATGGTGCTCGTCGTCTCGGAGCGATTGTCATCATCTCGCCAGCCCTATCGAGCGGCCAATTGGCTCTGCGATGGAAGGGGCGTGATGTCAGCCCGTGCTTCATCGATCAGACTTCGCAGGAACGCTTTGGCTTCCAAGTAGTCGCTCTTTTCGTAGTAGGCGACGTTTGCTTTCAGTTCGCGTTCGATCCGCTCAATCCAATCTCGCATCGGCAGAAAATAATCGGGATTGATGCGTCCGACGCGGCAGCGTTGATCAAACACCAGATCGATGGGGCCACGAGCCTTTTCATAGTAGCTCGATCGCAGCAAAATCGGCCACGCGACTTGCCCGGTCATCGGGTCGACGGGACGACGGCGCGGGACGCTGGACACCAACCGCGCCTCGGCCTGTTTCTGCTGACGAACTTGTTCACCGCGAGCATGCAGGTGACCGAAACGACTTTGACTGTTGATCTGTTTTCGTTCCAAGCGGGTCGCCAGGAATTCGACACTGTTTTGCATTTCCAAGCGATCGGCATGCAGGTGCTGCGTCCGAGCGCTGGCGTTCAAGACGTTTGCCGTCGCCGCCGCCCTGAGCAATTCGGCACGGCCGAATGCGGGGTCGTAGCCGTAGCCGTGATGTCGGTATCCGTAATGGACCGGTCGAACGTAGTGGACTCGGTGGTGGTGCGAGACGTGTCCGCTGTGGCAGTGCCCCGAATCACACCCGCTGGAGCTCGACTGAGCCGCCGCCGGATCCGCTGCCGCCAAGATCGAGAGCAACACGACCGAGCAAAAAGCGACGTTTGCAAAAGCAACCTTCATCGAACAAATCCCCGTGAAATGACTGGTTTGACGTGCCAACACCCAGCCAAGCGGAGCAAACGGGGCGGTGTTACAGAAAAACGCGTCAGAGGCCTCAAGCCAGGGAAAAAGGTTGATCGAGTACGCTGTCCTGATTGAGTCTTCGGGTGGCGTTTGTCGAGCGGCAAAGGGGGCCGTCTAAGCGTTGGTGTGCAGGCTTTAGCCCAATACCGCTAAGCTAAGAGCGTCGATTCTTCAGATGAGGGCCCGTAGGCTCGCGCCAAACGGCTGATATTCGTTTGATATCAGCCGGTTCGCGCCAGCGTCCGGGCCCCCTCATTGATGTTAACTTAGCGGCATTGGGCTTTAGCCGCCCACTGTCGCTGCTTAGCAGCGACCGGGAATCGCCTACAGGCTGGACACCAACGGCTGCTCCGCATGTTTGGGTACCTGCCCCCTTTTCCGCGGCCGCGGGTATGCTTTTCGATGGTTCGCCCGGTAAAACAGCTGGAGTTCTTCGTTAAAGCCCGGTCGGCGCCGATTTGGACTTCATCCGATTGATCAGCGGAACCGTCACCGCGATGATCATCAACGTCACGGCCACGGGAAACGGGATCAGAAACAGCCCCAGGACACCGATGACGAACAACCAGACCGCCGGCTCTTGAATCCAACCTTGGAACCGACCGCGGAACGGCCACATCAGAATGATCGCCAAACCGAATGTCAAAAGCGTGATGCCGTTGACCAAAAGATCTTCAAGCGACTCGCGTTGCGTAAACGCCTGCGTCAACGGCGGCCCCTGGTCGATCGAATCCAAGCGTCGGATGGCGACCACATCGAAATCGGAAAATCGATGTTGTGCGAACAGCGTCTGCGGTAATCTGGGATTGGATTGCAAGAAGCGTCCGGCCAATTGCAGCAGCTGGCGGTCATAGGCATCCCATCGCTTTTGGGCGTCGCGATGAAGACTCGGTCCGTCCGCCGCCGTCGGGGACGCCTCCGCCCGAGCGGACTCCGACGTCGCCCGAGCGGACGCTGCGGAATCCTCGGACCCCGGCGCGGTGCTGTTGGACGTCGCGTTGCCCGGGGTGTTCTCGCCCGGTTGCGGGGGCGTCTCGACCATCCGAAACACGTGGCCGCTCCGGCCGGCGATTCCGTGGTAGCGGGCAATCCATGGCAACAGCCAACGCTTGATTTCTTCGTCGCTTCGTTCGGCCAGCATGTCACGGGAGCGATCGATCGCCGTGACGACACTTTCGGCCAACGCAAAGGCACGCATCGTAGCTCGTCGATCGAGATCACGCTCGGGGCCATCACCGAGACCGACTTGTTGCTCAAGTTTCAATTGTCGATTTTGATCGGCCAGGGGAGCCTGATAGAACGTGACCCAAATGTCTCGCGTCGGCACGCCCACCAAATCGCTCAAGTAGTGCGTGATGGCCCGTCCGGCGACCGGGACTTCGACCAAGACTTCTAACGATTGCGGAAGCCGGCTGTAGGCGAGCGGAACACGCAGCTTGGTTGGCGGTGGCGGTGATGCGCCGTCCGTGCCATCCGCTGCGTCATCCGCGTCGGGGTGGGAAGGCAAATCACTCAAGTCCACCTCGCGGCCGGCAGACCAGATTCCGATACAGGTCGCCCCGACCGGCAAGGCAACCGAGACTTCACTACGGGTTTCCGGCAGCACGTCGAATCGCTGCAAGACCAGCGCGTGATCGCCATCGAGAAACACCCTGGCGTCACAGCACAGGGCCAACGGATTGATCGTCGCCTGCAACAGTGGTTCCAACTCGATCGACCAGTTGGTTTCGATCGGGGTGTAAAAGGAATAGTGTTCGGGCGATTCCACCTCGTTTTTGAATGAATCCAACCACCCTGTCGAAGCCTTGACCGAACGCACCGATTGGGCACGCCATTGAATGGCCTGGGTCGTCAACTGGCCCGGCACCGCGATTCGGTGGTTGCGTAGCCTGGCCCCCAGCACCGTCACCGCTGGCACACTGACTCGAACCTGATCTCGGTTCTTCAAGCTGCCGGTGATCTGCACGCGACGGACTTGTTCGGCGTCATCTCCCGAAGGAACGGCGTCGTCGGGCATCGCGACGCGGATCACCGTCACGACATCATCGCTGGACTCGCGTTTCGCCCAGACCCGTGCACCGGTCACGTCCAGGTCGGCCGACCAACGTGTCGGCATCGTGAAATCGACGTAGTCGGGTCGCTTGCCGCCGGGCAATTCCAACAGCGTGTCGCAAAACCACTGCCCGTCGGAGTATCGCATCCGGGTGATTTGATCACAGGTAAAAATCGAACCGGCGGCGCGACGGCTGACCACGATCTGGTCGTCCGCCGACGGTGTGCTGCCGGAACGGGAATCCACCACCGGAATCCGCCCGGCCAACAAATCGTCCTTCGTCAACGCGGCCGGGGTCCACTTGTCGACCGGAGCGTCGCCATCGGGCACGGCATTCTCCGCTTGCGTGTTCGCCGCTTGCGTGTTCGGGGCTTGCGTGTTCGGGGCTTGCGTGTTCGGGGCTTGCGTGTTCGGGCCTTGCGAGTTCGGGGGCTGGACCACCGTCACGTCGAGCGAGCGTTCGCGCGTGATGCGATACGTCTCGTGAGTCTGGCCGTCGGACGAGATCGCAAATCGGGGCAGCGAGGTCCGCCCCCGAATCGGGACCAGACTCTCGGCAAACAACTCGATCTTGGTGGTCCCATTGATTCGGTTGTCGCCGATCGCCAATTCGGTCTGCATCCCCATCGGAGTTTGGACCGTCAGGGGCGTGATGGACGTGACGGCTTCGTCGTTGACAAAACAATTGACCAATCGAAAGCGTGGTGGGATCGAGACTCGGATGCGTTGCAGACTCGGTCTCAGGTCGATCAGTTCCGCCTTCAACCGGAGTTCCATCTTGGTCTCGGCGACGTGCAAGCGGTGATTGAGTTTGACCGTCGGGGTCGGATATTTGTCTTGCAACAGAACGAAGGACGGGAACGTCTCTTCGATCACGAAGGCGCGTTGAATCTTTCCCGGGTAGCCTCGCCAAACGGCCAGAAACTCGTCTTCGGTCGCCGGTTGCGATCCCTTTGCCAATTCGGAAACGCGAATCGACGCGGCCGACTCGATGGCGAACAAGGTGGGGGATGAACGCTGGGACGCCGACGCGAAGACCTCGGGGATCGGCATCGTTTCACTGTCGGCGGTCGACGTCGGGTCGTTGAGCACCGACGGAAGCCGCCACAGCAACCGGATCGGTGTGCGCATACTGGATTGTTTTTCGAAGCGGTAGATTCCATTGCCGAGTGTCGCGTTGGCGTTTGAGGGGCGGTCGGGGCTATCGACAAGATCCGATTCGGCCATCGCCCAACCGACCGACGTCAGACTCGGTGGCGGCCCACCGAGAATCGTCAATTGCACCGTGTCGCCTTCCCGGAGTGTTTCTTCCGGATTGATTTCACATTCAACAATCGTCGATTCGATCCCGGCCGAAATCCGGTAGGCTCGGCTCAGGTTTTGCGCGGCGGTCTGCCCGGGACGCTTGACCGGCCGACACCGAATCGACAGCTCACGGATCGGCCCCAAGTCGGCTTCGTATCGCCCCAATTCGGGACGAAACAACGACCGTCCGAGCGGATCACCGAGCGAATCGACCTGAATTTCACGCGGCGCCTCGACGATCAACGTTGCCGAATGGATCGCCGGAATCGCCAACCGGATGACCGTGGTCGCCAGCCCCGGCAACACGTCACCGTTGGCGATGTCGTTGAACAGGTCGGGACCGCCGAGCGAGTCTCCGCCGTTGCGATTCTCCGACAGCGGGCGGTCCAAGCCATCCGCTCTTGCGTCGATGTTTCCCGATTCGCCGCCGAGCGTCAACACCGACGGCAGATACGTCAGGCGCAGTAGACTCTGACGACTCGACGGAATGGCAGCGGTCACCATACCGCGTTCGTCGACGGTGAACCGGATGATTTGCGTTTCGCCATCCCCCACCCATTCAATTCGACGCAACGAGTCGGCGCGGACGGGCAGTCGCACGCGGGTCGATTCCCGCACCAATTGAATTTGATAGTCGGCTTGAACTTCTGCGGTGATCGAACCGGACGCGTCACGTGGGGGCGTCAACACGACACGGTACTCGGCCGATTGAAATTGGGCGTCGACCGGGCGATCAGGATCAACGACCGAACGAATCGATTCGTAATCCGCTCGCGACAGGTAAACCTTGTCCCCGACGGGCGCATAGTCCTCAGCCAACGGCACCAACAACTCGATCGGATCGTTTTTCGGGGTCTCGCCGGCACCGCTGCTGTCGATCTCGCGACGCGGCTCCTCGCCGGACGAATCCTGCGCCGTCGCGACACCGGGGACTGCGGCAAGCATCCCGATCGCCAGCATCAAAATGGATTGCGTCGCCGATACCGAAAAGTCCGCCGATCGGTCACGCGCACTTCGCTGCGATCGGGTGTCGTCCGACCGTAGCGTCCCACTACTGCCGTTGCTGGTCGTCTTGTCGCGCCGGCGTCGATCGGCCATCACCACCTGCAACAACCCCGCGGCGGCAAGCGGCACCGCGACCCAAGCCACGATCGCGTGCTGGGCCGGCCACCAGATGATCGATCCACTGATCGACGTCACCACCAACACAAACAGCGTGTGAATTCCCAACGAGAACCAGCGCGCGATCGACCAGCCCAAACAGAACAGGACCGTCGCGGTCAACCACCCCAGTCCGATGGCCGCATCTCGCGAAACCAAGATCAACTCCGTCCCCTCCGCCGAATCTTCCGATCCGCCGGACTGCGCCGCCAGCAGGTGCGGTGCCAGCAGGTCCGACGCCGAGACGCGGTGCACGAGCAGCGTTCCCGCACCGGTTTGATAGGACGCTTGATCGCGAATCACGTTGCCTTCCACTTCGACACGAGGAATCGGGCAGCGTCGAAACCAACCGCTCGACGAGTGGCGTCGACGCATCACGACGGAGATTTGATCACTCTGTTTTTGCGGGTTGATCCAAATTTCACCGACACCGATGCGATCGGGAACGTAACTGGTGTTATTTCTGGAAACCGACACGAGTTCCAACTCGTCGTCGAACAAAACATGAATCGGTTTGCGAGTCGAAACGTCGGCCCTCAAGTAAAACAGATCTTCCATGCGACTGTTGGCGACGACTTCAAGATGCTGGTCCCAAATCAAGGTCGCTGCGGAGTCTCGACGCGCCCGCCGCAACCGGATCTCCGGGCGAAGCAATGGTTCGTATCGCAGATGTTGCGGCTGATCTCCAAATGGCTGCAAGGAATCGGTCGGTTCCGACCCGGGCACTAATTGAACGCCCGGCGGGATTTCGGTCACCTCCCAACTGGCATCGATCATGACCTCGGCGGTCTGCCCGCGTGTCCGCCGCACGCTCGGCAGCGAAAGCGTCAACTGGTCTTCGACGGGAAAGTAACGTCGTCCGACCAATTCGTATTGGCGCAGGTCACGGCCTTCGAGTGTGATGACATAGGTCCCCAGCGGATCCAACGGCATCCGCTGGACACTGGAACTGGGCAGACTGACGGTTGCCGATTGATCGGTGCGGCGAAGCGACCAATCGAATTCTTCTTGCCGAGCGTTTCCGGTCAGCACCGAGAGTTCCGAGATCGGCTGCGTCGTCTCGGCGCGGACGACAATCGTTTCGGCAACGTCGCTGCCCTCGGTTTGAATCACGTGACGCAGCGCCACGCCGAAGGAGTCATCGACCGGTTCCAAGGTGACCGCGGGGATCTCACCGGTGGGACTGCGGATCAACAGGGTTTCCGATGTCGGTTGAAAAAAGGCAATCGATTCTTCGTCCAACGTGGAGGACTCGAAGCGTCCCGGAAGCATCACCGAATTGCCATCCCATCGCCGTAGCGGTGGTGGTTGGATGGAGATCAGATGAGAACCGACGTGCTGCTCGGGGCGCACGATCCAAGTCGAATTCATCGCCAACCGGTTGCGATTCCTCGGCAAATTTTTTCGCGCAATCACTTCGACTTCGAATGTCGCCTGCGCCGACTCGCTCGGTGTCGGCCAAATGACCCATTGGTTGGCGCCGACGGGCACTGTGATTCGGCGTCCGGAACCGAGGACGGTGACCGAATCGACGTTCCAGTCCGGATTGACGTTCATGCGAAAGGGCGACTGGTGGTTTTGCAGCAACCGGCATCGAATGCGGCTGTTGGATCGGACCTCCGGGGCCGGGGTCTGCTGGACACGCAAACGCGTCCAAATCGCCTCGATGAATCGCTCTTCCTTTTCAATCAACCTGAGCCGCGACCAGGTTGAATCCGCTTGAGCGGATTGCGGTGGCGGTCCGTCGGCGATCAACAGGGTTTCGCCGGCGCGGGTCGGTGTCTGAATCGATTGCCGCCAGGTCGGTGGCAAGTCCCATTGGGCGACTTCCAAAGGGTCCATCACCGCCACGATGGTTTGCGTCGACGCTTCGGTCCACAGCACGTTCGGTTCGACCGGGATCACCGACGGCAACTCGCAAATGCCATCGTCGAGTTCCCAAGTCGACGTCCCCTCGATCGTCAATGTCACCACCTCCGACACCAGTTCGGGGCGGAGTGTTCCGCCGGCCGCGTTGGCGGTCAACGAATCCATGACACCGGCAACGTTGCCGGGCAGATCGACATCGATCAACGATTGCCCGTCTTCACGACGCAACACTTGATAGGGCGCTTCGATCGAGTTGACTCGGATCGCCGTGACGGTCCCCAACGGCGAACGCAGACGCAGTCGTTTGCGTTGGCGAGGGAACTGGAGCGTCATGCGGTGGATCCACGAAACGCCCGATAAATCCACCTCGTATTGCTTGGACTCTCGGCGGATGAACAACGGTTGATTGGTATCGTCGCGAGACCGTCGCCGCGCAAAGATCTCCAGCCGATTCAGGCCACCGGCTTCCAACACGTACCATCGGATATCGCCGGTACGGGTCTGGACATCCGCATCCGGAGGCGGGCCGGGACGTTCGACCAACACGCCCTGGCTGGATTCCAAAACGATGTCGCTGGGTGTCGAAATGACCAAACGCGTCTGTGATGTCCGTGGCAATCGCAAATCAAAGCGTTTCGCCGCGCCCAATGATTGGCTCCTCAGCGTCCATCCGAAGCGTAGTTCGGATTGAGTCCAACCGTCGGAAACGACGTCCGCCGATGAGCGGTTGCCCGCAGCCCCGCCTGCCCTTTGCGCGACTCCCTGAGACGCTGCTCCTTGAATTGCTGCGTCCTGAGATGCCGTTCCCTGCGATGCGGAGGGCGGGTTGGCGGTCAGCGGCTTGGGGATCACCGCAATCAACTCGCCCGCGGCATCGATTTCCAGCCGCGGCAAATTCACCGTCGACGCCGACAGCGGCGAACGCAGCCCGCCGGCGGAGTCCGTGATCGCCAAATTGACCTGTCCCAGCTTTCGCCGAATGATCGGGCGACGCCTGTGCTCGAGCACCAACTTGCTGCCCTCGCTGATGAACAGATCTTCGTCGAGCCGGATGTCATAAAACCCGCTCACCAATCGGGCCTGATCGGAATCCGCGAACCGCTCGGTGCCCGTTCCGATCGCCTCACGCAATTCACTGATCGAGACCGCACGAAAATCAGGCGGGACCAAATCGACAATCTGTGAAAGGAACACTCCGATCGGTCGCAGCGGCCGACCGTCGCGGTCGCGATGCGGTAGCGGAAGCGTCAAACGTTCGCGTGGTGCCAGTACTGGTCCCGGTGCAACATCGCCCGCGTCAACAGCGGTCACCCCAGCACCAGAATGCTCCTCCTTCATCCCCTCCTCATCTCCACTCCCCTCATCTCCACGCTCCTTGTCTCCACGCTCCTTGTCTCCACGCTCCTTGTCTCCACGCTCCTCATCTCCACGCTCCTCATCTCCACGCTCCTCATCTCCACGCTCCTTGTCTCCACGCTCCTTGTCTCCACTCTCCTCATCTCCGCTCCCCTCCGCAGCTTGCTCGACCGCCGGTGTCGGCACCTCGCCTTGCTCTTGTTGACCGAAGCCGGTCCCCGTCCAGAGCGTCCCGCAACCGATCACGGCCAGCACACACAGCAGCACGGATCGGATGCCGGACGAGCACAGGGCACTGCCATCGGGAACGCTCGACGTGCCCGACGAGGACGCCCAGGCGTGCCCGACCTGGCAAGCCTTGTTGTCGCTCGCCGGGCGGTTCATGAAGCCACCTCGTTGGCCGATTTGGAGACGTCTTCGGGGCCGATCGAATGCGTCATGGCGATGCTGCTGGGCGGACGGTAATCGGGCGGTTGACGACGACTTTGTGTCGAAGCGTCGAGCCGCGATTCACGCGTGCTGGTCAGCACGCGAGAGGGTGTGGGCAAGACCAGGTTGCGGATGGCCAGCATCACGATGACCAACACCAACGACAACATCGAGACTTGGCCGACGAGAATGGCGGCATCGGGAGCCGCGGCCAACAGTCCCGCAAAACAGACAATCGCGACGACGGCCGACAACGGATTGCGCGTCGCGGGAATGTACGTCAACACCGCGGTGACAAACACGATCACGCCGGCAACGATCATCCACAGGATGGTTCGGGTGCCGGCCAGCGCCCTGAACGAGCGGTCATCCATCGACGAAAACAAATAGCGATTGCCCGTCGGCATCGGACTCAGTTCGACGAGATCGGGCTGCGTCGCGGCGATCCGATTGACCAGCGTGGTCTCGGTCATCAGCGGGCTGCGAATCAACCGCCAACGGTCAAACCCCCATTGCATCTCACGTCCGACCGAAGGCGTCGCCCACACCAGATGGCAATCCGATGGCACCGTCATCTGCCAAACAAGTTGCCCGGCCCCCGGACCGACATGCGCCAGCGGCATGATGGTCTGAAACAGACCGCCGCTGGTTCGGTCGACCCATAATCGCACATCGATCAGGTGCTGCTGCGTGTCGGAGGGGACGCGCACGACCAAGCGTTCTCCCACCATTTTGAACGCCGCGGGTTCGCCGTTGAGCGTGACTTGGATTTCGGTTTGATCGGGATACAAGAGTTCCAATTCGAATTCGCCGGTCCCCTCCAGACTGGCGATCAATTGATCGTGCTGCGAGATCTCGCTGATCGCCGTTCGCACCACAATCTTGCCGGTCAGCAATTCGCTGCTGGCCGGTGCCCGCGGCGAAATCCGCAACGGAACCGTTTTGGTCGGCAGCGTGCGAAAGACCAACTGATCGGTCAGTGATTTCTCCGCGGGGGTGATGTCATGCGATTCGCCTCCCAACAATTCCAACTCGACCTTGCCCCGCAACGTGATGTCTTGAACCAGCGGATACGGCAAGCCGATTTCGACCAGCGTTTCGGAGCTGTCGGGATTGAAGGTCACGGTTTCCGAATGGATGAAGCGCACCTCCATTTTGCCATCGGCAAGCGCATCGGAAACCAGATCGTATTGCTTGGTCTGCGACGCCGGCGCCGCAGGGTCCTGCTCGGCGTCCTCCTGGCGGTTCTCGACCGCGGCCGACGAATCAGACTCGACCGGCTGCAGCTTTGCCGCACGGTCATTCACTTCGACGGACCATTGATTTGGCGTCGAGCCCGGTGCCGCCGTGACATCCTCGCTGGTCGGACCATCCGATGACGTCCCCAACGACGACGACGCTGCCTCCCCGGCAACGGACTTGATCGGCTCGGGGATCGCAACCCGCAATCGGCCTTCCAGGTCGACGGGGGTTTCGATCAACCACGTGACGGTCGTCACCAATTGATCGCCGATCAACTTGACGTTGGCTTGGTTTTCCAGACTGATGCGGGGCGGACGCTCGATCATTTCCCCGACGATGCGGGCCGCCGATTCCGGTGGCATCACGGCGAACACTCGGATCGCGTCTGCATCGCGCGGATCGTCCGCCGAGGCGCGCTCACTGTTGCCGACGCGTTCCAATCCGCTGCCGGTTGCCGAATCCGCCGTTCGCTCCAGATTGACTGAGCGTTCCAAATCGACCACGAACGAGCGTCGCCCTTTACCGGACAGCCGCACGATGGCTTCTTGGATCGTGATCGGATCGCGACGGTCCCCCGAACCGACGATCCGCGGCACCGGTACTTCGATCCGCTGATCCTCCTGCGGCGACGATGCCTCCTGGATCGGACGCCGCGCCTTGATCAACACCGGAATGCTCTCTTCCATCCCCGTGTAACTGACTTCGATTTCGATCAAATCGTCCGATTCGTACCACGGAAGCGGAGCACCGGTGCGGGCATTTTCAATTTGGGTCACCTGCCAATCCGACAAATCGACGCTCAACAATTGAGAGCGATTTCCGTTTCCGACCGATCGAATCTCCATCGCCAGATTCGCATAGTTGTCCTGCAACTCGATGTCACACTCGCTGGAAACGCGAAACTCACGCTTGGTGGCGTCCAACCAGATCGGCAACGTGAACGCACCGCGAATGAATTGAAAGGAATAGCTCCGCTGATCGACCGTCGTTTCCTCCTCGACGGCCGGCGTCGTGTTCTTGACATACGAGCGTTGATGCCACCGCAATCGATAATCCGCGCCCGTGGTGATGTTGATCGTGCCCTGGTTGCGAAGCGCCTCCTCGACGACGGGGACCTGCAAGGACAGCGGTTTCTTGACCGTCGGTGAATCACTGGGCAGCTCCAACCGATATTCCAACACGATGCTCTGCCGACGCTCGAACTTGGGGATCGTGACCAGAAACAGCTCGTCGTCACCGGCGTCGGGTTTGGAAAGTTCGACTTGCTGACCGAATTGACCGCTGGTGATCAATTTCGGCTCGTCGCGCAACGAGGCGCCCGGTGGAAGCCGGAGTTTAAAACTGGAGATCGGGCCGCGCGAATCACGCACCGTCATCTTCACGTTTTGCAACAATGGATCCTGCGGAGAATTCCATTGCATCGAAATCCCGCTGGTTGCTTCCAACAACGGTACCGAAACGGGACGATCCATCGTGCCCCACTGAAGCGTAAAACGGCCTCCGCTGCTGATCACCTTGAACTGGCTGCGTCCCGTTTTGTCGGTCGACGTTTCAATGACTTCATCGTCTCGATTGGGGATCACACCGACAACGTCGCGCGAATCACTGACCAAGTTGATTTCCGTCGCCGCGGGCGGCAAGCGAAAATCCAGGGCGTGCAGCACATCGGTCTCGACCCGAGCGGACATCTGCATGCGGAATCCGACGACGGTGTCTTGGGCGACCGAGGCGAGCAATTCATAATCCCCGCTGTCCTGGTCGACCGACACGGCCAGCTTGTTGCCGTTCTCGGCGCCGGAGAAGAACTCGACCGGTCCTAAGCGGTGAAAGTTCTCCATCGCCAACGGAATTTCGATCGTCTCTTCCGCGGTCGCGTCAACTGCCACTCGCACCTCCACCGACAACTCCGCCCGATTGCCATCGACACGCCCGTCGATCTTGACCGTGTCATAGACATAGCGACGGGTCTGGTTCTTGCCGCCCCGCTCCAGTTCCAGATACCGCTCGTAGTTCATCCCCGGGGCATAGATCGGGTTCTCGGAGACGTCCAGAAACATCATCCCCTTGATCGGCAACTTTCCCGACTCGGCCGGCGGCGGCGAGGGGCGGAGGATCTCCGGTGGCGGATACGTGCCCGGCGGCTGCCCTCGGCTCGGTCCGCCCATCGCCAGCGACAACAACACTCCGGCGCACACCAACACCGACGCAGCGATCGATCCGGCCGACATCGATGCCGCCGAAAAGATATTCGTTACCGAATCGGTGCGATTCATAAACCAGGTGGACTCGATACGGTCTGCGGCAAAGCGGCGAGCCGACCGGGACTCGCGAGCAAGCAGCACGTGGCGGAAATAGAAAGGAGAAGGAAGCGGCCCATGCTTGCGTCAATGGCGGACCATCCGTTCAGGAAACACCCCTTTAGTTTACGCAAACCACGCAACCGGAAACAGCAAAAGCGTGCCCTTCCGGCCCGGATTTCGTCGGTCCGCCCTCGGCCCGGGACTTTAAGTCATCCAACCGCACGATTCTGCAACATCGTCACATCCGTCCCAGCTGCCCCACCATTGGCCGGACGAGTCAAAAAGGGCAGGCCGACAAGATGAAACTCGCCGCGAGATCGCCGCACAGACGCACCAAGAATGACGCTCCGTCGCCGAACCGCTAAAACCCTTGGCAGCTTCCGCTAACACCTCAGTCCTTAGACTCAATCTGGACGAAGGGCTCCAGCAATTCTACCGGGCTAATCCTCGAGAATTATACCCACCGATGGCAGCGCGAACCCACCGATGACAAGGCACTAGTTCAGCGGCAGCGGGCTTTCCGTTAACGCCTCGATCGCCGCGCTGATCCACTCCGCGTCGATCACCGTGCCGGCACGATTGACAATCAGCCACGGTCGGGCCCGCCGAATCACGCCCTTCTCTAGAAACTCGCCGAACAACGTCACACGCTCCGCCTGACTGGCGTCGAGCGCCCCCGACACTCCCGCATCCTGGGGCCCGAGAATGACCGCGACGGCGCAATCGCCGGTGTTGGCCTGATGGACACGGCATTGCGATGCAGCAACGCTCTCGCCGCAGGCCCCCTCGCTCGCGGGCAAGACCAGATCGAGCGTGGGGTGGGAATCCAACAGCGTCGTCTGGATCGAAACCAGTAACTCAAAGCAGGCGTGGGTCGGGTCGGCGGCGAACCCGTTCCACTGAACGGGCCGGACGACCAATCGAAACCCGAACTGACTGTCGTCGGACTGGGGAAAGGCCAGGTGCAACTCGTCGCCACGGACGAATTGTTCCTCCAAACGCGGCAACGTTTGATCACCCGGGGCGACCAAATTGATGGACTGGTCCCCGACGTGGAGCGCGACGCCGTCGCGACCTCCACGGGCTTCGATTCGCCAAACCGAATCTTCGATCTGCCACGCCGCGATGCCGATTCGATTTGGGGCCGTCAACCACATTCGATTCAGCTCGCGTATTCGGCGCCGAAGAATTCTTTGCTGTCGTCGACGTTCGGCTTGATCGTGCGAGCACCTTCCTGCCAGTTGGCCGGGCACACTTCGCCGTTTTCTTCAAAGTACTGAAGTGCCTTGACCATTCGCAGGGCTTCATCGACGCTTCGCCCCAGCGGCAGGTCATTGACCACCTGGTGTCGCACCACGCCTTCTTTGTCGATCAGGAAGAGGCCACGCAAGGCCACGCCACCGTCGAGCAAGACGTCGTAATCACGCGAAATCTGCTTGCTCAAATCCGAAACCAAGGGGTATTCGGTCTTGCCGATCCCGCCGGCATTTCGCGGCGTGTTGGCCCACGCCAAGTGGCTGAAGTGGCTGTCCACCGAGACACCCAGGATTTGCACGCCCAGCTCGGCGAAATCCGAGGCCCGATCGGAAAACGCGATGATCTCGGTCGGGCAGACGAAGGTGAAATCCAGCGGCCAAAAGAACAGCAGGACGTATTTGCCCTTGTAATCGCTCAAGGAGATTTCTTTGAACTGGCCGTCGGGCAGAACGGCTTGTGCTTTGAAGTCAGGGGCCTGTTGGGTAACCAATACGCTCATAGGACCGGTCAAAACTCGCAGTCGAGGAAGGTTCGAGGTGAACGGCGACTCCAGACGAGTCGCCCTAGCCGGGCGGAACGTGACCGCTCCGCCGCTTCCCCACACTATCGAGCAGGTGCAAGTTTCGGACAAGCGGGCACAGAAAAAACGCCCGCCCTGATCCGTCGGCCCTGATCCGTCGGCCGCATCACTCCGCCGGCGGTCGGCGCGGTCGTTCCCCGCCGGGCGTGTCCCCGCCACGGTCCGCACCGGGGCGATCTCCACCGGGCCGACCACCGCCACCACGGCGCATGTTGGCCATCCGCGCTTGCATCGCCTTTTCGATCTCTTCACGCGACAATTTGCCGTCTTCGTTGGTGTCGGCACGGTCCATCATCTGGGCCATCCGTTCGGGCAGTTCGTCGGCAGCCAGCAAGCCGTCGCCGTCCTTGTCCTGGGTCATCAATCGATCCAACATGGCTTTGGGATCGCCAAATCCGCCGGGGCCCCGTCCTCCCGGACCACGGTCTCCCGGCCCACGCCCTTCTGCGGCATCTGCCGGCCTGGGTCCTCGTCCGGCGTCACCGTCGCGGGGTCCGCGCCCGCCGGGACCTCCCGGGCCACCCGGACCGCGGTCACCAAATCCGCGTCCACCGGGACCGCCGCGTGACGGAACCATCTCTGCTAAATCAAGTTTGCCGTCGTTGTTTTTGTCCAGTGTTTTGAGCGCGGCACTGGCACCGGCGATTTCTTCCTTCGAAATCACGCCGTCTTTGTCGACATCCAGCGCAGCGATCACCGGCAGTCGTAGCAGCATCTCCGGTCCCGGACCGCCCGGTCCTCCGAATCCGCCGCGGGGGCCTGCCTGGTCGCCCCGCTCTCCCTGTTGACCGCGTCGGCCACGGGGGCCCCCACGTTCGCCAGACCCGTCTCCCTCGCGGGCCTCGGCACGACCACGTCGCCGACCCTCCTCGGACTCTTGGGCCATGGAATGGGAAGTAGAAATCGCGACGGCGAGCCCTGCGACACCGCAAAGGGTCAACCGCAGGGCGGTCTTGGTTCGAATCTTCATTGGATGGTTTCCCGGCTTGATGAGCAAACGTTTAGCGGCCAACAACCTCGATTGCCGCCTGTTTCGCAGGCCTCGAAGATACTTGACCAACACGTCCATCAAAGTGACGACGTTGGCGGTAGAATCGAGATTGCGAAGACCGACAAAGGTGTCGGTCTGGTGATTGAACGCTGTACGATCGCCATGGTTTCGCAGCACCAGCCCAATTTCGCAGTGTCAGCCCCACTCCGTCCTGTCAGCTGAATCCAACCGTATCGGCCGCCGAACGCCGGGCCTGCCGATTTCCTTCGCCAAACCACTCAACACTTCCGGGCAAATCGATGAGTGAACCCGACCATGATCCGCCGCCAGAACTGTTCGACAATGATGGCAGCTATATTTGTGACAGCTGCGGCGAAGAAATCGTGATCCCCTTGGACCCCGCCGCCGGCCACTCCCAAACGTTCGTCGAAGATTGCCCGGTTTGCTGCAATCCGAGCGTGATTCATGTCGATTGGGACGGCTCCGAAGCACGCGTTTGGGCGGAATCCGAACAAGACCGCTTCTAAACGGCGTCTCTCCTTTCGCTTTCCCGTTTGCCCTGCACCCTTTGCCCCAAGACCGTTAAGTTAACATCAATGAGGCAGCCCGGACGCTGGCGCGAACCGGCTGATCTCAAACGTTGATCAGCCGTTTGGCGCAAGCCTACGGGCCCCAACCCACAGCAACGACGCTTAGCTTAGCGGAATTGCCCTTTGCACTGCATCCCGCGAGCACACCCCTCCATGCGACTTCCACCCTGGGCCATCGAAGCAATCCGTAACGGCGTTGCCGACGTGGCCCGCAAAGCGAGCGACACCGAAACGATCGTGCGAGTCAAGGCACAGGCCGCCGAACTGCTGCGTGACCTTCCCGAAAATGCCTCCCGCGGCCTCGACGCGATTGTCAAAACGGCCAGCGAGACCGCCCGCGGCGCGCTCGACCAAGGCCGTGAATCGGTGCTCCGCTGGACCGAGCGTCAGACCGATCTGGCGGTTCGCTGCCTCAATGTCAGCGGGGTGCTGCTTTCCCGCCGGGGCTCGGGCATTTCCGTTTCGGATCACGTCTTGCAACACGGCTGCAACGTCCTCCGCGGAGATTGCGTCGACAACGACTTGAAACAACAACTCGACCGGTCGCTGGCACGTCTGCTCGATGTCGACGGCCACGCCGTCGCCGTGGCCACCAGCCTGGATGCGGCGATCGCGTCGCTGAGCGTGTTGGCCAAAGAGCGAAAACTGGTGATGCACCGCAGCCAAGCGATTCGATTGCCCTCCGGCACACCGCTTCCCGATGCGTTCGCCGGCCTGACGTTGACCGAATGCGGCGGAGTCCAAACGTTGGAGCCGAGCGACTTTGACGGCATCGACCACGCCTGCGTGATCCTGGCCGACGATGGCATTCACCCCGTCACGGCGATTCCAATGAACGGCCGCGACGTGATCCGCGTCGCCGTCCTTCCCGTCGCCACGATTCACCAAGGCCATGATTCGATCCCCAGCGCCGAATCGCTGCTGCGGTCGGGAATCGATCTGGTCGTTCTGCCCGGCGGCCCGCTGACCGGCGGCACGACGGCGGGCATCCTGGCGGGAAAAAAAACATTGATCGAATCCATCCAACAGGACACTCGTTGGAACACGCACGCCGCATCCACCGGATTCGTTGCGATGACGGTCGCCGCGCTGACCGCTCCCGATCCCAGCCCGTTGTCGGTTCTGATCGAGACCGGCGAAGACAACTTGCGCAGTCGCGCCGAACGGATGGCCACCCGGCTGATGGCCGACGAATCGATCACCAGTTGCCAGATCACCGATCGATCGGCCCGTCTCCTCGCAGGCGCCCGCTGGGAGTTTCCCTCACGGCAACTCAACCTCCGCCACCATACGCTTTCGGCCGAACACTGGGCGGATCAACTGATCAAACAAAACCCCGCCGTGCTGACCGCGATCGACGGCGAGAACTTGGTGATCGACTTCCGCTGGCTGCCCGCCAGCGAAGATTCCACCCTCGCCGATGCGTTGGGTTCCAGTGAAACCTCCCAGACGTCAGCCGACCGTACCGATGGTCACTAGCCGATGGCGCGTCGGTTGCATCGACCAACAACGTGCGAATTAGCGATCTTTACTCCGTGGCCGGCCTGTCCAGAACTTGCCGATCTCCCAAGCGTACTCACTCGGGATGAAGCGTTCGAATCCGGCGCCCGGATAGTTCGTCAGCTCGCCGATGTACAGCTGCTCGCCGATCACGTAGTAGTCGACGCGCAGGAACTCGAACGGCTCAGCCAGGGTCTCGGCCAGCTCGATCATGCGTGACAAACACGCAGGACGCGGATCAAGTTCGTGCTTCTGCAACGTCCAACGCGCCGGCAGCGGGTTCCATTGCGGGTCGTACACGTTGCGAGTGTGCTGATCGAAGCGACCGCGGTCCACCTGCAGGAAACGCACCTTGCCGCCAATGACATAGGCCTTGTAGTCGGGCGGCAGTCCGCCGTGGTCGTCACTCAACAACGTCTCTGCCATCAACCGACGTGGCACGCCACGATAGCACCATTCGCGATTGACGTGGCTGTAGCAGCGTCTCAGCCAGCAGCGCATCCGGTCCCGCACCTCGTCCTCGTCAAGCTCGTCCTCGGCCCGGACGATCAGCACCAGACCACTGGCAGCGGTGGGCTTGAGCACCAACGGGCGAGGCAGTTCCGACAGCGGCACGTCTTCGGGCCGGTTCCACACGCCCAGCAGCGGCACCAGCACATCAGCACCGACGCGGGCGGCAATATAGTGTCGCGACTCAATCTTGTCGGCGGGAATGCGCAGCATCGGATCCCGACAGCGCAGCATGTATTCGTGGATGTGCTCGTTGAAGCTGCGCGGGTGCCGATAATCGGGCCAGGTGCCGAAGAAGATGCGATAGCCCAGACGCAGGTAGACGCTGTCCGGGAACGGCCACAGCAGGACGCGGCCGATGCTCACCGACAGCTTGCGCAAGTCGTGTTCCCGCCAACAGCGCACCAACGACGTGACGGAACTTCGCAGGCCTCGCCGCCGGCGTTTGAGCGGTTCGCATTGATGATTGGGCAGAGCTTCTATGCTGACGGTTGCCTTCGTTCGGCTTACAGGAGAGCCCGCACTGCGGCGCGGGCTTAGAGGTGAGATGAGTAACCGATCGCAAATTTGATCACTCGCAATCGATCGAGAGCGTCCCTCCCTCCACCTAAAATACGCTAAAGAACCAAGGCTCTCAAGACAATTAGCCGAAGACGCTGAACCGCACGACGTTGTGCCAATGGTCGCAGAAACCAGAACTTGAGCCGAAGCGACGATCGCCGTCGGCGTTCCCGCGGCTGCCTAATTTGGGCCAGCGAGTGAACGAACCGCTGCCTGAATCGAAGCTTGAGGCAGTTCGTCGATGCACCCCACGTGGCGGTCGGTTTCGATCGTACGTTGCTCGCCGGGATAACAACCGTGCAATAGGACCTATTGGACACATAGGACGTATGGGTCTATCACTTCACTGGCGAGCAGCGGTCACCGTTTCGCGTCTTCCATCGACGCCTTGATCTTGCCCGACGTCGGAATTTGCATCGCGATTCCGATCACCGCCAGCACGATCGGGATCAGATGGGCTAGGTTGTTGTCGATGAACATCAGAACGGCATTGATGACCGCCGGCCCCTCCACCAACGCCTGCCCGATCAGCGTGTACGTCGCGACCGTGCCGAGAAACGCCTGTGCCGATGGCGGCAGCGGTGAATCGCCTTCCAGTGGTCGCGGCAACTCCTCAGCGGACGCCTTGAGCTGCGCCGCCGCCTGGTTCTTCATGATTCCGCGCAGCACGATCGCAGCCCCCGCGGCGCCGACGAAGACCCCATAACCGATGATCAGAAACAGCATCGCATCACCGTCAAATCGCAGCAGTCCCTGGTCTTCGGGAGGGTTGGAAAACACCAGATAGGCCAGAATCACGGTGATCATCACGACACCGCTGATCAACGCCAATGAAATCACGGTACCGATTCGCGCCGCCGCATTGATCGTCCCTGCCGATCGTCCCTGGGGAAACAATCCCCCTGGCGTTTTCGAACTTGACGCGTAAGGATTCTGTGCTGGGTCATTCATGTCGTGTCCGTTCGCCCTTTTCTTGTTCTCTGACAGATCAACGTGCGTCTGTACTATACCGATCATTTCGAATTGCCGTTGCCGCCGACGCACCGGTTTCCGATGGACAAGTACCGGCGTCTGCGACGTCACGTCGCGACCAGCGATGCCCATCGCAACGATGTGTTGCTGGTGCCACCGGCGGCCACGGATGATCAACTGCGTCTCTGCCACGACGCGGACTACATCGCGCGCGTGGCAGACGGCAGCTTGTCGACTCCGGAAATTCGGCGGATCGGATTCCCCTGGTCGCCCAAAATGGTCCAGCGGTCACGGCGCAGCACCGGTGCGACCATCGCGGCCTCCCGGAGCGCCTTGCGCGACGGCATCGCCGCCAACTTGGCCGGCGGCACGCATCATGCATTTGCCGACGCCGGTGAAGGGTACTGTGTGTTTAACGACGCGGCGGTCGCAATACGAACATTGCAATCAGAATCGCTGATCAAGCGTGCCTGTGTGATCGACTTGGACGTCCACCAGGGCAACGGCACCGCGTCGATTCTCGCCGCTGACGCGTCGGCGATCACGATGTCGATGCACGGGGCAAAAAATTTCCCGCTCCGCAAGGTCCCCAGCGATCTGGATGTTCCGCTGGACGACGGCACCGACGACGAGGCGTACCTGGAAAAACTCTCTCAAGCCCTCGGCACACTCGATCGCTGGCGGGCCGACGGTGAATTCGACTTGGCGATCTATCTGGCCGGAGCGGACCCCTACGTCGGAGACCGCCTGGGCCGAATGTGCCTGTCGAAATCCGGCCTCGCCGAGCGTGACCGCGCCGTCTTGCAGTGGTGCATCGACCGCACGATCCCCGTCGCGATCGCGATGAGCGGCGGTTACGCGTCGGACATCGATGAGATCGTCGCCATCCACGCCGCAACACTGCAAATCGCCAGCGGCCTGGCGGCGGGGCTGACGCAGTGAAAGGGTGCCGCGGATGGCACAACCTGGGCTGCGCGGAATTGATTGTTGCGGCCCGTCCGAATCTTAGGTGGAAACCGCGCCGCAGCATTTGCCCAAAGGGCATCAACATCATAGCCTGGGGTCAGGGAACGAGCGCAGCGGAGTGACCGCCACCCCAGGGAAAGAAAGCCAAACCC
>NZ_NTFY01000044.1 GCF_002289565.1 Rhodopirellula sp. SM50 | reverse complement strand
ACTTCTTCTTTTGCGTCTTCTCGCGTTTTTTGTGGCAATTGATTCGCCGTCGTTGGATCGTGACCCGGAGGGCGCCCACCGGATTTCATCAGACCGCTGTTTCCTAAGATTCGCATTTGATGTCATCGTTCGATCGGTGCGCGGTCGACTCGGCCGAAGAAGACAAACCGACGCCTGTTGATTCCAACGTAGGTAACCAACGCCTGAAGTGCCGACCGCTGATTGGGATGCTGAATTTCCCTTTGCGATTCCGATCGAGTACATTGGCCGTCAGCGACGATGGCGCGTGCCGTCGTCGTGGCTGGACGCGTGAACCATGTGGTGCACCGCCGTTCGTCGATTCGAAACGCCTATGCAAGCCGTGAAAGAAGTTCCGAATCCATACTCTCCCGTGTCCACCGTGGATGTCGCGCCAGCGGGCGGATCGCGCTGTCGGGCAGTACCGTCATTTGTAACAGGCTTTTTCGGAGGGACCGCTCTACAGTGGGTGCTGTTCTGGACCGATTCTTTCAGCACGGAGGTTCCACCCTTGGGCGGCGCTTTGCTTGGCTTGCTCAGTGTGCTCGCAATTAATTTTCCTGTGGTCCGAAACCGACCGGTATTTCTTTTGGGCGGTGCCATCGTTGGCAATCTAAACGCGTTTTGGTGCAATAAAGCGCCGCTTCTTTACTGGGACATACCTCGCGATGTCGTTACTGCATGGGGACTCGCTTCGATCGCCTTTGCTCTGACTTTTGCCTGTTGTTTTGCCTTTGTTAGTTTGGCAAGGCGGACCAAGTTGTTCCAGCCTCATTCGGTACATCGACATAGTGAACACGACGAACCAAGCGATCAACCGAAATCGCGGAGTCGTGGTTTTTGACAATGGAAAATCAATCGCCGCCGTTCGTCGATGGTAGGATGATCTGATGGATACTGTTTACATCGAAACGTCGATCGTGAGCTACGCGACCGCGTGGCCGAGTCGCGATATCCAAACTGCGGCGATGCAACAGCAGGCTCGAGATTGGTGGGATTTGGAAGGACCCAAATTTGATCTTGTGACATCGCAGCTCGTGATCAACGAAGCGTCTGCTGGCGATCCAACCGCCGCACAGGATCGACTCGAATTGCTGGATGGCTTAGAACTTGTCGACGTGGGGCAGGATGCACAGGCCCTTGCCGCCAGGATCGTTTCCGCCCATCTGATGCCACAGAAAGCCGCTGCCGATGCATTGCATGTGGCCGCTGCCGCACTCGGTGGTGTAAACTACCTGCTGACACTCAACTGTAAACACATCGCGAACGCTCATGAGCTTCCCCGGGTCTATGAATTGCTCGATAGCGAGGGGCTGGGGCAGTTGCTGATCTGTACTCCCGCAGAGTTTTTAGGTGGAGATAATGACGAAGAATCCAATACTTGATGAACTGCACTCCGTTCGAGAGAAAATGCTGGCAGATGCTGGCGGCACTCTTGAGGGACTGGTTGCAAAGGTTCAAGCAGATCAAAAGGCTTCCGGTCGAACGATCCGCAAATCACGACGAACCATCCGATGCACTGAAGCGGCGAAGTCGAGCGATTTGCGAAATGAGAGTCAACCGTCGCCGCTCAGTGATCGGTAGCGTTCGCCGACTGAAAACATTTGCGACGTGATTCCTGAAGCATACATCTCAAAGCAGCGTGCAATCGCCGCACTTTCAGAATTTCGAGCCGCGTATAGACTGATTTCTGCACTCCAGAAACAGGCTATGGATCGATGGTCGCAACAGGAACTCAATGAGTCGATCGGATACACTGATGATGAGCTTTCCGATTACAGGGTTGCGCGCGAGCACCTGCTACGATCATTGGAGCTCAATCCGTTCAATCCGACCGTTCATTGGCTGCTGGCGAACGCCTACGGCGAGATTGATAATGACACTTCTACGTTGATGCAATTCTACAATTCCTCACTCGAACTTGACCCTGACGACGATGACGTACTGGTCGCCAGAATGGGATTGCACATGAAAGCTGGACGGTTGAATGAGGCAGAACGAGATTTGATCCATCTGGAACGGCTTGGATCGTATCACGCGGAACCCATGGCAAAACACTTACGAAAGGCCAAGGTAAACGGCGAACCAGACGATGCACGTGACAAGCCGAGTTGAGTTTATTGAAGTGGTGAACTGCGGGCAAGTGATTCCAGAAGCGGACGGTGTTCGGGGGGCAGATTGTTCGACGTGGCCGGACGCCGTGTGACGCGTCTTTGCGAGAGATCGCGTTGGCGTCCGTGCCTGATGCAGGTGCTCAGCAACGTTGTGCGACCCCGTCCGGGGTCGAGGGGTGGATTGGGGGGCGTGGTCCGGAGGTGCCGCTGCGCGGACCTCCGGCTACTCGCTGTGATCCCTCCGGGATAGCTCGGACGCCGCGATGGGGGAAGGCTTTTCGCACTTGGTACGACTGGTCGTGCGAAAAGTGAGCAAGAAAGTGCAAAGGAGCCGGAGCCGGAACCGGCCCGTCCTGCTGCCGCCCAGCTCGAATTCGCCTGAGCCCAGCCTGAGCCTGAGAAACTGGCACCGTCTGGCAGGATCCGTTCTAATCCAGTCTTGTGACCGGCCCACCTGAGGAGCGACAAAGTTCTGGCGCTCGTTCTACGACAAAGACAACGAGACTGGAGTAATGCCCTGAAATGATCGTCGAACCCGTCAATGGACCAGATCCACTTGAGATTGAATGGCGCGCGGCGATTCAAGAATTCCCGCATACTGGATTGTGGTAACGCTGATCTACTTCCGACGACAATGGGCGAATACTGTAATGAATGCACCAACTCTGACCAGTAAGCGGTACAATCGACACAGCGAAAACTCGTAGAACAATGCCGTGCACATGGAGCGCGGCGTGCAAGGTTTTACAAATTCAACGTCGTCTCTCCGTCCTCGGTGACGGCCCACGCTTGCGCCGCTAGCCGACGCCAGCGTCCACGTCTTCTTTTGTGACTTCTCGCGTTTTTTGTGGCAATTGATTCGCCGTCGTTTGACCGTGACCCGAAGGACGCCCACCGGAATTCGCCAGACCTCTGTTTCCCAGGATTCGCTTTTGATGTCATCGTTCGATAGGTGCGCGGTCGACTCGGCCGATGAAGACAAACCGACGCCTGAAGTGCCGACCGCTGATTGGGACACTCGATTTCCCACGGCGATTCCGATCGGGTACATTGGCAAACAGCGGCGATGGCACGTGCTGTCGTCGTGGCCGGACACGCGAACCATCCGCCCGCACACGCAGGCACGGAGTCGGCGTCCATTGAAAGCACAATGTCGCTCGCCATGCGGCGGTGAACGTTGGGCGCTAGACGGCTTAACGCACCACTCAACGACGCGAGGCAAAGAACATCCAAAGTAACAGCAACGTTGTCTGTCGATTCATCGAAGAGGTTCTGAACCAAGGAAACGTCGATGCTGCCGGTCAGTTCTTCTGGGAGGACATGGTGGAACAGGTTCCGCTCCCCGGCCAAGGGCCGGGCCTTGAAGGGTTGAAGGACGTGGTGCGCGGGCTGAGGACGGCGTTTCCCGACATGCACTGGACGGTCCAAGAGCAGATTGCGGAGGGCGACAAGGTGCTGTCACGCTTCGAGTGGACAGGCACGCATCGTGGAACGTTTCTCGGCGTGCCTGCCACGGATCGACCTGTGACGGTATGGGGCATGGTGATCGACCGATTTGAAGGCGGAAAAATTAAGGACACGCGCATCATCATGGACACACTTGGACTGATGATGCAGTTGGGCGTGGCTCCACCGCCAAACGCATGACCCCGACACCGTCTAACCATTGCGTGAACCGATGAAGACATTGCGACTTGAACCTCAACCCCGATTCCATAGGGCACTGACATGCAATTGAATCCAACGACGATGCTCGTCTGCTGCGTCCTCACTGCTTTGTCGGTTGCCAGCGCTCCGGCAGCGGACGGGTTTCTCGAGAAGAGAATCACAGTCAAGGGTACCAACATCGACAGGTTTCCAAATTTCGTCGAGGTTGTCACATCAGATCCACGCGGCGAGGCGGCAAAGTTGTTCGCCGCCGGTGGCCGCACCCTCTCCGAACATTCGTTAGCGAAAAACCGCTTTACCGTGTTTCACCACGAGGTCATTCACATATTTCATACGATTGATGATTACGAGAGCATGCTGCACGGTCATTCATTCAAAGATGGCGATGTCGTCTACAAGTATTTTTTGAGCTCCGAAGTCGAGGCAGAGAGATTTGCGAAGCAGTATGGATTGAAGGTCGTAACGCCAGACGCACGATTGGGCAACTTGCCCGTCATTTTGTATTCGGCGTCGCCGGGGTTTTATGTGATCGCTAGCGGAAAACGTGCAGGCATCGCTTCCACCGATGATTCGAATGCTGCCACAGACGCGACTTCAAAATAGCACGCGATCATCGCGGAACGCGACTGCGTGTCAGAAACGGTAGAAGCCGAAAACGGCCAACAACCGCCTGCACTCAGGTCCGCGAGCCGGGCGAATTCAAAGTTGAGAATCTTTCGCGCGCACGCGAACAAAGCGGAGCCCCATTTTGCTTTCACTCCTGAATCGCACCGATCTCGATCGACTCCAATTCACACTGAACCAATACATGATGCGATTGATCTGCAGCGGGCTGGTCCTGTTCTTTCTGGTGTGCCAAACGGTCATCGAGGCAGCTCGACCGAACATCATCCTGGTGATGGCGGATGACTTGGGCTGGTCAGACATCGGTTGCTTTGGTGGTGAGATCCGCACGCCGCAGATTGACTCGTTGGCTCGGGACGGGCTGCGGTTCACGCAGTTTTACAACAACGCCGTCTGTGGTCCCACGCGGGCGTCACTGTTGACCGGGCTTTATTGTCAGCAAACTGGCCACCGTGGCGATCACTGGAATCAGCCCAAGGACTATTCCAAGTGCGTGTTGATTTCCGAACTGCTGCAAAACACCGGCTACCACACCATGATGGTCGGCAAGTGGCAGGGACGCGACCTGGCACTCGACCGTGGCTTCGATCGGTTTTTCGGTCCGATGTGCCAGGCCAAAATCAGCTACTTCCACGAAGTGCAGCAGAACCCGTATTATCTCGATCGGGAAAGGTTCCAGCTCCCCGAGGATTTCTATCTCACAGAGTCGCTCAACCATTATGCCGTGCAGTTTTTGAAAGAAGCGATGACCACGGACAAGCCTTTCTTTCTCTACGTGGCACAGATCGCTCCCCATTGGCCGTTACATGCCCGTGAAGCTGACATTGCCGCCTACCGGGAGCAATACCGAGGGCGCGGATGGGACGAATGGCGCACCGCACGATTTGAATCTCAACTGAAATCGCAGCTCATCCCTCCAAACTGGAAACTCACCCCGCGTCCCCCAGAGATCAAGAATTGGAAGGACGGCGTCCATCAAGACTGGCAGGCCGAACGGATGGCCGTTTACGCCGCTCAAGTCGCCGCGATTGACAAAGGCCTGGGGGAACTCTTGACCGTTCTGAAAGAGAGTGGACAAGAAAAGAATACTCTCGTCCTGTTTCTCTCTGATAACGGCGCAGCACCTGATGGTGGTATCGGCCCATCGAAAAGCGGTTTTGGATTTTCCCCCAACCAGCCCAACAACCGGTGGCGACTGGATCAGGTCGCGATTCGCCCGGGAAGCGGCCCGGATAACCTTCCGGGGTCTCCAGATACTTTTGCTGGTTACGGCTTGGCCTGGGCGACTCTCAGCAACACGCCATTTCGCAGTACGAAACTCTCAGGCTACGAAGGTGGTATTCGCACTCCTTTGCTGGCGAAATGGCCGGCCGTCATCTCCGGGGATCAACAAAGCGATGAGGTGGGCCATGTCATGGACCTGATGGCAACGTGTCTCGACATCGCTGATGTGAACTACCCCACCGAGTTTCGCGGTCGAAATCCGGTGCCCATTGAAGGTAAAAGTTTGCGGCCGGTTTTTGAGGGCAAGCCCCGCCAGGGACATGACGTACTCTGCTGGAGCGTGCCCCGACACCATGTTGTCCGCAGCGGCAAGTGGAAAGCCATTCGTCCTCGGCGGGGTGGCGACTGGGAACTTTTTGACTTGGAGGCAGATGGCACCGAAACAACCGATCTCGCTCAGCGTGAGCCCGGTCGAGTTCAGCAACTGGCCCGGCAGTTTGAAATCTGGCATCAGCGTGTGCAGGATCAATGATGAACGTATTGTGAAGGCTCGCCAGCCTTTTAAAGTTCTCGATTCGCAAGCTTCTTGAATGAGGTTGGCCGCGATTCATTAGCGATGCGGGCGGCTAAAGCCTGCACACCAACACGGGGCCGCCTCGCGCGTATTAGTTTCGGACCGTCTTTCTTAAATCAAACGTGACAGGGAAATCGTTGGGCGCGTCGACCGGCGGCAGATCTGGTAGCACGAGTCGGCCTCCCGTCAGCGTCTGGGTGTGGAACCGTGCCGTCCGCCGTGTTTCCGCTTCGTTGGCGTTGACCGGATAGATCTCGTGGGCCCGCCCACTGGGGTCGGAGACGAAGTAACGGCATCCGCCGATCGAGTGCTCGGTGAATCGATCCACGATGTCAAATTGCAACGGCACATGAACACCGATCGTCGGATGCAAACAACGTGGCGGTTGCCAGGCGCGGAATTTAATTCCGGCCAAGTACTGACCGGCCACTTCGCTGGGATGCATCGGTACGCGGTGGCCGTTGCACAAGACGGCGTAGCGCGAGGGATCGAACCCGTCCAGACTGAGCTGCAAACGTTCCATCGACGAATCGACAAAACGCGCCGTACCGCCGCCGGACGGTTCTTCACCCATCAGGTACCACGGCTCGATCGCACCGCGAAGCTCCAAGCGTGCATCACCGAGTACGACTTCACCGATCTTGGGAAAACGAAACTCGAAGTGCGGCAAGAACCATTCCAGATTCAAATCGACGCCCATCTGACGCAGCACGCAGAGCAATTCGTCTAGATCGCTCCAGACGAAATGCGGCAACATGAATCGATCGTAAAGCGACGTGCCCCAGCGTGCCAAAGGCTGCTTGTAGGGTTGATTCCAGAACGCGGCGACGATCCCCCGAATCAACAACTGTTGGGCCAGGTTCATGTGTGCGTTCGGCGGCATCTCGAATCCGCGAAACTCGACCAGTCCCAATCGACCGGTGCTGGAATCGGGCGAATAGAGTTTGTCGATACAGATTTCGGCGCGGTGCGTGTTGCCGGTCAAATCGACCAGCAGATCTCGATACAGGCGGTCGACGGTCCAGGGCATGATGGTCTGGCCCTCGCGGTAAAACCGCTCCATTTCCACCAACGCGATCTCCATTTCATGCACGCTGTCGCGACGGGCCTCGTCCATCCGCGGCGCCTGGCTGGTCGGCCCGATAAATTTGCCGCTGAACAGATACGACAGGGCAGGGTGGTTGTGCCAGAACCGAATCATGCTGGCCAACAAATCGGGTCGGCGAATGAAGGGACTATCGGTCGGCGTCTTACCGCCCAGGACGACGTGGGCACCACCGCCGGTGCCGGTGTGCATCCCATCGATGTCGAACTTCTGCGCCGTCAATCGGCTCTCGCGCGCTTCGCGATAAATCGTCTCGGTCAATCCGACCAAGTCACGCCACGAGGACGTGGGCTGGACATTGACCTCGATCACTCCCGGATCGGGAGTGACTTTGAACATTTCGACGCGGTGGTCGTGCGGCGGCAGGTAGCCTTCCAAAACCACCGGCATGTCCAGATCGACACAGGTTTCTTCGACCGCCGACACTAGGTCCAAATAGTCTTCTAGATTTTGCGTCGGGGGCATGAACACGTGCAGCCTTCCGAATCGACATTCGACACACAGCGCCGTCGGAATCACTTCCGCTTCGACCGGCGTGTCATCTTGGCGACTCAACTGTTCTTCGACTTTCTCGATCCGCTGCTGGTCCTGTCGGATCGTCGAAACCTCCGGCAACGGATTGCGTGGCGCGAAGGGATCGCGGGGCAGATTGTCCACGGGGGTGGGCGCGGCGGATTTGGGCAAACTATCCAGCGGCAATCGCAGACCGATCGGAGAGTCTCCGGGGATGACGAACACCTTTTCACCGCGAACCGGCCAGCGCCCGCCGACCCAACCCGGGTGTGCCTGCCACCAGGCTCGTTTCAGTGGCATCACAAACCCAACCGGTTTGTTCAGCCCCTGGGTGAAGGTTCGCACCATCATCGCCCGTTCGTTGGGATCTTCCAACTTCGGATCGGTGGGCTCGACATCGATCGGCAGCTTCTGTTCCTTCCACAAGTAGTGGAAGGTGTCCTCGTAAACGGGAAGCGTGACTTTGGCCTCGATCCCCAACGTGACGGCCAGGTGTTTGACAAAGCGTTCGGCATCGTCGTGGGTGAACCCGTAATCCTTGCCCTCGTCGGCGATGTACTTGGGGTTCTGCCAGACGGGCTGCCCGTCGGTGCGCCACAGACAGGTCAGCGCCCAGCGCGGCAGCGATTCGCCGGGGTACCACTTGCCTTGTCCGTAGTGCAGCAACGCGCCGGGTGCGACGGTGTCACGCAGCTTCAACAGCAGCACGTTGGAAAGGACGCGTTTCTCTTTTCCTACCGCATCGGTGTTCCACTGGGGATCATCGACATTGTCGATGGCGACAAACGTCGGTTCACCGCCCATCGTCAACCGCACGTCACCGATCGCCAGCACCTCGTCGACGCGATCACCGGCCGCCAGAATCTCGGACCACTGTTGATCGGTGTAGGGCTTCGTCGTCCGCGGCGATTCCAAGATCCGGGTGACGGTCATCTCGTGCACGAATTCGACTTCGCACGGTTCATGACCGCCCGTGATCGGCGCCGCATCGCTGTAGTGTGGCGTGCACGCCAACGGGATGTGTCCCTCGCCGGCCATCAACCCGCTGGTCGGATCCAACCCGACCCACCCCGCACCGGGCAAATAGACTTCCGTCCAGGCGTGCAGATCGCAGAAGTCGGCGGCCGGACCGGCCGGACCTTCGATCGGTTTCTCGTCGGGCGCCAGCTGGATCAGGTAGCCCGAGACGAACCGCGCGGCCATGCCGATGTGACGGAACGCTTGAACGAGCATCCAGGCCGAATCGCGGCACGATCCGCTGGCCAATTTCAAGGTTTCCTCGGGCGTTTGCACACCGGGTTCCAGGCGGATCTTGTAATCGATCCGCTGTTGGGCCATGCGGTTGACATCGACCAGGAAATCGATCACTCGCTCAGACGTTTTGGGCAGCTCGCTGATCCAATCGGCCAACAGCGGCGTCATCGGTTCGGTGACCAGATACGGCGCCAATTGAAGCTCGATTTCGGGTGCGTATTGAAACGGCCAGGATTCGGCGCTCTCTTCGACGAAAAAATCGAACGGGTTGATCACCGTCATGTCGGCAACCAAATCGACCACGACCGACAGCTCTCTCGCCTTTTTGGGGAACACCAACCGCGCCACCGGATTGGCAAACGGGTCTTGTTGCCAATTGATGAAATGATCTTCGGGGCGAACAGTCAGATCGTACGAGACGATTTTCGTGCGGCCATGATAGGCCGGCCGAAGCCGTATTTTTTGCGGGCCAAGCCCGACGGAGCGGTCGTATTGATACTGAGTCTTGTGGTGGAGAGCGACGCGAATGGTCATGCAGTTTGGGTTGCGTAAAAGTAGTCTTGTCCGAGTGAATCACCGACTGCGTTGAGTTCAATCTGCAAGCGATCGATAAATTGATGCATTCCGCCGGCGATTACTTCTTTGACGTTGGTATTTTCCAAGCGATGACGAAGTGCGGCGATTCGCTGCCTGGCTTGTCCGGGCAACTCCGATTCCGATTCACTTTCGATCTCGCGCAGTGATCGGTCGACACCGGCGACACAGGAATAGATGCTGCGTGGGAACGTCCGGTGGAAGAGAAAAAAGGCGACGATCTTTTCGATATCCATCAGCTGATGTTCGCGGCGATAGGCTTCAAATCCGCTGATCGCCAGCAGCAGCGTCGACCACTGCAGATCATCGACCGCGGTGCCGACGTCTTCCACGCGAGGCAGCAAGTTGAAGTACTTGACGTCCAAAATCCGTGACGTCTTGTCGGCACGTTCGAGCAAACGCCCGACGTTGAGAAAGTGCCAGGCCGTGTTGTGGGGCATCGTGTTGTCCAACACGCCGGTCCACATCAGTGCGTGGTCGCGAACCTGCTCAAAAAAATCTGCCGTCGGATCGGTCAACTGCGCCGGACTGCTGTCGCGAACGAAATGGTAGAAATCATTCAGTTCCTCGAACGCCTCGGTCGACAACGCCTCGCGGACGCTGCGAGCGTTTTCGCGCGAGGCCCGTAAACACGTCAGCATTGAACTGTGGTACTCGCGATCAAACGCCAAAAACTGCACCACGTTCTGACAGTTCGCCGAGCCGTACTTGGCCTTGAACCACTCGTTGTCGCCGGTCACCTGAACCAACGGTTTCCAAGGATCGACCAAGTATTCCGGTTGGTCCAACGTCATGTGCAACGTCACTTCGATGAATCGAGCCAAATTCTCAGCTCGCTCGGCCTGACGGCTCATCCAATAAATCGATTCAGCAACACGTGAAAGCATAAAAGGCTCAGTTAAATGGTAGCCGGTTCGTTTTCAATCGGTCATTCGTCTTCGTCGCAACACGCTGTCGCAGTCGAGCGACTCACATCCGCGATCTGGCGGCCCTGGTCAGTGATCGACCGGCCCGGTTTCGTCGTCATGCGCACTGGCGACCGCCTGTCCCTGTTCGGCGACCACCCAGGTATCCTTGCTGCCGCCGCCCTGTGACGAGTTGACGACCAACGATCCCTTGCGCAGCGCCACACGGGTCAAACCGCCCGGTAACACCCAAACGTCATCCGGTCGGCTACACAGAATGTAAGGTCGCAAATCGACGTGGCGTCCTTCCAAGTGATCATCGACCACGGTCGGGGCGCGAGACAGTTCCAGCGTCGGCTGAGCGATCCAGTTCCGCGGATCCTCTTTGATCTTCTGGGCGAACTCCTCGCGTTCTTCCGGTGTCGCGTGCGGACCGATCAGAATGCCGTAACCGCCCGATTCTCCGGCCGCCTTGATCACCAATTCGTCCATGTGCGCCAACACGTACTTCCGATCCTCTTCCTTTTGGCAAACGTAGGTCGGAACGTTCGGCAAGATCGGCTCTTCATCCAAATAATATTTGATCATGTCCGGGACGAACGCGTAGATCACCTTGTCGTCGGCAATGCCCGTCCCGGGGGCGTTGGCCAAGCAGACGTTGCCCGCGCGGTACACGTCCATCAATCCCTTGACCCCCAACACGCTGTCTTTGCGAAACGTCTTGGGATCCAAAAAAGTATCGTCGACGCGGCGGTAAATCACATCGACCCGCTGCAGCCCGCGAGTCGTTTTCATGTAGACAAACTCCCCTTCGACGACCAAGTCACGGCCCTCGACCAATTGGACCCCCATCCGCTGGGCCAAGAACGAATGCTCGTAATAGGCGCTGTTAAAAACACCGGGCGTCAACACCACGACGGTCGGATCGGAAACATGCGGCGGAGCGACATCGCGCAACAGTTGAAACAGTCGCGACGTGTAATCGGTGACCGGGCGAACCCGCGACGCGCCGAACACCTGCGGAAAGTTCCGTTTCATCACGTGGCGGTTCTGCAACACATACGACACCCCCGACGGACATCGCAAATTGTCCTCCAACACGTAAACGGTTCCCGTGTTATCACGGACCAAATCCGTGCCCGTGATGTGACACCAGACATCGTTAAACGGTTTCAGACCACGGCATTCCTGCAGATACGCCGGGGCCGTGTCGACCAACTCCTCCGGAATGATCCCCTCCTTGATGATGGCCCGTTCGTTGTAAACATCGCACAGGAAGCGATTGAGCGCACGGATCCGTTGTCTCAAACCGGCGTCGATGTGCTTCCACAAGATCGCCGAGACGATCCGCGGAACCACGTCAAAGGGCATGATCTTTTCCGTGCCCGTTTTGTCGCTGTAGACCGTGAACGTGATCCCCATCCGGAACAGAGCCTGCTCGATCGCATGCTGGCGACGGGACAGTTCCTGCGGCGGAAAACGGTTAAACAGCGAGACTAACTCTTCAGCATCCGGACGAGCGACGTTGTTTTTGTCGACCAACTCGTCGAAGAAACCATCCGTCTGATAATTCGGCAGAGACGGAATCGGACCAAGTGACTGCATCTGAGACACGGATCCGGAAGTTTGTTTTTGCATGGCGGACTCTTCTGCGCGTGCTTTCAGCGGTGCGCAACAGGCAAACGAAACGACACGAGTAAAAAGAAGCGTTCGGTAGTGGAGCTGGATCCGCCAAGTTCCAGACCATGGACAGATTCTAATCAAATCTGTGTCCGGACGTCTCCTGCCAGTCGCCCGGCAGCACCTTGCGGGGCACAGCCCTCCCGAAAGACTACTTTAAGGGAACCGCGTGGTCTTCGCATCTGGCCCACGACAACGTTTGGTCAACATTGGACAATTCAACCCACCGCGCGGCCGGCCGGCGGCGCTGTATCATTGGCCTGTCGTTTTGCGACGGAACCTCCTTACGCCTGCTTCTTTCTTTACTCTTTGCGATTTGCAGCACCCGTGCGTGGCGACACCCTGAAACGGCTACCGCTCTATTCGCTCGCCTCGGGCGTGATCGTGGCGATCGTGTTGATGGTCGTCGCCCTCTCTGGGGCACCGATCCCGAACATCGGCCTCGGGGCGCTCGGTTTGCTGCCACTGGCGGCGGCACTGGTGGATGCCGTTCGCTTAAAAACGAAATACGCGTCCGGCCGGCCCAACCGCGACGACGGGGCAGGACAGGGGGGGGCGAATCAAACGACGCCCCAGTCGGAACTGCAAGAATGGCTCATAGAAAAGGCGGAATCGCTGGCCGCGCAGGAACAGGAACTCAACGCACGCGCGCTGTCGTTGCAGCAGTGGATGCAATTCCCCGATGCGATCGATTTCAAAAACACCGACCCGAGCCGCCGGCCGCCACCGAGCGAGACGCCGGAAATCTCCGTCGATGACCCGATGGCGCGGCACGATCGCGAGTTGCTGGAATTGGTCGAAGCCAAAACGCGAGAGCTGTTTGACAGCATTAAACAAGACGCCTACCGCAAAGAAATCGGCGACCGCAAAGTTTTTGACAACGAACAAATCCGCGGGGATCTGGTCGCCCTGGTTTCCGACGTCGTGGCGATCTACCGCCCCGGTGAGACAGCGCCGCTGCTGAAAACCAATGTCGACGCCGTCTCACGGGCCGTCGGACGGGCTTCGCTGAGACTGTTGGTCGCGGTGGAAAGTCTGCCGGGCGGATTGGCCAGCTATGATTTCCAGTCGATCTACAACGTGGTCATGCGGGCGGTCAAAACCTTCGGCCTCTACAAGTCGGCCAGACCTTACATCGACGTCGCCTCCAACGTGCTGTTCGCCGGCCGGATCGTCAGCAGCACCAACCCACTGACCCTGGTCGCTTGGTGGGCCGCCAGCAAAGCGACAACCTACGGCGCATCCAAATTGGGCGCCCACGTACTGGATCAACAAGCCGTCGGGCTGATCCGCCAGCTCGTCGAAATCATTGCCATCGAAGTCGCGTCGATCTACAGCCCGATGGTCCGCTACCGAGACGTCCATTGGATCTACGGCGTCGAATTGGTTCATCTGGCCAGCGAACTGGCGATCTCCGACTCCGCCCGCGTGGCGGCGATGAAACAATTGTCGGCGCTGAACCTGCGCGATGAGTACGGCCGGGTTTCGCTGCTGCGTCATCTGGCCGACGGTTCCACCTCGCGACCGTCCGACTACCAACCCGCCCAATCCCTGTCGGCATCGGATCGCAAGATCGTGGCCGAGCGTTTGGAAGCGTTCTTGCTGACCTACGTTCTGGACGACAAGAAAAATCGCCCTCAAAAAGCCACCATCGACGCCTGGCAAACCTCGGCGGCGGATCGCCTGGAAATCCAATTCCGTGTCGGCCATGTCGACGTGTCCCCCGAAGAACAAACCGAACGGGCGATCTGCGCACTCGCTTCGTTCGCGCTTCAACACTTCGGCGACGACCCCGAACCGGCGATCGGCCGTTTAAAACTGACCCAAACCTTCAACGCAATCGACTCATCGTCGCGCGCCCGCCTGGTCCGAGAAATCCAAGCCGAACCGCCGTTCTTGTACCACCCACCCAGCCTGGATCCGGACGGCGATATCTGCAAACGATTCCTGGCAGATCTGATCCACTTGGCCGCCAGCGGTCGCAAACCACCCGAGCTTCTCGTAGCGGGGCCTCGGGCAAACGACACCGCGGTCGAATTGGTGTCTTGGTCCGGCGAGGAAGCCATTCGTGTGACCGCCTACTTCATGCGTGCTGACGCCGATGAGCTGATCAAGCAATACCGCCAACGCGACGCCGCCCAGTTGCTCGGTCAGTCCAATCCGGCGAGTCTGTCGCCGGAGATTGCCACGGCGCTGCATTATCTGCTCGGCCGAACCGGAGCGGAGCAAGGGGTGCGTTGTGTGTTCAGCGATGCGACGCTGTCGACCGATGACCAACCGGTCGCGCTGGCCCGAATCGGTTCCTCGCTGATTTGTTTTCGGCTCCAGGGCGATGCCGACCGGGCGACTGCCAGCCTGACCGTTCTGTGCCGATGCGACCTGGGACAAGCGACGATCGAAAAAGTCTCCGGATATGTCCGCAGCGATTGCCGCGTGACCTTCCCCAACGCGACCACCGTGCTGATCCCCGGAAGCGCGCTGGCGGGTTACGACGCGTATTTCGCCGGGCTGCTGGCGCCGTTCCGCTAACACTTGACGCCAAGCGGGGTGTTTTTGTTAGCGGTAGGGCGCGAGCCCTCCGGTCTTTCACGGTGTTTTTGAAGCGCGACCGGACGGCTCGCGCCGTTCCGCTAACACCTTTAGGCCAAAGGACGTGGCATTGGGCTGACGCCACGTGCTGACGTGATCACTTCATCTTCACGCGGCACAGAAAGTTGTCCGCGGTGATGTACAGGTAAGCTTCTTCGGCATCGAAGGTGCAATTGCTGACGCGACCGCCGGTGATGATGCGACCGAGCAACTTGCCGGCTGGAGAGAGCACGTAGATCGCACCTGGGCCGCTACCGAAGATCGTTCCGTCTGATTTGACGGTCATCCCGTCGGGAAGTCCCGGATAATCCTTCATCGCCGCTTTGGCGTCGTGCAACACGTTGCCCTGCCCCAGTTTGCCGTCGTCGCCGATCGGAAACGCCATCCAGATCGGGCGTTCGGGATCACTTTGCGCGACGTAAAGCGTTTTTTCATCCGGCGACAACGCGATCCCGTTGGGCCGCGTCATCTCTTTGGTCAGCAGCGTCAGCGTTCCGTCGGCGCCGAGTCGATAGACGCCACAGAAATCCAGTTCACGTCGCGGGTCCTCGGCGCGTTCGGGCAAACCGTAAGGCGGATCGGTGAAGTACAGATTGCCTGATTTGTCGAACGTCAAATCATTGGGGCTGTTGAGTCGCTTGCCTTGGTAGCGATCGACCAAGGTCCGTTTGCCGCCGCCGCGTGTCAGAACCGAAACGCGACGGTCACCGTGCTCGCACATCGTCAACCGATGTTCCGGATCGAGCGTCAGTCCGTTGGATCCGGGTTCCAAGCCGTAGTAACTGACACCGGTGTAGCCGCTCGGTCGCATGAACAATTCGACGCCGCGCGACTGGGACCAACGAAAGATACTGTTGCGTGGGATGTCGGAGAACAGCAAATGGCCGCCTCCATCGTCCGCGATCCAGACCGGCCCCTCGGTCCAGGTGAACCCCCCCGCCAGCACTTCAACCTTGGTGGCGGCATCGGCATAGGTTTCCATCTCCGGCGCCAACACTTCGATCTGGCCGATGGTGGAGGGCGTTTGTGCGACGCCGCAGGTGGCGAGACCGAGCAACAGCAGACTGAGTAGTTTTCGCATCGAGTTGAATCAAAAGGAAAGGAAGGGCGTTTATTCCGCGTCCTTTAGTGTATCCAAATCGTTTTCCGGTTTGCGAATTTGTGCCCGAGGTTTTTCGGTAATGGTTCCGGGGACCAACCAGGGGCCGGTGGAATGTTCCTTGATGATGCGGAACAGTTCGGTGTTGTCGATCGACTCGACCTCCAACAACCGTTGCGTGATCGCTTCGAGCACCTCGCGCCGCTGGGTCAAAATTTCGCGGGTTTGGGTGAGTGCGTCTTCGACGATCCTGGACACTTCCTTGTCGATCAGTTTGGCGGTGTCTTCCCCGTAGGTCATGCTGTGTCCATTGCCGCCACCGCCGGTCAGAAACGGTGACGCGGTGCTGCGGCGATAATTGATCCGTCCCAGTCGGCTCATGCCATAGTCCATCACCATGCTGCGGGCGATTTCGGTGCAGCGTTCCAAGTCGTTTTGGGCGCCGGTGCTGATGTCCTGCAACACCATTTCCTCGGCCAACGTGCCGCCCAGTAAGACCTTCATGCGGCTTTCCAATTCCAGCTTGGTCATCAGATAGCGTTCGGATTCGGGACGCTGCATGGTGTAGCCGAGCGCGGCGAACCCGCGCGGGATGATGCTGACCTTGTGGACCGGATCGGTATTGGGCAGTGCGGCGGCGACCAGGGCGTGGGCGGCTTCGTGATAGGCCACGCGGATCTTTTCGTCCACGTTCATCACGCGGTTTTTCTTTTCCAAACCGGCGGTCACGCGGTCGACCGCTTCGTCGAACTCGGTCGTGGCGACGGCTGATTTGTCCGACCGCGCCGCCAACAACGCCGCTTCGTTGACCAGATTGGCCAGATCGGCGCCGACAAAGCCGCTGGTGATCGACGCGATGTGCCGCAGGTCGACATCGTCGTCCAATTTCACGCTGCGGACGTGGACCTTCAAGATCGCTTCGCGGCCGGCCAGATCGGGCCGGTCCACCAAGACTTGACGGTCAAAACGCCCCGGGCGCAGCAACGCCGGGTCGAGCGTTTCGGGGCGGTTGGTGGCCGCGACCACGATGACTCCGTTGTTGGAATCAAAGCCGTCCATTTCGACCAACAAGGCGTTGAGCGTTTGCTCTCGTTCGTCGTGGCCGCCGACCACGCTGCCGGAACGGCTTTTGCCGAGCGCGTCGAGTTCGTCGATGAAAATAATGCACGGCGCGCGGCTGGTCGCCTGCTGAAACATGTCGCGAACCCGTGCCGCACCGACGCCGACGAACATTTCGACAAAGTCGCTGCCGGACAGGCTGAAGAACGGCACTCCGGCTTCACCGGCGATCGCCTTGGCCAACAGTGTTTTGCCCGTCCCGGGCGGTCCGACCAGCAACACGCCCTTGGGGATCCGGCCGCCGAGTGCCTGGTACTTTTCGCTGTTTTTGAGGAAGTCAACGACCTCGCGGACCTCTTCGACCGCTTCGTCAATTCCGGCGGCGTCTTCGAAGGAGATCGACAGGTCTTCTTGGCCGTGCAATTTGCCGCGGCTGCGGGAGAACGACATCGGGGATCCGACTCCGCCGATTCGCCGTAACATGATCACGCCGATCGCGATGATCGCACCGAGCATGAACAGATTGAACCAATTGTCGGCCAGCCAACGATTGGGGCGGGCGTTGTCCCAGGTCACACCCGAGTCCCGCAAGATCTGGTCAAAGTAGGCGTCCTGGGTTTCATTCTGCACGCGGATGGTTTTGAAATCCGTCTTCGTCGGCACGTTCTCGGGGTCATCCTCTGCTTTTCGGCCAGAGCCCAACGAGCGATACATCACCGTTCCGGTGATTTCTTCGTCGCCGAGTAGAACGAGCTGTAAATCGGAAAACTCCAGCTGAATCTTTGGATCCTTGGGCGAATCGACCACCACCCTGGGCGTTTCCGGCTCGCCGCCTTCGCGTTCGATTTTCTTTTGTTTGGCGTGTTCGACGAGCAGCTTGGCCAAGTCGGGGTATCGCAGCGAGCGGGTGTTCTGCCCGAACAGCAGGGCGCTCATCATCACCGCCAGGATCACGCCGATGATCACCAACCACACGCCTCCGGTCCGCGTTTCGCGCGACGGCGCGTCGCCACCTCGGTTGTTTTGATCATCGGAACCGCGATTGGGTCGTTTCTTGTCACTCATCGAAGATTGATATCAGCGTCGAAAGATGGGAAAGAGAGGCGACGTCGGTCACCGAGGCGTTTGGTGGTTCGGGCCAGACGTGCGACGTCCGCGTGGTGCGAATCGAGCAAATTAATCGAATCCAACCAAATCACACGCCATTGTTCGGTCCAATGGCACGCGGGACAACCCAGCGCGGGCCGAGCATAACGCAAGGTCGGGTCGTAACAATCGAACCGATCGTCCATGATAAAGGTTTCAAGGGATTCTACCGGAGCTGATGGAACCGTCACCGTGACCAAACTTTCAACCGCCCCCCCCTGCGAATCCGAATTGCCCGCCGACCGTTCCAAGCGATCGACGGTCAACGTTGCGGTCCTGGGGGCGACCGGCAGCATCGGCACTTCGACCGCCGAAGTGATCGGTCATTTGAATCGCATCGACCCGGACCATGCCTGGCGGTTGTGGGCCGCATCGGGGCACAACAATCTGGACGTGTTGGAAACGCTGGCCGGAGAGGCCTGTCGGGACGGCCGAGCACCGGCGCGTCTGATTTTCTCCGATCCCTCATCGATCTCGCCCGAGACGGCGGTGCGGCGATTTAAATCGCTGCTGGACGATCCGGGCGGTCTGCGGTTCGGCCCCGACCAACTCGTCGACGCCGCACGCGATCCCGACGTCGACGTGGTGGTGGCAGCGATCGTCGGCCGCGCGGGGCTGGAAAGTACCGTCGCGGCGGTCGAAGCCGGCAAACGGGTGGCCCTTGCCAACAAAGAAACGCTGGTCGTTGCCGGCGGCCTGGTCAGCGAAAAAGTGGCCCAGTCCGACGCCCAGCTGCTGCCGGTCGACAGCGAACACTCGGCGATCTGGCAGTGCATCGCCCACTCGCCGAGCCCCGCCAAGCGGCTGATTCTGACCGCCAGCGGCGGCCCGTTTCGGTCAGCCAGCGCGGCGGAAATGCGAGATGCCACGCCGGACGGCGCCCTGGCGCACCCCACCTGGCAGATGGGGCGGAAAATTTCGATCGATTCGGCGACAATGATGAACAAGGCGTTGGAGATCATTGAGGCCAGGTGGCTGTTTGACGTCTCGGCCGACCAAATCGAGGTGATGATCCATCCGCAGTCGATCATTCATTCGATGGTGGAATTCCAAGACAGCTCGGTGCTCGCTCAACTCAGTCCTCCGGACATGCGATTGCCGATTCAGTATGCTCTGACGCACCCCCGACGTCTGCCTTGTCCGACTCCGCCGCTGGATCGCCAACAGACCTGGGATTTGAGTCTTCAACCGGTCGATTTGGATCGTTTCCCGGCGTTGACACTCGGTTTTGAGGTCGCCAGGGCCGGCGGAACGGCCGGCGCGGTGGTCAATGCGGCCAACGAAGTCGCGGTCGGTCTATTCCTGGACGGCGAAATTCGGTTTACTGACATCGTCCCCCTGTGCCAAAAAACGCTCGAAAACCACACCTTCGAGCAGCGGCCCGGATTGGCCCGTCTGCTGGAATTAGACCGATGGGCACGCCAAGAAACGCGGCACTGTGCCGAACGCCTTACATCCCCTCCTCGTAGATAACCAACGATATGATCAGCGATCTGTTCCTCCTGCTAGCCGAATCCGAACCGGAGGGTCTGATGGCGGTGGGAAGCAAATTCCTGCTTTGGACGCGGGTGGCGCTCGGCATCGGCCTGGTCATCTTCGTCCATGAACTGGGGCATTTTGTCGCCGCGAAGACCTTCGGCGTCAAATGCGAAAAATTTTACGTGGGCTTCGATCCGCCGATGAAGATCGGCCCGATCAAGCTGCCGTCGACGCTTGGCAAATTCACCTACGGCGAGACGGAATACGGGATCGGAATCATCCCGCTGGGCGGCTACGTCAAAATGCTCGGCCAGGACGATGACCCGCGAAAGATGAAAGACGAAGCGGCCCGGGCGCGTCAGTTGGCCGGCGACGAAGAGGTCGACGAGGACCACGACGCGGAATCGGAACCGTCCGCGGCGAGCGAACTGGCGGAACTGGATCCCCGCAGCCTGCCCGCCAAACCCGTCTGGCAACGCATGATCATCATGAGTGCCGGTGTGTTCATGAACGTCGTGACCGGTGCGATGTTCGCCGCCGCCGCGTTCTTTTATGGCGTCCCCTACACCCCCGCCATCATCGGCGGGGTGACCCCGGGCGGCCCGGCTTGGCAAGCCGGAATCGAACCCGGCGGACAAGTCGTCTCGGTCGACGGCATGGACGACGCCCAAATGCACTTCCGTGAGATGCGCTCGGCGATCTTGCATGCCGGGCTGGAAACCCCGGACCGCCCGATCCCGTTGACGGTCGCCTTCGACAGCCGAAATGTTCAATACGAGCTTGTCACCCAACCCCATCCGCTGCAGAACCGGTTTCGGATGATCGGCATCACCAGCCCGACATCGACCACGCTCAGCGATTCCGAAAACGCGGCCCCCCGCAGTGTCGCCGCCGACGTGTTGACCGAGCAGGATCTCGGCGCGACGATCGTCTCCTTTAATGGCACACCGATCGACGAAAACGCGATGGTCCCCGGCACGCCGTTGTTCGACTATCTGAACACGCATCCCGATCAATCGATCCAATTGGGACTGCGTCGCACCGACGGCAGCGATCACGTCGTCGAATTGCCGCCGCAGCAATCAAAATGGATCGGGATTCGCACCGCCGCCGGACCGGTCACCGCATTGGTCACCAACGGCCCCGCCGAAAAAGCCGGGCTGAAAGTCGGCGATGTGATCGAAGCAGTGGGCGAGGTGGCGGCGCCCGACGGAGAGGAATTGGTGCTGATGCTCGCGCGACGCGAGCCGATCGTGTTGACGGTGCGCCGCGGAGACGAAACGCTGGAAATCGAAATCAGTCCCGACGATTCCCCGCAAACCCTCTCGCCCACCTACGGCACCGGCGACAAGGCATCGATCAACGCCTACGGTTTTGCCTTCGATTTGCCCGCCACGGTCAGCGCGTTCAACCGGGAACACCTGGTCAAAGGCGACGAACTGCAACCGACCGACGAACTGAAGAGCATCACGCTGCTGGCGAGCAACGAATACCCGGATGATTTCTCGACCGGTCCGCTCGCCGGCCTGGTCGAAGAACTGTCCAAAGGATGGAAATTTGATGAAGTCCAGACGGCTACAGGGTTCTTTGAATCGATTCAATCCCTGCCCGAAGGAACCGAGTTCAAAGTGTTGGCCGAACGCGCCGAAACCGGCGTCATCGTCGAATCGGTGGTAAAGCTGACGACAGACCAACGCGTCCGGTTCGAACGCGGACTGGGCTTGGTCGCTGCCGAAGAAATCCAGACGGCGAGCTCGTTGAAGGAAGCGTCGGTGCTGGGGATTCGTGAATGCCGACGCCGACTCGGCGAAGTCTTTCGGTTCCTCAACATGCTGGTCCACGGGAGCGTCAGTAAGGATCAAGTCGGCGGGCCGATCAAGATTTTCCAAGTCGCCGGTAGCGAAGCCGAACGCGGCGTTTCGGCTCAATTGCTGTTCTTGACGATGCTCAGCATGAATTTGGCCGTGCTCAATTTCTTGCCGATCCCCGTCCTAGACGGTGGTCACATGGTGTTCCTGATCTGCGAAGCGATCATGGGGCGTCGCGTGAACGAAGAACTGGAGATGCGTCTGACGCTGGTCGGCGGGCTGATGCTGCTGGCGCTGATGGTGTTCGTCTTTTTCAATGATTTGATCAACATTTGAGCGGCGCACCGGAGGGCTCGCGCCCTGCCGCTAACAGAAGATGGCCGACCGCGGCGATTCCGCATCTTCCGTCTGTAGCGGCGTGGCCGAACGCAACGGTCGCCGCCAACGTGACTGTTGCGACTGTCCTCCACGTTGCGAGCGTGGTTCTCGTTGAACGTATCAGTCACTGTGCACCGCCACCCTCACGTTGCTGTCTCCACATTCGCGACACTTTCTTGCATGGTCATCACTGGGGCGTCGATATGACTGTTGTTCGATTAACCCTCGAATCGATTTGCAACTGACGACCCTCCCTCCCTACGTCGGTTGAGATCGCGGCGCATCGGAGCATCGACGTCTGCCGTCCTGACCCCAAAAACTATCTGATCACGTTCGATCCCTACGATCGGCGCGAGGATGGTTGGGCAGACGTCGCTGCTCGCCCGCGGTTCCTTCCAACGCATCATCCGGTCGCTCGCCGCCTCCCAATCGGCAGCTTCTGGCTGAACAACCCACGAGGGCTCTCTCGGTTGCTGCGCGCCCTCTCCCAACGACGCGTGGTTCATGGGTCAATCGATGCCTTCCCACTTCGATTTTAGCGCCACTCCCTTTTTAGGAGGCACCATGGCCAAGAAAGACACCTACCGCGTGGTTACACGCGGCCGTGATGGTTCGTTGATGATTTCCGATTATCCCTCCATCGCTCCGCTGATGCAGTCGCATCAACAGATCGGCATTGATGACTGCAGCACCGACCTGGCACTTCGCGGGATGCCCGTGTTTCGCGGCCTGATCGGCCCGATGCCCGAAGGCAAAAACATCGTGCGTTACGAAACGCCCGAGGTCTTTGAAGTGTTGACCAAAGAGTGGATGAACGCAAAACCTCGCAAGCGTCGACGCCGCACCGCGGCTCAGATCGCCGAAGAAGCCGCGCTCGCACTGGAACTGGAGTCGCAAATGGCGTCGTCCTAAACGATGTGGGAGAGGCTTCCAGCCTGTCAGCGGTCGACGTGGACGAGGCTTCCAGCCTACCCGACAGCGAGCACTCGTCGCAGCACGTCCACTCGACGGGGATAGGTCGAGTCCGTCCAGCCGGCCAACGGCAGCGTGACCGAACCATCACCGCGAATCGTCGTGTCCGCATGGTGGACACCCGGCACGGCGGCGGGCAGGTAAGCGTGCGCCAACGACTGGCCGGGATCCACGCCGCCGATTTGCAGACGCACCGGTGCGGTGACTTCACCGACCGGACTGCCAACGCGAATCGTCGCAACGGGCGGTGACGACAAATCCGACGGCGAGACTTGATTGTTCCGCCAACGGATCACGGTGCGCAAATTCTGGTCAGCGGTCAGCCGCAACAGGGTGACGCGTGAGACGATCGGATCGTCCCCGTCGTGCCCGCCGGCGATCGGCAACGCGGTCTCATTCCAGCGGGCGATCCAGCGGATCAACATCTCGCTAGCGATCACCTCCTGGCCCGATTCAAACGCTGCACCACCGACCACGACCACGGTGGAACGACTGTTGCGAAAATGCTCGTGCAGGCGATCGGGTTCCGACCCGATCGGGTCGACCGCGGCTGCCGGGTCGACTGCCGCGTCGCCTGCCAAACCGCCCAGCAGTTCGTGCAATCGCGAAAGCAAACCGATGGTCGCCGTGGGCGTGTATTCCAACGCCGCGCCCGACTGATTCAATCGTTCTTTCAATCGCGGCGTGCGCTGATCCAGATTGCCGATCCCCCAGAAATACTCGGCACGACGAACCGCATCGCCCAGCGTGGTGGCGAGCAAACCGTCACGGGCAATCGTTTGATCGAGCGCCCGTCCGCAGGCGGCATCGGCGATGCGCAGTTGAATCCGGCTCTCGGTGACCAGCGTCTCCAACATTTTGGCTTCCGCGATCGTCGCCCCGTTGAATTCCACGACCGGAGTCGGTTGGAGCGACAGCGATTCCCCCAGAACGCTCCAATCGATCGAATCGATGGACTCGGATCCGATTCTGGCCGAGGGCATTCGGACGGCCGCGGCCAATTCGAGTTGAGCGAGTTCACAGGGCACATCCGTCTCGCCACTGGCAGCATCGACGTGTACGTCATCGCAGCACAGCGGGCAGAACGGACAAACGATCGGATCGCTGGGCATGGTTATGCCTTGGGGGTCTTGCGCAACTGCAACCATTCGCTGTGGAACGTTCCGTCCTTGTCGACTCGCTTGTAAGTGTGGGCGCCGAAGTAGTCGCGTTGGGCTTGCAACAGGTTGGCCGGCAATCGTTCCATGCGATAGCCATCGTAGTAGCACAGCGCGGTGCTGAATGCGGGCACGGGAATCCCCATGACCGACGCGACCGCGACGACCTTGCGCCATTTTTCTTGCGCATTTTCGAGGGCGTCTTCAAAGTATTTGGCCAGCAACAGGTTCTCCAAGTTCGGATCGGCGTCAAAGGCTTCTTTGATGCGGTCGAGGAACTGGGCGCGAATGATGCAGCCCCCACGCCACAGCAGGGCGGCGGCGCCGTAGTCGAGGTTCCAGTTGTGTTCGTCCGAGGCCGCTTGCAGTTGCACGAAGCCCTGGGCATAGGAGACGATCTTGGAAGCGTACAGTGCTTGCCGAACCGCTTCGACGAATTCGGCTCGATCGCCGACGAGTGCCTCCGCGATGGCACGCATTTCGGGATTCGACGATTCAGCCGGCCCATTGAGTGTTTTGCTGGCTCGGACACGGGCCTCTTTTTGAGCCGACAACCCGCGAGCGAAGACGGCGGTGGTGACCAGCGTGCTGGGGACCCCCAGATCGAGCGCCAATTGGCTCATCCATTTCCCGGTGCCCTTGGCTCCGGCGACGTCCATGATCTTGTCGACCAAATAACCGTCGCCGCCTTGGTCGTCCTTGACGCTGAAGATATCACGGCTGATTTCGATCAGGTAACTCTGCAGTTCACCGTCGTTCCACTGGTCGAACACATCGTACAGTTCATCGTTGGTCAACCCGCCGAGTTCACTCAACAATTGATAGGCTTCGCAAATCAGCTGCATGTCGCCGTATTCGATGCCGTTGTGCACCATTTTGACGTAGTTGCCGGCGCCGCCGCTGCCCAGCCATTCGCAACAGGGGATGTCATTGTTGGGGCCGACTTTCGCGGCGATCGACTGAAACATCTCTTTGATGTGCGGCCAGGCGTCGGCGGACCCGCCGGGCATCAGGCTGGGACCTTTCAAGGCGCCCTCTTCGCCTCCGCTGACGCCGCAACCGACGTACAGCAACCCGGCTTCTTCGACCTGTTTGGTGCGGCGTTCGGTGTTCAGGTAGTACTCGTTTCCACCGTCGATGATGATGTCACCGGGCTCGCAGTGCGGCAGCAATTGCTCGATGATCGCGTCGACGGCCGGTCCGGCCTTGACCAGCATCATCAACTTGCGGGGGCGTTTGACGGCTTTGACGAATTCTTCGATCGAGTGGGTCCCGACGAAGTTCTTGCCGGCGGCGCGGCCGGCGATCAACTCGTCGACCTTGCTGGTCGTGCGGTTGTACACGGCGACCTTGTACCCGCGACTTTCAACGTTCAGGGCCAAATTCTCGCCCATGACTGCCAAACCAATCAAACCGAAATCGCAATCGCCGCTCATCTTTAAAAACTCGTTGGGAAGGTGGTTTCCAGACCGTCAGGCCAGATTCTACGGCAGACCAAAAAAACCGGAAGGGCGGGACAATCAGGTCTGGGGAGAGCTAAGATAGAACCGGTGCGGCATGGTGTTTGCACCGACCCCAGGCGGCGAACCATCGCCGCTGGACACTCCGAATCCCCATCCGGGGGCAGATTCGGACCACTGATTTGCCTCAATTTCGGTTCAATCGCGGTAGTTTCTTGCCGATCCGCCCGCGACTGATTACTGTCACAGCAAGTGACTTTTCCCCCTGCGCCCCCACACTTCGGCCGCGTTTTGAAATTGGTTTCACCGATGACACGTCTTTTCCGCTCCTTTTTGCTCGCCGCACTCGCCGCAGCCTTCCTTTCGTCCGGATCCAGTGTTTACGGACAGGACACTGGCGGTGGCGGTGGCGGCGGAACGGTCAACAACTTTGCCCAGCCGATCGCCGGCGTTGACGTCGATGCTCAAGGCGTCTTGAAAGTCCGCCAGTTTGATCCCCGCGTCGCCCAGCAGCGTTTGATGGCCGCCCGACAGATGCGGGACAACGACCTGATGCGTGGCAGCAAACTGCGAAAAGTCTCGCTGCAACGCCTGGAAGCGGCCATCCAAGACCAGCTCGCCGCCGGACATGCCGTCAGCGATGATTTGGCAGCCCTGGCGGGCCTGACGTCGATTCAGTACGTCTTCTATTACCCCGAAACCCGCGACATCGTGGTGGCCGGACCGGCCGAAGGCTTTGTCGCCGACCCCACCGAACGTTTTGTCGGCATCGAGTCCGGTAAACCGACGGTCCTGTTGGAAGACCTGGTGACCGCCCTTCGCGCCTTCGCCCCCGGCCAACCGGCGACCGGTGTGATCAGCGTTTCGATCGATCCGACCGAAGAAGGCCTGCAGCGAATGCAACAGTTCCTGGCATCGGTCCGCGGTCGCGTGCAACCCAGCGATGCGGCTCGACTGGCCAACGGATTAAAAAACAATCTGGGACTGCAAAACGTCTCCATTCGCGGCATCCCGACCGACACCCACTTCGCCCGCGTCCTGGTCGAAGCGGACTATCGCATGAAACTGATCGGAATCGGTCTGGAACGTCTGCCGATGCGATTCCAAAGCTACGTCGACCGAGCCAACCCGTCGGCGGTCGCCGCCAACGCGATGGAACGATGGTATTTCCAACCCCGCTATGACGGCATCGCGGTCAGCGAAGACGGCTTGGCGATGAAAATCAACGAGCGTGGCGTTCAGCTGGTCGGAGAAAACGAACGTGTCGCCGGCGGAAAACGAACCATCACTCGTCGCGTCAACAAAGCCAGCCAGGCGTTTTGCCAAGAGTTCACCAGCAAGTTCCCGATGATCGCCGACCGGGTTCGAATCTATGCCGAGCTGCGTCAACTGATGGACGTCTCGATCGCTGCGGCCTACATCCAAGAACAAGACTTCTACGGTCAAGCCGAATGGGCCATGCCGGTCCTTGGCAACGAGTCGGCCCTGACGGTGCAAACCTACACCGCACCGGAGCAAGTCGAGACCGCCGTCAATGCGGTTTGGCGAGGCAACACGCTGATGACGCCGCTCGGAGGCGGTGTTCAAATGAGCCCGCGAAAAGCACTCGCCAAAGAGACACTGGTTGTCGACCGCGAAGGAAAGACCGACGAAGTCAAACAGTCCGCCGGACCGTCTGATTTGAAGCCCGGTCAATGGTGGTGGGACTGATTCCCAACCGCTGATTCGTCAACACAGCGAAACCACGCTACACTGGCCGTCGGAATTACCTTCCGTGCGGCCAGTGTTTTTTTATGAAGTACGAGTCACCCCCGAAACCGTCTGACGAGCGGAAACCGCTCGTCGTCGACGCTTCCCAAGACGACTTCGTCAAATCGGGGTTGGTGGTCGTCTACGACGCGCTGCAAGAATGCCCGTATCTGGACGGGAAAGTGGCTCGCATGCCGCTGGAATATCCCAAACGCCGGATCCTACCCGACGACCTGGATCGTTTGCTCCGACTCGGTTACCGGCGTGCAGGAACGATGCTGTACCGAACGCAGTGTCCCGATTGCAGACAATGCATTCCCACCCGCGTCAACGTCCATCAGTTCCAGTTCTCTCGATCGATGAAACGGATCCTCAATCGATCCGACCGAGAATTGGAGATCAGCTGGGGACGCGTGCTCGTCGACCCCGAGCGACTGCGACTCTTTAACACCCACCGCAGCGCAAGACAGCTCAGCCGGCGCGGGCCGGCCGATTTGGTCGACTACCACGAATTCCTGGTCGCGACCTGCGTCGAGACGGCCGAGCTGACCTTCCGCCTGGACGGGAAACTGATCGGAATCGCGATCGTCGACTTGGGCCGCGAGTCCGTCAACGCCGTCTACACGCACTTTGACCCCGAATTTGGACGCTACTGCATCGGCACACTGGCGGTACTCAAGCAGATTCAGTGGGCGCTGCAAACGGGACGAACCTACGTGTATCTGGGGCTGTTCGTCGCCGAAAACCCCCATTTGAACTACAAAGAACGGTTCCGCCCCCAAGAGCGATTGCTCGGCGGAGTTTGGCGCTGCCCTGACGCAGATTGATACACCCTGGGAGTAGCATTTTGCTACGCTGAGGTGTCGGGAAGGCGCCACGGATGACCGAATTACAAAATAATCTGATTGGCATGTTTTTTTCACTACTGCTGTGTCAGCGTTCCAATCCCAATACGAACCAACGTCAGGAATATTAGATGAATCGAAACCGCCGGATTGCGAGCTTGGTTTCCGCTGCCATCTTCACCTTCTTCATCACCGGTCTGGTGGCGTCGCACTCCTGCACCGCTGCTTCTCCCGGAGATCCCTCCGAAGCCATCAGCGCCGGAGAATTCGCGGTCGCCAAATCGATGCCGCCGGATTCGTTGCCGACCACACGCGACGGTTGGCTGGCCCAGATCGCCACGGCCCAATCGCTCTCGGGTGATTCGCTGGCCGCCGCCGCGACGGTGCGTCAGATCGAGACGCCGGCCGATCGCCAGAGCGTGATCGACCAGACCCTCGGAGCCGCACGCGGCGGGCCCGTCCAGGGCGGCGGGTCGTTCGCCGACTTTGATTCATTGATGCAGCTGATCGAAACCACCGTGGTTCCCGATACCTGGGAAGCACTCGGCGGCAACAGCACGATGGCGCCGTATCCCCAAGGCGTCTATGTCGATCCGTCGGGCACCGTGGAGATCGCCTTGCTGCCCAGCGACGATCAATCGCGGGCCCGAGGGGCGATCGCGAATCTCGACGTCTTGCTATCCGGCGACACGAAACCCTCGCCGCGCGATTGGCGCAGCCCTTCAACACTTCGTTGCGTTTCGCTACGTCGTCTGCGTGACGAAATCACAACGCGGCGGATGACCGGTGTTCCGCTCGGCGACAGTCTGTTGAATCTGGCCGGTCTGTCGCACATTGAGTACCTGATCCTGACCGACGACGACATCATCTTGGCGGCACCGACTAGCGGGATCGATATGGACCGAGGTTGGTATGTGGATCGTGAATCTGGGCGAGCGACGCTGCGCAGCGACTTCCTGGCCCGCTGTTTGGCGTCCACGTTGGCCAACACCCCGTTCGGATGCACGATCGATCCGACACCGGCCGGCATGCAAGCGGCGATGGAAGTCGCCGCCGAGATCCGATCCGGGCAGATTCCGATCGGTCAATCCGCCGACAAACTGCGTGAAGCACTCGGCATGCAGCGCGTCGAGGTGTTCGGTGCGGCGGGCGACACGTCGGTCGCCATGCTGATGGTCGAAGCGGACCGCCACATGAAACAACTCGCCCTCGGCCAGCAACCGATGCCCGAAGGGGTCGACAGCTACTTGGACGTCGTCGACGATTTTATCGCGCAAGGCCCTCCGGACGGATTGCTGCTGCGGCTTTGGTTCACGGCCAATCCGCAATCGGTTCGCAGCGACAGTGAGCAGCGTGTCTTTGAAATCGCCGGCAGCCCGATTCGGCTCAGCGGTGAAAACCAACGTGCGTTGGCCGACGGTCGCCGCGGAAAGGTAACGGTTGATCCGCGCAGTGCTCAATTCGTTGCGGGATTCAATCGACACTGGTCTCGCATCCGTGACCAATACCCCATCTACGGCGCACTCGAGTCGCTGTATCGGGTGGCCGCGGTTTCCCATTTGATCGACCGATTCGGTTCGCAAGACGTGCATCGCTCCTTGGCGATGGGACTGGCGGCCGAAGACGATGCCAGGGACTGGAATTTACCCGCACCCAAGCAAGTTCAATCGATCGCCACGTTGCACAGCGTTCGCAAAGGCAGCCAACGTCACCACGTGCTGCTTGCCAGCGGTGGCGTGTCCGTGGCGACACAGTCGACCGTCAAACCAACGATCGACACCTACCCCACACTGTCCGGCCAAACGTCTGTCACCAATCATCAACCGATCACGGTGAATCATTGGTGGTGGGACGCGCCCTGACATGACTGTCGCAAGGCGGTTTGTGACAATTCCTTTTCTCTATGCTTACGGGGGCAATGATGTTGCCAAGTCGGACGGTTACTCGAGGCGTCAGCGTTCTTTCTTGGTTGGTCGGCTGCCTGTTGATCGGCGCGTCAGGAGTTTCGGCGGTGTCGCCCGAAACGGTCGCGATCGGTCGGCAGCTGTTCGAAAAGAATTGGTCACCGCAAAACCCGGCGTTGATGGGTAAAGATGGGCTCGGCCCTCTGTTCAACGGCCAGTCCTGTGCCGTCTGTCATCGGCAAGGCGGGATCGGCGGCGCCGGTGAAGCCGAATTCAACGCCAAATCGATCAGCATTGAATCGATGCAAGTCTCCGGCGGCCCGATCAACCAGGATGTCATTCGCCAGGCGATCCGCGGCTTCCATCCCGGCTTCATCGATCCCCAAGCCGGGCTTGTCAATTCGCTTTCACTGGCACACCACGGCGGAACCTCCGCGTTTGCACAGTCCCGGCAGGCCTTCATCGAAAAGATCCCCGCCCTGTTCAGCGACAACGGTGGTTCAACCAATGCCGCCGAAGTTCGATTGGCCAACGCCACGCCAATTCTGTACACGGCGACCCAAGGCACGTACCAAACGACGATTCGCGCACGCATGTTCCAGCGGAATACGACTCCGCTGTTCGGCGCCGGACTGGTCGATCAAGTCACTGTAAAACAACTGCGGGCCGTTGAACGCGAGCAGACCAAGCATCCTGAAATCAGCGGACGATTGGCAACGCTGGCCAGCGGCGGCATTGGCAAATTCGGATGGCGTGGCAACGTGAGGTCGCTGTTGGATTTTTGTGACCAGGCGTGTGCGGCCGAAGTCGGACTGGAAACCCGCCGAATCAATCAACCGGCCGACCCGATGGCACCGGCGTATCAAAACCCGACCTTCGACATCTCCGACTCACAAATCAGGGCGATGGCGGCGTTCGTTGCCGCATTGCCGGCTCCGACGCGAGCGGTCCCGCAAGACTCCGATCGCCGCATGCTGGCCGCCCGCGGCGAACAAGTGTTTTCGTCGATCGGATGCGCCGTCTGCCACCGTCCGTCACTCGGTCCGGCCCAAGGCATCTATAGCGACCTGCTACTGCACGACATGGGCCCGAAATCCTATGACCTGAACCCCGCCGACCCGTACATCGTTCGCGCGACGCCGGTGACACGTATGGACTTTGCGATTGACACCGAAGCGATCACGACGCGCACCATGGTGGACGACACCGTCATGGGAACCGCCTACTACGGCGGGAAGTATTCGATGGAACCCGGTTCAACCGGGATGGTCTCGCGACAAGCAAACAGCACCAATACGCGCGGATCCAGGTCAGCCATCCCGACACGCTCCAGTGTGTTCGTTTCACGCAATGAATATCGGTTTGCAGCCACACCCGTCCCCCCCATGACCCTTCGATTCGTCAACGAGCGAAGTAAATCCAAGACGTGGCAAACCAGCGACACGGACACCCGTTTGGTCGAGAACGAAGTCAACCGCAACAATCAGGAACGGACCGCCTCGGGACGAGACACCTACACCACCGAAAATGTAACGACGTCCACCCAGAACATTCGCCAAACACGCACCGATTACACTCGGCTGCACTTGGAAACGACGTACTTCACGCAAGAGTGGAGGACGCCACCGCTGTGGGGTGTCCATGATTCAGCCCCTTACATGCACGACGGGCGAGCGGAAACCCTGCTCGAAGCGATCACGATGCACGAGGGCGAATCCAAGGGAACACGCGACCGGTTTTTGAATCTCTCGCTGGAAGACCGCCAAGCTGTGATTGAATTCCTGCACACTTTGGTCGCCCCGCCGAATGCGCCTCAGCCGCGAAGCTGAGCGGCTTGGAGGGGGAAGGATGGCAGAATGATACGGGGCAGAATGATGACAAGAACCCAATGAAGCTAGGTCGCTGCCACCCCCATCATTCTGCCACCCCATCGTTTTGCCCCCATCGTTTTGCCACTCCTCACCCGATCAGTCCCAAAAACTGATCGACATCTTCGGCCGTGGTGGCGAACGACGTGACCAGACGATACAGCCCCTGCCCCTCCGCTAATTTGGATTCGAACTCTTCCGGGACCGGCCAGGGATAAAACCGTGCACCTTGTTCTTTCAACCGTCCGGCCAAATCTTTCGGCATCGTGACGAACAACTCGTTTGACTGACACGGCCAGCCGATCGAAACGTTTTTCGCAGCCGCGATCCCCGTCGCCAATCGATCCGCCATCGCGTTGGCGTGCGTGGCCAACCGGATCCACAGGTCATCATCCAGGTAGGCGTGGAATTGGGCGGCGATGAATCTTGTTTTGCTGAACAACTGCGCCGCACGCTTGCGAATGAAGGGCAACTGTTTTGCCCGCGCGGGATCAAAAAAGACCAGTGCCTCGGCGCACCAGCAACCATTTTTTGTCGCTCCGAACGAAAGCACATCGACACCGCTTTTCCACGTCATCTCGGCCGGCGTGGCCCCCAATCGCACCATGGCGTTGGCAAATCGTGCTCCGTCCATGTGCAACGGCAACCCGAACGCGTGGGTGTGTTCGGCGATGACCGCGATCTCTTGATTGGTATAGACGGTCCCGACTTCGGTCGCCTGGGTCACACTGACCGCCATCGGTTGACCGTGGTGGACGAATTCGGGATCGAAGCGTTGCAGACCACGGCGCAGCGCGTTCGGATCGATCTTCCCGAACGAACCATCGATCGGTGCCAGTCGGGCGCCGGACGTAAAGAACTCTGGAGCGCCGCATTCGTCTTCGATCAAATGAGCCTCACGATGGCAGAGCACAAATCCACCGGGGCGATTGACCGCCGACAGCGCCAACGAATTGGCGGCGGTTCCGGTGCCGACAAAAAACACCGCGACTTCACGCTCGAACAACTCATTGAAGCGTTGTTCCAGTTGCTGATCGAGGTCACTGGCGCCGTAGGCGGGCGAGAAACCGCCCGAATGTCGCTGCAGGGAGGCGGCGATTTCGTCGGCCGCGCCGGCCCAATTGTCACTGGCAAAAAACATGGAATCGAATCATCATGAATGAGGGTTGAGTCGCGTCTACCGTTTCCGCCGACAGCAGTGTTTGAATTTTTCCCCGCTGCCACAAGGGCACTTGGCATTCCGCCTCACCCGCTTGGGCCGACGCCTGACACCGGATAGAAAGCTGCGTGTGTTCTGGCGATACATTTGCTGCAGCATGTCGTAGATCTCCGGTGCCTTGGTCTGCAGCACGTCGGGGGCTTCGAAAAAGTATTCCGACAACACCGCGAAGTATTCCGCTTCGTTGGTGTAAGCGTATTGATCAATGTGGTGACGCCCCTGGGGTTTGTTTTTGAGTTCTTCCCCGATCCACTGAATCCATGGCCCCGCGATCGCGGTGCTTGCCCCCGGCGGCATCCCATCGACGCTGCCATCGGCCTTGTCGACCAGATGCGCAAACTCGTGAATCCCGACGTTGCGTTTGTCTCCGGGGTTTTCAAATCCCGATAACAGGTCGGGCTTGGACAGAATCATCACGCCGCTCAAGTGCCCGACACCGATCATGCCCAAGGTCCGACGATCGACGTTGTCGTTTTCTCCCGACGTGCTGTAATCGTCGCCGAACGCGTTCGGGTAGATCAACACCTCCCCCAACCCCGAGTATTCCCAATCGTCAAAACCGAACACGGGAATGATGGCGCTGGCGGCGACAAGTGCTCGCGTGGTGGTGTCGACATCGGTGCGAATGCCGGTGATCGGAGTTTCGTCCAAAAAAACTTTCACGAGATTGCGAAACCGTTCGCGGCCGGCATCATCGAGGGCACGAAAGTAAGCGACATGCTGCTGCAGTGCGGATTCCAGCTCGTTCGGAAACGGCTCGGCCATCACCCTCACCCGGCGGAGTGTTCGGCGCCGCCACCACCAGTACGCCAGCGGCGCCAGCGGCAGACTGATCAGCCACAGCGGCGATACGATCGCCAACAGCATCCCTGTGGCAGCCACCACCATCGCGATCACGATCGCGGTGCGTTGATTGGCGCGGACGGAAAGAGGAGTTTCGAGCATCAGCCGATGGGATGAGGGCGGAGGTGGATCAGACCGCGGTCGCATTTCTACCGACCGACGTACCTGCCATCGTACCCTGATCGGACGCCCCACATCAGCCAGCCCTCACAACGGAAAACGTCGCGTCAGACGGATTGGATCGCGACGCTCCCTCATCGACGCGAACGGGATCGCCCGAGCGCGACAGCGTCTGGCAACGCCAGGCTGGGATGGAGCAGCGGCCACAAAAAAAAAGCCCCGATGGCTTTTTCAAACCATCGGGGCTTTCGAGATATTCGCTTCGAAATCGGAATCGGCTCGGAGCGTTGCACAGCTGACTCGGGTCACTCACCAGGGAGAAGATGTGAGTCGTCTCCCGAAGTCAGCCGGTTGGAACAGGGTGCTTGGCGGGAACTCCTTCGAGGAAGATGATCCCGATCCTCGGCATCTCTTTTTTAATCTCAGTTGCATCCGCAAGGAGCAGCGACTTCGCATCCGCAAGCCGGCTCGATGATTTCGCAACCGCAAGTCGGCTCAGCGGCGCAACCCATGTCGCATCCGCCACAGCTCTTCTTGCTGAACAGTTTCTTCAGCAAGCCGAAGTGACTCTTTTTCGGTCCGCAGCAGCTGTCGCAAGCCGGGACTTCGCATCCGCAAGCCGGAGCTGCGATTTCGCAGCCACAGGCCGGTTCGGGTGCACAGCAAGGAGCAGCAACTTCGCAACCGCAAGCCGGCTCGAGGTCGCAGCAACCAGCATCGCATCCGCATCCGCGATGATGTCCGAACAGCTTGGCGAGCAGTCCGCCACGCTTTTTGCAGCCGCTGTCGCAGCCGCAAGGATCGACAACTTCACAGCCGCACATCGGCTCGGCTGCACAGCCACAAGGAACGGCCACTTCACATCCGCAGGCAGGTTCGCAAGCGACTTCACAGCCACAAGCGGGTTCAGCTGCACAGCCGGTGTCACAACCGCTTTTACAAAGTTTGTCCAACAGGCCAAACGCGCTTGCGTTTGACGAGGTGCTTGCGACCAGAGCGACGGCCAACAAAGCAGGTACGATTACACGACGCATCGTGATTCTCCATGAATTAGTTTTGGAAGGGTCTTGCCAGCGCTTCGCGCTGCTGAATCGGTGGTGGTGGTGACCCGTGCCGGTGAGCACTTGCCAGATCGTGTCTTGCTAGTTCGATCATCACTCGCCGACACTACCGTTTGGTTTTGCAGCGTTTGCTTCACGAGTTCGACGGATCGTTGACCGTGTTCTCTCGTGCAGAAGTGGCTATCGTCTTGCTCGCAATGCTTCCCCTTGTTTTCCTTGAAGAATTAAAGATCAAGCCCGCGGCGGTGATCGCATCGCAACGTCTCGCCCGGCAGTTCCGGATATGACAGTTCCGACGGCGCCTCGGGGTGAACGCTGTGAAGCATGTATTTCCTACTATGTTTGACGCGATGTTAGCGGAACGGCGCGAGCCGTCCGGTCGCGATTCAAAAGCACCGTGAAAGACCGGTGGGCTCGCGCCCTACCGCTAAAAAATGAATCACCTCGTTGCCCTTGGGCCCCGATGCCAACCGGCTTAGGGCCTCGCGCTAGGCGGTTTCAACGACATCAGCCACATCAACAGGGCGGCCAACGTCAAGATGGTGATCAACGCCCCCAACGACAGCCGTTTTCGAACCGGTTGTAGATCAGCCAAATCACGTTGCAGGCCACACCACGGACACTGCGGTGCGCGGCCATGGATGCGTGCGTTACAATTCGGGCATTCCTCGATCGCATTGTTCATTTTCGCGTCACCGTATTGTCCGCCGTGCTCGATCCCCAGCGCCCTTACGCTTTCCTGAACGAACGCGAGCCGACCAGGGATGGGTGCGGAAACAAGGGAATCGTCGATGTCGCCACCGTCTTCTTGACCGCCAGCCGATGCCCGATCGGTTGCTCGATGTGCGACTTGCACCGCAACACTTTGTCGCAGCCATCGCAACCGGGGGCGATTCCGACGCAGATTCGTTATGCCCAAGAACGTCTCAAACCCGCGTCTTGGATCAAGTTGTACAACAGTGGCAATTTCTTTGATCCGTCCAGTATACCGCCCCCAGACTACGCTTCGATCGGTCAACTTTGCAGCGGCTATGATCGCGTGATCATCGAAAACCACCCGCGTTTCGGTAGCCGCCGCCATGATCGGTTCGGTCAACACGTCGCCGGCAAGCTGGAGGTCGCGGTGGGGTTGGAAACGGTGCAGCCGAGGATGCTGAAACGCTTGGGCAAGCAGATGTCTCGGGACGATTTTGATCGCTATGCAAACTCGCTGATTTCCGAAGGCATCGATCTGCGTGTGTTTTTGATTGTGGGCGCGCCAGGGCTGTCGGTGAAAGAATCGATCCGATGGGCGCGACTGTCCATCCGTCATGCGATCCACGCCGGTGCCCGCCACATCAGTTTGATTCCCGCCCGGGTCGGTCACGGCTGGAACGGCACGGCGGATTCATTGACGCCAATCGAACTGGAACATCTGGTGGACCTGTTTGCCGATTCGCTGGACGAGCTCCGCACCGACGCGTGCCTGAGCGTGGACCTTTGGGACATCGCGAGCGACGAATTGAGTGAGCCGCGACAGCGTCTGTTGGACCGATTCGAATCCGCCATCCTTCATCAGAACACGAGCCTGTTATGAGTCAGCGGTTTGACGTTGCCATCATCGGTTCCGGGTTTGCGGGATCGATCCTGGCCAGAATTCTGGCATCGCGCGGTCGCCGCGTGGCCTTGCTCGATGCGGCAAAGCATCCCCGATTTGCGATCGGAGAATCTTCCACGCCGATCGCCGACCTGCTACTCCGCCGGCTTGGGCAACACTACGGTTTTGCCGATTTGGAAAACCTGTCCGCCTATGGCCGTTGGCAACGGACGCTGCCGGACCTCGCTTGCGGGATCAAACGCGGATTCAGCTACTTCGATCATCGCCGCTGGAATCTCGAATCGCACGTCGGCCAACGGTCGCTGATCGTCGCAGCCAGCCCCACGGACGACGACAGCGACACGCACTGGTACCGCAGTGACGTCGATGCCTATCTGTTTCAGAAGGCGTCCGACGCGGGAGTCGAAGCAAGGCAAGGCGTCGCGGTGACGTCGCTGGATTTGTCGGATTCAGCCCAAGTGCGAATTGGCCTCGCGTCCGGCGATCGCATCTCGGCGGGTTTTGTCGTCGATGCGTCCGGGGCGGCGGCAGTGTCGGCGCGATTGCTGGGTGCGACCCCGATGACGGATCGATTGGCCACCAAGACTTGTGCCGCGTTTGCCCATTTCCGCGGCGTCGAGTCGTACTCGGATGTTTTTAATTCGCTGCACGGCGATCACCGCGCGTCGGAACCTTTCGATGCCGATGCGGCGGCGCAACATCATCTGATCGACGTTGGCTGGGCCTGGATGCTGCGGATGAACAACGGCATCACCAGCGTCGGCGTCGTGTCGCCTCTTCAAGGGGACGCGTCGACACACCACGACACGCTGCAGCGAGCGACTGGCGTTCTGAACAATCGATTCAGCGGTGATGCGACGATCCACCAAGTGGTTCGCGACAGTGTACTCGTGGCGCCGGGTTCCCATGTCGCCACGATCGGTCGGGTGCAACGATTGCACGATCCCGTCGTGGCGATCCAGTGTCTGATGACACCGGCGACGGCGGCGACCATCGATCCGCTGCACAGCACCGGGATTGCTCACGCGTTGGCAGGAGTGATGCGATTGGCTGACATTCTGTTGGCCAGCGATCCACGCGAGCGGATCGAACGTTATCGGGCGTCAATGCTTGCCGAAGCGTTCCACGTCGATCAACTGATCTCGATGGCTTACCGATCGATGCACTCATTTCCGCGATTCACCGCGTCCTGTATGGTTTACTTCGCCGCCGCGATCGCCTGCGAAGAACGGATCGGACGCGGTGAAATGCCCGACCGGTTGTGGCAAGCCGACGACGAGGCCTTTGTCGCGGCGGTCAAACAGTCCGCCGAAGTAATCGACTCCGATGCGGATGACGGCGAAGTGGTGGATCAGTTGCGAAACTTGATCGCTCCCTGGAACACCGCCGGATTATTCGAAGGCGCCGGGAATCGCTACGCGTACACGGCGACCAAGTGATGGCAGGGGCAGGGGAAGTTGGCAGAAAAAGGGGGGCAGAAAAAATGGGGTGGGAGAAGACGCAAACGACAACAAAATGGGTGACACGAAAATGGCGTTACGGAGCCCCACTCGTGCAACTTGAATTTTGGAACCTGGAACCTGGAACCTGAAACTTAAATGTCTAAACCAACAATCTTTTTGACGCGGCGTCTACCTCCCGACTCGATGGAACGAATGCAGACCGAGGCGAATGTTCGTCACGGCGACTTGGATCGTGCGCTAACGCGTGATGAATTAATCGACGGCGTGCGTGATGTCGATGGGCTGATCTGTTTGTTGACCGACCAAATCGACGGACAGCTGTTGGACGCGAATCCCGGTCTAAAAGTCGTTTCGAATTACGCGGTCGGATTCAATAACATCGACGTTGCCGCCGCGACAGAGCGAAACGTTGCGGTCACCAATACGCCGGGAGTGTTGACCGACTGCACCGCCGATATGGCATGGGCGTTGCTGATGGCGTCGGCGCGGCGCGTGGTCGAAGGCGATCGGCTGGTGCGATCGGGCCAGTGGGGCGGTTGGGAACCGCTGCAGATGCTCGGCGCCGAAGTGACGGGCGCGACGATCGGGCTGATCGGCCTGGGGCGAATCGCCAAGGCGATGGCCAAGCGAGCGCTGGCCTTCGACATGCGGGTGCTGTATTGGAATCGAACACGACTGTCGGCGGACGAAGAGAAAACGTTGGGGGTGGAATACCGCGAGCTGGACGAGATGTTGAGCGACTCCGATTTTGTGTCCATCCATGTCGCCCTCTCCGAGCAAACTCGGCATCTGATTTCGACTCCTCAGTTGGAAAAGATGAAACCGACGGCGACGTTGATCAACACCGCGCGGGGGGCTGTCGTTGATGAATCCGCACTCGTCCAGGCACTTCGCGATGGAACAATCGCGCGGGCCGGGCTGGACGTCTATGAGCAAGAGCCGAAGGTGGAGCCGGAATTGCTGTCGATGCCAACTGTCGTTTTGGCGCCCCACTTGGGTAGCGCCACCGTGGAAACCCGCACGCGGATGGGGGACCTGGCGATCGAGAATTGCCTGGCCGCCTGCCGCGGCGAGCGACCGCCAAATCTGGTGAACGCGGAATGGACGCCCCCCCAGCGGGAAGCGTGAGCGACCGGCGCGTGGGGACCTGGACATTTACGCGCCACTGGCTAACGCCACGTGCTGGGGTGCGTCATCCCAGCGGGACGCGTGAGCGACCGGCGCGTGGGGAACTGGACGTTTACACGCGCTACTGGCGAACGCCACGTGCTGGGGTGCGTCATCCCAGCGGGAAGCGTGAGCGACCGGCGCGTGGAGCGAATCATCCGCAAAGCAACCTGATGGACCCGCAAATCCGGCCCGCCGCCGCACCTCGGGGGGACTCCGGCGGCGGAATTCGTTGACCGGCCTGCGGAGCACGAGTAGGATTCGGGTCTAGGCCGGTGCGAGCAGAATGACGGATTTTCTTGGGTGCGGGCCGGTTTCGCGCCTTCTTTTTTTTTGGGGGCGCGCTTCTCTAACGTCTGGCGATGGAAAACCAAGAACCAACGGCTAGCGATTCAACCGTACACCGAACGCCCGGGCAGTCGGCCGACGGTCCGCGTGAACCGTTGGAACTCGACCCGACCACGGACGAGGTGTTCGCGGTACGGCGATCGCCCAAAGGCAAATCGGTCAGGCAAATCGACGGCGAGGGAGCGGTGCAGGACGTCGCACCGGGTTTGGAAGAAGCCAAGACGGTCATCCGTCAGGTTGCCGCTTCGGGGCAACCCAAGAGTGCCGGCAGCGGCCGGACGCCGGCGGACATCGCCAAGGTCCTGGTCGGCGAGCAGCTGAACCAATATTTTTTGGAGGCGTTGATCGGTGGTGGCGGCATGGGCGCGGTCTTTCGGGCCCACGATCAACAACTCGATCGCATCGTCGCGCTCAAGGTGATCCCGTTTGTCGGAAACGACCCCGAGCTGCAACGACGGTTTCGCAATGAAGCACAAAACGCGGCGAAGTTGGATCACCCCCGAATCGCCCGCGTCTTCGATGCCGGCAACTACGACGATTGGCACTACATCGTCTTTGAATACATCAATGGGACCAACGTCCGCGATCTGGTGGACCACCACGGCGCGCTCTCGCTCGATGATGCCGTCGTCTTCACCTCGCAAGTCGCCGAAGCGCTCGACCATGCTTCCCAGCGCGGCATCGTCCACCGCGACATCAAGCCGTCCAACGTGTTGGTTTCCGAAGACGGTTCGGTCAAGCTGGTCGACATGGGACTGGCCCGCAGCGACAACCTGGATCTCAGTGAAGACATGACCGCCAGCGGCGTCACGCTGGGGACGTTTGACTACATCTCGCCCGAACAAGCTTTCGATCCGCGCGACGCCGACATCCGTAGCGACCTTTATTCGCTCGGCTGCACGTTTTACTTCATGCTGACCGGTGAAGCGCCCTACACCGGCGGCACGATGCTGCAAAAGCTGATCAGCCACGGCAACGCCCCCTTGCCCAATCCGAAGGCCCTGCGTCCGGATCTGCCAGACGAAGCGATCGCAGTGATGCATCGGATGATGGCGAAAGACCCACAGTCGCGGTATCAAAACGCGCGCGACTTGTTGGCCGATCTCAGCGAGCTGGCGTATCGCTTTCAATTAAAGCGCGCCCAATCCAACGCTGTCGTGACGCTCCCCTCGGGAAACGAAGGCTTACAGCGACTGCAATTGCATTTGCCCTGGATGATCGCGACGGTGTTGATTTTGATGATCGGCGGGTATTTGGAATTGCAATCGACCGCGACCCGTGATGCGTTCGTGATCAACCGACCGGCATCGCTGAGTCGAACGGGGTCGACGCGACCGTCCTTGCCTGCGTCCGGTGCGGGCACATCGGACGCCGATGCCGCCAGATCCGACGGCTCCGACCCCGATCGCTTACCCCCGTCGTCCCCGGGTACATTCTCCGACAGCAATCCGGCAGCGAACGGTTCCGATTCGTCGCTCCCCGGGGGATCGGCGAATCAAGGTGATCGCGTCGGCCCCGGAGCGATCGATTCTCCATCGGTCGAATCCGGCATGGACTTGGACGATGTTTCCGAAGCGGCGGCGCGGCCGCCCAGCTTCGGTGCACGTTTGCCGCTCCCCGAGACGTTGGGCGACGATGAGGACCTGCCCGCCACGTCTTTCGAAGACAACACGGCGATGACGCCCAACGAAGGCGACGAGACAGAATTCGATTCAACGACGTCCGGCTTGTCCGCATCGGCCGCTGGTGGTTTGGCCGCGGCGGGATCTGCGGTGAGTGCGGGAATCACGGAGGCCAATCGGATGAACAAGCCGAATGGATCAGCACCGGTTGTCTCGCCCACACGCCCCGTCATGCCGGCGGAATTGCCGGTTCCACAATCCGTCCGCGTGGTCTCGCCAAGTCTGTTGGCGCTTTCCATGCGAGTCGACCAGATCGATCGGGACACCGACGGCGCGATCCTGGTCGCGACACTGGCCGACGCGGTTGATCTGGCCATGCGTTTCGGGGTCGGACGCGTCGAGCTGGCAACTGCGGAATTGGTCACCGGTCCGTTGACGATTCCCCAAGACAACATGGTCTTCGAGTCCACGGTCGGACGGACGGCCATTCGAATGGTCTCCACCGACACGCTGGCGATCGGCCGCAGCGAGATGCTGAACATCGGCAACCATCGCACCCAATTTCGCAACCTGGACTTTCACTGGGAACTCGCCCAGGAACAAGTCGATGGCGGCTCAATGTTCGTGCTCAACGACAACCGACTGACCCGATTCCAGAACTGCACGTTCACCCTGGTCAATAAAGCGATCCATGACGGCGTTTCGTTTTTCCAGATCGTGACCGACCCCAAAGCCCTGCCAGATTCAGAAACCCTGCCCGGCCGAATCCTCAACCCGAACGAGGATGCGTTGCCGTTGGTGGCGATCCAGTTAGACAACGCGGTGGTGCGCGGTGAAGCCACCCTGATCCAGATGGACTATGCCGCCGCGTTGCAGCTGGTTTGGAAAAACGGATTGCTCGCGATTAGTGGCCGCATGATTGACACGTCCGGTGCCCGTCGACGTCCGACACCGATCGCCAGCCCGATTCAACTGTCGCTATCCAACGTCACCGCAGAGATCCCGCGTGGACTACTCCGTATGCGACTGGGCCCAGACGGGATTTTCCCGGTCCCGATTGAACGAGAAGCCAATCAGTGCGTCTTCCTGATCGAAGACGGCCAACCGCATGTCGAGATCATTGGCGTGGAAACGCTTGCGACCGAGCGTCCTTATTTGAAGCTTCGCGGCGAAGACAACGCGTACGTCGGCGCCCCGACGCTGAGCGACCCGCTGCTTTCGGTCTCCGATCTGGCCGGCAACACGTCGGTTTACATGATGGAAGAACTGGCGGCTCAGTCGCTGCCCTGGATCGATGAACGTCGACCGAGATGGTCGGTACGCTGGTCCTCGGTGCGTCCCAGATCACAAACCTATCATCGCCTGACGCCGACCAATTATCGCCAAGACGGAGCGATCTACTTCGGGTTCCAAGAACCCGACCTGCCGCCCCTGCCATAGACGCGCGACACGCTCTGACGACAGGTGCCGGTGTGTGCCTGGCAACCGTCGCGCCCAGCGCAACGGTCTTTTACCAAATACCGCTGATCGAAGCGTCGATTCTTCAGAAGAGGGCCCGTAGGCTCGCGACAAACGGCTGATATTCGTTTGAGATCAGCCGGTTCGCGCCAGCGTCCGGGCCCCCGCATTGATGTCAACTAAGCGGAATGGGCTCACTGCTTACTGCCTACTGCAGCGCCGGAGATCATCACTTCAACCGGCAGCCCGATCGGCAGGGTCGCGTCGGTCTTCAAATCGATCCAAACGCGTCGGGTGTGCGTCTCATTGCGTTCGCCCGCCCAACCGCCGTAAATCTTTTTCGGTTCCATCCTCGGTTCGATCTCGACGACGACTCCGGAGAAGAACTGTCCGGGCATGGCATCGGCCGTGACTTCGCAGGTTTGTCCCCGAGCGACCGTCAGCGCGTCCCGCTCGTCCACATCGGCAACCACGCGCAAGCGTTCGGTGTTCGACAATTCCAAGGCCGGCTCCGGCATCTCGGGGCTGATCCACTCGCCGGGATTCACGTCCACGGCCAATACAATGGCGGGACAGGGCGAGAGGATCGAACAACGCTGCAGGTCGATTTCAGCCATCTCCAGCGTGGCTTCGGCCGAAGCGATTTCGGCATCGGCGGCCATCAAGTCGGCCAAACGGGGATCGGCTTTGATCGTCAGGTAACGCTCGCGGGCGGCCAACATCAACGCGAGGTTCGTATCATGTTCGCCGCGATAATCTTCCAGCGATTGCGAGCTGAGCGCGTTGCGGGAGAACAATTTACTGGCCCGTTCGAATCGAGTTCGGGAACTTTCATAGCGAGCCTCCGCCGCAACGGTTTCCTGCTTCGCGGCTTCAATTTCGCTCTCTCGAGCTCCGGCGATCAACCGCATGCGTTTGGCGCGCGCGGCGGACAACATCGCCGACGCCAGGTCGCGTTGCGCTTCATAGCGTTTGGATTCCAATTGGAACAACACCTGCCCCTTCTCCACGCGGGTCCCCCGTGACACCATGACCGAATCGATTCGGCCGGGAAAGTGCGGCCGGATCAGGACGTTTTCGGTCGTCCCTTCGATTCGTCCGGCGGCATGCACCGACGTCTTCGTCACGACCGGTGGCGCGAGTTCGGGCAGCGATGCGGGGCGGGAATTTGATTTTTGATGCTGATCGGCGATGATCAAGATCCCGGTCCCGAGCGCCGCGAATGCTCCAGCGAGAAACAGCTGTCTCATTTGAATCTCCCGTTTTCCATTTCGCAGATCCGATCGGCATACTCATAGATCCGCGGATCGTGCGTCACCACGACGGTCGAGCTGGCGTATTCTTTCGTCAATTCGTTCAACAATTCCATCACTGCCCTTCCCGACTTGCCATCCAGCGCCGCCGTCGGCTCGTCGGCCAAGATCAATTCGGGTTGCCCAATGACTGCGCGTGCCAATGCCACGCGTTGGCATTGGCCGGGGCTCATTGATGTCGGCAACGCGTTGCGGTGATCCTCAAGCCCCATCCGGCACAGCAATTCGGCGGCGCGTTCACGGGCCTCGCGAAGCGGCATTCCGTCCATCGTCAGCGGAATCGACACGTTGTCTTCGGCCGTCAATCCGTTAATCAGTTGGAACCGTTGAAAGACAAAACCGATCCGCTGGCGGCGTACCAGGGTGCGTTCGACTTCCGTCAATCCGTCGACGCGACGGTCTTTCAACAGGAGCTGCCCGGAGTCCGATGTCAGCAACAGCCCCAGGATCGACAGCAGCGTCGTTTTACCGCTTCCCGACGGCCCGGCCAAAAACACGCACTCCCCCGGATCGACGTGAAAATCGATGCCGTCCAGGACCGGGCGTGACTGGCCACCGATCACGTATGACTTCGCAATCGCCTTGGCTTCCAACGCATGAGTTGTCAATGCAGGCTTCGTCGGCTCGGGCGCATGCCGAACGCCAACCGGGACATCGGTTGGCGTGTTGGCGGTCGTGCCGGTGTTGGTGATGGTCATGACTGCAATGCCGTATGGGGGTCGATACGTCGGACGCGCAGATACGGCAAGCCGGCCGCGAACAAGCAAATCGCGAAAATCAAAACGCCACATCCGACATACAACATCAATGGAATTTCGATCGTTGCCCGCGGTGTGCCGAGCAGCGTTTTCAGGGTGACGGTAATCACCACCCCGATCGCGATCCCGATCGATGCAACCAGGGCAGACTGAAACGCCAGGATGGACAGCAGTTCACGCTCGCTCAGCCCGATCGCCCGCAGCGTCGCGTACTCGTTGATTCGGTCGAGCACCATGGCATACAAGGTCTGCCCGACCAATCCGGCAATCAACTTGCCGCGGTCGTGGAAGAGAGTGCGATAGGCAAGGTTCCAACGCATCGCACAGGAATGGAGGGAGGAGCTGCGGTCTTAAGGGTTTCCCCGATAGTATCGACCACCTAATCGTCAAACTTGAATCTTCCTGCGTTTAACGAATATCTCGGCTCGCATCCAGAACAATTCGTGCGTCAATCGGCACCCGCGGCATTTTTGCCAGCACGCGTGTTTGCTCCCCCCGCGGACATCACTCACCCGATTCGTCTTCAACCTCATGCCTGCCACTGCCCGGTTTCAGCTTCTCGACAAAAAACGCCCGCATCCGTCGGCGCCCGTAGCTGCCCCCGTCGCTGTGCCCCATTCCAGGGATCATCAAGAACTCGAAATCCTTTTCCGCCTTGACCAGCGCATCGACCAAACGATAGGTGGATTCCGGCGGTACGTTGCTGTCCAGTTCGCCAACGACCAGGAACAAATCTCCGCGCAATTGCTCGGCATGTTCCAAGTTGCTGTTGCCGGCATAGTGCTGCCCCACCGGATAGCCCATCCATTGCTCGTTCCATGACGCCTTGTCCATGCGGTTGTCATGGCAGCCACACGAGGCATAGGCGGCTTTGTAAAAGTCGCCGTGAAACAACAGGGCACCACAGGCGTTCTGGCCGCCGGCGGAGGTGCCAAAGATCCCGACGCGTGACAAGTCGATCGCCGGAAATTCTTTTTCAGCGGCCTTCATCCAGGCGATCCGATCGGGGAACCCGGCGTCCTTCAAATTGTGCCAGCACCTATCGTGAAACTGCTTCGATCGGTTCGCCGTCCCCATACCATCGATCTGCACCACCACGAACCCCAGATCCGTCAGCTCTTGGTAACGCGCCGAATGCGAATAACGTTTGGGGACATGCGAATCATGGGGCCCGGCGTAGATCGCTTCGATCACCGGGTAACGGTCTTTCAAGCTCGGGTCGAAGTCCGCCGGGAAATACAGATTCCCCCAAATCTCGGTTTCGCCGTCACGGCCTGCGGCATGGAACACTTTCGGCACCGACCCATTTGACGGGTCTTTGCCAACCCGCTCGGCGCGCACCAGTTCCGCGATCAGGCTTCCATCCTCGGCGCGTCGCAATTCATGAACCGGCGGCGAGTCGACGCGACTGTGTGTTGCCACCACGAACTGCCCATCGGGTGAGAATTGAACGGAGTGGTCGCCGTCAGACTGGGTGATCGCCACCAACCCTTCGCCGTCGAACCCGACGCGGACAAGATGCTGGTGGTACGGATCCTGGTCGTCGTAATATTCCCCGACCATTAGATCCAGCGACCGGGCAGCCTCATCAATCCGCACGATCTCACGCACCAACCAATCCCCCGACGTGATCGCACGCATCCCGCCCTCCCTCGGAGAGGAGCGAGGGGAGGGTTCGCCTTGGCTTGCCTCGCCGCGCTCCGCATCCTGCATACCCCCATCCAACAGATCCACCAAATACAAATGCCGATAGCCGCTTCGTTCGCTGGCATAGATCACCTCCTCCGTGTTTTCCAGGTACGTGAACAATGGAACCTGCGGTCCATGCATGGTCCAAATGAATGTCGTTGAGGTTTCATCGATCACTGTTCGAACCGTCTGCTCGAGCGGATCGATCACAAACAACCGGACGCGCTGGTGTCCGCGATCCACTTTCTCGATCGCCAATTGATGTTCCCCGAACCAGCGGATTCGCGGTCGTCCAAAATCAATCTGCGGCAATTCTATTTCCAGACGGTCGCCGGTTTCCGCATCAAACAGAAACAACTCAAACACGTCATACTTGTCACCCGGCAGCCGGTAGGGGCGGGCACGGACTTTGGCTCGCCCACCACCGGCCGGCGATGATTCGATCGTGGTGGTCTCTGGCGGATCGTTGCGTTCGACTTTCCAAGCGGCAATCACTGCCCCATCGGGCGACCAGGACGGAGACACGATGTTGTGGCCATCGATGGAGCCGAAGTCCAGGTCGATCCAGCGAACCTCGTCTGAACCGTTGACGCGCAGTCGTACTCCGTTTGGCGAAGACTGCAACGCGGACATTCCGTCGGGAGATGGAATGCGGCCCCTGCCCCGGTCCGACCGGTCACGTTGTGATCGTGAGTCCCGAGAAGACAGTGACTTCGGCGCTTCGAATTTCTCTTTGATCCGCGCGACCGTCGGCGGTGATTGGGCGATCGTGCTGCCGTAAAATTGGCCACCGGAGGCTTTCACCATCCAGGCGTGTCCGGCGAAGGTGTGCTGGGAATAGGATTGGCCTGGGGCCAAGTCGCTGTAGGGTCGAGGTTTCCCGTTGGTGTCAATCCAAAACAGCTGCACGGTTTGGTCCGATTCATTGACGAACTCGACGCTCGTCTCCAATGCCGACGGCTGCGAGCGAGGCAGCGGCCCTCCGCGAAGTGCATCATCGGGATCCAGACTGGAGCCTGGCTCGACCGTCGTGATCTCACCCGTCGTCGCGTCGACCGATCGAATCGACACCGATCCATCGGCTGCCTGCATGGTGAACGTGAACCGCGTGTCACCGATCCACTCGGGAACGATTCGCTGGTTGATCGTCCGGCTGCGTCCCCCCAAGTCACCCTCAGCAGCCTGCAGGGATTGCAAATTCACCAGGCCGCACAGGCCCAGTCCTAACACGACAAACAGAAAGGCTGAAGCACGCAACGCAGAGACCCTCGACGACACCGAGAACGAATCGGACCAGACCGCAGTTTAGCTGCTTGATTCCTTTTCGAAATGGCCCTCGCTGACACCGCCCTCACCCCCTGCCGACACGAATGCCCTCCCGGTCTGGACATTTCGATACACTCCTTGAACACTTACCGACGCGACGATTCGTGTTTTTTCTTCAGAGGATTTCATCGATGGCTGATTGGCTCGAACCCGGTACCAAGGCTCCCGCATTCACACTGAAAGATGACCAGGGGAACAAGGTCAAACTGAGCGACCTCAAGGGTGACCCCGTCGTGCTGTACTTTTACCCCCGCGACGACACGCCGGGCTGCACGAAAGAAGCCTGTGCGTTTCGAGACCGATATGATGAGATGAAGAAACGGGGCGCCCAACTGTTTGGCGTCAGCGCCGATTCCGCCGAAAGCCACACAAAATTTCGTGACAAGTATTCGCTGCCGTTTCCGCTGCTGGTCGACGAGAAGCACGTGATGTTGGAGAAATATGGGGCCTGGCGCGAAAAGAATCTGTACGGCAAGAAATCCATGGGGATCCAGCGCAGCACCTACCTGATCGATGCCGACGGCAAGGTTGCCAAGGTCTGGAAGCGGGTCAAGGTCGATGGTCATGACCAACAGGTGATCGACGCCTTGGCTGAACTTTAGGGCGGCCTGAATCGCCCTCTGCGCAGTGTTCGGACGATTAGCGGTCCATGAGAGCGTTGTTGGCGACTAGCCATGCGACCATCTCAGCCCGTCGTCCCCCCCTCGAAGCACTGCCGAAACGCCCATCGCGACAACGTCTGGGTTCATCCGGGCGGGCATCCGCCGGGATGACGTCCCCTGGCACCGAAATTCTCCGCGGGCTACGCTTCGGGTGAACGCTCAGGCGTCGCGAACCCCATTCTCTCCGCGCTGCATTTGCCTTAGCCATGGCTCATACGATCGTCATTTTTGGTGCCTCGGGCGACCTGACAAGTCGCAAATTGATTCCAGCGCTCTACAGCCTGTTCAAAAAGGACAAACTGGACAGTGTGATGCGGATCGTCGGCGTCTCACGGTCACGATTCGAGCACCAGCAATTCCGCGACTCCCTCCGCGAGTCGACGGCGAAATTTGCCGGAAAACTGTTCGACGCGGAATCCTGGGACGAATTCAGTCAGCACGTCTTTTACCAGCCGGGTGACATCAAAGAAGCCGCCGACTTCGACGCCTTGGGAAAATTCCTGGACGAAATCGAACAAGGCGAAAACGCCGGACGCGTGTACTACCTCTCGACGATGCCCCAGTTGTACGAGGAAGCCATCAAGCAACTCGGCGCAGCCGGACTGGCCGATGATGATGCCGGTTTCCGACGAGTGATCATCGAAAAACCATTCGGAACGGACCTGGCGACCGCTCATGCACTGAACGATTCGATCCACAAGGTCTTCCGCGAAGACCAAATCTATCGGATCGACCACTACCTCGGCAAAGAAACCGTCCAAAACATCTTTGCGCTGCGATTCGCCAATTCGATCTTCGAACCGATTTGGAATCGCAACTTTGTCGATCACGTCCAAATCACCGTCGCCGAAGAGGTCGTCATCGGGCGCCGTGCCGGCTATTACGACAGCGCCGGAATCATGCGAGATATGTTCCAAAACCATATCCTGCAATTGATGATGATCACCGCGATGGAACCGCCGGCAAAATACGATGCGGCACTGGTGCGTGACGAGAAAGTCAAAGTGCTGCACAGCGTCCGCAAAATGACCGGCGGCGCGTTCGCCTCCGACACCGTCCGCGGACAATACGCCGGCTACCTGAACGAAGAAGGCGTGCCCCCGAACAGCCAGACCGAAACCTACGCGGCACTGAAGCTGTATTGCGACAACTGGCGATGGAAGGGCGTCCCGTTTTACTTGCGAAGCGGCAAAGGCATGTCGTGCCGGACCACTCAGATCGTGATCCAGTTCCGCCACGTGCCGCACATTCTGTTCGGCCAAAAAACGCGTAGCCCTGTCGGCAATCGGCTGGTCATCCAAATCCAGCCCGCCGAAGGAATTCAGCTGCACTTCGAGTCCAAGGTGCCTGAAAGTGAGATGAAGACGCGGACCAGCACGCTGGATTTCGATTTCAACCAGACATCCAAAGGTGACATGCCGGACGCCTACCAACGGCTGCTGCTGGATGCCATCCTTGGCGATGCGAGTTTGTTTGCCCGGAGTGATGAAGTGGAATTGGCCTGGGGCATCATCGACCCGATCCTGGCCGCTTGGCGCAGCCCCGCCGCACCGGAGCTGTTCCAATATGAGCCCGGACTGTGGGGGCCGCCGGAAGCCAACGAGTGGATGGCCAATCAACACCATCGCGAATGGTTCGACGTTTGCCCGGTGCTGACCCACCCGTGATGCCCCCTGGGAGAGGCTTCTAGACTGTCAATTCAGTGGGTTTCCAGCCTGTCATTTCAGCATCGACAGGCTGGAAGCCTTTCCCACTTATTTTCCGTGCGTTGCTTAGCGGAACGGCGCGAGCCGTCCGGTCGCGTTTCAAAAACACCGTGAAAGACCGGAGGGCTCGCGCCCTGCCGCTAACAAAAAACACTCGGCTTGGCGTCAAACGCAGAAAATCAATGCGACTTAGCGTGACGCTTGACGGATCCCGTTGCTCCGGTCCCGTTGCTTTCAAGCAGAAGCGGGCAAATCCGCTACTGGCAGATTCCGCCACAGCACCGCGGCGCACCGCACGATTCGCCGCCCGAAGCCATCGGCAATGACCCGCTTGCTCCCTTCATATTCGGAGCCGCGGTGGCGCTCATCAATCGCGTCAGCTTGACGTTGCCGCACTCCGGGCACGAAACCGGCTCTTCCGCCGATCGGACGAGCAGCTCGACGGACTTGTCACATTTGGAACATTCGTATTCATACAGTGGCATGATCAACCTCGATTCATAGATGAATTTCACACCAGCACACGGTGTCGGCACGCAATGTCAGCTGGGCCTCTGATTGGATATGATGGCCCACTCACACTGCTATTGTTGGCCGGCAATGACTCTTTGACAACCGGAACTGGTTCGGGAGAACGATGAAACGAGAAGACGTCCGACGCGTCGATCAGATCGCGATCGAAGAATACGGAATGCTGGGTTTGGTGCTGATGGAAAATGCAGGGCGTGGCGCGGCCGAGCGAATCGCCGCGTTGTGCCACGAATCACCCGGCGATGCCAACCCGGTTTGCATCCTTTGCGGCTCGGGCAACAACGGGGGCGACGGCTACGTCATTGCCCGTCACTTGGAATTGCTCGGGTTTTCCGTCCACATCCTGTCGCTGGTCCCGCTCGATCGATTGACCGGCGACGCGAGTGCCAACGCATCGATCGCCGCCCGGGCAGGACTAACCCTCCAGATCGCCGAGTCTGCCGAGGACCTGGATCGGTGGATCGCGGACGATGAAACCGTCGTCGACTGCCTGCTCGGCACGGGCGCGACGGGCGCGCCGAGAGGCCTGTATGGCGACGCGGTGAAATTGGCCAACGATCGGCGTGGGCTGAGAGTCGCCATCGACCTGCCCACCGGACTGGACTGCGACTCCGGCACCCCTGCCGAAGTGACGTTTCGTGCCGACCTGACCGTCACCTTTGTCGCTGAAAAAGAAGGGTTTTCAAATCCCGCTGCCAAACCCTGGCTGGGAACCGTGCAAGTGGTCGGCATCGGAGTCCCCAAAGCCTTGCTCAAAGACTTCAAAGTGGCGTAAGCTTCCAGCTTGCGTTCCGCGGCCGTAAGCTTCCAGCTTACGATCATCACTGTCCCAACTTTCTAGATTCGTCGAGGTTTTATTGTGGCCGAAGTCATCGAAGCAACGCCGTTAAACACCCCTGATACGGACGCGCTGCGTTTTCTCCCCGAAGGCCCGTATCAAATCGCGCCGGGGACGTTTTCCTGGGTGGGCATTCAACACGGCGCCGATGCGACCCACGGTAGCCTGAATCGCTACGACTTCGACAGCGGGAAGAACGTTTCACAAGACCTCCCCGGCAGGCCGGGGTTTGCGTTTCCCTGCCAATCTGCGAATCGCTTTGTCGTCGGATGCGAACGCTCTCTAGGTTTTTTTGACATTGCGACCGAACAGTGGGAACCGTTCTGCGAAAACATCGACCATGACGTGACCAACACGATCATCAACGATGGCTTGGCCTATGAAGACAACCTGGTTTTCGGAACCAAGGACCTTGAATTCGCCACCAAGAAGGCGGGGCTTTATCTGTACCGGGGACGCGACCAACAATTGATCCGCCTACGCGACGACCAGATCTGCAGCAACGGCAAAGCAATGGTTCTCGATGGGGGACAACTCACGTTGCTCGACATCGATTCGCCGACGCGCCAAGTCGTTCGCTACGGCGTGAACCTTGACAAGGGAACCTTGACCGAACCCGAGGTCGTGCTCGACCTGACATCGGATCCGGCGGTTCCTGATGGAGCGATCTTGACGCCTGACGGCAGCGGGCTGATCATCGCGATGTTCTTGCCGCAATCGGCCGCCTTCGGAGAAACCAGGCTCTACGATTTGGCCAGCGGGGAGTGCCGAAAGGTCTGGCGCACCCCGCTTTCGCCACAGAACACTTGCCCGGCCCTCGTCGAACACGCCGGAACACTCAAATTGGTGATCACGACGGCCGTCGAAAACATGTCCGCCGACGACCAGGCGGTCTGCTCCAACGCGGGCAGACTATTCGTCGCCGACAGCGGGCTGGACGCTGGAAACTGGAGCCCACCGGTGTACCAGGCATGATCCCGGCCCCTTAAACACTGACCGATCGCGACTGCGGCACGTGATCGGTACTTCTCACCGGGACCGGATCCGCCTGGTCGTCGGTCGCAATGGGCAGCGTGAATTCAAACCACGCGCCGTCAGCACCATCGACCGTGTACAGCCTCCCCTGGTGCGACTCGATGATCGAACGACTGATCGCCAGCCCCATCCCCATACCCTGCGCCTTGGTGGTCACAAAGGTCTGGAAAATCTCGTCGCCATGATCCTTCGCGATGCCGGGCCCTGAATCGATCACCGACACCTTCAACATCTCCTCTTCCGTTGCGACCACGATCTTCAGCGTCCGCTCGACGACCGCAGGGTCATCCATCGCATCAACGGCGTTGCGAATCAGGTTGACCAGAACCTGTTCGACTTGCACCCGATCGGCGTACGCCTTGGGCAGATCAGCGGGGATGTCGACGAAAATTTCATTGAGGACCGTTCGCGTTCGGTACTCGCACAGGTCGAGCGATTCAGTCACCGCGGACTCGATGTCAAATGCGGTCAGATTACTGCCGGGACGACCGAAGCGACGCAGACTGTTGACAATCCTGTTGATTCGCTCGGTTTGCTCCTTGATTCGTTCGATCCATTGGCGGACATCTTCTTTGCGTTCCACGTTTTCGATGGCTCCCAGCTCACGATCCAACACCAACAAGGACGCCGACGAGAAGTTTGCGATCGTCGCCAGAGGTTGATTGATCTCGTGCGAAATCCCGGCAACCATTTCCCCGAGCGCCGAAACACGCGCCAAGTGTGCGAGCTCCAACTCCTTTTCGCTCAGCCGATTCTGGGCGTCTCGCAGATCGGTGATGTCGTTCCCCACCACTTGGTAGCCCAGGAGATTCCCGATCTGGTCGACCAAGACACGACAATGCCATTGCTCCCAACGCAGCTGACCGTCGGCATCGTCCAATGACACGACCGATCTTCCCTCCTGCCGACCCTCTTCCACGTTCGCAACCACTTGCCGCAACCGGCTGACCACCTTCTCTGGCAACACCGCGCTGACCGTCTGTCCGGCGATGCGATTGGCACGCAAGAATGCCGTGTTCACAAACGTCACGTTCTGATCGGCATCAAAACGAACGATGTATTCACTTTGGTCTTCCACGATCGATCGGTACTGCACCTCACTGGCGTGCAACCGCTGATTGGCCTCACGCAGTTCTCTCGTTCGGCGGGCGACGCGACTTTCCAAGCTCTGGTTGGCCTGCTGCAGATCCTGCTCCGCCGACAACAACCGCTCATTGCTCGTTCGCAGCGAGGATTCCCGACGAAAAACGCGACCGGTTTGAATCATCGCCAAACAAAACAGGACCAGCATCAGCAGCATCACCCCTTGAAACCAACTGCGTTGCCAAAGCGCCGGAAAAATCTCAATGGTGATCTCAGCCGGTGTCGTGTCGATGTTGAAATCGGCGTCACGGGCCCGCACGCGGAAACGGTGCAGCCCGCCGTCCAGTCCCGGCAACTCGATTCGGACCGCCGGTGAAAATGCGCTCCATGGCTGATCGTCAACACTCCACGAGAACGTCAACTGGTCACGGGGCGTTGCTTCCATGTAGTCCACGCCGCTCCAAGCTAACGAGACCGCTTCACCAAACGTGGCCTGAGCTGCCGATCGCTCCATCTGGGTATCAGGGGATCGATCATCCGAACGATAACGAAAGGTCTTGAATTTATCTTGCAGCGACCCCATGTCCTTCACGGAAATCCCCTTGGCAAGATCACGGGTCATCAAGGCGACCCCCGACGCGTTAAACCACAACTCCCCGGAACGACCTTCATAGAGCCCTCCATAGTCTGTCTCGTAGGCCAAGTCGGCCGGCAACGCCGCCGGAGCCCAGGTTTGACCATCAAATCGATCAAAGCCCGCTGGCGTGCCGACCAAGACACTCGAGTCTGACATCGGCAACACACTCTTGATACGACTGTTGGAAACCCGATTCGATTCTCCATACACAGTCGACCGGTACTCCGAACGATCGGCCAGACGACCACCCAACCGCACGACGCCCTTGACTCGCGTGCCGATCCACAGATCCCCGTCTTGGTCATTCGCCAATGCGTCGGTGAACCCCCGCGCGACCAATGGAAGATTGGCGGCGGCACCGAACTGGTCCTCCGGCGTGACCTGCACCAGCGACGGCCCGGCAAACCAGACCGAGCCGTCTCGTGTTTGGGCGATGCCGTAAACGAAATCAAGTCGATTGGTAGGACGAAAATGCTTCCACACTTCGCCGTCAAACCGCAACACACCGCCGTGGTCATCTTCCTGGACCAGCTGATTGACTGCCGCCCCGAACCACAGCCGCTGGTCCCGATCTTCGAACACCGCACGCCGATCCACCGCCCACGAAAGCTCAGGATGCAGCCTGCGTTCCCAGCGGTCTCCCTGATGTCGCGCCGTGGCGGCAACCCCGTCATGGCTGCCGGCCGCCCAAACGTCGCCGGCGGTCGTGACGATCACCCGCAGTGGCTGCGATATCAAACCGTCGTCTGCGTCGTATTGCTGCCAACGACCCTCCCGGTGATGCACCACAGACAAGCGATCGGTCAGGAACCACTCATCGCCGTCTTCGCCAGTCGCTTGATAAACCAAGCCACGATACGTCGTCCACCGTTGCCCCTGTGGTTCCAGACGCAGCGCGATGGCTCCCTTCCCCGCGATCCAGAACGCACCGTCGGACATTTTCTTGACAATGATGTCGTTACCGAAAATGCCGTGGTCGCGCATGCCGTGGTCGACCACCCGACCGCTCGCTGAGACCGACAACACTGCACCGTTGGTGCCGACCAACAACGTCCCGTCATCACACGTCTCGATCGACGAACCAATCCCACGGGGCAGATCAATCACCGTCCAGCGATCGCCGTCGTAACGGAGCAAGCATTCCGTCGCGGTGTTGCGCCCCACCCCGGCAATACCTCGATCCGTCACGACGATGCTGGGCATCGCGATGACGGGAAGACCATGCACTCGCGTGTGATGAGTCCATTCCTCCGTGCCGTCTTGATTGCGCTGCAAAGAAAGGATCCTACCCAAACGCGTCGCAAACCAAACCGTTCCGCGACCATCGTCCGCAATCTGAATCGGCCGAAACCTCTGGTACCGACCCTCGATCGATTCACACACCAACTCCAGATCCAGCACTTCACCACCACCTCTGGGCAGCACACTCAATTGAATCCGAGTTCCAGGTTCGTCCTCGAGCTCCCGCTGAAAAACCGTGCGGCGGACCTCGCCATCAATCGCCACGATCCGGTCGCCCACCCGAACACCCTGCCGGGCTGCGGGACCGTTTTCGGCAACCGCTATGACGGTGTTCTTATCCACGCCCTGGCCGTACAGACACACGCCTACGCCCGCGTTCCATCTGACCGTGTCGGCCGCCGCAACCGCTTCGATCTGGATCTCAGCGGTAACCGGATCGCCCTGCAGAGAATTCGCGATCTCCGGCGTCGTCAACAGCTGGATCTCGTCCCATTGATCGCCCTGCCCTCCCGAACGCGGCCCTTGCAACCGCAACGCCCCCTTGTCGGTGCAGACCCAGATAACACCGTCGGCCCCGACCGCCAGGTTTTCGATCACCCAACGCCCCCGATCGGTCAGGGGAAAGACTTGCCGAAACCGCTCCTGCTCAAGCACATGAATCGAGGACCCCGTGGCTGCATAAAACTGGCTTCCGACCTGAGCAAACGCGATCGCTGCCCCCGGCAAATTGCGGGTTGCTCCAAACTCATCCCAGCCAAGCCCGTCGTAACAAACCGCCCCGTCCGCCACACCGAACCAGATCGCGCCGCGAGCATCTTCGCCGAGACACCTGAGCTCTTTACCCTTGAGCTGAGGGAAAGCCCGAATCCGCCAAGGTTCCCAGAATGGATCGGGCGAATGCGGCCGATAAGACTCGGCTTGTTGCGCGACGCCGGTGCCGGCGACAGCCAACGCGACCAGCAGGTACACTATTCGGTAAGAAAGAAAGTCCACTATCCGGCGTCCACGTCAACAACAAAGATTCGACTGTTCAGCTCACGGTCGAAGCTGACACAGAACGGAATCCACCTCGCCAAATCTGCAATGCCCGTCAATAAACAAGCCCATGTCGTTATTGTCGAGGATGACCCGGACGTCCGGGATTCACTCTGCGCGATTATAACCGCGTTGGGCCACCAATGTGTCGCCTTTGAATCGGCCGAAAAAACGCTTTGCTACCAAGAGCTTGCGGACTGTGACTGCCTGCTGGTGGACTTCAATCTGCCCGGAATGAGCGGGACCGACTTCCTCCAAGAAGTCCAGCAAGACGGCGACGCCCCGCCCGCGTGTTTGTACACCGGCCGCGTCGACCCGCGCATTCATGATGCAGCCGCCGGGCTGAAGAACACGCTGGTCCTGGAAAAAGGCAACGACTCCAATTCGATCGCCAACTACCTGCAGCAACTACTCGATCAATCCCACTGAACCGTCCGTTCGACCTCCTCCTCGATCGCCAGCCCAGCAGCGCATCCGACCGACCCACACGCTGAAAATAGGACCAATAGGACCGATACGTCCCCTATGTCCCATTGGTCCCATTTCCCCACCCGCCCCGTCGCCACCGCTGGCCAACTGCCAACTGCCAACCGCGCACGAAAAAACCCGCGTTGGCTGGCGACAGTCCAACGCGGGTCTTCGTGATTTTTTGGTGGTGAAATGAATCTGACGATTCGCTGTTGAGTTCTCTTCGCGAGATCACTTCCACGGATTCGATTCCCACTGTCACCAGTGAAAACCTATTTCTAAGAATCCTTAGAAAGGAGG
>NZ_NTFY01000043.1 GCF_002289565.1 Rhodopirellula sp. SM50 | reverse complement strand
CCCTTGCCTCGACAAATTCCTTTAAATCACCGGACGGCTCGCGCCGTTCCGCTACAACGGTGCTTCACACCGCTGCGTAAGCGGCCGGGCGTTCAGGTGCCCGCCCGAGGCCTTACGGCCAGCGGCTCACCCTTGCCTCGGCAAATTCCTTTAAATCACCGGACGGCTCGCGCCGTTCCGCTACAACGGTGCTTCACACCGCTGCGTAAGCGGCCGGGCGTCCAGGTGCCCGCCCGAGGCGTTACGACCAGCGGCTCACCCTTGCCTCGACAAATTCCTTTAAATCACCGGACGGCTCGCGCCGTTCCGCTACAACGGTGCTTCACACCGCGGCCCTTTCTGGGGGGCAGCGATCATCATTCATGCGAACATTTCGTTGACATTGGGGTGGTCGCGCGATAGCCTATCGCGTTGATTCGTCTACACCGAGCCGGGCCTGATGTTGCGTCACCTCTTCCTTCTCACTCTTGTCATCCTCACGGCGGGCGTTTTGACGTCGCGCCGGGCCGATGCAAGTTGTGGTGATTGGTTGGCACATCCCGATGACGGCTCGATGTCACAGCAGGCGATGTCACAGCAGAGCGGCGAATCCGTCGACGAACCCGCGGCTCCGCGACCGTGTGACGGTCCGTTGTGTCGGCAGTCGCCTTCTGGCCCGGGTTCGCCCCCGTTACCGCCGGCGCCCCAGGTTCAGCGTGACCATCACGACGCCGTCTGTCCGTCGGACCACAGCCCCCAGCCGGAGTTGTTCCCGGTGCGGTTTGGTCGCGACGATTCTTTGATCCTTCCTAGCGGTCACGCGCACCCGATCGAGCGACCTCCCCAGGCCTAGTTCGTTCGTCGTCGCCATGTTGGACCGCCGGCATCTCGTTTTGCCGCCGGTTCGTCTGTTGGAGAGTGGGATAGGCTTCCAGCCTGTCGCTGCTCAATCGGGCCGTTGTTGAACAGATAGGCTGGAAGTCTATCCCAAGTTCTCCCCCCGCGCAGCGCGATCCATTGCGACGATCGATTGTTTGACGTTGGACCGAAGCCTGCGATGGGTTTCGGTCAGGTAGCGATGGTTCCCGTGCGACGGGGATCGGCGCCCCGTAGTAGTCAATTCATCTCGCTAGGAAATCTTCGATGTCATCCGTTGCTTCGGGCGCCGCCACCGCGGTGCCGCGTAAGAAGTACGTGCGCGCCGTTGGGCCACGTCTTCGGAAGTTGCTTTACTTTATTTTTGTTCTTGTTGCCCTGCTCTTCGCCAACTCCGGCTATCTGGCCATCGTTACGTTTTTGGAGTGGTTGCGCGAAGAAACCTACCAGGATTTCTATTACCAATACATGTTCCTGGCCCATCTGGTGCTGGGACTGATCTTGATTTTGCCGCTGGTGATTTTTGGGTTTGTTCACCTGTGGAACACCAAGGACCGTCGCAATCGACGGGCCGTGCGGATCGGTTATGCATTGTTCGCGGTCAGCTTATTGATTCTTGCAACCGGGGTGTTGCTGGTGCGGATCGGCGGGTTTGATCTCAAGCAACCCGTCGCCCGCAACACCGTGTATTGGTTGCACGTGGCATGCCCGTTGGCAGCCGTTTGGCTGTACTGGTTGCATCGGCTGGCCGGGCCACGGATCAAATGGCGGATCGGAATGACGTTCGCCGGTGTCGCCGGTGTCGCGATCGCGGCGATGGTGGTGTTGCAAATGCAAGACCCGCGACAGTGGAATGCCGTGGGGCCGGAATCGGGCACGCAGTACTTTGAACCTTCATTGGCGCGGACGGCCAGCGGCAACTTCATCCCCGCCGATGCGTTGATGAACGATGAGTATTGTTTGAAGTGTCATGCCGATATTCACAAGGACTGGAGCGACAGCGTTCACCGTTTCAGTTCCTTCAATAACCCGCCCTATTTCGCCAGCGTCAGTGAGACGCGAGAGGTGTCGCTGGAGCGCGACGGGTCGGTCCAGGCCTCCAGGTGGTGCGCTGGTTGTCACGACCCGGTGCCGTTTTTCTCGGGCGCGTTTGACGACCCGAAGTTCGACATGTTGGAACACAAGACCGCGAGCGCCGGGATCACCTGCACGTCCTGTCACGCGATCACGAACGTCAACAGCGTGCGTGGCAATGCGGACTACACGATCGAAGAACCGCTGCATTATCCCTTTGCCAATAGCGACAATGCGGCTTTGCAGTGGATCAACAACCAACTGGTCAAAGCCAAGCCCTCGTTTCACAAGAAGACGTTCTTAAAACCATTCCACAAGACGGCTGAGTTTTGTTCGACGTGCCACAAGGTGCACCTGCCCGAAGCACTCAATCACTACAAGGAATTTCTGCGTGGCCAAAACCACTACGATCCTTACTTGTTCAGTGGCGTCTCCGGACACGGGGCTCGAAGCTTTTATTACCCGCCCAAGGCCGTCGACAACTGCAGCAAGTGTCACATGCCATCGGTCGCCTCGGATGACTTTGGCGCGAAGATGTTTGATGACGCGACGGAGCTGAGTGTCCACGATCACCTGTTCCCGTCGGCCAACACGGGGATCGCTTGGTTGCGCGACCGTGACGACATCATCGCGGCGCACCAGGAGTACTTGCAGGACGTGATGCGGGTCGACATTTTCGGGATCCGCGAAGGGGGCCAAATCGACGGGAAACTGACGGCGCCGTTGCGTCCGGAAGTCCCCACGTTAAAGCCGGGCGAAACCTATTTGCTGGAAACGGTGATCCGAACCTTAAAACTCGGGCACCTCTTCTCGCAGGGCACGGTGGATTCCAATGAGATCTGGCTGGACGTGACGGTGACCAGCGGCGATCGAGTGATCGGGCGTAGTGGAGCGATCAACCCACAGAAACACAACGAAGTGGATCCCTGGTCGCACTTTGTGAACGTGTTCATGTTGGACAAGGACGGCAACCGTATCGATCGACGAAATCCGCAGAACATTTTCACGCCCTTGTACAACCATCAAATTCCGCCGGGGGCGGGACAGACGGTGCACTATGGGCTGACGATTCCAGAAGATGTCACCGCGCCGATTCACGTCGAGTTGAAACTGCAGTACCGCAAGTTTGATCAGCGGTACATGGATTTTGTGGCGAAGAAGAACGAGCAGTTTGGACGGATCATTCGTGGCCACCAGCCGGGCCAGGATTACACCAACGAGCTGCCGATCACCACGATGGCGGTGGACTCGATTGTCTTCCCTGTCGAAGGCGTTGATCAGGACGTGGAAAACGCACCGCGAGAGATTCCTGTTTGGCAACGCTGGAACGACTATGGCATCGGTCTGTTGTTGAAAGGCAAAGCGGAATTGCGTCAGGCCGAAGAGGCGTTCACCGAAGTGGAAAAGCTGGACCGTTATGACGGTCCGCTCAATCTGGCCCGCGTGCTGAATTTGGAAGGGCGTTTGGACGAAGCCGTCGAAGCGCTCAACCGGGCCGAGAGCTACAGTGACACCGAGGGATTCCCACGCTGGACTTGGGCCTGGTTGTCCGGTGTGGTCAATTCGCAGCAAGGCCGACTCGTCGAAGCCGAACAGAATCTGCGGAGCGTGTTGGAGGACAGCACCGAGGACATGCGACGTCGCGGATTTGATTTCAGCTTGGACATTGAGGTCATCAACGCACTCGGGCGGACGCTGTTCGACCTGGGGGTGTTGCGTGAGCGTCAGAGCCGCGAGGACGAAAGTCGGCGGTATTTCGATGAGGCCGTGCAACGCTACAAGAAAACCCTGCAAATCGACCCCGAAAACGTCACCGCACACCACAACCTACAGTTGTTGTACGAGACGCTCGGTGACACGCAGAACGCAACCCTGCATCGCGAGTTGCATCTGCGGTACAAACCGGATGACAACGCGACGGGCCGTGCCATTCGGTTGGCCCGTGAAAGATATCCCGCGGCGAATCACGCGGCCGAAGCGGTCGTGATCTACCCGCTGGATCGCAATCTCAACCCACCCGAATCCGATGAAACGAAAGCGATTACCCGTCAAGAAGAAAAGGAGGCGACCGATGTCCAATCAACAGGCGGCTGAGATTGCGGCGAAAGAAGGGGAGCGTGAGGAAGAAGAAATTCTTCGCGACGACGCCGAAATCGGCCGAGCGCTACGCAGGTCCTTGTTGGCCTTGGTGGCGCTGCTGGTGGTCGGGGGCGCTCTCGCGTTCTACTTGTCACGGCCCGAAGCGGCACCACCGGTACGCGAATCCGAATTGGCCAAAGTCAGCATCCGCGAGTTGCCCGACGTGCAAGTGCCGACGGTGAAGTTCACCGACATCACGGCGGAAGCGGGAATTGAATTTGTGCACAACAACGGAGCCGTCGGTGACAAGTTGTTGCCCGAGACGATGGGCGGCGGCACGGCGATCTTTGACTATGACAACGACGGCGATCAAGACATCTTGTTCGTCAACAGCAAGGACTGGCCGTGGGATCCGCCGAGCGGTCGCACCCAAACCTCGGTGCTCTATCGCAATGACGGCGACCGATTCGTCGATGTCAGCGAAGCTTCCGGTTTAAATCTGTCCGACTACGCGATGGGAGTCGCGGTCGGGGATTACGACAACGATGATCATGTCGATGTGTTGATCACCGGCATCGGTCAAAACCATCTGTTTCGAAACCTCGGCGACGGCCGGTTTGAGGACGTCACCGAAGCGGCCGGTGTGGGTGGCGAGGCGGATCGGTGGAGCACCAGCGCCGGGTGGTTCGATTACGACAACGACGGCGATCTGGATCTGTTCGTCTGTAACTACGTTGGCTGGAGCCGCGAGTACGATCAGTCCCAGAATTTTCAACTCGTCGGAGGCGGAAGGGCCTACGGGCGACCGCAAAACTTTGAAGGCACCTATCCGTATCTGTACCGCAATGAGGGTGACGGCACGTTCACCGATGTGTCCGAGCAGGCCGGGGTTCAGGTCCAGAATCAGTCGACTGGGGTGCCGTTGTCCAAATCGCTGGGGCTGGCGTTTTGTGACTTTGACACCAACGGGACGTTGGACGTGATCGTCGCCAACGACACCGTGCAAAACCTGTTGCTCAGCAACGACGGCGAAGGTCATTTCAACGAGGTCGGAGCGCTCACCGGAATTGCGTTTGATTCCAGCGGCAACGCCCGCGGTGCGATGGGAATCGATGTCGCTTCGTTCCGCGGACGCAAGGCACTCGCCGTGGCCATTGGAAACTTTTCCAACGAGATGACGGCGCTGTACGTGACGAAGCTGGGACGGATGCAGTTTTACGACGAAGCCGTCTCGACCGGGTTGGGCCCGAGCACGCGTTTGTTGTTGACGTTCGGTTTGGTGTATCTGGATTGTGATCTGGATGGTCGATCGGACCTGTTCTGTGCCAACGGGCACTTGGAAGAGGACATCAACCGCGTGCAACCGAGCCAGCATTACGAACAGCCGCCCCAGTTGTTCTGGAACGCCGGACCGCAGCACGGGACGGAGTTTCTGGCGCTGAATGAGACGCAGGTTGGGGAGGATTTATTGCGGCCGATGCCTGGTCGTGGCGCCGCTTATGCCGACATCGATCAAGACGGCGACTTGGATTTGTTGATCACCGCCACCGGACGCGGTCCGCGTTTGTTGCGAAACGATCAACAGCTCGGTCATCATTGGTTGCGTTTGCGATTGAAAGGCGACGGGCGGTACTGCAATCGCGACGCGATCGGTTCATGGGTCGAAGTCACGGTGGGCGATCAGATCATCCGTCAACAAGTGATGCCGACGCGAAGCTATCTTTCGCAAGTCGAGTTGCCGCTCACGTTCGGCCTGGGGACAGCCGATCGAGTCGATCGCATCGTCGTCCAGTGGGCCGACGGGCTGCGTCAGGAACTGCAGCCGTTGGCGGTCGATCAAAGCCACGTGATCGAGCGGCCGGTGTCGGAGGTGGTTCCGTAGGCTGCGGTCGAGGGTTACCCTCCCTAACAGCATTGTTGTTTACACCACCGAAGAAACCCTCCCTGGCAGGGAGGGTCGAGCGGAGCGAGGGGAGGGGCGATTGGTTGTCGCTGCGTGATTTCGAGCCTCAGCAACCCTCCCCGCGTCGTCGCAAACTCCTCCGCGACCCTCCCAGAGGGAGGGTGGCTTTGAAACCCAAACGACCTCGCGGCTCGGGGGCGTTGCCGCACCGATCGAAGCTCCCGTTCAACCCCAACGAAGTCGATGGACAACCAGCAGCAACCAGCAGCGGCCTCGGACGATGCCGCGGTGGGCGGACCCGAGCGGCCCATCGCGATGCGCGAGATCAACTACCGGCACAGCTCGAAATTCGTTCCGTTGCTCGAGCACCTCGGCTGTTCGTTACTCGTTTCGACCTATGCGGCAGGCAAAGTCGTCAGCATCGGAGCCTGCGACGGTCAGCTTCATTTGGGGTTTTCGAATTTTCAACAGGCGATGGGCATTGCGCCTCCGAGGCAGGCGTCCGATGCGATCGGGGTGAAGACATCATCGATTGCCGTCGGCGGACCAAACGTGATCTGGTTTCTTCGCGATGGTGGATCGTTGGCGGGCCAGGTCGATCCGGCGGGGACCTATGACCGCGCCTACCTGGCCCGAGAATCGTTTGTGACGGGCAACATCCATGTGCATGAAATGCAGTGGGGAGCCGATGGCCAATTGTGGATCGTGAACACTCTGTTTTCGTGTCTCTCGACGTTGCACGAGGATTTTAATTTCGTTCCACGCTGGCAGCCCCCGTTCATCACGGAGCTGGCGCCACAAGATCGGTGTCATCTCAACGGATTGGCGATGCAAGAGGGGCGGCCCAAGTATGTCAGCGCCTTGGGGACGAGCGATGTGGCGCGTGGCTGGCGCGAAAACAAGTCCGACGGCGGGGTGCTGATCGACGTGCCCAGCGGGCAGGTGGTCGCGGGCGGTTTCTGTATGCCCCATTCTCCGCGGTTGCATGGCGGAAAGGTTTTCCTGCTTGACAGTGGTCGCGGACGACTGGTCACGATCGATCCACAAAGTGGCCAGGCCGAGGAGGTGGCGTCCTATCCGGGCTACGGACGCGGTTTGGCTTTCCATGGCAGGTACGCCTTTGTGGGGATGAGTCGGGCGAGGGAGACATCGGTTTTCGGAGGCGTGCCGATCTGTCAAGATCGCGATTCGATGCGTTGCGGCATTGTCGTGATCGATTGGATGTCAGGGCAGAGTCTTGCGTTTCTGGAGTTTCAAAGCGGCGTGGAGGAGCTGTTTGATGTTCAGGTGATGCAAGGCAGCAAGCGAACGGTCGTGTGTGGTCCCTATCCGCGAGAGGATCAGCAGTTGCCCGTTTGGGTGGTGCCGTGTGGCGAACAAGTCGATGCGATCCTGGGCGGTGCCGGTGGCGATTGCGTTCAAAGAAAACGGACCTGCTGAATCGTCCGATTTTGCGGCTTGGAACGTTCGGTTGGTTTATACTGCCACCCTTATCCTTCGGTGAAGTCAGATCAAAGTCGCCTTGGCGGCCGCATCGGCCGCTACCAACGTCGCCTTCCATGGGGCCGTTTTCGGCTCAGTGTCAGCGCCGCAGCGCGTCGGTGTTTACCCCTGCGGTTTGCTTCATCCTCGTCACGCTAAACCTCTGTTGAGAAGCCCCTATGGATGGATTGCGATCGCGACAATCGGCACTATCGCGGTTCCCGTTGCGGACACGATTGTCTGGACCAAGCGTTGCGAAACGGCATCGAACGCGTGTTCGTCGTTCGCGTCGTCGGCGTTTGGGGGCGTCGATCGAATCGCTGGAGAGTCGTCGTCTGTTGACGTTCGCGATTGATCTGTTCCAAGACATCAACATGCTCGGGGTGTCGTCGGGGATCGATGAGATGGTTTCGTTCGGCGATGAATCGTTCTTCGTCGCCGATGACGGGGTGCATGGAACCGAGCTTTGGAAAACCGATGGGACGGTCGACGGCACGGCGATGGTCAAAGACCTGTTGCCGGGACCGGACACGTCATCGCCGGCGGAATTGACCGTGCTCGGAAACGAATTGTTTTTCACCGCATTGGATGAGGGCGGTGAAACCGATTTGTGGAAAAGCGACGGAACCGAAGCGGGGACGGTTCAGGTTTTCGACGCCGATGCAGTCGGCGTGTATTACTTGACCGACCTGACCGCGTCGGGATCGAAACTGTTTTTCACGGCATACCAACCGGAGTTTGGAGGCCAACCGGCGACGGGATATGAGCTTTGGGCTCACGACGGCACGTTGGGAGGCACCGCGTTGGTCAAAGACATCAATCCCGACCAACAGGTGATCGATCGTCCGCAGGAATTGACCGACGTCAATGGCACGCTGTTCTTCACCAGTTACGACAACGGTTACTACAACCGTGAGCTTTGGAAGAGTGACGGGACCGCAGCAGGGACGGTGATGGTGAAGGATTTGGGGATTGATCCGGGCACGGATCCCGGCACCGCCGACGATGATCCTACGGTCAGTTCCAATCCCACGTACTTGACCAGCCACAACGGGCTGTTGTTCTTTGCCGCCGAAGACTTTACCGATGGGGTGGAACTGTACAGAAGCGATGGAACCGAAGCCGGCACGGTGCGGGTGTTGGATTTGAACCCGAACGGTTCGTCGTACCCCGAAGAGCTGACTCCGTTCGGGGCGGAGCTGTTTTTCTCGGCCAGCGATGGGACCAGCGGACGCCACTTGTACAAATTCGACGGCGCCACGATCACGTTGGTCGCCGACACGACGCTTGGTCTCGGTTCATCCACGCCGTTCGAGTTTGAAGTGGTCGGTGATACGTTGTTCTTCGTCGCCAACGGGGCGGTGCCCGCAGCGACGATCTCGGTGAATTCGCCGACGATGACGGCAGACAATTCGCGCGTGGTCAATGGCAACTATGCGGGGATCGTCGCTGAGACGACGACGGCCTACGGTGGGACCTTGTCGGGGTTCAACGCATCCATCCAGTTCAACAGCACCGCACAGGGGGGATCCAATGACAATCTGGGTTGGGTTTCGTCGAGCGCCCGCATCGGTGACCCCGGCGTCGGGCTGCAATCGATCGAAGTCGGCGACTTGTACGTCGAAGACATCGACAACAATGGTGAGCTGGCGGTCAACGCATGGGAATGGACGATTGCGGATTCCGCCGGTTTGACGAATCTCCGTTTTTCCGGATTCGCGTCGGGGAACGGATTGACGGAGGCGACGTCGGGAAGTGAAGAGGGATTGTTGTTCGAGTTGTTTCTCAACGGCAGCACGACCCCGGCAAGCTCCACGACCGTCTCGGGCCCCGAGCTGGACAATTGGTACCTCGGTCGAGATGCCAACAATGTCAATCTGACCGACCCCGGCGGTGCGACGGTGACCACCGCAACGGTTCGATTGTCGTACGGCAATTCGACGTTCCCAGGTTTCCCCAATGAGTCCACCGAAGCGTTTGTCGTCGGTGCGACGTTGTCGGCTGATCTAAGTGCCGGCACGACACAACTGGTCGAAGCCGGTCGTGAATTACACAAGACCGATGGGACGACCGATGGTACCGAGATCGTCAAAGACATTGTTCCGAGTGGCAGTTCCAACCCGTTTCAATTGACCCAGGTCGGCGGCAAGTTATTCTTTGCCGCCGATGACGTCCTCGACGACGGTTTGGAGCTTTGGGTGTCCGATGGAACCGCACAAGGAACGGTGCAAGTCATCGACTCGTTGCCGGGCAATGACCTGTATGGTGCTCCGTTGGATGGTGCACCGAGGTTATTCGGTGAACTTGATGGCAACTTGCTGTTCACGACGACTGATTTGGCACGCGACCGTGAATTGTGGATCACCGACGGCAATCCGTCGAACACCAAAACGCTGGTCAATCTGAACCCATCGACCGATGACGCCGACGTCAGAGATCTGGTTCCGTTCGGTACGGACATTTATTTCGTCGCCGATGACGGGCTCAACGGCGAAGCGATTTGGAAAGCGGATACCGTGACCGGAACGGTTGAACTGTTCGAAGACATTTCTCCGTCAAGCACCGACCGGATCTCGACCCTGACGGTGTACAGCGCCCTGACCGAGCAAGTCGTTTTCTACAATAACTCGCTCGGCACCGAAGGAGGCGTTTACCTGACCGACCCGAACGGTCCGACGCGACAGTTGTCCGATCGACGGCCCGTCCCGCTGGATGAAGACGGGACCATGTTTGTGATTTCCAATGGGCTGATTTACTTCGTGGCCGATGACGGCGTCAGCGGGAACGAGTTGTGGAAAAGCGATGGCAGCGGTCCGGCCGAGAGGGTCTGGGACTTGATCCCGGGTTCGGTGGGAAGCAATCCGATGGAATTGACGGCGCTGGAGAGTTTTCTTTACTTCTCTGCCGATACCTCCGCGGAGACGGTGACCGACGGCGTCGATCGCAAGGATATCGGCCGCGAGCTGTTCAGGACCGATGGGACGTCGGTCAGTTTGGTCCGAGACATCAATGCCGTCGTGGATCCGAATGATCTGAATCGCACGTTTGATTCATCACCCGAGGAGTTGACGGTGGTGGGGACCGAGTTGTACTTCGCCGCAGACAACGGAATCAACGGGCGCGAGTTATGGCGGAGGGATAGCTTGGGTAACACCGAGATCGTTTCGGACATTCGCAGCGGAGGCAATAGCTCGGATCCGGTTGACTTGACCGACGTCAACGGAACGCTTTACTTCTCGGCCAACAACGGATCACACGGATTCGAACCCTACCGCTCCGACGGCACCGGCGGTGGCACCAGCCAGATCGCCAACATCCATTCGGGCGGCGGGTCGAGCAACGCCGGCGGTTTCTTTTCCGCTCTCGGAGAGGTTTACTTTGCCGCCGATGATGGAACCGTCGGGGAAGAGTTGTGGAAGACCAGCGGAGTGGCCGGCAACGCGACGTTAGTGTCCGACATTCAATCCGGCGGCGGTAGCGAGCCGGTGCCGTTGTACGACACCGGCAAGCGATTGCTGTTCAGTGCAGCCGGTACCACCAACAACGACCGCGAGCTTTGGGCGACCGATGGGAGCGACGCCCTCACGTTGTTGGTGGAAGATCTGTATCCGCCGGAGTTCTTTGGCAGCCATCCGGACGAGATCGTCCAGATCGGCGGCAAGTTGTATTTCACTGCCGAGAACGGACCCTTCGGACGCGAATTGTTTGTACTCGAGGAAGTCTCACCGTCGGTGGTCGACCTACTGGTCGGCGGCGATTCCGGTGCGCCGGTTGAGGAGTCGCAGCGTTCGACAGTGGATCAGGTCACGGTGGTGTTTGACGGCAACGTCGATGTGCCTGCCTCGGCGGTTCAGCTGATCAATCGTGACACTCAAACGCAGCTGACGTCGTTGATCGTCGACCGTCGTTTCGAATCGGGACAGACGTTTGTCGAAATCACATTCGGCAGTGGGCCGTCGGTGGTCGACCGAGACCTGGGGGGGACGACGGGGCTACGAAACTCATTGGCCGACGGCAATTATCAACTGACCGTGCTCGCCGCCCAGATCTCGTCGCCGGTCAGCGGAGCCGCGATGGTTGGGGACTACGACCACGGAGCTGTCCAGGCGGATCGTTTCTTTCGGCACTATGGTGATACCGATGGCGACCGTGATGTCGATGGCCAGGACTACGGACGGTTCGGCCTGTCGTTCCTGCAGCCGATGGGCGGGTCGGCGTTTGATGAATCACTCGATTATGACGGCGATGGTGATGTTGACGGCCAGGACTATGGCCGCTTCGGTCAACGGTTTTTGAAACCGCTGAGTTTCTAGTGAGGGCGGCCGGTCGGCTGAGCATCGTTTGGCATTCGACGCGAGCATGCCTGTGTCCGCGCGGCTGCCTCGGCAGGTGTGCCAAGCGAGCGCGGATAAATCGCGAACACGGCGGTTCCGGCGAGCTAGAGTTGGGCACGCCACGCATCCTCTTCTCACCGCCGCCGACGACGATGTTCTCCCGCTCGATCACAAACCCCCAACAACGACCGGATTTGATTCGCCGCTGGCGGTGTGGACGCATCGTGATGCAAGCGGGCAAGCTGGTGCGGATCGAGCGACGCTGGATCTGCGGCAGCGTTTCGATGGCGCAGGTCTGGTGGCAGAGTCGATACGGGCGACCCGACGATGATCTGTGTTGGTTGGATTATCACCAGCCGTTGGGGATGCCGGGGTTTTTGACGCTGGATTATGTTCGCAGTGGCCGCCGTGCCGGTTACCGGTCATTCGTCGGCGCCTGCCACGTGTTGCACGAAATCGCACGGCTGCGGGGCGCTTCGGCGATCGTCGCCCACGTCTCCAACGGTTCGATCTCGGACCGATTCTTGCAGCGCATGGGATGGGAGCGACATCTGCAGCACTGGTCGGGACGGCACTGGATCCGACGGTTTTATGACGGCTATCCGCAGGCGGGGGTCGAGCGGTATCTTGCCTAGTGGTGCGTCAGCCCAGGTCTAAAAGTTGACGCACCACGCCTGCCGAGCGGGCAACGGTTGTCTGCATGGCGGCGCTGCGGCTCAGCCCCTGTGGGGCGTTGCCCCGAGTGGTTCCTGCCCTGCCCTGTCCCGCATGAATTTTCTCTCCCACGCGATACCGTATCTGGATCACCCGCTGGTCGCGGTCTGTACCGGTGTGCCGGATTTTTTGAGCGTGGTGGATCGCAAAATTCGCGCCCGAGAGCGGATGGCGATGGCGGCGCTCGGTTCGGACGACGATGCGGTGCGGGACGTCGCGACCGGGATTCTGCATCACATTCGCGACGATCGCTGGTTTCACAACACGACGGTGTTCGTCGAGTCCAATCTGCAATTGGCCGTGGGGCTGCGAGATTTGTTGCCCGGTGATCGCGGATTTCGCCCGATGTTCGTCGGTCACATTCTGATCGAGATCTTGTTGGATGCGTTTTGGATCCGGGATCGACCCGAGCTGATCGAGCGATATTATCAACTGGTCGATGACACGTCGCCGGAGTTGATTCAGCGGTGCGTCAACCAGATCACCGGGAAACCGACGGACCGATTGGCCGCCGCGATTCGTCGCTACGCCGAGGCCCGGTTTTTGTACGACTACGTGGATCACCGCCAATTGTTGATGCGGCTCAATCAGGTGATGCGCCGTGTCGGATTGGTCGAATTGCCGGATTCGGTTTTGCCCTGGCTCCAAGAAGCCAGCGAGTTGGTAGAATCCCGGCGTGTTCGATTCCTGACTCCGCCCGACGGATCGACTCTTTTTCCACCCATTCCCTAGGATGAACGATCAATGAAGTACGGCATGAATCTGCTGCTGTGGAGCGGCGAAGTCACCGAAGCAATGTATCCGGTTTGTGAAAAACTCAAGGCAGCCGGTTTCGACGGCGTGGAATTGCCGATTTTTAATTTGGATCTGGATTACGCCGCGATCGGTGCGGAGCTGGATTCATTGGGTCTGGGCCGCACCGGCGTGACGATTCGCGGCGAGGAAGACAATCCGATTTCTCCCGACCCTGCAGTGCGTCAGAAAGGAATCGATTTGACGAAACGGACGTTGGATCTGTGTGCCGCCGCGGGCGTCGAAACGCTCGTCGGTCCCTACCATTCGGCGATCGGACTGTTCAGCGGCGCCGGCCCGACCGACGACGAATGGAAATGGGGCGTCGAGAGCATGCGGCAGGTCGCCGAACATGCCGGTCAAGTCGGTGTGCGGTTGGGCGTCGAAGCGTTGAACCGGTTCGAATGTTACCTGCTCAATTGCCATGCCGATTCGGCGCGGTTCGTCCGCGAAGTCGATCATCCGGCTTGTGGCATGATGTATGACACCTTCCACAGCAACATCGAAGAAAAAAGTGTGACCGATGCGGTGCTGGCCGGCGGCGACAAACTGTATCACATTCACATCAGCGAAAACGATCGCAGCACCCCCGGAAAGGGCGGCGTCAACTGGGAAGAAAACTTCGACGCGATCGCCAAGAGCGGCTACGACGGTTGGCTGGTGATCGAAGCGTTCGGATTGGCGCTACCCGAAATCGCGGCGGCCACAAAGATCTGGCGCAAGATGTTTTCGGACGAGATGACACTGGCCACCGAGGGTCTGGCGTTCATGAAATCGGAAATGGAAAAACGCAAGTGAGCCAAGCGTCAGCGGAGCCATCCGGCGATTCAGCCGTCGAGCCGGTCGTCGTCTTTTTATCGGGTGATCTGATGTTTGCGTCGCGGGTCCGCGCCGCGGCCGAGGCCGAGGGTCTGGAGTTTCAACTCGCCGCGTCGCTGCCCGACCGCGGCGACATCCGCTACGTGATCGTTGATCTGGCGACACGAAGTGGTGTCGTCGAGGGGTTGATGGAGCGGTGTGGTCAGATTTGTCCCGACGCGAAGGTGTTGGCGTATGGACCGCACGTTCAAGTTGCCCGGTTGGACAAGGCCAAGCAGGCGGGAATTCCCGTCGTCGTGACACGCGGACAATTTGATCGCTCCCTCGGCTCGCTTTTTGACAGTACTGACTGACAGCGATGAAAACGAGTGGCTGTCCGGAAGCGGGGCGTGGTTGGTTCTCGCATCCGACGATGAATGAAAGGAGATTTTGATGCCTTCGGTTCTTGCCATTGCCGCCCACCCAGACGACATCGAGTATCTGATGGTCGGCACGATGTTACAGCTCGCGCGACGGGGCTGGGATTTGCACTACGTCAACCTGTGTGACGGTTCGCGTGGCAGCACGACGATGGACCGCGAGGAGTGCGCGCGGACGCGTTTGGCCGAAGCCAAGAACGCGTGCCAAATGATGGGGGCGACGTTTTACGATCCGATCTATCCTGACATGGCGGCGACGTACAGTTTCGAGAATCTGGCCAAGGTCACCGCGATCGTTCGGACGGCCAAACCGTCGGTGGTGCTGACCCATTCGCCTTCGGACTACATGGAGGACCACGAGATCGCCTGTCGTCTGGCCGTCAGCGCCGCGTTTTCGCATGGCATGCCCAATCTGGTCAGCGATCCGCCGGTCCCGCCGTTCTATGAACCGGTCACGGTGTATCACTGCCAGCCGGTCGGCAATCGGACTCCGCTGGGCGAGCTCGTGACGCCCCATTTTTTCGTCGACCATTCCGATTTGATCGACAAGAAAGTCGAGCTGCTCGGCTGTCATGCCAGCCAGAAGGAATGGTTGGATGAAAGTCAGGGGATGGACAGCTATCTGCAGACGATGCGGGACATCAACGCCGAAACAGGACAGATGAGCGGCAAATTTGAGTACGCCGAGGGCTGGCGGAAACACCTTCACTGGGGATTCTGCGGGCCCGATGATGATCCGTTGCGAAGCAGTTTGGCCGACGTCATCGTCGAGGCGGATGCCCCATGACCGCCCCGGGATCCAGACCGATCGTGATCGCGCACCGTGGTGCAAGCGGCTATGTGCCCGAACACACGCTGGTCGCAAAAGGAATCGCCCACGCGATGGGTGCGGACTATTTGGAACAGGACGTGGTTGCGACCAAGGACCATCATCCCGTCGTGCTGCATGACATTCATCTGGATACGGTGACCGATGTCGCGCGGCGCTATCATGGACGTAGTCGTCCGAACGGCCGTTATTACGCGATCGATTTCACCCTCGCCGAACTGAAGACGTTGGAGGTCCTGGAGCGGTTCGATCACCGCAACGGGCGGAATGTCTTTCCGGGACGCTATTCCGGCGGCGCCGGCGGGTTCCGGATTTGCACATTGGATGAAGAGATTCGTTTCATCCAAAACCTGAATCGGACGACCGGCCGCCAGGTGGGCATTTATCCCGAGATCAAGCAACCGTCGTGGCACCGCGACGAAGGCTGTGATTTGACCAGCATCGTGCTCCAGTCTTTGGATCGATTCGGTTATCGGGACAAGAGCGACAATTGTTTCTTGCAGTGCTTCGATGAATTCGAGGTCCGTCGGATCCGCGAGGACTTGTCCTACCAGGGACGCTTGATCCAGTTGGTCGGTGACGGGCACGACGCCCGCTCGGGAACCGATTACAGCCGCATGAAGACGCCTGAGGGGCTGGCCGATTTGGCGAAGGTCGTCGATGGCATCGGCCCTAACCTGGCCGCGATCGTCCGCTGGGATGATTCCCAGGCGGCAAAGGTGACCGAACTGGTGGCCGAGGCGCACCGATTCGGTTTGGCAGTGCACCCCTGGACTGTGCGGGCGGATGACTTGCCCAAGGGATGCGCGACGCTGCAGCAATTGATCGACACGCTCCGACAAGCCAAGGTCGACGGTCTGTTCAGCGACCATCCCGATCAAGTGCTGACTTGCTTGGCGGCCTGTTGATTTCATCGGAGTCCTTCCCGTCATCCATCCACTCACGCCTGATCCGACGAATTGACTCATGCATAAAGATTCAAGCGCGATCATGTTTCTGCTGCGCTGTTCCATGCTCAGCGTTGTTGCTTGCTCGACGACGTGGCTAGGTGTTTCCTTTGCCCAGGAGCGACAGACGGACAATGCGGAACAGATCGGCCTGTACATCGATTCGTTTTGTCGCGGCGGCACGCCTCTGCCAGTACCTGGTGCGATGGCGACGACTCCTGTTCAGTTTGCCAATCAGTGATCAACCGGCGGACGTGGCCACCGACTGCCCGCACGTTGATCACCCACAACAGTGGCGTAAGCTTCCAGCTTGCGACTCCGGCACCGCAAGGTGCCCGCCCACACCATCCTGCGCCGCGTTAAAAACCCCCTTCCCCTTTTTGTCTTTCTTCCCCTTTTTGTCTTTTTGCAAGTGTCGTTTTCAGTGTCAATGTTACGACGCTCTGCTTGCCGGGTTCCACCACGCCGATTTCCTGAGACCACTTCCCGTCGCCTAGGACGTAGTCGCCCGACTCGATCGACAGCTTGTACTTCGCCGGCGTGATGTTTTTAAACTCGACGGCCTGGTCACTGCTACCGGCCGACTTCGCGCTCAATCGATTACTTCCCTCCCGCTGCAGAAAAACGTGCAACGGTTTTGCGCTGCCGCTGGGGCGTGCCAGTCGAACTTTCAAGCTCGCGGAATCCAATAATTTGACGGTGGTGTTCTTCCCGTCCCAAGGAAGTTGTTCGGTTCCCTTTCCGTCCTTTTCAACAATCAGGACTCCATCGGCAAATGGGATGCTCATAAAACGCACGCGACCCTGCGAGTCTGAGCGTCCATGAAGCCGGCGACGGACAAACTGGTGTGAATCGAGTGCCCGTTTCGGGGCTTCGGGAACCATCCACACCTCGGCTCCGCTGATGGGCCGGTTTGACGAGTCGTAGACTGTGACCACCGCATCGGTCGCCGGTTTTAATTGCAAGTTGATCGCCGGGGCCGATTGCAAATCGTCGAGTGCCACGGCATGCACCCGTGAGACGACCGCATCTTGGTACCCCGGCGATGCGGCGACCAGTCGATAGGTCCCGCCTTTCTGAAGCTGCGTGAATTCGAATCGTCCGTCCGCCGGAGTAAACAGGCACGCGTTTCCGACTCGGCCCCCGCTGATGATCTCTTCACCGGGCGTCCAGTCACGCGGCCACTGATACGACAACTCGAACTCTGTCGCCGGTGCCCCGCTGGGCAACAAGACTTGGCCACGGATCGCCCCACGTCCCGGTTCCGGCCGATCCGATGAAAGGGCTCGAATACCAGGTGCATGGATTTCAGGCCGAGCCGCGCGGTCGCCGTCAACGGTGAAATTGACCTCCAGCGGATCCGCCGCATTGACCGAGACCGTATGCGTTTCCCACCGGGACCCGCTGGCGGTTTTGTGGGAATAAGTGCTCAGACGCACCGGACGGTCGATCGGCAGACCGTCGATGGAGTATCTTCCATCTTGATCGGTGATTCGCTGCAGGGCGGGCTGCAGGCTTTGGTGGCTGACCATCAACCCGACGGGGTTGCCCGCGACGGGTTGGCCGGCCCGATCAATGACGCGCCCAAAAACTCGACCGCCTTTTTCGAGCGTGATGACCAAACGATTCTGCCGTCCAGAATAGAGGTCGACTTCAATCGTGCGACGTGCGTAACCCGATGCAACGATAACGAGATGATTGAGACCGGCCGCAAGCCCGCCGACGTGGCAGCGTCCGTCAGACGCGTCCACGATCCGACCGTCCTGAAAAAACAGACGCGCCCCCGAAATCAGATTCCCTGACGAACGATCACGAACTTCGAATGCTGCCGCGCGTCCTGGATCAAGATTGATGGTGACGTTGCCATCGTCGGACACGTTTCCGGATCGCCCGAATCGATCTCCCTGAAACGCGGCGAGGGTCCACGACCGGATCGCCATTCGCGGATCGATCGGCAAGCTGAGTTGGAAACGGCCGTCCTGATCCGTCACGACTTTCTCGCGGCCGCCGATCCGGCCATAGCCACTCGCCCAGACTTCGGCATCGGGGACCGGCAATCTACCGTCCAATACCTGTCCGCGAACGACTTTGACATCGCTGTCCGTGATCCGCGCAACGCTGCCGGGCAAATCGGGTGTCATCGACCATATGCCGCCGGCAATCGTATCACCAACCGCCTCAACCTGACTTGTTCTTGCCGCCTGTGGCGCACATCCAAACAAGAGCGTTACGGAGCCCATCAGGACGACGGCAATCGAGCCTGTCATGCAGGACCAACCGAACGTGCATGGAGGTGTTTGGTGACGCTGTTGCAACAACCATCGCAGCCGTCGCGTCAGCGTGGTCGGGTTGTTCCACCCGCCGACAACCGACAAGTACGTCGGAGTTGCGTTCAGCGATCGCGCCAATTCGATCATTCCGGTGGAGTAGGCATCAATCGACGATTCCCGGGCGGCGATTTGATCGGCGACGTGCTCCGACGCCATGATCGCCGACCGTCGCAGCAACCAATAGAACGGATGGAGATACAAGACCGGCATCGCCAAGTTCATCATGGCGCGCGCCCAGCCATCGCGTCGTTGCAGATGGATCGATTCGTGCCGCAGCACATGCCGGCAATGCGGGCTCTCGGCGATCGCCGACGGCAGCACAATTCGCGGCTGCAGGATGCCACGACAATAAGGCCGACTTGCACGCGGGCTGATCAACAAACGAACGCGCAGCGGGACGTTGCCAGAACGCTGCTCCCGAGCCACCGATTCAATCCACCGGAGACGCAAGCTTCCCAGCCACAGAAACACGATGCACAGACCTGCACCCGCGAAATAGACGCCGGCCATCACGGTCCGCCAGCGGAACGGTTGCCGGATGACCTGAACCGGCTTGGGGGAAATCGCGGGCGCAATCGCACCGGCCGTCGTGGATACCGGTGAGTCGACGACCGGCTTGGCGCTCGGAAGCGGGGTTGCGGAAACCTCCGTGGAGGCCTCGAGGATTGCGGCGCGGCCGGGAAATTGCGTTTGAGAGGTGAACGGGAAAACCGAAGCGCGCGGCAGGGGAACAAGGACCAATGCCGCGGTGAGAAGTGAAACGCCGATCCCGACCTCGCACAGACGCTGACGCCGCTGGGGGCTGCGCTGTGTCAAACTACCCAGCCAAAAACAGACCAACACGATGGCTGAACTGATCCAAACCGACTCAAGCAGGTGCAATCCAAAGTCATTCATGACGTGTCCCGATGGATGATGGAGGTATTGTGAGACCGAATCCCGCTAGCGGTCGTCAGCGTGATTTTTTCTTGCCGGCGCGATGTCGCCGCAGCAATTCTTCCAATCGCTGCAGCTCTGCTTCACTAGGAGCCTTGGCATCAAAGGCGCTCTGCACCAGCGCGTCGACGGCGCCGTCAAAGGCGCGTTGCACGAGCGATGAGACCAGTCGACCACGCGTGCGTTTCTGAGCGACCGCGGCGCGATAAACAAACGCCCGACCATGTTGTCGATACGTCACCAGCTGTTTCTCGTACATCAAACGCAGAAACGCCTGGACGGTGTTCTGGGCCAACCCTTCGCCTTGCCGACGAAGTTCTTCGTAGACCTCGCGCACCGTGGATTCGCCGCGCGCCCAAAGAACGGCGAGGATTTGCAGTTCACGGTCGGTGGGAAGATTCTCAGACATCGGGTTCTTGACTCCTTACGCTTAAAGACTTAAGCGTAAAGGTTTCGGCGCCGGTGTCAAGAAAGAAAGGGCGGGCCGTGACGAATTGGCAAAACGGGCGAGTAAAAAAGGGTCAGGAGCCGTTTTGGTAAGATGGGTAGCTGCTAATTGCCTCTTCTTCCTCCTTGCGTCCGCCGTAACTCACTCGGAAAAAAACTGACCCCTTCGACGATGCAGCTCTCGATGAGACCCATAGGACTTATCGGACCGATACGTCCTATGGGTCCCAAGCTGGTGTCTTACCGGAACCGCAGCAACCGATTCAGAAATCGGACGATTCTGCCAAGGATGGAAATCGGTTCGGCGGTGATCCTGGCCGAGACGTCGGCTCCGGTTCGCAATGCGTCCTTGGCGATGGAGTCGGTCGTGTCGAGTTCCACGCGGACGACGTACGATGTTTCAACCGGCGTCTGCATCTGTGTCGCCGTTTCGTCGTCGCGACGTTGTCGGTTGTCATCGATCGTCCATTGTTTGGATGAGATTTCGGCGACAGAACCGGTCAGCGGATGCGCGGGGTCGGATTCCAAGACTAACTTGACCTCGTTTGAGACCTTGATGCGTTGGACTTGGGAAGCGGAGACCACGAGTTCGGCATCCCAGCGGTCAGCGCCGATCACGGTGAACAATTCGGTGCCGGGTTCGACAAAGCAGCCGCGGTTGCGGGACTCCGTCGGATCGCCGCTCCAGCCGGTTAGCGTCAAATCCGTCGCTTGGCGTGAGGCGAGATCCTTGGTCGCTGGACGTCGCGGCGGTGTGATCAAACGTCCCCTCGCCGGCGAGCGGATCTTCAATGCCTCACGCCGTCGTCGATGCGTTTCGAGTTGTTGTTCCAGTTCGACGAGCATGGCTTCGGCCACCGGCAACTCGTTGGCGGCATCGGGAAGTTTCAGGCGGCTGGATTTCAGCGATTGGACCAGTTCGCGTTGGGACTTCACCCGCGCTTCGGTTTTTGAAAATTGATGGACGACTGCGGGGTTGGACAGCGTCGCGATCAGATCGCCTTCGTTTACCGACATGCCGGCCGAGACGACCAACTCGTCCAGATGACCTCCGGTGGCAATGTAGATCGGAGTCTCTTGACGGGGCACGACGCGGCCGTCGGCCGACTCGCCGGACGGTAACGGAATGCTGGCCACGACCAGCAGTGTCGCGATCACCAAACCGGAACGGATCAATCGATTCATGCGAATCTGTCTCCTTTTGCCAGGGTGGCGGAGAAACGAAAAGGGACCACGGAAGCTGGACACGAGCAACCCGCCGGCGGCGACAATGCACAACACGATGCCGATCGATTCCAACCGGTAGGGCCGCAGCATCAACATCAGAAACCACAAGATCAGCAGCGTGAGTGCCCAGCGATACGCGGTTGCCATCACGGCGTAGACGACCAACCCAAACCGTTCTCCGCGGCCGATCGGTTCTTCGTCGGTCGCCGCGACGCCAAATAGCACACGTGCAGCCAGTCGCGACGTCAGTTCACGCGACTTCTGGCCCAGGTTGGGCACATCACACAGGTCGGACAACACATAATAACCGTCGTAACGCAGCAGCGGATTGGCGTTGAACAAGACCGTGCTAACGCTGCAAACGACCATCACATTCATGGCCAGCGAATGAATCAACGACGGCCCCGTGGATGCCCACAGCAGTGTCGCGAGCGATGCCAAGAGAACTTCGGTGCCGATGCCGGCCAGTCCGACCGCCGCACGCGCGAACCGGTTCGGCAACATCCACGAATCCGACGTGTCGCAATAGAGCGCCGGGGTAAACACCAGCAGCATCGGACCGATCTGATGGCACTCCCCACCGAAATGTTTACAGACCACCGCATGCCCGAGTTCGTGCAGCACCTTAGTGACACCGAGGACGACGGCCAGGGTGAAAACGCAGCGCAGTTGGAACCACTGTTGCATCGCTGGGAACTCGGCCGCGAAACGATCCCAGTTGGAAGCCAACGTCAGAATCGTCGCGACCACAACGAGCGACATCACCGCCAAGCCCGCGGCGCTCAGCAGCGGCCGGACCAGCGGATACAAACGCTTCAGCAGCGGTTCGGGGTCGACCCCCGGGAACCGCAGGAACAGAATGCTCGAGAATTGTTGGGTGAGGTGTCGTCGTCGATCGGAATGTCGTTTTTCGAGCAATCGATCGCCCTGCCCTGCCCTGTCCGAAACGGTCAACCCGAGTCGATGCAATCGAAACAGCAGATCGTTTAATTGTGACAGCGTGACCTTCGCCGGGCGAAAGCGTGCCTGGTATTGGTCACGAAGAGATTCGAGCGAAACACCCGGACGCAGCCGCTCGAGCACGAACCATTCGTCGTCGCGCAGGCGGTGATACTTCATCGCGATCGGATCTTTGACGACGACCGCGGAATCGTGTTTGTGTTCGGTTTTGACAAACACCAGATCCGGGCGTTTGCGCAAACCGATCGGTGATTTCGCGGAGCTTTGCGATCGGTGGTGACGAAGCGGCGTCAGCGTCATCGTATCGGTGTCATCGCACGTAAAAGAGAAGGTTGCGATGGACGAAATCGGTGACGTCCCCGAACCAGCTGCCCAGCAGTGAGCGTCGCCCGCAACGGATCTTGGCTGTCGCTTCTACACCGTTGTGCGCGTCGGCAGAGGCAAAGGTTTGCGTGCCGAATCGTCGATCTGCATCGTCGGCTGGATCGTTCGGGAGATCGACCGTCGCAACGGCATCGATGACGGTCGCGCCCTGTGCGTTTCGTCTGGCCGCGCCGGAGATGGACTGGAGTGTGGCGACGAAGGTTGATTCGGGATGGGACGCGGCGGCGAATTCGACTTTCAGTGCATCTTGGGCGGTCGACGCGCGAAGGATTTCGGCGGCGTCTTCGTCAGGAATTTCCAGCCGCAACTGCCAGGGGCCATCGGTGCGAACGATGCTCAGCAGATGATTGCCCCGCGCGACCGGCCGGTCGGACAGTTTGCGTTTGAGTTGCCACGCCGACACCACGCCATCGATCGGAGCGGTGATCTGCAGTTCGGAGAGTTGGTTGCGAACAAGGTCCAGCTGGCTTTGCAGGTTGTTCAGCTCGCTTTGCAGTTGGCGTTGTTCGATCGCCATGCGACCGGACTGTTTGGCATCGGTGGCCGGATCCAGCAACATCGATCGGATCGATGTCAGGCGTTGCGCGGTCGTCTGGATTTCACCCGACAAGGATTCGGCGGTGGATTCTAAGTCGGCGTTTTCCAGACGCATCAACACGTCACCTTTCGCAACCTGTTGGCCGTCGCGGACAAAGATTTCTTTGACGACTCCATCGGTCCGTGCGAAGACGTTTTGTTGTCCCGACGGCTCGGCGAATCCCGTCGCAATGATTTTGTGATCGACTTGGATCACCGTTGCCGCGATCAGCAACATGGCCGTCGCCACCAATCCGAGCGTGGTGTACGGCAGGCGACGACCACCGAACCAGTCGCCGAGGATTTTCAGGACGTGTAAGCCGAAGATGCGATGGTGCTCGCGAGAGTTCGCCAACGCCATCGCGGCTTCGGCAGCGATTTCACGCATCGCCGCGGTGGGTTCGACTTTGGCGTCGTCGGAGAAAGACTCCAGCAACAGCACTCCGATCGGTTCGGCGTCGCTGCAGAGGTCGTCGGTGAATTCGGCGCGTGAAGGTTCGGCAACGTCGGCGGCGGAGGGTCGATATCGATGGCCGTGTGTTGCGTTGGACGAAAGGGGCTGATACAGCGGCATGATCCATACCGAGGCGACGTCTGTCTCTTCCAGATAGTGATCAAGCGGATTGGCCAGCTGTGGCGGCAGCGGGTCTGAAAAAGGCAGCTTGATCGGCCGGCCCAAGACCAGGGCACGCTGCGCAAGCGTCTCTGCGGCGGCGATCGCGTTGGCCCGTCGATCCACAACGGCAACGCCGCTGACCGATTCGACGCGTAGCCGGCTGCCCTTGGCGACCAGCACCGTGACTCGATCGAGCGACAGCACGCGCCGAGATTCATTGGCGATCCGGTAGGCGGTTCCGGTGACATCCAAATCGCGGTGGAAATGACGCAACGCACGCTCGCCATCGGCGGGATTCCCCGTCATCGGCAGCTGTTGCTTCGCGTGATCGTCGCGGTAGCTGTGAAGTGCGATCCGGCAGCAGTCGGCGAATTCGGCCAACCGTCTCAACTGACGAATCTGAACGGCGACGTCAGGGACGTGGCGATCGGCGTAAATCAGCAAAACGGCGCAGGGTTCGCGTCCGTCCATCAAACGCACGTGCAACCCGCGAGCTTGATTGGCCGAATCGGGTCCGGTCGATTCGAGCGCCCGAGAGAGAGTCTCCGAAAGCGTCGAGTCAGATGCGGGCTGCAGCGGCAGATCGCACGCGGTTGCGGCCGGGGTGGACGAAGCCAGCAGGTTGCCGATGCGATCGGCATCAAGCCGCCGAGCCAGCTCCGCGTCGGACGCCAGCATCATCGGCGCGGACCAGTTGGGGTGCGTGACCGCGACAACGTCCGCCCGAAACGCTGTCAGCCAGCGGCCGGCGATCTGTTCCAGGAATTCGGTTGGACCGGATGACTGAGCGGCGATGGCCAGTACGGTCGTCGAAATCGGATCCGCCGAATCGCGCAGCTCCGGCCCTCGATCAACGACGGCGTCGGGCGACGCGGGGTGCTCGGGTTGCCATTGGTCGCGGGGGGCGTTCGGCTCCGCGGCGTCGTCAGATGATTTCGTAGTACTCGGCACGGGAGTGGTTGCGAGGATTGCTAATCGAGAAACAGGGGTGGGGCGATGTGGTGAAACTAATTGGATTACCCGGCAGGACGCGAATTCCCGGGTGGGCTTCCGCAACGGATTCTAAACGGGGGGGGCGGTGGGGTGGGATGTTCGGGTCGGGAGGGAGGCGAAGATTCCCAAAAGACGCGAATTTCAAACCGGAGGTTGTAAGGAAGCGATCGCGGTCGGGTAGTTCTAGCGGAGGAACGTGCCGACTGTGAGAGTCGGTTCGGTCGCTATACTGTCTTACGCAATCGCACGCTTGGTTTTTTTCGCCGTCACTGCCGGTGGCCGAGTGGACCGAACTTCAAAACTGAGACAGACAGGGTGAGCGAATCTCCTGTGACGCGAGCGACGCTCCTTTTGAGGCTTCGCGACGCCAACGATCACGAGGCATGGAGCGATTTTTTGCGTGACTATGGCCCGATGCTCTACCGATTCGTCCGCAGCCGGGGGCTGCAAGACGCCGACGCGGCAGACATCGTGCAAGACGTCTTTCGGCGGGTCGGTTCGGCGATCGGGCGATTGGAGTACGACAAGGAAAAAGGCGGCTTTCGCTCGTGGTTGTTCACGATCACCCGGAATCGACTCTACACCTATTTTGAAAAGCGAAAAAAAACCGGACCGTCGGGAAATGATACGGCTCAATTGGAATTGTTATCCCAAGCCGCTGACGACCGAAATGAACTCAGCGAGCAGTGGGAATTGGAACACCTTCGTTCACTTGCTGCGATCGCAATGAAAACCGTCGAAGAAAACTCGGATCCCAAAACCTGGTCTGCCTTTCGGATCACGGCGGTCGAAGGCCGTTCGGCTGCCGAGGCGGCGAAGGAATTGTCGATGAGCACCGGCGCGATCTACGTCGCCAAAAGTCGAGTGACCGCGCGGCTCCGTGCCGAGATCCAGCGACTGGAACAAGAAGAGGAAACGCGATGACAGTTTCAGCGTGCCCGACCAAGACGCAGTTGAAAGCATTGGTCGGTGGTTCGTTACCGGAGGCGGAGGCAAGTGGTGCGACCGAGCACATCGGGGGCTGCACGCGCTGCCAAAGTGTCCTCGAATCGGTCGCGATTTCAGGCAGTGCGATCCTGGCAGGTGCCGCGGCCAAGGACGTGCCGATCGAGGATCTCGTCGGGCAAGCGGTCGGGACGCTGCCACCGAGTGATTCTGCGTATTGGAAAGCCGTCGCCGCGGTGACGGGCAGCGTTCACGGTCAGGACACGCCAAACGCGGACGCCAGCGTGACGCACCTGCCCGCTAGCGAGGGCGGCGAATCGAACGCCAGCGAACAATCGAGCTCAGCCGGCCGATTGGATCAGCCCCCGGCGGGATCGGATCCGGACTTGACGCCGACGATCGAAGCGGCCACTCCTGTCGCGTTGCCGTTTCTTAAAAAGTCCGACGATCCGGCCTACATCGGGCGTCTGCATCACTTTGAAGTTTCACGGGTGATCGGTCGGGGGGGCATGGGAATCGTGTTGGAAGCCTTTGACACGCACTTGCAACGCAACGTCGCGATCAAGGTGCTCAATCCCGAGTACGCCAAGAACGACGTGGCCCGTCAGCGTTTTTGCCGCGAAGGCCGCGCCGCGGCGGCGATTTCCCACGAACACGTGGTGGCGATGCATCAAGTGGCGCGCGAGGATCAAGGCGAAGTCGCGTTCCTGGTGATGCAGTACATCGAAGGCGTGACGTTGGAAAAACGACTGCAAGAGGAGAAACCGTTGCCGCCGAGTGAGGCCGCTCGCATCGCGATGCAGATCGCTGCGGGACTGTCGGCCGCCCACGGCCGCGACATGGTGCATCGTGACATCAAGCCGGCGAACATCTTGATCGAATCGGGAACCGACCGCGTCAAGCTGACGGATTTCGGTTTGGCCCGTGCGACCGATGATGTCCGCCTGACCAAGACCGGGATGGTCACGGGAACGCCGCTGTACATGTCACCGGAGCAGGCCACCGGAGCGACCGCGGACGAAAAGAGCGATCTGTTCTCGCTGGGTGCAGTGCTCTACGAAATGTTGACCGGAGTGTCGCCGTTCGAAGCCCCGTCGATCGTCGGCGTGATGAAACGCATCATGGACGAAACACCCAAGCCGCCGGTCAAGCTGGACTCCAAGATCCCCTTGCCGTTGTCCGAGCTGACGATGGCGTTGATGGACAAGAACCCCGCGCGGCGCCCTGAGTCGGCAGCCTTTGTCGCCGAGACGTTGGCGGAAATCGTGACCAGTTATGGCCCGATTTCTCCGTTACAGGTCCCCGCGGTCGCGAACACGACGAAGAAACTGCGGCGCAGCGGTTCGCATCGACTGGTTTCCCGCAACACACTCCGCGCCGCTTGGGCAGCCGGACTGATCGGGATCGCCAGCTTGTGTGCCGCCGTGATCTTTCTGGCGACGCGCGGTGAACCGGCCGCGGTCGCTCAAGTCGATGCCGGTCCGGTTTTTCCGTCGACGGTTTTGGCGGGCAACCCGGGAACGGTGTGGGCGGTGGACTTTGATCCGAGTGGTGAAAAGGTGGTCGCCGCGATCGAAGACGGCAGCGTGCGGTTGTGGGATGTCAAACAGCAAAAGGTGTTGCGAAGCTTTGACGCCCATCGCGGAATCGTTTGGATGATCCAGTATCACCCGACCAAGGACATCGTCGCGACCAGCGGCAACGACGGCATGGTCAAGATCTGGGATTCGGAGTCGTTGGAATTGTTGCAGGAATGGGACGCCCACAGCGCGGTCCGCAAGATCGCGTTTTCACCCGACGGCCGACGGATCGTCGCCGGCGATCACGATGGCGTGATCCACACCTGGGACATCGATTCGGGGCGACCGCTGGCCAGCGTGACACAGCCGGGATCGATCTATAGTGTCGATTGGTCACCCGACGGACGGTTGATCGCATCGGTCGGCAGCGACAAGATCGTGCGGATCTGGGACGCCGAAACCCTGGAGACGCGGCAGACGCTGCTCGGCCACGACGGCCCGATCTACAACGTCAAATTTGCACCGACGGGAACGCAATTGGCAACGGTTGGTTGGGGGAAAACCATTCACATTTGGGACACGGCGACGGGGTTGGAAGACCGTCAGTTGGTCGGCAGCAGCGGCGACAATTGGAGCGTCGCGTTTTGCGGCGATGGAACGCATGCCGTCGTCGCCAGCCAAGACGGAAAGTGCCGGATTTGGGACTTGGCCAGCGGCGAGCTGGTGACCGCGCTGTCCGGGCACGAATCCGCCGTCCACAACGTTTCCTTGGATCCGGTGGCACATCAAATCGCCACCAGCGGCCGCGACGGAACGATCCGCGTCTGGGACCTGAGCGGGCTGAAGGAATAGCGATCGCGGCGCAGAACGTCGAGGGGAACGTTTCGAAAGCGAACCCCTGTCAGAACCATCTTGAGAAACCCTTCCGCACAGAGGTCGTGCAGTTTTTAGATGTTGCCGGTTGTCTTCGAATCGGGGTCGCAAAACAGAGCGGATGTCAGATCGGTTTGACCATGTAGAGCGAGCCGCCGCCATCGGCGTCGGCGGCGTAGACGGCTTGGGTGAAGCCAAATTGATCATAGATGGAACGAGCTCGGGAGTTGTTTTGCTGAACCTCGAGCGTCAATTTGCAGCATCCACTCGCCACCGCTTCTTCGCAGATCGCGTGGAGCAGTCGACGGCCAATCCCGTGTCCGCGAACCTTGGGGGCGACGTAGAAATCGCTGATGTTGATCAGCGGTTTGGCGGCAAAGGTTGAGAACCCACGAAAGCACGTGGCGATCCCGCAGGGCTCATTAGCGTTGTGGGCCAGAAAGACCAGCGAAGTCGGGTGGTCGCGCAATCCGGGAATCAGATTCCGCCGGGCGTAGTCGGACAACGGCTTGGCATCGCCCATGGGATCGGCCGAATACGCCTCCATCATCGAAAGGATCGCAGCCTGATGTTCTTCGTTGCTGCAGTCTGCTTTGATGATTTCGATGTCAAGCATCATTGAACCGATAAAGGGGAAGCTGGATTTAGCAATTCGTTGGTGTGCAGGCTTTAGCCGCCCTGGGTGGCTGCGTGAAGTGGTAGGAAGATTTTGGAGGTAGGGAAAGTTTCTTACCTCCGAAATTTTCTTACCTGTTATCCGCAACGGTTAAAAACGGGGGCCCGATCGCTTGCGCGAATCGGCGGGTGTCAATCGCGGAATCGATTAGGCGTGGCGATTGTGGGCGAGACAAAGTGGCGCCAACACGATCCGGCTGTAGGGCATCAACACCGCGGTCGCGGTCACGCAGTGCCACAAGGCGACGCGGTCACTGGGCACCCATTGCCAGACGATTGCCGCAATCAGGAACGTGCCCGCGAGATAGCCGACGACCAGTCCGATGACGGTTTGACGCTCGGCCAGACCAGAGCGATAAAGCAGCATGGTGGCGATGATCACGAGGATCGCTTTGGCCGCTGTCAACCAGGGCAGCAGCGCCGGTAACTTGGCGAACGATTGCCACGCCCAAAGCGTCCAGGCCTCCCAATCGGGAAACTGCAAGAACTGGAACAAGAACCAGCTGAACACGGCGAAGGCGATGGCAAACTTCACGGCGATCATCCAGTACACGAATCGTTTCTCGTCGGTCGAACTCGCCGCGATGTTCCATGTGGTTTGGCGGATGACAAGCAACATCGCGACAATGACTGAGATCCCGGCGAGTCGCGCGAGGGCGTCGGGAGCGTCGAATTGCGAGCCGATCACGCGCTGCCAGGCGTCGACCATCGGTGCACTCGCGCCGGTGGTGTACCAGATCAGCATCACGATCGGAACTCCAAGCAGCGATGCAAACCAGATCGCCGTGGTGATCAGTTGATGGGTCCAGACGATCGTTGTCGTGCGGATCGGCGCCATCGCCAGCGTGTGTGGCAGAAAGTTCTCGTGCAGCCCCGACAGTTTCCATTCGTTCAGGAAGATCCCCGGAAACAGAAACGCGACCACGAGGAAGACGACGGTATCGGTTCCGGTCTGGCTGAATAGGGAGAAGAACAGGACGATCAGCAACCAGCTGGCGGCAACGATTTTGGTCCCGAATTCGGCGAGTTTGGATGCTTCGAATCGCAGTAGCGCGGTGATCGGCGAGCGCTTGGCGGGATGCTTCAGTGGTGTCGCGGATGATGCCTCCACGGCAGAGGAAGCGGTTTCCACAGACCCCATCCAGCCGCGCGACTCACTGATTTGCCCGGTGACGTTGAAGCGTGCCAATCGGACGGCGCGCAGCGCGAGCAGGGTCAGCGCCGTGTAGGTCGACAGTCCAATGATCCAAGCGGCGGTGATCGAAGTCGTACCCGAGGGGAGATCGGAGCGTTCGTTGGCGAACGCGAACGAGACCGATGCGATCAACCATGCGTAGGCGGGGACGAATAGGATTCCGATCAGCGAAAGACGTGTGTAGGTCCAGCGAAACGGTTGCCAAGTGACCAGACAGGCCAGAACAAACAGCGTCGCAATCCCAACGGCGGGAATGAACCAACGTTCCAGCGGGATTCCGAAGACTCGGGCCGTCAACGCAATCGCGCCGCAAACAGCGAGCGTCCAAAGTGTTTTCAGGCCCAGCGGGACGGCGGCGAGTTTCCAGGTCCGGATCGGCATCCGCAATAACCACGGCAAATATCCCGTCGCGCCGCCGCCGATGTCGCCTTGGTCGCTGAAGTCGAACAAGGCGAACGTGATCCCGAGCAGCGGAAGCGAGAACATCACGACGATCGAGGTGACGGCGCGCTGGCCGGTCACCGTGCCCCCGGCGTCGCTGAGACTGTAGAGGACCGCGCCCAGGTGGATCAGAAGCATGTAGACGATCGCGAGGGTCAGCGCCGTCTTGCAGCGCGCGATCGACAACCTCGTCAGTGCCATGATTTCAGACATGTTGAATGCCCTCCGTGGGTGTCGAGGATGCTGTCGGCTTGCGTTGGACGCGACCGGCAAACCAGCGGTGAACGGTCGCCGGTTGTTGACGCACCAATTCCCAACGCGATCCGTGAGATTCGATCGAGGTGGTCGTCGACAGAGACGCTTCATCGTCGGAGTCCATCAACACCGACCATTCCGACGCGTCGCCCGTGCCGCCGAACGAGCCCGAGATCTCGGGCGGACGCGACGAGGGTGTCTCCGTGCGATAGAAGCACTCGGTGTACCGCTCGGGCAAGGTCGCCGCGGGAATCGATTCCAAGAGGACGCCGTCATGGATCAGCGCGATGTGATCGCACACCCGATCGATCTCTTCGAGCAGATGGCTGGAAAACAGCACCGTGCGGCCTTCATCGGCAACGGTGCGGATGATCGCTTCCAAAATGTCGGCCCGCGCGATCGGATCCAATCCGCTGCTCGGTTCGTCCAAGATCAGCAGTTCCGGTCGGTGCGCAATCGCCGCCAACAGCGCCACGCGGGCGCGGCCGCCCTTGGAAAGTGATTTGAGTTTCGCGGTCGTCGACAAACCAAACATGTCGCACAGTTGCGTCGCATAGCTGTCCGACCAGGTCGGATAGACGGTGCGACAGAAACTGATCAGGTCCCGGATTCGCATCCACTTCGGCAGCGAGTCTTCTTCGGTCATGTAGCCGATTCGGGCGAGTAGTTTTTCCGGCCGGATCGTGGGATCCTGGCCGAGCACGTTGACGCTTCCGTGCAACGCCTTGAGGGAACCGATCACATGTTGGATCAGTGTCGTCTTCCCTGCCCCGTTGAGACCGACGAGTCCGAACACGGACCCCCGCGGGATCTGCAAGCTGACATCGACCAGTGCATCCGTTCCGCGAAAGGAACGCGAGAGTGACTGGACCCGTACGGCAAAATCGTCGGCGGAAGTCATGGGCTTTATTCCTTTCGTTGAAGGGCTTGCTGACGTGATGTGATCAGTTCATCCAACTCGGCCGGGTCTGCACCCAGGTGGCTGGCGAGCACGAGAAGTTTGTCGATTTCGGGCGTGAGAATCTGTCGGCGGCGGGCGCGGCTGAGTGTTCCCGATGATTCCGCGACGAAGGTCCCGGTCGTTCGACGCTTTTCGACCAGCCCTTCATGTTCCAGCTCGCGGTAGGCCCGGGCGATCGTGTTCGGGTTGACCTTCAGCGTTTCGGCAAGCCCACGGATCGTCGGCAACTCGTCACCGGCCTTGAGCTGCGACGAGAGGATTCGGAAGCGAATCTGATCGACGATCTGCTGGTAGATCGGCTGGCTGCCGGATTGGATTTGGATCAACATGGGTTGCACCTTTGTATTAATGCAATGATACAAGGGTTGGGGGCGGTGTCAAGGGTTGGTGTGGCGGTTCGGAGGCGATCAGGAGAGGAATGGCAGAACGATTCGGGGCAGAATGATGGAGGCAAGACGATGGAGGCAAGACGATGGAGGCAAGACGATGGGGGCAAGACGATGGGGGCAAGACGATGGGGGCGGAACGTCGTCCTCGTTCCAAGGCTCCGCCTTGGAACGCGATGGCGGTGTGGCTCCGCCACACGCTGTGTCGCAAGGCGGTGCCTGCAAGGCGGTGCCCGGCCGCTGACGCGTCGCGGCTCACTCCATCAGCAGGCCGCGACGCGACGTGCGGGCATCCTCTGGGAACGCGATCAATCGCAGGCGAACCGTCACGGGTTTCGGACGGTGGCGGTGAGATTTAGACTGGTGGCGGTATTCCGATCGGAATGCGCGGCTGAATCCTCCCCCACCAAAGCACCAGCGTCCCACGCATGTCCTCTGACGACCAAACGCCTGATCCACCCGACGAGTCCGGCCAGCCCGGCCAGCAGCCGCAGCCCAACCCTCCGCTGCGGGCGCGGGTGCCCGATCACGTCGCCGGGGGGACGTTTAGCACCGGTGCGATCGTGATGACGGGACCGAGCGAGTACATCGTCGACTTTTTGCAGACGATCGGACGACCCCACAAGGTGGCTGCTCGGGTGGTGATTCCCCATCCGGTGATGCCGCAATTTATTGAGGCGTTGACGACCAATCTGGAGCTTTATCGGGGACGGTTCGGCGATCCGCACACGCCACAACCGCAGCCGCCCAACCCAGACGCGCGTCGACCGAGCCCCCAAGAAATCTATGACGATTTGAAGATGCCCGACGAGGTGCTCAGCGGTACCTACGCCAACGGCGTGATGATCGGGCACGGTGCGACCGAGTTCGGACTGGATTTCCTGACAAGTTTCTTTCCGCAATCGGCGGTCAGTGCCCGCGTCTTCGTCGCCGCCGGCCAAGTGCCGCGTCTGCTGGAATCCCTCAAAGGGGCCGTTCGGCAGCTGGAGCAACGCCGGCTGGGTTTGCCGCCGGCCGATCCGCCGTCCTCGGGGCCACCGCCGGCCGGCCCACCGCCAGCCGGTCCACCGCCGACTGACCCACCACCGCCTGACCCGCCACCGGCTGGCCCCTCGGATTCGGGCGGCGGCTAACGCTTTGTCAACTTTTGAACTTCGGGTGAGACCGGACGGCTCGGCGGGGCTGCCGATTGAATGGGATTTGTCGAGTCAATGGTGAGCCGCTGGCCGTAAGGCCTCGGGCGGGCGCCTGGATGCCCGGCCGCATACGCGTCGCGGCTCACCAAATCAACAGGCCGCTCGCGCCGTTCCGCTACGATTTTAGCGGCAGGGCGCGAGCCCTCCGGTCCGAACCAACCCCTAAGTTAAATCTAGACAGGCCACGACAGTCTTTTTCACATTCGGTGCCAGAAGTAACTCGGTTTGATTGAAGCGATGGCAATTTCAGATGATCTGCCGCTGATGCGCGGTTTAAGTAGAGCCCCTATCCCCGACGCAATGCCGTTGGTGTTGGCCAGTGGTTCGCCCCGGCGCGCGCAGCTGCTACGGGCGGCCGGGTATGAGTTCACGATCGATCCGGCCAGCGACGACGCCGAGTGCGGGGTCTGCAGTCGTGAAACGGCGCCCGAGCTGGTGGCCCGCTACGCGTACCGAAAAGCTGAAAGCGTGGTGCGGCGACACGCGCGGGCGATGATTTTGGCCGCCGACACCGTCGCATCGTGCGGGGGACAGATCCTGGGAAAACCGCACAACGAGGAGCACGCCGCGGAGATGCTTCGAACGCTCAGCGGACGTCGCCACGACGTGTACACCGGCGTCTGCCTGTGGTCCTCCGGCGAGTCTCGCTGCATCGTCGACGTCGTCCGCACCGAGTTGCAGATGCAATCGCTGTCCGAAACCATGATTCGAGCGTACCTCGACACGCTGTTATGGGAAGGAAAAGCGGGGGCGTTTGGATTTCAGGACGGAAATGACTGGATTGAAATCGTCGGTGGGGGCAGCGAGAGCAACGTTGTCGGGCTTCCAATGGAGCGACTGAAAGAATTACTGGAAAATTTCCACTCAGTTGCCGAAACCATAGATGCCAGACAATCGGAAACGCCTACTTCAAACGAGTGAGATTTGGTAAAGTTTGACGGTGGTATGCCGATGGCCCACATCGACTCTCGCCGAACGGTCCGAATTGATGATTCATAGTTTTCTCGCCGTGTTGTCTCGACGCAGCACCATGCCTCTGGTTGCGTGGTGCTTGCTCGTTTGTTTTGCTGTCCATTGCGATTCCGCGTTCGGGCAGATTGATACCCGCACGGTTTCGTCACGTCAGACTTCCGCCGCTCCATCCTCTTCGGGTGAAAACTGGGCGGAGAAGATGTTCAAGACGACGAGTCACGATTTTCGCATCGTCGGGCGGGGGGCCAAGTGTGAATACCTATTCGATTTCACGAACCTGTATCAGGAAGACGTTCACGTCGCGGCGGTCCGATCGAGTTGTGGTTGCACGACGCCGACGGTCACCCAAAACACGCTGAAGACTCACGAGACCGCTTCGGTGGTGGCCCGTTTCAACACCAGCACCTTCATCGGTCAGAAGTCCGCGGTCGTCACGGTCGTGTTCGATCGGCCCTACTACGCGGAAGTTCAACTGAAGGTTAGCGGGTTCATTCGAACCGATGTCACGTTTGATCCGCCTGAAGTCGCATTCGGGGAGATTGCTTCGGGGACTGGGACTCAGCAGGACATCGTGATCACGCACACGGGAAATCGTGATTGGCAGATCACCGATGTGCGATCGTTTTGTGACGACTTGGAAGTCCAACTGAGTGCACCGCAGAAATCACCGGGGATGGTGCGTTACCGGATGCGGGTGAAGGTCTTGGGGTCGATGCCCGAGGGTGACGTTCACGAACGCTTGACGTTGATCAGCAACGACGTCGATTTCCCGACGACGGAAATGTCGATCAACGGACGGATCCGCCCGTCGTTGAGTGTTTCACCCTCGGCGGTCAGTTTTGGGACTGCGGAACCCGGGGCGACGGTTGAAAAGCGACTGGTGATTCGGGGCGACGAACCCTTTGCCATCAAAGACATCGTTTGCGCCGACCAACGGTTTGAGTTCATGGCCCCCAGTGGCAGCAAGAAACTGCACTTTGTGACCTTGCGGTTCAACGCGGGGGAAACCGAGGACCGCGTCGGACAAGAGATTCTGATCAACACCGATCTGGATGGCGGCAAATCGGTCAAGTGCATCGTCACCGGCGTCGTCAGCGGCTGAGTCGACTCGCAGCGGCGACGTTCACGGGCTGTTGATTTCATCAGCCGTTTGTCGCGAGCCTACGGGCCCAGGTGTGTTTTCTTGGTGTTACCGCCCGTACGCCCAATACCGCTAAGTTAAGCCCGACGGGGAGGCCCGGACGCTGGCGCGAACCGGCTGATGTCAAACGAATATCAGCCGTTTGGCGCGAGCCTACGGGCACCGAGTTGAGGAAACCATGCTTAACTTAGCGGTATTGCCCGTAAGCCCATGCGCCCGTGCGTGACGGCTGATCTCACGTGTGATCGGATCAAATCAACAGGCCGTTCAGCAACGTGTTACGCGGCTTTCCGCGACGGTGCGTCGATCTGAGGTGTCGTCAGTTCGATGCAAGTCGCTTCGGCAGCAGCCGATTCGACGGATCGGGTTTCGACGTTCCCGTGTGCGAATGCCATCGCCAGGGATTCGACGCCGGAGAACGCCAGCAACAGATAACCGAACAACTCGGCGAATTCCTCCACCGCTGCCTTCGTCATTTCAGGCGATTCGCTCAGTCCGCCGGCGGTCCACAGGTCTGGGACATCGAACGCCTGGCAGAGGGTGCAAATGTAGATGCCCCCGATCGCGAAGATCGTCATCGAAGGCGTTCTCAGCAGCACCCGCGACTCGACGACGATCCGTTTTCGACCGCGAACCAAGGCCACCATTGCCACGCTCAGCAGCGGCAATCCGGCCAGGTACTTGTAGGCATCATCAAAGAACACGGATTCGAACCAGGCATCGCATTCACGCGCCGCGGCGTAACCGACCAGACAACCACACACGACCAACAGCGTTCGGCCAAAGGGCATCTGGACGGCGGCAATCATCAGGCAGGCGGAGGCGAACAGGGCCATGCCGACTTGCGCCAGTTCGACGGGACCGTTTTCGCGGGCGACGAACTCGATTCCCACGCCACGGACTGCTAGCAAGATCAATTGACAGACGGCAGCGGCAATCAAGGTGTAGGCGACTAAGCGGACGGGATAGTCGAACGTCGTGCGGGGTGGGTGGGCCAGTTCCTCGCTCTGCCCGCCGCCGTTTCTTTGCGATTTTTTCATTGAACCTTCCTTGATTGACCGATGAACGAACCACTCTTAGGGATTCCTCGCTCTGGTGGGAAGGTCAGATGTGAAACTGTCGCTGGGAATCGCTCAGCGACGACCGCTCGACCCTCCCCTCGCTTCGCTCGACCCTCCCTGCCAGGGAGGGTGACTTCGGACATTCAACGACACCGCCCGTGTCGAACCGATCCTTGATCGGTTCAGTTACAGCACGGCGACCGGATACGACCCCAAAATCTCCAGCCGGCGTGTGATCGAACTCAATTGATCGATCGCGGTGGCCACCCGGTCTTCGCCACGATGCCCGCTGAATTCGACGAAGAACAGGTATTCGTTCCGTGATCCGGGCAAGGGGAAAGACTCGATCCAGGTCAGGTTCAGTTGGGACTGGCTGAACACACTCATCGCGCCGGCCAGGGCGCCGGGCTGGTGTTCGACTTGGAACAGCAGTGACGTTTTGTCTTTGCCGGTGGGGTGGGTTTCGTCGCGGCCGAGGACGGCGAAACGCGTGACGTTATCGCGATTGTCTTCGATGTTTTGATTCAGCACGTCGAGTCCATATTCACGTCCGGCCGGCAGACTGGCCACCGCGGCGATGTGGGCATGCTGAGCGGCGGATTCCGCGGCCGCGGTCGTGCTGCCGACTTCGATCAGTGCGGCGGCCGGGAAATTGGCGGCCAGCCAAACGCGGCACTGGGACAGGGCTTGGGGTTTGCTGTGGATCTCGGTGATTTGATCTCGCTTGCCGCTGGCCAGCAGGTTGTGGTGGATCGGCAGCAAGACTTCGCCGCAGATCTGCATGTGGCGGCGGGCGAACATGCCCAGCGTGTCGACGACGCGGCCGTCGGTGCTGTTTTCGATCGGGACCAGACCGCCGGCGGCATCGCCGCGGTGGACGGCATCGAAGACTGCGGGGATCGTTGCCACCGGAGCAAACGGGGTCGCGTCGCCGAAATACTTGATCGCCGCCAAATGGCTGTAGCTGTACTTGGGGCCGAGAAAACTGACCGCGCCGGGCCCTACCCCGAGGCGACAATAGCTGTCGATGTGGCGCAGGGTTTGACGCAGCGCGTCGACTTCTTTGGGGGCCTGCGTCTGATCCGAATCGAAGCAGAAGGCCTGGAGCGTCTGATCTCGTTGGGCGTTCGATTCGCCGACCGAGGAAAGCGATTGCTGGTCGGCCAACGCTTCAACCAGGCTGCGGCGATGTTGAATCATCCGCAGAAGCTGAAGGTCGATTTGTTCGAGCGTTTCGGGTTGCGAAGCAGGCATGAAAAGGGTCGAGTGGCGATGTAAAACGGAGTGATCTCGCGGCTGTTTATCAGCGATTCTTGCTCGCCTTGCAATGGCGGCGGCCAGCCGAGGACATGGAGGGATCGAATTGCCGTGTTGCCACCCGCGGCGTGCCGTGTTAGTCGGGATCTGCTGAATCCATGGTGAGCCGCTGGCCGTAAGGCCTGGGGCGGGCGCCGCAATGCCCGGCCGCTTACGCGTCGCGGCTCACAAAATCGACAGCCACCAGCGAAAATCAAGTAAGAAAATTTCGGCGGTAAGAAAATATCGCGATGCACGGTTCATGCGATTTCTGGAATTTCCCTACCTCCAAAATCTTCCTACCTCCCCGCGGTGCACCGGCAAGTCGGTGGGAATCGGGCCGGGATGGCAGAATGATTTGGGGCAAAACGATGGGGGCAAAACGATGGGGGCAAAACGATGGGGGCAAAACGATGGGGGCAAAACGATGGGGGCAAAACGATGGGGTGGTGGTCGCAGGTCAAACGAAGTCACCTTGGTCATCAAACTGAAGTGAACGCGGATCGTCGACGATTTCGAGTCGGTCGCTGCATCGCGCCTCGTCCAAATAGGCTTCGCTGCACTGGATCTGTTCCAGGTCGAGTGTGTTGGGGATCCGCAGCCAACGGCGTTGATCGGCGTCCATCGGTGTTTGCCCGATGACGGCCTCGAGCACATCGCGATCGCAGTCGAACCAGACCGGCAGCGCGGCCGCGGTCGCGTGGCCTGCGGTGATGCAGTTGATGCGTGTCTTGACCGGATCGATGCCCTCGGCGACGCGTCGGTGCGTGTATTCGGCGATGCCGATTCCGGATGCGTTGCCGGCGGTCTTTTCGGTCAGCGAGCGAACGTAGATCTCGTCGATCTTGGGCCATTCGTCGTCGCCGGCCATTTTGTCGTGCCACTTGCGGCCGACGACATTGGTGTCCAATCCGGTGCCGCTGATCTCTTTGCCGATCGCATCGATGATCAGCAACTCGGCCGTTCGAAACGGCAGTTTGGGCATCCACTCGATCGCCCTGCGTAGCAGAGTCGGTTCCAGTTCCAGTAATCGATCACCGGTGGCGACGGTGATCTGGCCGATCGAGTCATGGGCGTCTTCGACCAGTGCGATTCCGAACAAGAACGGTGTCGCCGCCAGGATCTTTGGAATCACATCGCTGGTGATTCGGTCCAGCCGATGATCGAAGGACTTGAACGCGGGATGAAAGGCGAGCGCACCGCGATGTTTGCCAAGTCCGATCATCAACATCTTGCAAACACCGCTTTGGATCGAACCGTCCAGTTTGGTGTGGGGCTTGATGCGATTGATCACGATCAGATGATCGGCGGCTGCGGCGTTGCGGTCAAAATGCAGCGAGATGCCGCCGGGGCCTTCACCGATCGGGACGGTTTCCATCGATGACCGGATCGGACAACCAACCGATTCGGGCGTGATCCCCAATGCCGCCAGCGTGGCGGCTTGGCCTTGGTCGGTTGCACCGCCATGGCTGCCCATCGCGGGGACCAAAAACGGCTGGGCGTTGCGATCGATCAACAGACGCACAACGGCTTGTGTGACTTCGGCGATTCGGTCGATGCCACGACTGCCGACGGCGATCGCCACCGATTGTCCCGGACGGATCTGCTCGATCGCCGCCTCCGCCTTGAGCCGTTCGGTCACTTCGGCCGCGACATCGTCGATTCGATGCGAGGGGAGCGATTGCTTCGCGGTGAAGAAGCGAGGAAAGGTCATGGGGCGCGGAGCTGCAGGGGGTTGATGTTGCAATCGGGACGAAGCGTTTTGAGTTTTGCCAACCCGGCGCTGGTGATGGCGGTGCGTTGGACATCGATCGATTGCAGCGTGCCGATCGCGGCGAGCGTGGGAATCGATGCGTCGGTGACTTGGGTTCCGGTCAACCACAACGTTTGCAACGCGTTGTGGTTTGCGACGGCCGCGAGGGTTTGGTCGCCGCAGGGTGTCCAGCTGAGATCGAGTTCGCGCAAGTTCGTCGCCTGCCGCAGCCAAGCGTGGATGGAATCATCGACCCGCGTCGCTTCGAGTGACAACTGATCCAGCTGATTCGGTGTGGGGCAAAGTCGCGTGACATCGGCGGTGGCAACCGGTTGTCGTGACAGATCCATCCATTGGCAATCGTTCGCCGTAGCCAGTGAAGCGAGTCCGGTTGGGGTGGTTTCACAATTTGACAAACACAGCTGCGTCAATGGACGGGAGGTAGGGTTATCACGAAGCACGGTGTCGTCGACTCGAAGGAAATCGATCAGCCCGCGTTCGGGCGACTCGGGTGCGGCGGCGGCCGGCACGTCGAGCGGGATTTGGTAAAGCGTGGCGAGTTGCTGGTAGACCCAGCGCCGATGGGCAACGGAGTCACCGTCGAGCAGCAGATGCGTGTAGGCGATCGCGTTGGCGTACCAACGGGCCAGATCGGATTGTTGTTGTGCGGCAGCGTGACCGGCGCTTCTTAATTCTTGTAGCGGTATGAAATCTCGACCACCCAGAACCCGGTATCGAGCGAATTGCAGTCGCGGGCTATCCCAGCCGCCGACCGTCGCGCGGGCGCGGTCGACGTGCAGCGATTCGAAGTAGCCCGCGATGCCTTCGATCAACCAAAAATCAGCTCGCGCGCCGGGCAGTTCGCCCATCAGTCGGGATCGTGTGGCTTCGCGAAACAGTTGGTGGATCAATTCGTGTCGGCGCGATGCGACCGCGTCGACCGATGCCGAGGGGTAAAAGAACGACGTCTGTCGTTGGTCGCTGTAGAACCCGGTCGACTGGTTGATGCCGGGCATCGAGGTGCCGAGTGTTCGTGCATAGTCGTCGGCGTCTTTGAGCAACACGATGCGTAGCTTGCGCCGCGAAGAGAGTCTGGCGGGGTTTTTGGCCAACGAGGAGGCAACACTTTCGTCGGGATCGATGTCGCGCAGATGAACAGCGACTTGATGATTGCCTTCCCAAAGCGGAAAGAACAGTTGGGTCCAGATCCAGTACACACGTTCCATGTCCGTCGCGACTTCACGCGTGGTGGCTTCGTCGGCATGGGAAAAGAGTTGCAAGTGGGGCGTCTCGGTTTGCCGATACGAACCGCTTCTCCAACCCAGCCATTTCGGGGCGCTGCGGCCGCGCGCCGACTTGATCACAAGCGTGTCGTTTTCGGCGGCCGATCCGATCGGAAGCCCGAGGTACTTTCGCAGCACCGGGTCGTCGGGGTTGGCGGCCAATTCATTCCACAGACGTTGGTAGGCCAGCCAGCCCTCGACATTCCAGGCGGGGATGTTGTCGTCCGGTTCGGCACGGCAGAGTCGCCGGACGCTGTTGCCCACGAACGACTGCTGATCCGCTTGGGATGCTGAAATGGTGACGGCGACCATGCGGTCGGCATCGTTATCGGTCGGCTGCTGGGCGACCGCGACGGTCGCGGTGAACTGCAACGCGACGCACAGGAACACGGTCTTGGCAATGAGCAATGAGTCCACGAAGCACCCTCTCGTGTGCGAGAAGGTCAAACGCAGCGAGGGAAACGCCATCTGCAACTTTCCCTGACGACGCGGTGAAACGCTTTTTAGCGGTAGGGCGCGAGCCCTCCGGTCTTTCAGGGTGTTTTCGAGCTGGAACCGGACGGCTCGCGCCGTTCCGCTACCACCTTTAGCGCCAAGGGAGCATGAATTCAACCCTTCAGGTCGAGACCCGCGTGGTCGCCGATGTTGCAATGGAATCTTCATGCGTTCCATTTTAAACAGACGCTCGTCCCGGCTGGGTCAGTAAGCTCGCAACCGTTGCGGTGGCTGCGAGCTTACTCCGGGACGAGCGTGGCTGTGTCGGGTGTCGGGCAAGGCGGTTTCGGGCCCCGTCGACGGCTCGGGGGGCACTTCAAGCGGTCGCCTGCGCCGCCGGCGTTAGTGACGAATGTTTTCGTCGCGTGAGGCGAGTTGGAAATGTCCGTAGAGGGTTTGTTCGCGGCGGACGATGTAGAACTTCGCACGCGGACCCTTTTTCATGTCGGGGTGGTCCAGGATGCCCGCCAAGTCACCGATGCTGGCGGTTTGCCATCCGTGGATGCCCAGCAGCACGTCACCGACTTGGATCCCCTGCTCCGCCGCGGCCGAGCCGGGGCGAACCGAAGTGATGTACAGGCCACCGCGGTAGGGTGTTCGCATTCGCGAGTTCAGCCGGTTCATGGTCGATTGGCTGACCGGTTTGGCACGGATTCCGATCACGGCCCATGCGGTGTCGCTGGGGTTGTTCGCGTCGGAAGCTTTGGACGGCGTCGTCGCGACGGCCAGTTCCAGTGTGCCGCCGTCACGCTCCACGGCGATCGGGATCCGTTGACCGGGACGCATTTGCAACAGGGCGAGAGAAAAGTCCAAACGATCGTCAACGGGACGCGAACCAACGCGGACCACGCGGTCACCCGGCTTCAGCCCCTCTCGTGCGGCGGGGCTGCTAGCGGAGACATGTGCGATGGTAATGCCATCGCCGTCGCGCGGACCGCCGTTGGTTCGCAATCCGGTATCAAGACGTTCGGCGTTGTGTTCGTCGATCATCGATGTGACGATTTCGACGACCTGGTCGATCGGAATCGCAAAGGCGATCTGTTGGGCACCGACGCGGACGGCGACGTTGACGCCGATGATTTCACCGTCGATGTTCAACAGCGGACCGCCGGAGTTGCCCGGGTTGATCCCGGCACTGATTTGAATCAGGTCTTCGTAGTCTTGGGTGTCGTTGACCGGGACGTCGCGATGCAGGGCGCTGATGATGCCTTGGGTGCAGGTGTGCACGTAGCCATACGCGTTGCCGATCGCGATCACGCTTTCGCCGACCATCAAGTCGCTGCTGGTGCCTCGGGGCACGGTCGGCAAGTCCGATTCGACATCGACTTTGACTAAAGCCAAGTCGTTCCGCGGCCGGGCGGCGATCAGTTCGGCCGATGTCACGGTTCCGTCGTGCAGCGTGACGCGGATGTTATCGACGTCTTCGACGACGTGATAATTGGTGATCACGTAGCCACGCGGATCGATCACCACGCCGGTGCCCATCCCGTTGACTTGTCGGAAACCGCCGCCGTCGGTGGCACCGGCCAGGCCGGCGGCGGTGCTGCGGATGGTTTTTTGACCGTGCAGGTTGACCACCGAGGGGCTGGCGCGGCGGACCGCGAGCACCGTCGGAGTTTCACGTCTGGAATCGGTCACACGCCTCGATGCGGTCGCCGGTTCGAACGATGCCAGCGAGGCCACTTGAGCGCGAACGCTCGAAGCATCAATCGCCGTCATCATCGAAAGTGCGAAGCCGACTTTCGCGATTCGACGCAGCCACTGGGGCGGGGCGTTGCGGAATCGTCTGGTGGTCGGGGCAAGTTGGATCGGTGGTCGCATAGGTCCCCGTACCCGGTGAGCAGAACTGGATGCGTCGCTTGTCGATCGAAGGTTGCGGGCTTTCGATCGTCATGGGAGCCGGAATCCCCGGCACGAGAGAGTGAATCGGAACAACCAGTAGGATCCCTTGATGGCATGGTCTCAACGCCGCAAGGTTTACCAGTCTTAACAAACCGCCGTCGGGTGGTGTTCAAATTGCACGGTCAGGTAGCGTTTGTGGCCGCTGACGCAAGACGCTCCGATGCCGGGCTGAAGTGAATCACGCGAAGAATCAAGAGAAAGTGAACGAATTCGCGTTTCAGTTTGCCAAGAATGCCCATCTGCCGGGCGAACAAGATAGCCTGGATTTGGGGTCGCTCTTGGATCGCGCCATCGCGATGAGCCCAGCCACCGCGAAAGCGGGCAAGAGTTTCAAAGTTTTTTTCGCCTCGGCCGATCGCGGCTCGCCGTTGACCGCTTCACACCGAATTCTGTGCAATGAAGTGATTGAACCAACCAACGAATTGTCTTCCCCGGAGATCGAACCGGTGGACGTCTCTGGCGGCGAGCAGATCGGTCGGCAGGCCGACGCTCATGCGTCCTCGGCCGCAGTCGGCACGATGCCAATGACCGAGCTGCCAGCCGAAGTTGAGGTGACGACTGAGGGCGAGTTACCAGCCAGCGGCGAATTGCCAGCCAGCGGCGATGCGGTGGTTCCCGCGGAGGAGACATCGTCGCCTGCCCGCCGGGGTGTGGTTCGGACCGTCGTCGCGGGAATCAGCTGGTTGATCCGTGGTCTGTTTAGCCTTGCCTCGTTGATCGTTTGTCTGGCGGTCTTGGCGGCGATCCCGATTCTGCAGTTGATCACGTTCGGCTATCTGTTGGATGTTGCCGGCCGATTGACGCGTGGGGGAACCCTGCGTGAATCGTTGCCCCATCTTCGTGCGGCCGGACAGATCGGAATCGTGGTGCTGGCGGTCGTTGTCGGTTCGTTGCCCGTCCAACTGTTGGCCCACTGGGAAAGTGTCGCTTCCTTGATCGCACCCGATGCGGCTCAAGCAACGGTTCTCCGCATCGCCGCGATCGCCGCGGCTTGTCTGGGGGTTTTGTACTTGCTCTGGGCGTTGGCGCGGGGTGGTCGGCTGGTCCATTTTTTGTGGCCGCAGCCGAAGCGGATGCTGCGACAGGCGTGGCGGCCGAGTACGTATCTTCCATTGCCCGACCGGCTATGGGATTTCACGCATTCCTTGGAACTGGGGCGTTTCTTTTGGCTCGGATTGCGTGGAGCGTTGGGGACGTTGGTGTGGTTGATCCCGGCGATGATCGTCATCGCCGCCAACCGCAACGGCGAGACGGGGTTGGCGGGGCTGGTCGGCGGGTTGGCGTTGATCGCTTTGGGGGTGGTGCTGCTGTACTTGCCGATGTTGCAGGCGCACTTTGCGGCGGAGAACCGAGTGCGGGCGCTGTTCGAGGTACGTCGCATCCGTCGGTTGTTTTGCTATGCGCCCTGGGCGTGGCTGACGGCGATGGTGCTGGGGTTGGTAATCTTGCCGATTCCGCTCTACCTGCTGAAGATCGAAGCGACTCCGCGGGAGGTGGTTTGGTTGCCGACGCTGGTGTTTGTGGCATTCATTTTGCCGGCGCGATTGGCCGAGGGGTTGGCGATGCGTCGGGCCAGGCGAATGGCGCTCCGCTACGGGGACGGGGCCGTGAAACCGACCGGCAAATGGAGTTTTCTTTCGCGTTGGACGGTGCGATTGTTGATGCCCGGTGTCGTTGCGATCTATTTGTTCTTCGTCACGCTTTCGCAGTACACCAGTTGGGACGGATTGCAAACCTGGGTGCAACAGCACGCGGTGCTGATTCCGATTCCATTTCTGGGCGGGGTGTAGCCCAATACCGCTAAGCCAAGACAAGCCAAGAGAAGCGGAGGTGCCCGGACGCTGGCGCGAACCGGCTGATATCAATCGATTATCAGCCGTTTGGCGCCAGCCTACGGGCCCCAACTCAGGGCAAGACCGTGTTGACTTAGCGGTCGGTTTTGGGGTGTAGCCGATTAGCGGCTGGGCAGGAGGGGATTTCCGTTGAACTGATCGACGTCGTACAATGGGCGAGTGGTGCGTCGCCGCTAGCGTTTGCTGTGCCACGATCACTGACCGATCCTAGGCCGCTCGATCGGTTTTTCCGCCTTCTTCTCAAGTTTGTTTTCGCGCATGCCACCACGCAACTTCAATCTGATTCTGTTTGCGGTGGTCGTCAGCATTTTGTGTCATTTCACGTACCGCAACACCCGGACGGCGAGCATTTTGGGTGAAGCGATCGAATTGATCGAACAAAACTATGTCGATCCGGTCGACCGCACGCAGTTGGTGATGGCGGCGATGGAGGGTGTGGTCAGTCAGTTGGACGAGCACAGCGGGTATTTCGCCGTCGATGCGTATCGGTCCTTTCAGGACAACATGCATCAGGAATTCGCCGGCATCGGGATCTACGTGGACCAGCCCACCCCGGGGGAGCCGGTTCGGGTGGTCACGCCGCTGGTCAATTCGCCGGCGTTGCGTGCGGGCGTCTTGCCGAACGATTTGATCATCAAGGTGAACGGTCAGGATGTCTCCGAGATGTTGTTGGCCGATGTCAGCGATCGATTGAAGGGACCGCCGGGCACGATGGTGTCCCTGACGGTGCTGCGTGGCGACGAGCAACACACGATGTCCGTCCAACGCGCGACGATCGAATTGGAATCGGTCGTCGGTGATCATCGCGACGAGTCCAACCGTTGGGTGTACCGGTTGGCCAGCGAGCCGTCGGTGGCCTACGTCCGGCTGAAAAGTTTCGGAGAAAAAACGGTCCGCGAGTTGGAGCAGGTGTTGGCCGATTTGGACAACGATTTCGACGCCTTGGTGATGGATCTGCGCGGCAATGGTGGCGGGTTGTTGTACGCCGCCCGAGACGTCAGCGATATGTTTTTATCGAACGGGCAAATCGTCTCCACCCGCATCCGTGACGGCGAAATCGAAGAGTCTTATGCGGCCACACCCGGTACGCTGGTTGATGCCTCCAAGCCGATCGCCATCTTGATCGATGAAAACTCCGCCAGCGCCAGCGAAATCGTCGCGGCGTGTTTGCAAGACAACGGGCGGGCGCTCGTCGTGGGCACGCGCAGCTATGGCAAGGGAACCGTGCAGGAGATCATGCCGTTGCAATACGGCCGCAGCGCCTTGCGGTTGACCGTGGCGAGATACTTTCGCCCCAACAACAAGAACATCCACCGCACCGCCGATGCGACCGAAGACGACGATTGGGGGGTGACGCCGGATCCGGGGTTTGTGATTCCGATGGAACCCGAAACGCTCGCCAAGCTGGCCGATCGGTGGCGTGAGGCGTCGTTCCCGATGCTGGTCGGAATCGATCCGCCGGAGGGCAATCCGCCGAGCGAGTCGGACGCTCCGGCCGACGTCGCTTCCCCCGTGCTGGACGCCAGGAAGCGAGAGATTTTGAAGTTGGAAGCCGAATTGAATGCGCTGCAGTCCAAGATTCAGCAGTCGGTCCTCTCCGACCAGGCCAAGGCGAATCTCGCTCGCGGCCCGGAGGAATTGTCAGACGATCCTCCGCTGCGGGCAGCGGTCGGTCGGCTGCTGGAACTGTCCGGGGCGGGGCAAAACGTCGAACCGGACACGGTGGAGCCCCCCGCAGACACTCCGTCGCAGCAACCTCGAGAAAAAGCCGCCTGATCGGGGCCTGACGGTCTGGCGAACGCGTAAATTCTGGATCGACGGCTCGAATCCGTTTGCCCGAGCATCTTGGCACAAGTATCCTTACAGGTGTTCAATGGCCGAATTCTCTTATCGGTCTGTACGCCGACCTATCGGCAAGGTTGCTGTCGTCTATTCTTCCGCAATATTCGCCTGCAACGGCTACTTGCACGCAATCAACCGATCGACTTGTCAGAGGACCCCAAAGTGATGATCCGACATTCCTTTTCTCTCGCACCGCTGGCCGCGCTCGCGCTCATCGGAGCAATGCTCGGCTCACACCAGGCCAGTGCGCAGAACGAATCCGTCCTGGCCGAGATCTATGGCCGGGGGGTGCACGCGTATTATGCCGGCCAATACACCGAGGCGTATGACTACCTGTCGCAGGCCATCGACGGCGGAACTCGTGACCCCCGTGCCTATTACTTCCGCGGCATCGTGGCCCACAACCAGGGACGCAATGCCGAGGCGGAGTTGGATTGGCAGGTGGGAGCGCAGATGGAAGCACGCACCGGAGGCGCTGACGGTATCGGTCGGTCCCTGTCGCGATTCCAGGGTTCCGCTCGCCTGAAGCTGGAAGAGATTCGGCAGAAAGCGCGGATCAATGCGATGATGAACGCGGCGGCTCGATCCGACACGCGAATGATGGAATTGGGGGTCCAGCCCAGTGCTTCTCCGGCTGCCGCGGCACCAAACGCGACGGCTCCGCCGGTTGCGGTAACACCGGCCCCGCCGGCTCCCAGTGCGCCCGTGGCCGATGATCCGTTTGCCGACGACGGCCCCGCGCTGGCTGACGGACAGCCCAAAGTCGAAAAGAATAATGCCTTGGAAGGGCTCGATGACAATCCGTTTGCCGACGATGCACCGGCAGGGGCTGCAGCCGACGCCGGCGATGCGGGCATGCCGGCCGCAGGCGACAACTCGAATCCGTTTGGCGAACCGGCTGCTCCGGCCGGAGGCGATCCGTTCGGTAGCGATGCGGGAGCCGATCCATTTGGAGCTCCGGCGGGCGGAGGCGCCGATCCGTTTGGCGGCGACCCGTTCGGAAACTGATCCGTTGGCGGATTGCAGCTGAGATGCGGCTTCAGCTCCGTCTCAGCTTTCTGTCGCGGAACGCGGCCCCATCGATCGAAGCTCGCGCCTGCACGGTGCGTACAGATTGCACCTTGCATGCGGATGCATGGTGCGTACGGAACGGCGGAGTCGGGTGATCCAGCACCGGAACCAGATCACCCGACTCGTAAGCCATCCGTCAAGTTCTGCCCAGCGAGGTGTCTCGGCAGCACTCTCTGATGCCTGAGACGCAATTCCCCGTTGCGTCTCAAGCGACCATCCATAGAAGCATGTGCATCCCTGCTTCCTCCCTGCCCAGACCCGGTTGCATGCCACGTGCCAGTCCGCACGCGACGCGGACCGGAATTTCGCGGCTCGATCGCAACGGCGTGCAGGCGAGTGTATTGGGTCTTTAGTGGTGCCCTGGGCGCCGTTGAGTTGCTGGGCGGTCTTGTTGAAAAAACGCAACAGTGCCTCTCGCAAGCCAGCTAAGCATTGCTTTTGCCCACGAAGTGGGCACTGCGTCGGGAACACGGTTCAATGAATGGGCACGTTGTCCTGCGCATCGCGCAGCGTCAGTGGACAGCAGCGCCCGGGGACAGCGCCCGGGGACAGCGCCCGGGGACAGCGCCCGGGGACAGCGCCCGGGGACAGCGCCCGGGGACAGCGCCCGGGGACAGCGCCCGGGGACAGCGCCCGGGGACAGCGCCCGGGGACAGCGCCCGGGGACAGCGCCCGGGGACAGACCCCGATGTGGTCGCGTGTTCAGTGTTCGACCGGGGTCGGTCGTCCGGGGACGGCCGCTGGGGACAGACCCCGGTGCGAAGGGGGCAATGGGACGAATAGGACCTATATGACCCATACGTCCCATATATCCTGGTGGGCCGTTCGCGTGGGGACAGACCCCAGTGCCACGGGGACAGACCCCGATGTGGTCGCGTGTTCAGTGTTCGGCCGGGGTTGGTCGTCCGGGGACGGCCGCTGGGGACAGACCCCGGTGCGAAGGGGGCAATGGGACGAATAGGACCTATATAACTCATACGTCCTATAGGTCCCATACGTCCTGGTGGGCCGTTCGCGCGGGGACAGACCCCAGTGCCACCGGGACAGACCCCGATGTGGTCGGGTGTCCAGTGTTCGCGTGGGGACGGGCCTTGGAGTGGTCGCGGAATGGCTCGTGACCGCGGAGCTGGATGTGAAACGTTTCCGGTCATCCGGGATGTGATGCAACTGCGCGACGCGTCTGTTGTGACGCTGGCAATTCTTCGGTGGGTTACATGCCCCGCTGACCGATGAGCCAACTGTCCCGATCCTTACAGATGTAATCAAAGCATGAAAATTTTGACTTGCGCTCCGCGGTTGGCTTCCAAACGAATCGCACTGTTTTTGGCTCTGGGGCTCGGGGGCCATGCCCTGCACGCGGTCGCGGCCGATGTGGTGGTGGAAAATGCCAACGATTCCGGCACCGGATCGTTTCGGAACGCGATCACCAACGCCAACTCTGGCGACGTTATCGTGTTTGATATCCCGGGAGCCACACCGACAATCAACCTGCTGAGCGATTTACCTTCGATTTCAGGGGACGTCAGCTTTCGCAATGAGAACATGATTACCGTCTTTATTGATCGAAACGGTCAAAATGCGTGGCAACTAGACGGTGGCGTTAGCAATCTGAGCGGGCTCTACTTTCAAGATGGTGGTGTTCCGTCGACGGATGCGGACATCACCACGTCGTCCAGCACCACCTTGTTCGGCAACGGGACCTTCACAGGAAATCTGACGACTCCGGGGACGATCTCGCCCGGCGATGCGGCGACTGCCGGAAGTTTTGGAACCTTCGGCGTCACTGGAAACTTGGACGCATCCAATGCGAAGATCAATCTAGACATCGAGTCGCAAGCGGGAAGCACGCAAAACGACCTTGTTAACGTGACGGGCACCGCAACAGTCACTGGTGCCACGCTGAGACCCACCTTCACCGGCGACGATTTTTCGATCGGACAGACAATCACGGTTCTCAGTGCTGGCACGCTTTCGGGGACGATCACGGTTGATCCGGCTACTTCCTCGTTCGCCAACCAACCCTTTCTCGAAGCGATTGAAAATCCATCGCCGAGTGCGAATGAAATCGGCTTCTTGATCCAAGACAATGGTCTCAGCTTTGCCACGGTGACCAGCGGCTGCAATCAAACGTCTGCCGCTTCGTTTATGGATGACGCCAATGCGGGCTCGGTTTCGTCGGTCCAAACGCTTCGCAACGGGACGTCGAGTGAAGTGTCGATGGCGATTGCGCAACTGTCGGGGTCGATCTATCCGTCGTTGATCGGAGCCGAAATCAATCACATTCAGAACAATCTGGAATCCGTTCGCGATCGCGTGGCGCTGCAGCCTTTGGGGCCTCGAACGGAGCCGCAGGCGGTGTTTTGGACACGGGGCTATGGAATGAGCGGCCAGGTCGATCGAGACGATTGCCAGACCGCAGGTTACCGCCAAGAAGTCGGCGGATTGGAACTCGGGGCGGGGATGCGGGGGACGAACGGTTGGTCGGTTTACTCGTTCGCGCACCTATCCGGTGGAGAAATCAACAGTCGCGAGGTGCAGCAGCACGCGGAGATTGAATCCTACCGCGGAGGAGGCCTGGTCGAATACTTGGGGCAGACCTTTTACGCGATCGTTTCCGGTGGTGCCGGGACGCAGAGCTACGATGTGCGGCGTTCGCTGGATGCTTTCAGTAGCTCGGCTTATGCTGAAAGTTCGTTCGACGGTTCCGCCCAGTTCGGTTACTTTGAACTCGGCAAGGTCTTGGGCAATCGGCAAACCGTGTGGGTTCCGCACTTCGGCCTCCATGCGACCCGTGTCGAGTTGGACCCGATTTCTGAGTCGGGCAATTCAGATTTGCTGCTCAGTACTGGCGGGGGCGAGGGGGATGCTTTACGAAGCGTGCTCGGATTGTCCGTCAACCAAAGTGGTGGAACTCCTCTGGGGCGGGCGACCACTCGGATTCGCTTCGGCTGGATGCACGAGTATTTAGACGAGTTTGAGACGTTTCGTTCGCAGCTTGTCAGCGGAGCGGTACCCAACGCCGTGCTCGAAGACCAGGGGGTAGCGGCCGGGCGTGACTGGGCGGTGCTGCGGCTACAGGTCGACATGGGCGTGCTGTTGGGCGGTCAGCTGACGACAGCTTACCTGGGGCAATACAACTCGCGCGCATCTCTCAATTCGGGGCTGGCGGGCCTGGAATGGACGTATTAGGCGACCATCCAGGGACAGACCCCGAGAGCTCGGATTTCGAGTTTTGATGCTAGATGGCGTCTTCGTTGCGGCCCATCAGATTGACGTTGGTGGCCGGGACGATGCGGGTGACGTTGACCTTGTTGCGTCGCAATTCTTCGATTTCGGCGGCCATTTCGGCAATCAAATTTGCAATTTCCGTCCCCGCGGCCTCTCCGATATTGTTCATCAACGCCTTGCGAGAATTAAAGGTCAGGCCGGTACGATTCATCGTCTTTCTCATCCGAATAGAAAAGGGTTCCTGGTCATGGATTGCTCGCCGGGTCGACTTGGCCCCCGTCTCGGCAACGATCATCCCATGCTCACTGGGCAACAATCAAGAGCGTAATTTCGCTGCGGGCATCCGCAAGGAAAGAATGCCAGATTGGGTGGAATGTCACTACTCCACCGTCACACTTTTCGCCAAATTCCTCGGTTTGTCCACATCGCAGCCCCGCAGCAGCGCGATGTGGTAGGAGAGCAACTGCAGCGGCACGACGGACACGATCGGCTGGATAATGGCCGGCACGTCGGGGATATGGATCACATCGTCAGCGACGGCTTCGATGTGCGGATCGTTTTTGCTTGCAACGGCGATGATCGGGCCTCCGCGGGCCTTCACCTCCTCCATGTTCGCCATCACTTTGTCGTAGGTGGTGCCTTGGGGGATGATGAACACGCTGGGGGTTTTTTCGTCGACCAGTGCGATCGGGCCGTGTTTCATTTCCGCCGCCGGGTAGCCTTCGGCGTGGACATAGCTGATTTCTTTCAGCTTGAGGGCGCCTTCCAGGGCGGTCGGGAAGTTGTATTGGCGGCCGAGGTACAGAATATTCGTGGCGTCCTTGTACTTTTCCGCGACGGTTTTGACGTGTTCGTTGCAGTTGAGTGCCTCTTGAACCGCCCCGGGTGCTTGTTGCAGGTCGCGGATGATGTTTCGTCCGGCTTCGAAGCTGAGGTGGCGGATTCGTCCGAAGTACAGCGCCAGCATGGCCAAGACGCAGCACTGCGACGTGTAGGCTTTGGTGCTGGCCACGCCGATTTCCGGCCCGGCGTGCAAGTAGACGCCGCCGTCGGCGGCCTGGGCGATGGAACTTCCCACGACATTACAGAGGGCCAGCGTGCGGTGGCCTTTGCGTTTGGTTTCCCGCAAGGCGGCCAGCGTGTCGGCCGTCTCGCCGCTTTGGGTGATCCCGAACACCAGCGTGTTGTTTTCGATCGGCGGGTTGCGATACCGCAATTCGCTGGCGTATTCGACACAGACGGGAATCCGGGCGAGTTCCTCGATCAGGTACTCGCCGACCAGCGCCGAATGCCAGCTGGTGCCGCATCCGGTCAGGATGATGCGTTCGACGCTGCGTAGTTGTTGCGGGGTCAGGTTCAATCCGCCAAACACGGCGGTGGCGTTTTCTTCGTCCAGCCGGCCGCGCATGGCGTTCTTCAGCGATTCGGGTTGCTCATAGATTTCCTTGAGCATGTAGTGGTCATAGCCCTGCAAACTGACCTCTTCTTCGGCCGCTTCCAGGGGTTGAATCTGAACCGTCACTTTGCCCTGTTCCCGGTGGGTCACCGAAAAGCCTCCGGGGCGGAGCACTGCCAATTGGTGGTCGGCCATGTAGACGATGCGATCGGTGCAGCCGGCCAGCGGGGACGAATCGCTGGCGACGAAGTACTCGCCGTTGCCGATTCCGATCACCAACGGGCTGCCGAATCGAGCGGCGATCAACAAGTCGGGTTGGTCCCGGAAGGCGATCACCAGCCCATAGGTGCCGCGGAGCTGGGCGATGGCCCACTGGACCGCTTGCACGTATTGCAACGACGGATCCTCGGCCGCCTCCGGCGTCACGCGGAGGCCTTCGGCGATCAGATGGGCGACGACTTCGCTATCGGTCGCGGACAGAAACGCATAGCCTTTTTCGATCAGCTCGTTTTTCAGCGTTTGAAAGTTCTCGATGACTCCGTTGTGCACCAGAATCACTTCGCCGTCGCCGCCGACGTGTGGGTGGGCGTTTTCCTGGGTCGCCGGTCCGTGGGTGGCCCAGCGGGTGTGGCCGATCCCGATCGGTCCGTCGGCGGGATTTTGGCCTAGCGAATTGGCTAGGGCGTCGATTCGGCCGACCGCGCGGGTGATGTGGAACGTGTCACCGCCGTGGATTGCCACGCCGGCACTGTCGTATCCGCGGTATTCCAAGCGTCGCAGACCGCTGAGCAGAAAGTCGCCTGCTTTGTCCGAACCGACATATCCGACAATTCCACACATCGCATTCAATCTGTTTTGGAGGCCTGTCTGTTCATCCCGGCCGGCCTTGGCCGGGGGGAATCAATTTAGTTGCCGTTTCCGGCATGAACAAACCTAGCTCAAAACACAGACGCTGCCGATCCCAGAAATCTTTCCGGTCGGGTCAACCGTGCCGGTTGGAACGGCTGGGAACGATCAGGCGGCTCGTTTGCCGGCGGCCAGGCCGGGCAGCGTTTCGGACCAGCGACCGTTTTCCTGGGCGAACACGACGGTGTGCGACTTGCTCAAGCGGGCCAGCGCGCTGTGCTGGGCCGGGGTCGGCGGCTGCTCGGCGGACCACAGGATCAGATCGACTTGACCGTACGTTCGGACCACACGATCCAGGCCGGCGTCGATCGCCATCGGCACCAGATGTGCCTTGGCCGGGTACTCACGCAACTGTTTGTGAAAGTCTCGCAGCGAAAGCGCGTTGCCTCCCAATTCAAACTCATCGATCGCGATGTAATGGATCGGGGTCGAGTGGCCTTTGTGGGTCAGCGCGTGCAACATCGCCAGCGATCGCCGTCCGTCGCCGACACCGACTTCCAACACCGATTGAACGGACAGCGATTCCATCCGTCGAAACAGTTTTTTGTCGTCGCGGGTGGCGGCACCTGCAATGGACTTGGACGTCGCCGGGCGCGTCGGCACGGCCGCGGGGCGTTGGGGCGGCGGGGAGTTTTTCGTGGCGGACTGTAGCCGCGGTGCTGGATTCAAACCTGATTCCGGGCACGGTGCCCCTGGGTTCACCGTCTCTGAACTCGCATGGACTTTTGGCGTGGCCGACTTGCCACGAATCGAATTCCAGAGTTTTCGAAGTGGCATCACACCCTCACCGATACGAGAACGCCATACGAAACAGACCAACGACACACCGGTGTTGAATCGGCGGCGAGTGGTTCATCAATCGAAGGAAATTGTCGGGATTCGCTTTGGTGCCGGTTTGGCAAACTGTGCGGGCTGATCGCCAAGACCGCTAAGTTCAGCTCGACGAGGAGGCCCGGACACTTGCGCGAACCGGCTGATGTCAAACGAATATCAGCCGTTTGGCGCGAGCCTATGGGCCCCGGTTCTGGGCACGACCGCGTTAACTTAGCGGTATTGGGTTATCGTCCGAGTCGGATCCCCAGGGGCAGCGAGTCGCCGAACACGGCGGTCTCTTCGTCACGATCCAGCGTTCCGCCTTCGGTGAGCAGGGTGACGAAGTGGTCCGCCGCATCCCTGGACTGCAGATACCGAGCGGCTTTGTCTCGGGTCGCTGGGGCGATGTCCCGGTAGCGGTCGCCTGTTTTTCGCCCCAGTTGCACGAGCGTCAGTGGCACGTCGGATTCGGGCGGATCGATGGCGATCAACGATTCGATCCAGGACTCAACCGTGGCGACCGGGAGGGTGGTATTGAGCGGGCCGTAGGCCGGTTGGCGTCCGCCGAGTCGGCCCAGCGCCCAGAGCAGTGCGGGGCGCAACCGGACGTTTTTCTTGCGGCCGAATTCTTTCAAGGCGATGTCACCGAGTTCGATTTTTTGACGCACGTCCAACCGTTCTAACGACGCGATCAGCCGCCAGAACTCATTGGCCTCGTGCGGCTCGATGCGTCGGGACTTGCTGCGCAGTGCGGCCAGCATCGGAGCGGCGAGTTGCTGTTGTTGGCCGGCCGTCAGTCCGCCCGCGATCCGCCGCCACAGGATCATCGATTCGGTACGTGATTGGGATGCCGGGAACGCCAAGCGTCCGTGCAGCATGCGCCACATTTGTTGCACCCGCCAATCATCCACCGCGACGCCATATCCCGGCCGCAGACAGAAGCCGGCCAGGTTCAACCAACGGGCTTCGTGGGCGGGGGTTTTGCGGCGACCGGTTTCGAGATCGGCCAAGAATTGCCACAGTTCGCGAATCAGTGTCGGCGGCCAATCATTGCGGCTGGTTTCGGTGATCGATTCGAGTCGCTTGACGATCTGATTGGGTTTGATGTCGACCTCGGCACCGAAGGTGGATTCGATCGCATCGGCGCAGGCTTCGACGGTTTCGCTATCGACGATCCCGGCCGTTTCGCCGCTTCCGGTATGCGCGTCTCGGTCGGTTTCCAGCGTGCTGCGGATGTCAAATTCTAGCTTCCAGCGTTTGCCGTGTTCGGCGTCGACGCAGTACATGCCGACCGTTCCGATCTCGCTCAATTCGGATTCCACGAACACGCTCAATTCGGTTTCTTCGCGGCGTCGGCCGCGCACCAGGGCGGTGCAAATCGGCGGCAGCGCGGACATCTCGTTCGGGTCGATCGCGACCAAGTCGCCGACGCGATCGGCCAGTCGCGTGCTGCTGACCCACAGCGGGAACTGCACCGGCGCGCCGACTTGCAGGTGCAGCGGATGATCGTCGGCTCGGAACTGTTGTCCCGCTTCGGCGTCGCCGGGGATCAGGCACAGGGCGCGAGGCGGATCGTGTTGCACTTGCATGTAATACGAACGACCCAGGTTGGCCGCAATGCGGACTCCCTGGCCGCGTCGAACCATCGCGTAATAGGCGGCGCCGCGGGCGACGGCCAAGTCCAAACGCTGTGACGCCAGAACCTTGGGTTGCCAGGTTTCGCCGGGGGCTTGGAACCAGTCGCGGAGCGAATCGACGATCCGCTGTCGAATCGCCGGAGCGGCCAACACGCCGCCGTTGAACAAAACCAGATCGGGGCGATCGGCCGACTCGGTGTCCTGCTCTTCGATGCCGCTGCGACGATGTTCGGAGAGGAATTCTGCCAGGTGGCGTGTGATGGCGGGGTCGGTTGCGTAGGGCAACCCGAACTCTTGGAACCCGCTTTGTTGGCGACTCGGGCGATCGGAGAGCTGGACGCTTGGAAAGAAACCGTCCAGCAGCGTGGCATCAATTTCTTCGGCCGTCAGTTCGACCTGGATCGCACCGGCCAACAACTTTGCCCCTTCGGCAGCCACGTTCAGTGTGAACGATGCTCCCCGCGACTCGTCCAACATGGATTCTTTGACCGTGCGAGATGCTTGCACCATGCGGTCCCACTGGCTGGCCGAGGGAGGTGTGCCGGCTGAGGACTCGTTGAGTTTTGCCTCGGCCAACTTGGCGACCGCCAAATCCATGTTATCGCCGCCGAGGATCAGGTGGCGACCGACGGCGACGCGGTGGAACTGAACTTGATCGTTGGACTGGCCGGCCGGCCGCACGCGAATCAGGGTCAAGTCGGTCGTCCCGCCGCCGATGTCACAGACCAAAATCAACTGACCGGGCCGAACCAGATCTTGCCAATCGCGGCGATGGCCATCGATCCAGGCATAGAACGCGGCCTGGGGTTCTTCGATCAGATAAACCCGTTTCAGCCCCGCCAGCTTGGCGGCTTTGATCGTCAATTCACGGGCGACTTCGTCAAACGACGCCGGCAACGTGATCACCACGTCTTGTTCGTGCAGGGGATGTTCGGCGAAGGCGTCGTCCCAGGCTCCGCGCAGGTGACGCAGATACTCGCTCGACGCGGCCACCGGTGACATCCGCGGCACGTCGGCATCCCCGTGCCAGGGCAGGAAGTCGGCGGTGCGATCGACCCCGTCGTGGGACAGCCAACTTTTGGCGGAATTGATGCGTCGCCCCGGATGTCGCGCGCCCGCATCCCGGGCGAACACGCCGACACAGGACGTCGGTTTCGAGGAAGCGTCTTGCCAGGGAAGCGCGCCGGCTTGTCCGCCCGCTTCGCTGGCCGTCAGCTCGTAATGAAACGAAGGCAGGGTCTCGCGTTTTTCGAGTTGACCGAGATCGACCCACTGCGGGATTCGAAACGTTTCGACCTGCCATTCGGATGCGGACGTGTCGACGTAGCACATCGCGCAGTTCGTCGTGCCCAGGTCGATGCCGACGACAAATCGTGCTGGTGTTGCGGCGGGGTCCGTTGACGTGTCGTTATGCTCTGACAAAACCTGCTTCCATCTCGTGGTAGACCGTTATCGTTTCTCGCGAACGTTGAACTCCATTTTCCACTGTTCGTCGGTGCGCGTCGAATGGCACCACAGTTCAAACATTCCCAGTTCGGTGACGCGGCTGACGAACCGCACGGGGACGAACGGTTCGCCGCCGCCTGATTCGCCGCCTGATTCGTCGGCGGAGTCGCGTGAGAGTGTCAATTCGATCGGTTCGCTTTCGACCAGTTCTTCCGGTGTCCAACGATCCAGTTGGGTTCCGACGGTGTCGTCGCCGCGTTTGGAGGAGGCGAAGAAACGGAACCGTGCGGGCGTTCCCACGACGAGGCCGATCTCATTGCCCGGCACCTCGGCTTCAGTACCTTCTTCCATTCCCTGCGGAGCGACGCAGAGTGCTCGTAAAGGACGCGGTGCGCCGGGGATCGCCAAGCCGGCCGTCTCGATCCCGATGTAATAAGAACGCGCCGTGCCCCCGCGAATTCGGATGCCGCCGACCTGTTTGGACCAGCCGTAATAGGCGGCACCGAGGGCGACGGCACAGTCCAGGTCTTGCTGTTGGCCGAGTACTGTCGGCGCGGTGTCGCACCAGCTGTTGATGACGTCGCGCATCCGTGTGCGCAGCGTTTCGCTGCGGAACACGCCGCCGTTGAACAGCAGGTGGGTCAGTCCCGTGGCGCCGCCGGCTTTGCCACCATCGTGGGAAGCGGGGAACGCTTCGGCGTGGTCGGCCAAGAAGGCGCTGACTTGCTTGGTGATCGCCGGATCCGCTTCGTAGGGCAGCCCGATGTCTTGGAAACCCGACGCCGTGCGGCGCTCGGGACGTTCTTGGGCGGTGCACTGGGGGAAAAAGCCGTCGACGATCAAGCCCTGGGTCTCGGCCGTGGTCAGCGCGGTCGAGATCGTGCCGCCGATCAACGAACTGCCTCGGCCGAGCACGGAGATCGTGTGTTCCTCGGGACCCTCGGCGGCAAGCAGTTTTTCTTTCGCATCGCGACAGGCGTGCCACAGCGAAACGCTTTGCCAGGGATCCAGATCGTGGCCCTGTGCTTGCAACCGCGTGGCAACGTGGTGGGCCAAGGCCAGATCCATGTTGTCGCCGCCGAGTAACAGATGGTTGCCGACGGCGAGTCGTTGCAGATTCAGCTCGCCACCGTTTTCTTCGACCGTGACCAGAGTCAGGTCGGTCGTCCCGCCGCCGACGTCGACGACCAACAGCACGTCACCGGCACCGAGTTGCTCGCGCCAGTGGTCGGCATTGGAACCCAGCCAGTGATACACGGCCGCCTGCGGTTCTTCCAGCAGGACAAAGTGATCCGGCAAACCGGCTTCGATCGCCGCCTGGCGGGTTAGTTCGCGCGCGGCCGGGTCGAACGACGCGGGCACGGTCAGCACGACTTGCTGGTCCGCTAGGGGAGCTTCGGGATGGGCGGCGTGCCAGGCGGCAACCAGGTGTGCGAGGAATCGCTGGGTGCAATCAAAGGCCGACACCTTGGTCACTTCCGGCGGGGATTGCCAGGGCAGGACCGCTTCGGTGCGTCCGACGTTTCCGTGACACAACCAGCTCTTGGCGGCCACGACGACGCGTTGTGGGTTTTCAGCCGATTGCTGCCGCGCGTAGACGCCCGCGATGCCGCGACCCGGATCGCCCACCAGCGGCGTCTTCAAGGATTCGATTTCGCCCTCGCGAGGCAAATACAGAAACGACGGCAGCGACGGCCGCGAATCAATCTGACCCGGCGCGATGACTTGGGGAATCGGAAGCAGTTCCAGTTTCGGCTCGGATTTTTTTCCGTCCTCCGAAAGCGGCGCAAAGGCGACCACCGAGTTGGTGGTGCCAAGGTCAATGCCGATGCAATACCGTGAACCCATGTCGAATCTATTGGTGTGAAGTGAAAGGACGCGATGAACAGTTACTACGGGGCTTGGACTTGGGCCGCGGCGACGATGTTGGCATCGGCGGCGTCACCGGTCCACGTCGGCAATTCCACCTTGGATACTTCCCAGCCGTGATGAACCAATTTGCCCGACGTGCCGGTGCCTTCGCCGATCCACTGATAACGGGTCGGCGAGGCGTCGGCGGCCACATCGACCACGGCGCCTTCGGCGGCATCGAGCAGGGGTTTCAGCCCCATCACCCGCTGCAGGACTCCGCCGCACTGTTGCAGACAGGGCCGGGCGGCCGCGCCGACTTGGGCGTCGGAGTATTGGCTGAGGTCTTCTTGGATCAAATCGACCAACCGGGCTTCCCGCTGCAGCGTCGCCAACAGCGTCACGGCGGGGTCGCGAAGGGCGGGTTCGGGTTGCTTCGCGGCGGGTTTTTCCGCCGATTTCGCTTCGATCGCCGGGACGCTCGGCTGCTGGCCACGCAGGATCCCATCGATCTGAGTCGCCTTTTCTTTGTTCCCCAACGCGGCGAAAAAAGCCTTCAACGCGATTCCTAAACTCATCTTGCCAACCTGCAATGAACAACGGCCTGAAAATCAACCGCCCAGCTTGGCGTTCCCGCCGAGTGCGTCAAGAGGCGGGGCGGAGATTGCGGGGGGATCGGCCGTAGCGGGGGCGTGCGGTCGATGCCACGTACTTTCGCTCTGAAGGTGTTAGCGGAACGGCGCGAGCCGTCCGGTTTTAGCGTGAAAGACCGGAGGGCTCGCGCCCTACCGCTAACAACAACACTCCGCTTGGCGTCAGACTAAGTGGCATGGGGCGTGCGGCTTG
>NZ_NTFY01000042.1 GCF_002289565.1 Rhodopirellula sp. SM50 | reverse complement strand
CGAAATTGGTGCAGCAAGGGGAGTTAAATTTTTCACAGCGATCCCGATCGAGTACATTGGCCGTCAGCGGCGATGGTTCGGGCTGTCGTCGATGCCGGACGCGCGTACCATGTGGTGCGCCGCAGTCGGCGAGTCGAGTTTGTTTTTGAGTTCAGGTCCATCGCGCCGACGCGGTGACCACCGCCGTTCGCGCGAACAAAGCGTACCGAAATGACCATTCGTTACCTTCTCGCTACGACATTCGTTCTAGCCGTGATCATGGCAATCGCGACAGCGAGTTGGGCGGTTGCGTTGTTTCTCGCCTCTTTGGCTGCGTTGACATTGCCTTCTTGGATCAATGGCCGCAATTTCTTGCGAAGGTTCCTCCAGTTCGGTTCGTACCTTATTTTGACCGCGATAGTTTATATATTGTCCTTCGGGCCTGCGGTCGCGATTGACCAGTGCCTGTACAACGGGAATCCATTGAACGGCGCGCCGTATGGAAGCGTCCACCTAATTCGAGTTGCCTATCCTATCCAGGCCGCCGTCAGAACATGGCCCCACCGGGCGGAAGACGCGCGAGGGGCATCCAGAAGGCTTTTGGAATCATACGATTATCAGTGGCGGAGAATCGGATCGAGTACGAGAGTGTTTCTAGATGGGTTTGTTGACGAACTGGGAACCACTGGGCGAAACGAAACGGACGGAAAACCAGCGAATTCACATGAGCGACGGAGTGATCTCAGACATTCGTCGGACAATTCGGTAAAGCTCTTCATTGATCTCTTGAATCCACGCTTATGCCGATACAACTTTCTTTTCGATCGCTTCTTATTGCGTGCGTTGTTTCTGCATCGTGGATTTTGATGTTTCGAACCGCTTCGGGGCTGACACTATCGTGGTAATGGGTTTGTTTGTCGGTGGTCGTGACGAATCTCGACTTCAAGACCGCGGCGAACCATGAATTGTACGGGAGAACGGGAGTCGTGTTTAATGGTTTGCTTGCGAGTCTTTTGCCCGTTCCCCGGGAATTCCGCCGTTCTTCCAAATACTGACACGTTGTGAGATCCAGAATGAGATGTCTTCGCTTCTCCCTGCTGATGGTTCTCCACACGCTCACGGCCTTTGCTGCCGAGCTACCCGCTCAGGATCCAACGCCAGAGTCGATCGCGCGGCGACAATTCAATCAGGTGTTCGTCAAGGTCATCATGCCGGTCACCGCGCACACTTCGAAACAGGATGGCCCCATCGTCGAAAAGTGGGTAGCACAGGAACTCAAACAACTGGGCGAGCCCGAGTATTTCGCTGTCACAAACTGGGTGCCTGTTTGTGACGGCCTGCTGGCGGACGATGTCGTGGATAATGACATATGGGACGGTCGTCTTGCCAAGGCCTCGTTTTGCCCCGTCGGTGGAGACCTTCCTGAACGCAACAGCGGACGCGTGTTGGTGAGCGTTATCGGCTGGTCACCAGGCGGAGTTGAGGCGAGAGTCACGCTGGCGGATGAACCTGGCACTCGAGCCGTTGAGCCGGCGCTAAGCCGTTCTCCCAGTGGAGAAAAAAGGCAGGCTCAGGGCGAGAAGCCGATGGCTTATGTGGCCGTCCTGATCGGACCGCCTCCTCAGGAGGGTGGCACGTAACCTTCGCATGCAACCCAGGGCCGGTGTCTTGTCTCTCAGCCACGCGTTTTTCTACCCGAGAGTTTCCTGCATTCTCGCTGCGACCCCGTCCGGGGTCGAGGGGGAGATTGGGGTGCGTGGCCCGGAGGTGGCGCTGCGCTGACCTCCGGCTACTGGCTGTGATCCCTCCGGGATAGCTTGAACCCATTGGGACACTGGATTCCTCACGACGATTCCGATCGAGTACACTGGCGAACAGCGGCGAAGGCACGGGCTGTCGTCGCAGCCCGACGCGCGAACGATCCGCCCGCACACACAGGCACGGAGTCGGCGTCAATTGAAAACACAATGTCGTTCGCCGTGCCGCGGTGAATGGCTGCCGTCCGCATCAGGAGCCACACGATGACTACTCTGCGACTATCGCTCATGTACGGCATCGCACTTCTTGCCTTTCCAGCGACGTCCTTATTTGCTGGTGACACTGTATCTTCCGGTGACTACACGCTCGTGAAAGTCGTCAATCAGGATGGCACGATCGAACCCGACCTCATTTCGATTCATCCTGCAAAAGTTGTCAATGTCGACGGCGATCTGACCGTCCACGTCGATCTGTTTTCGATGGCACGCGTGAAAATGACGCTGTTTTCTGCAGATGACGGTAGCGTGGTGTTCTTTCTCACCCCGAAAAGTGCTGAGGCGTTTTCCGGGTCCGCTGCTGGAGAAATCTACCGTGGGCGAATCGTCGACAAAGACACGATCCGTGGAAGGTTCTCTAACGGAAGTACGGAGTCCGGGGCCTTCGTTCTCGCTAAAACAAAATCAGTGGATACGAATGTGAAACCCGCGTCTAAATGAGCAAAAACGGATGCTAGCCATTGCGTGAGCCGGAGCGGTGATCAAAGCGGGATTTGAAATCGACATCAACCGTCGCCGCGTGATGTGTATTATTCTATCCAATAGTCATTCTTCACTCAGCCAGGGAGTCTTCGCGTGAGCTACTCGGTAATGTTCTATTCCGTTGACATCACGAAGCTGCAATCGATATTCGGATCGAACGATAACGCGTTGTTACAAGCCGTGTTGGATGGAAAGGCCGATGATCTCGACGACAACGACGGTTTCTTTGAAGGCTACGACCTCGCTATTGATTCACGCACAGCAATGCGCAACATCTTCGCCGGCAACGTGCCCACCCACGATACATCCGTCGCCGCGATGTACGGGTACGTGCTCAAGATTCTTTGCGAGCACATCGGTGAATTTGCAGGTGGCGACATCTATAGCACACAAATTCTTCCAATGGATTCGAAACTGATGTCCAACGGGCCGCCGATTCCCATTCCGAACGACCTTGGCGACTTTCCCGAGATCGGGTTTCTAACTGCCGAAGGGGTAGTAGCCGAACGCGCCGCTGCGCTGAACGCACTGTCCCCCGACGCCCCCGGCTTTTTTGACAACATGCGGGAATACACACACCACGAATTGGACGAAGAAGAATTGACGGAGGAGATCGAAGCTTACCAAGAGGTTCTCGGCGAACTTGTGGACCAAGGAAAAGGTACGGTTGCATTCCGACACTGAGCGATTCAATATGCGGCCAACTGCGAAATCGCATGAAGGTAAATGTCGATCCAGGAAGGATTGGACCATCGAATGCATCGAAGTACTCGAACACGTCTTACGGCAATGGTGGCTTGTCTGTTCGTACTCGTTGATTCCATGCCGTTGAGCTTCATCGAATTGTTTAATGCTTCGACGGTTGATATGCGGTCGCGGTGGGCTGAGGTTGCGTGGGACTTGCAACCGAAAGGCTGACGCCAGCTTCTCAAGTCCTCTGGCCGGAGGTTGTCAGCGTTTCGGTGCGACAAGCGCTTTGATCTCATGTGGCCTATCGTGTGATCCAGCGGCGCATGACTCCCCCGTGACTCGCGTCGTGTGGTCCAAGAGTGCTTTTCTTTGACTCAAAGACGAATCCGACGGAACACACGACGCGTTGATCCTTGGGAGTCGAGCGTCTTTGGATGTTTGAAGTGCACCCATGAGATCAAAACGCGGTTTGCACCGCGACGCTGACGAACTGCGTGCAAGAGACTTCAGAAGCGGACGAAGTTCGGGGGCGTGCGGGGATTCGCTGCGCCCCCCGTCCGGGCAACGCTGTGAAGCATTTTCTAGCGGTAGGGCGCGAGCCCTCCGGTGTTGTGGCAGAGATGAAGAACCGGAGGGCTCGCGCCCTGCCGCTAAAACCTCAAGAAACACATGGGGAAAATGCTTCACAGCGTTGCCGTCGGGGGTCGGTGGGAGGATCGGGTGCGTGGCCCGGAGGTGTCGCTGCGTTGACCTCCGGCTACTCGCTGTGATCCCTTCGGGACGTCGATTGTAGAAGTGACGGATTGGATCGTCGCGGAAGGCGCCAAGACTTTTGCAGGGCGGGCCCTCTCTGGCGTTTGCTTGCTGCGCAAACGCCGTCTCTCCCAGAGGGAGAGAATCTAAATGGGTTGCCTAAAGCTGCCGTTAAACAATCGGTCTCGTCCGGGATAAGCACGACGCACAACAAAAGATGTCTCGCTGTCGCTGACACATTGCCCCGTGTTAAACCGTGACTTCGACGCTCAGCGAATCTTGATCGGCGTAGCGTTGACGGATCGGTTCGATCTCTTGTTCGATGAACTCGTCGACTTGTTCGGGGGCGCGTCCGACGAAATCGAGCGGGTTGATCTCGGTGTCGAACGAGACGGCGGAGAAGGCGTCGTCATGCTTGAGCCGTTCGATCATGTCGTTCGGTTTACCTTCGGCGTTGACACGTTGGGCGACTTCACGGCTGTGGATCCGAATCCGCTCGTGAAGGTCTTGGCGATCGCCGCCGGCTTCGACGGCACGCATCATGATGTTTTCGGTTTCCATGTAGGGCAGTTCCTTGGCCAAGTTGTGCTCGATCGTCTTGGGATAGACGACGAACCCGCTGGCGATGTTTTGCATCAGCACCAAGGACGCGTCGATGGCGAGGAAGGCTTGGGGGATCACCAAGCGGCGGTTGGCGCTGTCGTCGAGCGTGCGTTCCATCCATTGCGTGGCGGCCGTCATCGCCGGGCTGCTTTGCAGACTCATCACGAACCGCGTCAGGGCGCAAATCCGCTCGCTCCGCATCGGGTTGCGTTTGTAGGGCATCGCCGAGGAACCGATTTGTTGTTTTTCGATCGGTTCTTCGATTTCTTTGCGGTTGGCCAACAGCCGGATGTCGGTCGCGGTCTTGTGCAGGCTTTGCGCGATCCCGCTGAGTGCGTCCAGCAATTGCGCATCGACTTTCCGCGGATAGGTTTGCCCGGTCACGGCGTAGGTTCGTTCGAACCCGATTTTCTCGGCAATGCGGCGTTCCAACTGGCGAACTTTGTCGTGATCGCCGCCGAACAATTGCAGGAAGCTGGCTTGGGTCCCGGTGGTTCCCTTGGCGCTGCGGGCGCACAGCGTGTCGAGTCGGTGTTCGATTTCGTGCAGGTCCAGGACCAGGTCATAGGTCCACAGGCAGCATCGCTTGCCGACGGTCGTCGGTTGGGCGGGTTGCAGGTGGGTGAAGCCGAGGCAGGGCAGGGCACGGTGCTGGGCGGCGAAGGTGGCCATCGTGTCGATGGTGGCGGCGAGCCGTCTGGCGACCAATCGCAGCGCGTCGCGGATCAAAATGACGTCAGCGTTGTCGGTGATGAAACAACTGGTGGCGCCCAGGTGAATGATTTTCTTGGCGTCGGGGCATTGGTCCCCGTAGGCCTCGACATGGGCCATCACGTCGTGACGTCGAATCCGCTCGTATTCTTGGGCCACATCCAGATTTAGATTGGACTCAAACGCGCGGAGTTGGTCCAATTGCGTGTCAGAAATTTCGATTCCGAGCTCTTTTTCGCTTTCTGCCAGGGCAATCCAGAGGCGTCGCCAGGTCTGGAAACGTCGATCGGGGCCCCAGAGCGTCGCCATTTCTCGAGACGAATAGCGTTCGATCAGAGGGTTTTGGTACGTTGATTCGGCGGGATTGGACGAGGATAAAGTCATTTCGATGGTATTGGGACGTCGGAATCGAAGGCGTTTCGTGGTTCAATCGAGTGCGATAACATACTGGGCTTGCGATGTCTGACAATTCGTCGATCGATGAACGCCACTCGTTGCGAGTAGGTCTCGCTCCCCCTCGAGATTCACAGGCCGCTGAGTCCAACATGCATTTGAGCCATTTTGAGCGGTTCTCCGCCCCGGCGTTTTTTCGAATCAGCGGATTTTTTCACAACATAGTGGCAGCTCAACGTCAGCGTTTGCCGAAAGATAATTTTATGAGAGTTGGTCTTCCTTTGATCCGATCGTCGGCGGCAGTCCTGTGTGGCGTCGCCTTGTTGTCCCTGGCCCCTTTGGCTTGTGCTGCGCAACCGCTGCAGCTTGAGCAGGAGGCCGAATCGCCCCAGGTCGAAGTCCAACCGGGGCAGGAACCGGGGCAGGCACAAGCGGACGAGTATGTGTCCGCGGTTGATCTATTGCCCGAATCCACCGCGGGCGTCATCCGGATTCCCGAGCTGCCGGCGTTTTGCGACGCCTGGGAACGGACCCAGATCGGGCTGCTGTTTGCCTCCGAGGAAATGCAGCCGTTTCTCGATGACCAGCGGGAACGCGCCCGGTCGTACTTTGATTCGCTCAATCGCAAGATCGGGTTGAAGCCCGACGATCTGTACGAGATCGCATCGGGAGAGGTCACCCTGGCGTGGTTGTCGTTCACCGATGACAAGCGCCGTCCCTATGCACTGTGCGTCATCGCGGATATCCGCGATCGGAGAGTGGAAGCCGACCAGGCAGCGGAAAAGATCGACGCCGACTTGAAAGCCGGTGGCGCGGTTCGCACCGACGTCCAATACGGCGACGAAACGATTCGGGTCTACCGCACCAAACCGAAGCCCGGGCAGCTGAAAATCGTCGAGATCGCGTTGACCTGGAATGACGAACGCTTTATCGCGGCCGATCGCGAGAGCGTGGTTGAAGGTGTGTTGGACGTCGTCGCCGGAAAATCGCCCGCCAATGCATTTTCCAGCCGAGCGTCCTACCAACAAGTGCTCGCCGATTCGACCGCCGAGATCGATTCGGCAAACGAGGAACAAGCAACCGTCTGTTGGCAGTGGTATGCCGAGCCGTTTGCCATGGGACGGATCTTGCGGGAGGTCGTCGAGTATGACCGCCGCGATGATCTGGACGTGATCGAGCTGCTCGAGCGACAGGGCTTCGGCGTGATCGAGGCGGTCGGTGGCGTCGGTGTCGTTGCCGGCGAGCGATTCGACGTGCTTCACTGCGGTGTCGTGTTGGCTCCCGGCAAATTGACCAAAGCCGCTCGGATGTTGCAGTCCAAGAATTCCGTCCGTCTGCCCATTCCAGCCTGGCCGACCGAAGACACCGGCGCGTTCTTTCGATTCAATTGGGAATTGGAATCCGCATTTTGGGCGGCCGAATCGTTGGTCAACGATGCGTTGGGCGAAGATCTCTTTCGGCCGATGATTGAAGGGATCCGCGATGACCCCGAAGGCCCGCAGATCGATATCGCGAGAGACTTTTTGCCCAACTTGGAAAACGAGGTGATTCTGATCACCGACAACACGATGCCGGCCGGTCCGGAGTCGGATCGGATGTTGGTCGCCCTGCGGATCAAGAACGCGGACGTCGTCGCCAAGGTGGTTCAGAAAGCGATGGAAGTCGAACCGGACGCGATCAAGTTGGAGGTGCCCGAGTTTGACGTCTGGCGTGTCGAACGCGGCAAGAACGACAGTGACGATATCGACGCCCAATTGGCGGCGCTCGGCTTCGACGAAAACATCGACGAAGAAGACACCTCGCCGTTGCTCAACCACTGGGCGATCGCGGTCGTCGAAGGCCAGCAGGGCGACGATGCCGACTACCTGATGTTTTCCAGCCACTCGGAATTGTTGGTCAAGCTCGGCAAACGCGTTCGAGCAGGCGAGACGGGAGATCGTTTGGCGGCGACCGAGCGTACCAAGACGATCGTCGCAGCGATCGACGATTTGAATCAGGGCAACGAGGTCACCTACGACAGCGTCGTTCACCCCAGCATCGCACTGCGGGCACGCTATGAACTGCTGCGAAAAGGAGAACTCAAAGACAGTGACTCGCTGATCGCCAATCTGCTCCGGCGGATCGTCGAAAACGACGAAGACGGGGAGCCGGATCCGATTCAAGCCGGCAAGCTGCCGCCGTTCGAGACGATCAAAGCGTTCTTCACCAGTGCCGGAGCGTTCTGGGAAAAGACCGACAGCGGTTGGACCATGACCGGGTTCTTGATGGCTGAGTAACAGTGGGGTAAGCATCCTGCTTGCCATGATCGCCGACTCTGTCGGCGGACCGTGGAGGCGGAGCCTCCAAGACAGTGTGTTCCCAGGCGGAGCCGGGGAACAAGCGAATTTCGTTTTTTGAGCCGTGACGCGTAAGCGGCCGGGCATTGCGGCGCCCGCCCGAGGCCTTACGGCCGTCGGCTCACCATTGACTCAGAAGTTCCCGACGAAAACGACAGCCCGCTCGCGCCCTGCCGCTAGACGACCGTTCACGGCTACAGCACCTTCTTCAACGCCTCGATCATCACCGGCAGGACTCGGGCCTGGACGTCGCTGAGCGTGCCTTCTTGGAAGGCACCGGCGGCCGCTTTGTGCCCACCGCCGCCGAACTGTTCGGCGATCTCGTTGACGGCAAGATCGCAGCGGCTGCGGAACGAAATTTTGAAACCGCCGCGTCGTTGGCCGACAAAGATTACCGCCGCCTTGGTGTTTGCGACCGCCAGAGTCAGGTTGATCGAATCTTCGGTGTCACTCGGTAACGCCCCCACCGCTTCAAAGTCCCGGGTTTCGACGTGTGTGTGCATCAGCGCGCCGTCGAGTTCGCTTTGGGTCCGCGAGAGGATCAGGCCGCGTAATTTCAGTCGCGCCAGCGTGTCGCGTTCGTACAGGTCGCTGTAGACTTCGGCCGGGACCACGCCGGCGTCCACCAGCCGCGCGATGACGCGGTAGGTTTCCGCGGTCACGCTGCCGAATCGGAACCAGCCGGTGTCGGTGGCGATCGCGGCAAACAACGGCTGGGCCATTTGACGGGTGATCGGAACGCCCAACGCATCGGCCGCTTGCACGACCAGGGTTCCGCAAGCCTCGGCTTGGTAATCCTTGTACATCGTCGCGCCCAAGTCGTCTTCACCGACGTGATGATCGAGCACCATCTTGTCGCACGAGGCGGCCCGCACGACATCGGCCATGTCGCCCAGCTGAACCCACGCGCTGGTGTCCAGGATCATGATGCAATCGGCCGAGATGTCTTCGGGCTCGACATCGTCACCGAGGATTTCGATGTTGCCGGCGGGGTCGAGGAATTGCAGCGACGGCGGGACGCGGTGGGCGTTGATGATGCGGACGTCTTTGCCGATCTGGCGAAGGACATGCGCCATGCCCAGTTCGCTGCCCAGGGCGTCGCAGTCCGGCCGCACGTGGCTGACCAGGACAAAGGATTGGTAGTGGCTGATTTGGTCGACAAATCGTTTCCAGTTGACGCTCATCGGGGATCGGTCGCGTTAGGGGAGTGCCAGCAGTTGCTGGGCGGATTGAATGTCTTTTCGAAGTTGGGCGGCGATCGCTTCGACGGATTCAAAACGAACGACGCCGCGGACACGATCGATCAATTCGACGGAGACGGTTTGCTCGTAGAGGTCGCCGCTGAAACCGATCAAGTGGACTTCCACCTTCGTCGCATCGCCCGATTGAAACGTCGGGCTTTCGCCGATGTGGATTGCGGCGGGGTGGCGGCTGGTGCCGACCGAGGCGAATCCGGCATAGACGCCGGCGGCGGGAATGACCACGTCGATCTGTTCCAGGTTGGCGGTCGGGAAACCGAGGGTGCGGCCCCGCCGGTCCCCATGGGCGACCACACCGCAGATCCGATGTGGCGTGGCCATCATCGCAGCCGCCTCGCGGACGTTCCCTTCGGCCAACAGGTCGCGGATCCGTGTGCTGCTGATCATCGCGCCGTCGGCCGATTCCATTTCGGCGACGCAAAATTCGATGCCCTGATCGCGACACAGCGTTCGCAGCACCTCGACATCGCCGCGGCGGTCTTTACCGAAACAAAAGTTTTCGCCTTCGACCACGCCGCGGCATTTTAAATTGTCCCGGACCAGGGCGTCAAAGAACCGTTCGGGCGAGAGGTTCAACAGGTCCGGTGAGGTCTGGCAAACGACCAGAAAGTCGATGCCGAGCTTCGTCATCCGACGCGCCCGTTCCTCGACCGACGTCAACCGCTTGGGCGCCAACTCGGGACGCAGAATCGCGATCGGATGGGGATCAAACAGACAGGCGATCGCGGGGCCGCCGAGTCGGTCGGCCAGTTGCCGCGTCTGCCCCAGCAAGCTGGCGTGGCCGAGGTGCACGCCGTCGAAATTCCCGATGCTTACGACACCACCTTGCAGCGCAGCATCGACCGCGGGGAGGGTGATATCGGGAATCGAAACGATTTCGGTCACGAGCTGCGAAAGGGCAGGGGGGGCGGCCGGGCCGGCGAAGCCGTGAAGGGGCCAAAACGCGTAGTTTGGCCGATCGGCAGGGATCGGGGGAGTGGGGGCGGGCGACGAAGCAGGAAGGGGTCGCTGTGGCGTCGTCGTTGACATCGGTGGATGCTCCCCCTGAGCATTGGTATCTACACATGTTGCGTCACCCTCCCTGGCAGGGAGGGTCGTGCGGAGCGAGGGGAGGGTCGATTGGTTGTGACGGAGTGATATTGCGTCGTTCCAAGGCTCTGGCTTGGATCGCGCCGCCGATGGGGCCGCTCGCCACACGCGGTACACGGGCAGGAGGCGGGAGCCTGCAAGACAATGTGTTCCCAGGCGGAGCCCTCCGCCGTGAACGACTTTTTAGCGGTAGGGCGCGAGCCCTCCGGTGTGTTGGCAAAGATGCGCAAGCCGGAGGGCTTGCGCCCTGCCGCTAAAACCTCGTCAAACACAGGAAATAAATCGTTCACGGCGTAGGGCGGAGCCCGGGAACAAGAGGATGGCCTCACCGCAGTCGGTCGAACAGCCACTTGGGGGCTCCATTGCGTAGCCCGTCGATCAGCACCGCGATGATGATGATCACGCCGATGATGATGTGGGTGTAGGTGTTGGGGATCGACAGCATGGTGCAGCCGCTGCTGATCGTTTTGATAATCAGCGCGCCGATGATCGTTCCGAGCACCGATCCGCGTCCGCCGCTCAAGCTGCCTCCGCCCAGCACCACCGCGGCGATGATTTCCAGTTCCTTGCCCGTGCCGTCGGACGGATTCCCGTTTTTGACGTTGGCAAAATAGAGCAGGGCACCGACGGCGACAAAGATACCGGCCAGGGCGTACACCAGGGCGGTCGTCCAGCCGACCCGGATTCCGCACAGCCGCGCCGTCGAGGCGTTCGATCCGATCGCGACCACGTTGCGGCCGAACACGGTGAAATGCATCACCGCGGCGACCAACAAACCCAACACGATCGCGATCAACGCGCTGGAGGGGATGTGCAGGAAACCCAGCCAGTAGTGATCCGAATTGCTGCCGGTGTAACACAGGTAACGCAACCAATCCGGCAGGTGTCCCGACTCGGGGTACACGGTCGATTCGTCCGCAATGACTTGGCCCAGTCCCAGAAAGATTGTCATCGTGCCGAGCGTGACGATGAACGGCACCATCTCGGTCAAACTGATGATCAGTCCGTTGACCAATCCGCACAGGATGCCGACGCCCAGTCCGAGGGCGAGGGCGGCCGCGATCCACGTCGCCGCGCCGGCCTGGTCGGCGGGAATCGTGTAGTCGCGAAACGCGATCGCCAGCGCGGTCCCGCTGAGCGTCAGCGCGGTCCCGGCGGACAGGTCGATGCCACCGGCGATGATGATCATCGTCATGCCGAGTGCGGGGACGGCGATCAGGGCGGCGGAATTGACGATCACGCGGGCGTTGCGTGGCGAAAAGAACCGGCCGCTGCCGAATTGCCAGTCCAGCAGCGCGAACAGTGCGATGATCGCTAGTAAAGCCAACGTCGGCCCATGCCGAAACGAAGTCAGCCAATGAAGTTTATTCGGTCGTGTTTGGTTTTCGGTCATCGTTCTTCCACAGCAGCCAGTGCCGCCACCATCAATTCCTCTTCGTCCCATTGGTCTGCATCACGCGTTTCGGCAAGCCGGCCGCGCGTCATCACGCCGACTCGATCGCAAACCGCCAACAATTCCGGCAGATACGAGCTGACGAAAATGACCGTTTTACCGTCGGCCGCCAACTCGCCCATCATGCGATAGATTTCCGCTTTGGTGCCGACGTCGATGCCCTTGGTCGGTTCGTCCAGCAGATAGATCTCCGCGTCCTGAGCAAGCAACCTGGCGATCGCGACTTTTTGTTGATTGCCGCCGGACAGTTCGGACACCGACTGGCCGGGATCTTGGGCTTTGATTTCGACTTTCTTGATCCACTCTCTGGCGTCGCGAAGACGTGCATTCAAGTTGATCCAACCGGCGGTGGTGTAACGATCGTGATTGCCCATCGCCAGGTTTTCAACGATCGACAGGTTTTGCGCCAAGCCTTCGCTCTTGCGGTCTTCACTGAGCAGTCCGAACCCAGCTTTGCGGCGCCCGCGAACGTTGTGTGGCAGTCGCCGACCGTCCAGTCGCACATGGCCGGCATAGGTCGGTTCTAAGGCGAACAGGCAGCGTAGCAATTCGGTGCGTCCGGCGCCGACCAGTCCGGCGACGCCAAAGATTTCTCCCCGACGCAGTGACAGCGAAACGTCTTTGGGCATCGGCGCCGCACCCAAGTCTTCGACTTCCAGGCGCACCTCGCCGATTTCGTGGGGCACCGAGGGGAACAGGTCGTCGACGTCGCGGCCCACCATCAGCGAGATGATTTGATCGTCGGTGATCGACGCCAGTTCGCCGCTGCCGACGGAATTGCCGTCACGAAGGACCGCGTAATCATCAGCGACGCGGCGGACTTCTTCCAAAAAGTGGCTGATGTAAATGATCGCCAATCCGCGGCTGCGAAGGTTGTCGATGATTTGAAACAACCGGTCCACGTCGGCCGCCGGCAGCGAACTGGTTGGTTCGTCAAACAGGATGATCTTGGCGTCACTGATCAGGGCCCGTGCGACTTCGATCAGCTGTTGCGTGGCGACGGATTGGTCGCCGGTGCGGGCTTTGGGGGAGACGTGATGGAGTCCGACGCGATGCAGTGCTTCGGTGACCGCAGCGCGTTGGTTGGATCGAAGCAGTGTTCCCGCGCCGGTGCCGGTGCGTCCGAGCATCACGTTGTCTTCGACGCTCAAGTCGGGTGCCAGGGTCAGTTCCTGGTACACGATCGCGACACCGCTGTCACGCGCGTCGATGGGACTGGATGGACGGTAGGGCCGGCCTTCGAGCGACATCGTTCCGGCGTCGGCACGATGCGCGCCGCTGAGTGTTTTCAACAGGGTGCTCTTGCCAGCGCCGTTTTCGCCGATCAACGCCAACACGCGACCGGCGTGGGCCGACAACGAGACGTTTTCCAGGGCGATCGTGGGGCCGAACCGTTTGCTGATTCCGGTGACTTCGAGCAACGGGTTCACTACAGCGTTTCGGGTTGGAGCAGTTTTTGATACTTCTCTTCGTCCATGTTCTCCGGCGTCGCCAGGTATTCACCGGTGCTTTGAAACGCTTCGGCGGATTTGCCGTTGAGCGAATCGACGAGCGTGATCACGGATTGGTATCCCATCTGCACGGGATCTTGCAGCACGATGCCGTGGCAATGGCCGTCTTTCATCGCTTGGATCAGGGCGTCGCTGGGGTCAAAGGCGATGAATTTCACCTTGCCCGCCATGCCCGCGTTCTTGATCGCTTCCAAGGTTCCGTTGGCGTTGGGTTCGCAGACGGCGAAGATCCCCGCCAGCGATTCGCCGTGCAGCTGCAGCAGTTGGTCTGCCTTTTCTTTGGCGCTGGTGGCGTTGTCACCGGCGTATTGGTCGGAGGAGACGACGGTGATGTCGGGGTATTTCTTGAGTGCGTCCAGGTAGCCGTTTTCACGCTGCTCGGTGCTTTCGCTGCCGGCGATGTAACGCAACAAGATGACGTTGCCTTTTTCACCGATCGCCTTGGCCATCGCGTCGCCGGCCATCTGGCCGCCCTTGAAGTTGTCGGTCGCAACGTAGCTGACGATCTCCGGTCCCTCGTCCAGTCCGCTGTCGAAGATCACGACCGGGATGCCTTCGCCGATCGTTTCTTCGACCGCATCGACCAGGCCGCCTTTTTGGTTGGGCGCCAGCACGATGCCGTCGACACCCATCGTGATCATGTCCTTGACGACTTCGATCTGGCTGCCGGTGTCGCTCTCGACCACCGGGCCACGCCAGAGGATTTCGATGTTGCCGATTTCTTTGGCCGCCTTCTCAGCGCCGAAATGTACCGATCGCCAAAACTCGTGACTGGTGCCCTTGGGGATCACGGCGATGCGAAGTTGTTTGCCGTCGGAGGCCGCGTCTGAGTTGGAAGTGGACGAGTTGTCGGACGAAGATTTGCAACCGGCCACGATCAACGCGATGACCAGCAGCGAGGCAAGGGACACAAGAAAACGTTTCATGGAAGACTTCGTAACGATCGGGAAGAGATAGGAGGGAGGCCACGAGGGAAGCACCAATGATAGCTGATTTTGGAGCATCGCATGGGGCAATGCGGTGGATCGTATTTCCCGCCGGGATGTCGCACCTGACCACGTGGCGTGAGCCAGTGGCGCGTTGGCGAGGTCGACACGTGCCGCTCGCTGACGCGTCCCGCTGGGGTGCCGCTCGCTGACGCGTCCCGCTGGGGTGCCGCTCGCTGACGCGTCCCGCTGGGATGCCGCTCGCTGACGCGTCCCGCTGGGGTGCTCCTCACTTGAGTGATCCGATCGCAGCGGGTAGGGCTTGCAGCAATTCCACACAGGTCATTCCCGGTATGGAGTGCTCTGCCGCGGCGGTGTCACCGGCCAGACCGTGAACGAACACGCCCAACCGAGCGGCGTCCCAAGGCGAGAGTCGTTGGCCCAGCAAGGACGTGACGATCCCGGTCAAGACGTCACCGCTGCCGGCGCTGGCCATGCCGGGATTTCCGGTGTTGTTGACAGACCGAACGGCGTTGCCGTCGTCTGTATCGCGGCCGACCACGACGGTCGGTCCGCCTTTGACAACGATCGTCACGCCGTAATTTTCCACCAGCGCTTCCGCCGCGGCAAGTTGGCCGGCGCGATCGCCGGCGGAGACTCCCGTCAGTCGCGCCAGTTCGCCGGGATGGGGCGTTAGGACGAGTTTAGATTGATCGCGGGGCAGGGCAGGGGACTCCAGCAGTCGGTGCTCGGACACCAGGTTGATCGCGTCGGCGTCCATCACGCGCAGGCGATCGTTTTTTTCCAACAGCGATTCGACGATCCGCAGCGAACCCGGACCGGTGCGCATGCCCGGGCCAACGCCGACGGCATCAAATGAATCGATCGATGGCAGAGTTGCTGACAAGCTGAATTGACCGTCACCGGTATCGGCCAGCGGGATCGTCATGATGCCGGGATGAAAGCCCGCGACGGTTTCCAGGCAGCGATCCGGGATGGCCGTTGAAACCAGTCCCGAACCGGTTTTCAATGCCGCCATGGATGACAGGGCGATGGATCCTGCCATGCCACGCGAACCGCCGATCAGCAACACGCGTCCGAAGTCGCCCTTGTGGGCATCGGAGGCACGGGCGGGGAAGGGCAGGGGAGGCGCGGGGTGCGACATGTGGGGAGAGGGCGGCCAAGGGAAGGGTGAAGAATTGCCGGGTCGGTGAACCGATCGGGATTTAGACCATCATACAAGGCCACGCACTGTCTTGGAGGCTCCGCCTTCTGGCCGTGAACGGTGTGTGGCGGAGCCACCGAGACATTGCGTTCCAAGGCGGAGCCTTGGAACGAGTTAAGAGTGGGATAGGCTTCCAGCCTGTCATCCCCTTGTTCCCGGGCTCTGCCTGGGGACACGCTGTCATGGAGGCTCCGCCTTCTGGCCGTGAACGGTGTGTGGCGGAGCCACCGAGACATTGCGTTCCAAGGCGGAGCCTTGGAACGAGTTAAGAGTGGGATAGGCTTCCAGCCTGTCATCCCCTTGTTCCCGGGCTCTGCCTGGGGACACGCTGTCATGGAGGCTCCGCCTCCTGGCGGTGAACGACGTGTGGCGGAGCCACCGAGACATTGCGTTCCAAGGCGGAGCCTTGGAACGAGGAGTCGAGGAGTGGAGACCGGAGGGCTCGCGCCCTGCCGCTAACACCTCGTCAAACACAGGCAATCAATGCTTCACAGCGTTCCGCTACGAGGAACGTTGAAGTTGTCGGACGACCAGTCCCGCCAAGTAGGCCGCTTTGAACCCGGCGTCGATATTGACGACGGCGACGTTGGACGCACAGGAACTGAGCATCCCCAGCATCGCGGTCAGCCCGCCGAGGGTGGCGCCGTAGCCGACGCTGGTCGGGACGGCAAACACGGGGGCACTCAAGTGACCGCCGACGGCGGCCGGCAGGGCACCTTCCATGCCGGCGATCACGACCACGGCGGAGGCTTCGCGCAAGTGGGGCACGGCGGCCAGCAGCCGTGCCGGGCCGGCCACGCCGATGTCGTCGAATTGTCGAAACGGGATTCCCATCCAGTGCAGGGTCTCGATCGCTTCTTCGGCCACCGGGGCATCGGTGCTGCCGGCGGTGACCACGGCGGCGTGCGCGATTTCGGCCGGGGCTGCAACGGCGGCTGCATCCTGCGAACGCGGCAGCGGTGTCGGCAGTGGCGGCTCGGAGATCCCCGCGGTCAGTGTCCTGGCGATCGGGTTGAAACGCACATCGGGGATTTGAGCTTGGACTTGTTCGGCGACCGCCGCGGCGACGCGTGTGGCGAAGGACCGTTGCCCGGCGTCCTGTTGGGCCCGGATGATGCCGGCGATCATGTCGGCCGGTTTGCCGTCGCCATAGATCACTTCGGGGAACCCGCAGCGGCGCTGGCGATCCAGGTCCAGGGTGACGCGATCGGTCGCCGTGCCGCCGGCAGCGTTGGAGTCGGCAGCGTGTGGCGTCGAGAGGGGGCCTGTGGTCAGGGTGGCCAAGGCGTCCGACGCGCTGATTCGGCCGGTCGCGACATCGGTCAGCAAGCGGGCCAAGTCTTTGGGATCGGGTTGATGCGGCGGATGGAGAGGCAAGGAACGGCCGTGAAAAGTCGGGGAGTGGGCTGGGTCGGGGCAGGGCAGGGGAGTCTTGACCAAAGCGGGGTTCGCAACTCGACGATGCGCTGGTCCAATGGGCTGCAGTTCCATGTTATCCAATCAGGGTCGCCCAGGCGAAGGCGACGTCGCGAGCGTAGAATGTGTCCCCCAATTCCGGCGGGCCAGCTCCGACGCGTTCGGTGGCACCCCCAACCTTTCACTAGACAGCATCAACAAAGGCATTTGTTCATGTCGACCAAAAAATGCGTATTGGCGTACTCCGGCGGTCTGGATACCTCCGTCATCCTGGGATGGTTGCAGGACCAAGGTTACGAAGTCCATGCGGTGTATGTCGATTTGGGGCAACCCTGTGAGGACCGCGACGCGATCATGCAAAAGGCGCGGGATTGCGGTGCGGCGTCGGCGAAATTGATCGACGTCCGCGAAGAATTGTGCCGCGACTTTGCCTTTCCCGTGCTCGCCTGGCAGGCCAAGTACGAACAGATCTATCTGCTGGGAACCTCGATCGCGCGGCCGTTGATCAGCAAGGTTTGTCTGCAAGTGGCTCGCGAAGTGGGGGCGGTCGCGTACGCCCACGGTGCGACCGGCAAGGGCAACGATCAGTGTCGTTTTCAGCTGGCCGCCGAAGCACTCGATCCCACCGTCGAGATCATCGCGCCGTGGCGCATCAAGGAGTTCCGTGACGCGTTCCCCGGCCGAACCGAATTGATCGCCTACTGCGCCGAGAAAAACATTCCGGTCAAAGCGTCGACCGCCAAGCCGTACAGCAGCGACGAAAACGTGTTGCACATCAGCTACGAGGCGGGCGAGCTGGAAGAGTTGGACGTCAACGGCGTCGAACTGGTCGATTTCGGGATGGGGGTCAGTCCCCAGGAAGCTCCCGACGAAAGCGAGTCGGTGACGATCGGGTTCGAATCGGGCGTCCCCACGACGCTCAACGGCCAGGCCGTCAATGCGTTGGAAATGGTCGAACGGCTCAATGACATCGGCGGTCGAAACGGCATCGGGCGAATCGACATGATCGAGAACCGTTTCGTCGGAATGAAAAGCCGCGGTGTCTACGAGTCGCCCGGCATGACGATCCTGTACGACGCGTTGATGTATGTCGAACAGTTGACGATGGACCGCGACCTGATGCACCTTCGTGATCGACTCGCACCGGAAGTCGCCGAGATGGTGTATTACGGGTTCTGGTACACGCCCAAGATGGACGCCCTGATGTCGTTCATCAAGCAAGCCCAAACGATCGTGACTGGTGAAGTCACGCTGAAGCTGTACAAGGGCAACATCTCGGTGGACTCGCGCAGCAGTCCGAACAGTTTGTACGACGCCGAGATCGCGACGATGGAAGGCGGCGGGTCGTACAACCAGGATGACGCCGAAGGCTTCTTGAGGATTCAGGGCTTGCCCAGCCGAGTCCAAGGCACCGTGACGCCACGGAAGTATTAGTCGCCGCGGTTGCTCTACCTTTTTGACGTCGCGCAGTTATTGAAGCCACCCTCCTGGTAGGAGGGTCGAGCGAAGCGAGGGGAGGTCCAACGGTGAAGCGCGGCGTTCACTTCCCTCTTGATGGGCGACCCCAGGCAACAGCGCAAGCCCTCTCCTCGCTGTGCTCGACTCTCCCAGGGGACGGCGATTGTAAAAGTGGTGGAGTTGATCGTAGCGGACGTCGCCATGACTTTCGCAGCGCCGGCCCTCTCTGGCGTTTGCTTGCTGCGCAAACGCCGTCTCTCCCAGAGGGAGAGAATCTAAATCGGTTGCCCTGTCCTGCGGCAAAAGAATCGACGCTCTGAGGGAGGGTGACTGCAACTTCGTTGAGGAACGGATCGCTTCAAAGGAAAGGTGTCTTCTTCTTTGTCGGGGTGGGGGTCTGGTCGCCCCTTTCTTCGCCCCCCCAATCCGAGTCTTCTAATTGACCTGCGCGGTTGTGTGGCATAGCTTGCTTCTCGCGAATGTTGCGATTGTTGGGAAAATTCGACAGGGATTGTCGCCGTTCGCGCCGCCCAAGCGTTCAAGAACGCGAAGGGGTCTATTCCAATTGGTTCGCGAGAGATGGCTCACCCGATACGGGTTGGCCGGATCGCTGAGCCGGGTTCTTTTCAAGGTGAGAGCGATGCCGTTGCGGACAGGGGCTTGGATCCGGTTGCTGATTTGCGTGTTTGCAGTCGGCGTGAATGTACCCGCCGTCGATGCGGGAACGTTTGAGGTCGATTCGCGTCGTGATGTTGCGGTGGCGAAGCGGCAGATTCGCGCCGCTCAGTTTCTCTCTCGCGCGACCTTTGGTCCCAACCTTCAGCAGATCGAAGCGTTGGCCGAGCGGATGGCCCAGATCGGGACGCGGCGTGCGTGCGAAGAGTGGATCGATCAGCAGATGGCCGTGCCGGCGGGTTACCACCGTCCTTTGGCGGTCGACATGATCGCCCGCGATGGGCTGAATTCAACTCAAGGCAACGCCTACATCCAGCGTTACCGCTACCACGCTTGGTGGCATTGTGCGTTGGCCGGTGAAGATCAGCTTCGTCAACGTGTGGCGTGGGCGCTGATCCAGATTCTGGTGACCAGCCAGGACGGCGCCGGGTTCAACGATCAAAACCCGGGGCATTACAGCGGGGAAGGGCGGTGGCTTGGTCCGACACACTACTACGATTTGATGGTCAAGCATGCCTTTGGCAACTATCGCGAATTATTAGAGGACGTGACCTATCACCCGGTCATGGGTGTCTACTTGAGTCACATGCGAAACCGAAAGACGGATGAGGCTACCAATCGATTTCCGGACGAGAACTATGCCCGAGAGATCATGCAGTTGTTCACGATCGGACTGTACGAACTGCATTTAGACGGCCGGCTGAAGACGGACGCATCCGGCAATCTGATCCCGACCTACGACAACGAAACCATCAAGGAGTTCGCCAAGGTCTTTACGGGGTTGGCGTTCAAGCCGCATCCCAATGCGACGGGGACGGGGCGGTTTTGGTGGGGGAATGAATTTGAAGAGCCGATGGAGATGTTCGATTTTGAGCATGAGCCCGGCTTGAAAACGCTGCTCGGCGGGGAAGTGATCGGTAGTGAAACGAGTGTGGACGGAGACGCCGATATCGCCGCGGCGCTGGACAACCTGCTCGCCCATGACAACGTGGCTCCGTTCCTTTCGCGACGATTGATCCAGCGGTTGGTCAAGAGCAATCCTTCCCGAGGTTACATTCGACGTGTCGCTCGGAAGTTCAACGACAACGGGCAGGGCGTCAAAGGTGACTTGGCCGCGGTCGTCAAGGCGGTGCTGCTGGATCCGGAAGCGTGGAGAGGTCAGCGGTTGCTCGGTCGCAGTCGGCCCTACCGCGTGGAAGTCATTGCCCGGGGGACGGATTACTCGACACTTGCCGAACCTGTGATTCGATACACGCGATTGCTACGCGGCGTCAACGCGACCAGCAACCATCACAGCGGCCGCGCGATGTTGATGTCACAGAATTACAACTGGACTCAAGAGCCGTACTTGTCGCCGACGGTGTTTAATTTTTATCTGCCCGATTACCAGCCGCCCGGCAGCTTGCTCGGTTACAAACCGTCGCGTCGAATCCCCAACGGATTCTTGGCCGCCCCGGAGTTTCAAGTCAAAACCCCGGTGACCTCGAATCGATTGGCCGGGCGATACATCTGGGACATCTCTAATCAGATGTCACAGCAGCGCTGGTCCAACAACACCAGCGGGGTCTCTCACAACAGCGACATGGTTTTCCATTTGGAGGAGGAAGAGCTGCTGTGTACCGAGGATACAGACATGCACGAACTGATGGATCGGTTTGATTTAGTGTTTTGTTATGGTTCGATGCCCCAGGACTATAAGGAGAGGGTGGTCGAGGTCACGACGGCGGAGACGGCGTGGATGAAGACCAACCCGACCTGGCGTCCAAGGATGGAGGAGTTTCGGGTCAACGCGGCACTGATGGCGACCGTGTTGTCGCCGTTCGCCGCCATCACGCAGTAGCGCGTCACTGAATCCGACGCCGCACGTTCTGCTTTCTCCCTTTTCCCGTACCGGACCGATTGTCATGAGACCCACGCAACGCATCCACCGCGAGCCGCTTCGTCGAGATGTACTGAAACTGGCCGGCGGTTGTGCGGCGCTGACGAACACGTCGTTGCTGTCGACGTTGTTCAGTTTGTCGGCAACCAACGCTGCCGTCGCCGCGAATGACTTGAGCGGCTACAAGGCACTCGTCTGTGTGTTCATGTACGGCGGCAACGATTCGTTCAACATGCTGACGCCGCTGGATGCCGCCGAGCGGGCTGATTATTTGGCCGCACGTGGAGGCGTTTATCAGCCGGGCAACGGCGCGCTGGGGTTGCCCGAAAATGAATTGCATCCGATCACCGATAATACCACCGGGCGAACCTTCGGCATCCATCCGGGCATGGGCGACGTGCAGCAGATTTACCAGGCCGGTGATCTGACGTTTCTGTGCAACATCGGCAGCTTGGTCGAGCCGACGACGATGGCGCAGTACCAGGCACGATCCAATCTGCCGCTGGGGTTGTTTTCCCACGCCGACCTGCAACGTCACTGGATGACCTCGGTCCCGCAAACCCGTTCGCAGGTGACCGGTTGGGCCGGACGAATGGCTGACCTGATCACCAGTCAAGTCAATTCGAACGACAACATCTCGATGAACATCGCACTCAACTCGGTCAACATGATGCAGACCGGTGGATCGGTGATTCCGTACATCGTGACCAACTCCGGCGCAAGCGAAGTGGGATGGTATGGCCAAACGTGGACGCAGGCCAAGATCTACACGCAGTTGACCGATGACGTTCTGTCGCGATCCTACGGGAACTTGGTGGAGCAGACGTTCGCCAATGCCAATCGCAACGCGCTCGACTCGGCGATCGCGTTCAACGAGGCCGCCAATGCGGTCAACTTGAATACGACCTTTCGTACCACCAACAACAGTCTGTCCAGCCAGTTGCAGATGGTCGCCAAAACGATCGGCGCACGTGATGCGATCGGGCACTCGCGACAAATCTTCTTCGTCAACATCGGCGGTTGGGACAACCACGACGAGCTGATCAATAACCAGCAAACTAACTTGACCCGTGTCAGCGAAGCGCTGAAGGATTTTTATGATGCGATGACGGAGTTGGGCGTCCAGAACGATGTCGTCACCTTCACCGCCAGCGACTTCGCCCGGACGCTCAACAGCAACGGACGCGGCAGCGATCACGCCTGGGGCGGCAACCAGATCATCATGGGCGGGCCGGTGAAAGGCAACCAATTGTGCGGCACGTATCCGGATTCGTTGGCGCCCGGCAACGCGCTGGATCTCGGCCGCGGCCGTCTGTTGCCGACGACGTCGGTCGATGAAATGTGGTGCGAATTGGCGATGTGGTACGGGCTGGACAATGACCATCAAATGGAAAGCATCCTGCCCAACATCCGCAACTTCGTCAACAAAGGACAGGCGACCTATCCGCTCGGATTCTTGGCGTAGCAATGGGGTGTCGTTTGTTAGCGGCAGGGCGCGAGCCCTCCGGTCTTTCGACGTGCTTTTGAGCTGCCACCGGACGGCTCGCGCCGTTCCGCTAACACTGTCGGTTGATTGTTAGCGGCAGGGCGCGAGCCCTCCGGTCTTGCGACGTGCTTTTGAGCTGCAACCCGACGGCTCGCGCCGTTCCGCTAACTCCTTTCGCGCAAACGGTCGATTCAATCAAGGGTGTCATCGGGCAGCGGTTCGTTGCCGTTGGGGGTGACCAGTGCGGCAAAGGTTCGCGACGACAAATCATTGCGGAGAAAGTGGCCGCGGCCATCGACCGTCGCCATCGTCACGCCGCTGGCCATTCTGCCGCCCGGTTCGATCCCGACCGTTCCGTTGATCACGCCTTTCATCGCCGTGTAATCAAGGTCCACCGGTTCGGCCCAGCCCCCGATCGCGCGGTTGACCGGTGGGGCGCCGGCGATCACCAGGATGGTCTGCGACGCATCGTCTTGGATCTTGTCGGGAGACAAGGGACCCGAGGGAGGGAAAAGCGTTCCCGGGCCTGTGATCAAATAGTATCCCGACTGCGTCCCGGCTCGGTTGGTGTCGTTGGGGTGCACATACACCGAGGGCATCGAGTAGCTCGCTTGCAGGTTCAGCTCGTGGTCCCATGGTTTGCTGAGATCAAACTGGTCGTAGGTTCCCTGTTCCCCGAGGTAAGGCAGGATCAGCACCCGCCACGAATGCATCGGGATTCCAGCGCTGTCGCGTAGGGTTGCCGGTGGATACGTTCCGTAGTCGGCCGCGTAAGCATTGAGTGCCGCGGCGATGCTTTCCAAATTCTTGATCGACGAGTTTTGGATGCGGATCTCGGCAAGTCGCGAAACGCTGTCGCCGCCAAAGCGGATGGCGGCAAACGCGATGCAAACCAGCATCGTCAGGACAACGCCCGCGGAAATCAGCACGCCGAGAGGGCGTTTGTTCGCGGGGCGGGACGGGGCAGTCGTCGAAGCGGCGAAGTCGGGCAGCTGGATCGGCGCGCCGCACGAAAAACATTCGCCGGACTTTCCGCTGTACTGATCCTCGACCTGAGTTTGCGCGTGGCAGTGCGGGCAGGTAAACAGGTATGACATGAATGGTCAAACGACTTGCGAGACGTAGAGTACGTGATGATGATTGACAGCGCGCCCGAGAGCGCGAGCGATTCATTCTAGAGGACAATAAGTTGAAAGTGGTGTTGCAGCGGGTCAGTCAAGCGAGTGTTTCGGTCGAAGGAGAGGTGGTCGGCCAAATCGGAGCGGGCTTTTTGGCCTTGGTCGGAATCGGCCACGCGGATGATGAGTCGGTCGTCAGCTGGATGGCAGAGAAGACGGCCGTGTTGCGCGTCTTCGAAGACGACGCCGGGAAAATGAATCGGTCGGTGATCGATATCGGTGGTAGTGTCTTAGCCGTCAGCCAATTCACGCTTTACGGCGATTGTCGCAAGGGCCGTCGTCCCGCGTTTACCGACGCCGCCGATCCGGCGATCGCCAAGCGGTTGTACGAGCTGTATGTCGAGAGACTAAAAGGGCAGGGGATTGGTGTCGAAACCGGAGTCTTCGCCGCAGACATGAAAGTCTCGCTGGTCAACGATGGTCCGGTCACGATGTTGTTGGAACGGTGAAGGGGAGTTTCAAGTTTCAAGTTTCAAGTTTCAAGTTTCAAGTTTCAAGTTTCAAGTTTCAAGTTTCAAGTTTCAAGTTTCAAGTTTCAAGTTTCAAGTTTCAAGTTTCAAGTTTCAAGTTTCAAGTTTTCGAGGAACTGGGTACTCTCGACTCCCCTTCTCTCCTTGTCTCCCCCTCTACTTCCGCTCCGCGGAAGGAAGCGAGGCGTTGAAGCCGAAGTCGGGGGCTTGCCACTGTGGCACGGTCCAGTCGGACGGCGGAGACGTCGGAGTGTATTGCCAGCCGGGTTGCGTGAGATCGTACTTGGCGCGTTCACGCAGCCGCGCCGCGATCTTGTTGTCACTCCACGCGGTGTAGCACAGTCCGAACAGCAGCGCGTACACAAACACGTTGGCGATCGCGTCGTTGCCAAGGAACTTGAGTGCGGTACCAAAGGACTTCTTCGTGCGCAGCCGAGCCACGCCGACTTCGACGGCCCAGATTTCGTCCAAGATCAAGTGGACCAAAAAGCCGACGACGACCGCCACCGCTTTGTAGGCCCGCTCGGCGTCGCTGGTGGTCGGCATCGCCAGGTAGGCGATCAATCCCGAAACCCCCGCGGCAGGCAAACTGTGCCACATGCCACGGTGGACGGTGAAGCGTTTAAAGAACTCAAAGGCGCCGAAACGGATCACGACATAGATCAGCATCGCCGCCAAAGCCATCGACTCGTGGGACAGGTCGTAGTCGCGAAAGCGATTGAGCATCATCATCGGGGCGACCGCCGCAGTGAACATGCTGATCTCACGCAGCGGAATGCCGCCGTCGCTATCGAGATCCGGCAGCATGCCGCTGACCGAACAGAGACCGCCGGCCAAGATCCCGTTTTCCAGCGTCATCGATTGCGAGGTCACGCCCCAGTATCCGTAGGCGATCCCGACAAGCGTGCTGGCGCTGATGTGGGTTTTGAAATCTGCCACGCTAGCAAATGGGTGAGGGGCAGGGGAGGGCGGTCGAGCAAATTGGAAACTCGGTACATACCGCTTTCGATGGTCCGCTGCCAAGACTGGATTGCGATTGGTCTTCGCTTGCGGCGCGTCGATCGCGTATAAGTCACCGCGGCGACGCCCTGCCCTCGGTCCTGCCGGATCGCCGCAATCGTGGGCCGCGTGCAATGCCAACGACGTTAGCGCAGAAAGTGTTAGCGGAACGGCGCGAGCCGTCCGGTTTCAGCGTGAAAGACCGGAGGGCTCGCGCCCTGCCGCTAGCAAAAGACATTCCGCGTGGCGTCAAGGTAGGAGGCGTTGGGCTGCGTGCAATTTCAACGACGTTAGCGCAGAAAGTGTTAGCGGAACGGCGCGAGCCGTCCGGTTTCAGCGTGAAAGACCGGAGGGCTCGCGCCCTGCCGCTAACAAAAGACATTCCGCGTGGCGTCAAGGTAGGGGCGTCGGGTTGCTGTAGTGCAGGTGTTTGGAGAGATTGAAGTTCAGGGACTGGGTTGCGAGGACAACGGCTTGTGGAGACCTACGACATCTTGATGCTGATCGTGCTCGCTGCTGCCGCCATTTTTGGCGCGGTCAAGGGCTTTGCATGGCAGTTGGCTTCCATCGCTTCGATCGTGGTCAGTTATTTCGTGGCGTATCGATTCCGCGAGCCGCTCAGCCATTCGATCATCGCAGAACCTCCCTGGAATCGCTTTTTGGCGATGTTGATTCTGTTCGTGGGGACGTCGCTGGTCGTTTGGGTTGCTTTCAACATGGTCCGCCGGACGATCGACCGAATGAAGCTGAAGGAATTTGATCGTCAGATCGGAGCGCTGTTCGGGCTGCTCAAGGGGGGGCTGTATTGCACGCTGATCACGCTGTTCGCCGTCACGCTGATGGGGGATGGGATTCGTCAAGCGATCGTTGCTAGCAAAAGCGGCCGATTCATCGCCCGGCATCTCGACCGCAGCGAGTCGGTGATCCCGCCGGAGATCCATCAGTTTTTGCGTCCGTACTTGGAGCGATTCGACGCAGAGTTCGAGGGTTCCCAAATGCAGCCCGATGCCGGGTTGGCCGGCCGGCTGATCGACGCTCCTGAAGGCATCGAAGGCGTCTTGGTCGATGAGATGAGGGACCGGTTGCAGCCGGTGTTTGCACCCGAGCAGAGCAGCCCGATCGCACGCCCCGCCGGCTGGCGGCCGTGAGAAGCGAAGTGGGATAGGCTGGAAGCCTGTCGAAGATGACAGGCTGGAAGCCTATCCCACAATCGTCGAAATCGCTCAAACATGGCGTTTTTCGCAGTCTCAATACAACATAAGAGTGATTATCGGACGTTGCAGAAGCGGTGTTTTGTGCCCTGGTTTGTGCTTTCAGCCTCGCTACTGCGTACTGCGTACCGAGTACCGAGTACTGAGTACTGAGTACTGAGTACTGAGTACTGGGTACTGAGTACCGAGTACTGAGTACCGAGTACCGAGTACTGAGTACCGAGTACCGAGTACTGAGTACCGAGTACCGAGTACTGAGTACTGAGTACCGCATTCGGTTGTCGACAACCAAGCGATTTCACCGCGTTCGGTTGTCGACAACCAATCGATTTCACTGCGCTCGGTTGTCGACAACCGAGCGGTAGCGGGAGTCGCGACGGCTGTCGGCGGCTGTGCCGCCGAGAGCCAAATCGCTTGTCGCGTCTTTATCGCCGTCGGCGACGCGATCGCAGCAAACCGAGCGTGCAAGCCAGCGACAACGCCAGCGCGCTGGACGGTTCCGGGATCGCGGTCACTTGGCTGCTCAGCGTGAGCGCCCGTCCGAAGAACCCTCCCCCGGAGTTGGCGGCGGCCGACTCGAGTCCGAAGCCGACGGTTTGGAACGTCGTGAAATCGCCGTCGACGGCGGATCCGTCGGAAAGGACAAATTGGGTTTCTCCGAGCGTCGGTGCACGCAGCGTGACCGTTCCCAGTGAAGCTTCGAAGATGCCGTTGCCGCGATCGATCGAAGTGCGACCGGGTTGGCCGAACGCAGGACCGAAGGCGGCAAAGGTCAGCGTGGAAGAACCGGATCCGGCGTCGAAGCCGCCTTCGCCGTTGAGCGTCAGTGATTCGAACAAGCCATCGCTGCCAATGCTTTGCAGCGAGAGATTGAAGGCGTTCAGATTGGCCGATCCGATCAAAGTGCTGTCGGTTCCCGTGACGGTTTCCCGCAGAACGACTTCCGCGTTGATCTGTTCGCCGGCGGTGGTCGCGATGGCACTGTCCATGCCGTCACCGCGATTGGTCCGTAGCAACAGGTCGTAGGTGAGTTCGGCGTGTGCCGAGGCAAGCATCGACAAGGTGGCAAACGCAAAGGTGGCTATTCGCAAATTCATTTCGTGATCTCGTGTTGGGAGTCGTAAGTAGATGGAAAGGTTGAGTCGAGTGAGAGAGTGAATTCGCGCCCCGTGGGACGCGAACGTCAAAGAACCGTTGGGCGACGCGGCTACTGGCGTGCCGCGCCGAAGATGGTCGGGATCAGGTCGTTCAAGTCGATCCCGTTGATCGATCCATCGCCGTTGGTGTCGAGGTCGAATCGGTATTCGTTGGGATTGAACAGCGACGGAATGATCGAGTTCAAATCGATGCCGTTGCGGAACCCGTCACCGTTGGCGTCACCGAGCAGGCGGAAGAAATCGTCGTTGGGTGTACCCGCTGCGTTTTGTCCGCCGAACGCATAGTCGACAGCCATCGTGGTTGTGCCGACGATCGCTTGCACGTGGCTTGCCGCAATGTCGAGTCGGTAGTTGCCGTCGGCGAGCGAGTTGCCCTGTAGGCCGGAACCGTTCCGCGTCACCACACTTGCACCGGCAGCGAAGGAGACAACGGCAATCGTTTTCCCTCCGCTGTTACTTGCGGCGATGTCCAGGCCCGTGACTTGGGTCGAGCTGTCGATGTTGGTCAGCGTGAACGCTGATTGCAGCGCCACATGGTCCACTTCGGTGTCGAACGTCACGGTCACGGATGTGACTTGCGATCGCGACGCCGATCCATCATTGATCACGACCGACTCGACTTGGGGAGTCGCCGACGTTGACCCGATCGAGTAGACACGCAACGTGTTGCTGACTTCATTGCTGACGACCAACAACGGCGAGCCGTTGGGGCTGTCGCCGGAAGCGATGAAGGTCAGTCCTTCGGGGCTGACGTCTGCGCTGTCGTTGAGCACTTGTGAGAGCGAAACGTTGGTCGGGTCGGTAACGTCAAACACCATGATGGCGTTGGCGCGTTCGAGACCGACAAATGCGTAAGTGCGTCCGTCGATCTGCCCGATCGTGATGCCTTCGGGTTCGGTTCCCTTGTTGTCGCTTCGTCCATCGGGGTACAGCCCGAGCAGATCGCTGGCTCGTGCGAGCACATCGCCGCTGTCAAAAACCAACTCCCCTGCCCTGCTCCAGATTGAGAACGATCGGGCGCCGAAGGAATAGAGCGCGTCGAAGTCGCCGTCGCCGTCGGGATCACCGACGATGCCACTGAGTTCCAGTTCACCGGCCGACGTTGCGGCTTGCAATGCCGCGGCGTTGGGGAACATCGTCGGGTCCAGCGTGACGCTTTGGACGTCCGTTTCTTCCGCGTCGCGTGCATCGCCTTCGTTGGCGGTGACGTAGTAGGTCACGCCGCCGACTTCGTAACTGGCGATCGCATCGGGTTGGAACAAGCCGCGTACCGGGATGCTTTGCAGCGTTAACGCATCGGGAGAATCGTTGGTCGGATCGATGGCCGCATTTGCCACGTTGTGGTCTTTGTAACCCAGCGGATGAATCGCGATCACCGTCGCGGTGGCGAGATTGACTTCGGCCAACGCGTTGTTCTCCTGGAGGGTCACAAACGCGGTGGTGCCGTCAGGCGAAACGGCGATGTATTCCGGTTCGACATCTTCGGAGACACTCTTGCCGGGGCTCAGTTTGACACCCGCATCGCGGAGTGCTTGCTCGCTGCCGTCAAAGGACTCGAAGCCGGCGGTTTGCACGGTCGCGGTGGCAACTCCGGTGGAGAGGTCAACGATGCTGACCGAGCCGACCGGATCAGTCGTTCCATCCGATGAAGGTTCGCCTTCATTGGCGACCAACAGTCGGATACCGTCGGGGGTGAACGTCAGTTGGTCCGGCAAGGCGCCGACAATCACGCTGCCCAAGAACGAGGCGTCGGCCGCGTTGTAGAAGAACACGCTTCCGGGAGCTTGGGGATCGGATCCGGGGACGGCTACCGCGACGACGCCTGCCTGGTTGACCGCAACGCTGGTGATCGCATTGTCGCTGGCACCCTCCGCGGTCGGCTGGATCGTAGACAACAAGACCGGGTTGGCAGGGTCAGCCAGGTCGATGACTTGCAGCCCGGCATCGGAAGTCACGAACAGGCGATCGCTGCCGGAATCGAAGGCGGAGATTTCAGCGCCTGAAAGACCGCTCGAAATACCACCGATCGGTGTGAAGGATGTCGACCCGTCCGGCGTCGCCGACAGCGCCGGGAATCCGACGCCGTTGCCCTGGATGGCGAATCGATACACTGCTTCGTCCGCGTCGTCACTGGTGATCACCACGGTGGCGTCGTGCAGTCCTAGCTTGGACGGATCGAAGACCACATCGAAGGAGAACGATCCGCCGGGGATGACGGTCGCGACCGGTTGGTTGGTAAAGGTGAACGCACCGGCTTCGGCTCCGATGATTTCGGCAGCCGAGATATTCAGCGCCGCGGCGCCGGTGTTTTCGATGGTGAAGGTCTTGGTGAGCGTTCCTCCGGTTACGTCGGCGCTACCAAAGTCCGTTCCGGCCAAGGGCGAGACGTTGGTCGTTCCGGCAGCGACCGCTTGGCCGTTGTCACCGGTGATGTTGATTTCCGGATCGATGGCGGTTGTGAACACGACTTCCAATCGCGGTCGTTCGAGTTCATTGGCCGCTTCGGAGCTTTGGAAACCCCAGCCGTCGGTGCCGCTTTCCCAAGGCTCGAGCAGCCATCCGTAGTTGGTCAGGTTCCCGTTGACCCAGGCTTGGACGTCGCTGGTCACATCCCAATCGTGGAACCCGCCTTGAACGTTCGGGTTGCGGCTCGGGTTTCCGGCGGACGCGGTGTAGTCACTGGCCGCTTCCACGCCGTCGACACTGACGCCGTCGATCAGGCTGTTGAACGTGTCGGTCTCGTTCCAAGCCGTCAGCATGGGGAAGAACCGTGCCCCGTCGCCTTGAGCATTGCTGGTGGTCGAAGCGGTGCGAAGCCGTGCGGTGACGATCTTCGAACCCGCGGGGATTTGTCCGGCCAGGTCTCCGATGATGTCATCGAATCGGACGAGAGCTCGGCTGGTCGGTGAATCGATAAACAGCGTTTCGGCGGCCGACAAATCGTCATCCGCGGTGGCGCTATCGATTTCGGTGTCCACGGTCGACGAATAGCCGTTGACGCCTTCACGGAAGCTGACGACATTCGCACCGGCGGGAACCCATTCGATTTCCAGCTTCGGGCGGGCCGTCGGCGTTTCGTCTTCGGCACTGCTGAAGAACCAGCCGTCGGTGCGGTTTTCCCAACCCTGAATCAGCCAACCGTTGTTCGTTTCGCCATCGGCCCAGGCTTGGATGTCCGGCAGCACGCTGAAGCTCAGCACGCCCGTTCCCGTGCTGCCGGCTCCACTGGCTGTCCCGATTGCAGATTCAAAGACGCTGGCGGCCTCTCCCGTACCCGGTTGGATCCCGTTGCCGTATGCATTCCAGGTGGCGGTGGCATCGTCCCAGTCGATCGACATGCGGTGCAGCGTTCCGCCATCGCCCGGCGCGTTGGAGGTGTTGGGATTGGTTTCAACGACCAGGTTTGCCGACGTGATGACAGCACCCAGCGGGATTTGGCCCGGCCCGTCACCGAACAGGTCGGCGTAACGCAGCAGCACTTGCGACGCGTTTCCGGCGCTGTCGAAATCGACCAGCAAGTCGGCAGGCGGCGCGATCACGGAATCTGGATCACTTTCACGGATCTGGGCGTCCGAGGTTCCCTGATAGGTGCCATAGCCATTGTTGACGCCCTGTTGCAGTTCCCGTCGATAGACCAATCCGAGCTGCAGTGGTTTGGTGGCGGAGTCACTTGCGTGGCCGTTGCCGTCGACAAACGAGAACGTTGCCACGCGGCCGCCACCGATCACGACGGGATCCGAAGTGAAGTAGGTCACCGATTGCAGGATTCGTTCAACGGCAAGCTCGGTCGCTGCCGCGTTGAACGTCAGCGTCAGCGGGGATGTTCCGGAGCCGGCGGTGAACGTTGCCACCACGGCACCGTCATAGCTGACGTCGGTTCCCGAAACACCGACCTGCCCTGCCCCGTTGCCTTCGTCGCGAATGGACAACACATCCGATGCGATTTGGCCGCTGGTCAGTTCCACCGTCGCGACGGCGCCGTCAAAGAATGGTACGCCGACGGGAGCCAGGCTGAACTGCCCGGCGATGCTGACCGGTTCATCGCCCACGCCGTAGTAGGTCGCACCGGACGAGGATTGCAGGACAGGTGCGGCACCGAATCCGTCGATGTTCACGGTGACGGTTGCTGTCGACGTTCCACCGAAACCATCGGTCATGGTGTAAGTGAAGGTGTCGGTTGCCGTGTCACCATCGTAGAGTGAATCCAGGACCGTGCCGGGATCGTAGCGGATCGTTCCGTCGGCGTTGGCCGTCAGCGTTGCGCCTAGGCTGGACGTCGGGGCGACGCTGTCGATCGACAGCAGCCCGGGAACAGGACGTGCCGCGGGTTGGCCGATCGAATCGAACGGAATGAAGGTGAACGTGAACGGTTGGTCTTGAAGGCCCAATCCCGGCATGTCATGCGAGCGGATCACGAAACTTCCCGCGCCGTCATCCTGGTAGCTCAGGAAGTTGTCTTCGACTTCGCCGTTGTCTTGGTTGGTCAGTACCAGCATGCCGGTGTCCGGAGACTGTCCGGGGATGGTGACTTTCCACTCATGCCCGCCGTCGGTGACGTCCAGACGTTCGACGTTGAACTCGCCGATCGCCATGCTGACGGCGTTGGGGCCGGATTGAAACGGATCGATCGTTCCGGCGACCAGGTTTTGTGCGTTGCGTGGGACGAAGACGAACGAGAATCCGCCGTCTTCACCGCCGCCGAAGTCCTGTTGATTGTCGCGGACGGCAACCTCGTACATTGCCGATCCCGCAATGGCTCGCGTCTGAATCACGTTGTCGGCGTTTTCATTGCCGATGACGAACAAGAAACCGTCCAGTGCCGCGTCGGTGACGCCGGGGAGGGTGACTTCGTAGCGGCCGACATCGGTTCGAACCACTTCGGCATCGGTCAGTCCGTTGCCGTGGATCAACGTTCCTCCGCTGCTGACGTGTCCGCCGACCCAGTTGTCGGCAAACGGGAAGAACGCGACCGAGACATTCGCATCGGCTGCCGCATCGGTGCCGAACTGTTGCAAGGCGAGCGAAGTGCCGCTGCCGTTGTCAAACGATTGGACCAAGCGATAGTTGGTGTTGGGGCCATCGAAGTTCTCGCGGATCGTCGCCAGCACAACGCCGTCGGCTTGGTGGATGGCGTTTCCGTCTTGCAGGATTTCGACAGTCCCCGTTGCTCCGGCACCGACTGTCAAGCGAACCGGCGCCGTTCCGGTTTGAGAGACCGACCACACGCTTGATGCATCGACCGAGAGGTTGGCCGATGGGATTCCCGTCGGCGTCCCCAGCAGCGACTCTACATCGGGGTCAACGTCATTACCCAGCACGGTGATCAAGGCGCCTTGGGCGCTCAACTCATTCAAGTTGACGACATCGTCGCTGGCCGTCGGAACTTGGTTTTCTCCTTGCACGGTCAATGAAACGGTTGCGGTCGAAGTTCCGCCGCGGCCGTCGCGGATCGTGTAAGTGAACGTATCGGTGGTCGATTCACCGTTGCCCAGGTCGGCGATCGGTGCACCCGCACCCGATGGGTCATAGGTGAACGTGCCATCGGCCTCAAGCGTGACGGAGGCTCCCAGTGCACTGACGCTGTCAAACCCGTCGATGCTGAAATCCAACCCATCGATCTTTTCCAGCGGGCTGTCATAGGGCAGGAAGATGAATTGGAACTCGGGGAAGTTCCCGGTCGGGGTAAAGGTTTGGGACTGCAGGATGTCAATCCGGAACGCATTGCCTTGGGGTGTCGCCATCACGGCTTGATTGGCTGGGATCAGGGTCGACACTCCGTTGACGTCGGCAAAGTCATAGGACGTCGCGACGGCGATCAGTGCGCCATCGGCCGGTGTGTACCCATCGATCGAGACCAGTGGTGCCAGGTCGGTGTCGGAGCTGAGCGAGACGTTGCCATATCGCTGTCGCAAGGCATACTGGCCCTCTTCTGAGGCCGCACGTCCGCCGATCAATCCGGTCGTCGAACCGGGGAGGTAAACAAAGCTGATCGCGTCACTTTCGAATCCGGTCGCGTCCGAATCGCTGTCCATCTGACGGACCAACCATTTGTTGTTGAAGCCTTGCGGATAGACCGACACGATGTTGTCGTCGTTGCTACCGCTGACGGCGAACAGCAAGCCGTCGTCGGTGAAGTTGGCTTCGGGGATGGTGATTTCGAACAGTCCCGGTTGAAGCAGCGTCACATTGGCTTGTGAAATGCCGACGCCCCCGAGTAGGGTTCCGTCGGCGGCGATGTGTCCGGAGGTCCATTGATCGCCGAAGGGAAAGAACGCGGCGCTGAATGGGGTGTTCCGTTCGCCGCCGCCGATGCCTCGATCGGTCGCAAATCCGTAGCTGCCGAAGGCGTTATAGGTATTGACCGTTGGGAACGGGCTGGTGTTGTCACGGCCGGTGCCCAAGAACACGCCGTCAGCGAGCGACAGATCGAATCCGCCACGACCGACCGCGACGTCACCCAAGTTGCCGACGCTTTGGATCGTCAGGTCGTTGGGGGCCGCGGTGGTGTTGATGACGGTAAACACCGAACCGTCATTGGTGGTCGCCGCCGAATCGCCATAGATTTCGGCAGCCGAGACGGAGAACTCGGTGGTGTCGGGATGGAAGTCGTTGCCGAGCACGTCGATGCTGGCGGGGGTGAACTTATCCGTCACCGTGCCGTGGTCATCGACCGCCTGCACGTCGTCGTCTTGGGGGATAACGGAAATGTCCAGCGTGACCGAAGCGGTTTCGCCGCTGGTGTCGGTCGCCGACAGCGAGATTTGCACGTAGCCGAACTGGTTCAGCGCGGGTGTAATCGAGACATTGGTGCCGATGATTTCAGCATTGATCAGTCCACTGACTCCGGTATCGACACCGTACGTTAGAACGTCGTTCGAATCCGGATCGGTGAAGATTGCCGTCAGGTCCAGGACGGTTGCCGCGGCGTCTTCGTTGAGCACCAAGTCCGCGGGCGTGGAAAGGACCTCCGGGGCATCGTTGACCCCGACCCACTGGATCGTGACCGTGGCGTCGTCGCTCTCGGTCGTTCCGTCGGTCGCCCGATAGACGAAGGTGTCGGTATCGGTTTCTCCGGCACCGAGTGCAGTGATCGCGCCCGAGGTGGCGTAGTTGACCGTGCCGTCAGCGTTTAGCGTCAGTGGCAGTCCCTTGGCGGACAAACCGTTGTTGTTCTCGCCGAGTGAAGAAACCGTCAGGTCGGTGGTCGGGCTAAGCGTGTTTTCGAAGGGGACGAAGAAGAACACAAAGTCCGAGTTCAGCGGCGTTTCGGTGTTACCGTTCCAGGCGAACTGGCGAATGAGGATGTCGCCACTGCCGTCACCGGCATCGTCATAGCTGAAATATGTGTTTCGCGGCTGACTAACCGACAGGTCATAGTTTTCGATGATCAGGGCGCCCGAGGTGATGTCGTGCCCGGGAATGCTGACTCGGTAGAATCCGTCGGACTGATGCGAGACGCTGAAGTCTCCGAACGACTGCAGCATCGGGCTGACGCCGTCGAAGCCGCCGTCGACGACACCGCCGATCAGACCTTGAGCACTCCTGGGGATATAGAGCACGCTGATCGGATCGGTGTCCGTTGACCCGATCTCCTGGCTATTGTCGCGGACCTGGATTGCCCATTGGTTTCCCCCAATCGGCCGAGCCCGGGAGTAGTTGTCGGAGTTGTCGCCGGCGATCGAGAAAAGGAATCCGTCCTCGAACGAATTGGTCACCCCGGCGACTTCGACCACAAAGTTGCGACCGTCTCCGGTGGCACTGATGTCGGTGCTACCGAAGACCCTTACCCCACCTTGATCAATCGTTGCCCCGGTCCATCCCGCATCATAGGGAAAGAACGTATTGGAGATCGGAACGGAATTCTCCCCGTTGTTCTCCGGGGCGGCGGCCATCGCGATCCAGGTGTTCGCGGCGTCGACCACGTATTGGAGAACGCCCAAGTTTGTTTGTGTACTATCAACCGGTTGGTTGTCGCGAAGCACGGGCAGACTGATGCCTTCACCTGCCGTCAGAGGCGCCAGGTCGGTGTCGTTGGACGGGTCAGCATCGTTGTCGCGATGCAGGTCCAGGTCGCCTTTATTGCCGGTGATCGAAGTCACGGCGCCCGGGATCAACGAGCGTTGGGGAACACCCGGTTGTCCCGGGCGATCGGGGATGAACCAATCGGTGGCGTTGACGGCCGGGTCATACGTTTCGCGATCAAAGTCGACCTGAAACGCCGAGACCGATTGCACTTCGCTTCCGGACGTGTCATTGGTCAGGACGTTGATCGCGCTGTCGGCTGCCAACGTTAACGAGTCGTTGACAACGTTCGCGGCAAGCAACTGACGCGCTTCAAGGGACTCCAGTTTGAGGTGCTTCTTGGTGAGGCGACGACGCTTGTTCATTCTTGATTTCACGGTGAATGTTTCGGTGCTGAATGGTTGGGTAGCGGAGCGACGCGCAACTTGTTTGTAGTGGTGCGTCTCATCGATCGGTTTGGACCGATGCGGCGGAGAATAGCGATCGCAAAAACCTGATCAATGCGACGTTGTTGTTATTCACACAGTTCACACCATTACTCGATGGAACATTCACAAGAGCTTCATGCAGCGGTGGGCATATCGGTTGGAGGTTCAGTCGATGTTGCCATCGCGACCGTTTCATCGCGCTCGCTGTTGTCTCTAGCGTCGCGCATTTGATGGCCATCACATGTGTCGGCAGGCGGGCGGTTTTGCCCCCCCGTTATGCACTGTCACGAATGTTAGAAACTGGCGAAGACTTTGGCGTGGATTAGATGAATAAGCCACAAGACTTTTGAACTCGTCTTTTGTATCGAGATCAGGTCGCTACGGTATCGGCCGAAGCACGAAAGCTCCTTCGATGAGCCTTCTCCTCTTCATCATGTTCATCACGACGAATCGTCGGCTGAAGTGAACCGCGTTGCCATCAACGGCACGAAAACTGATTTAGCATTGAAACAAAATTTGAATCACCACAGTCATCACTTACAGGAGATAACAATGTGGTCAGGTAGAAACATTCGATCGGACAACCCAGCGCGAACGCGCGGTTCGAATCGGATGGTGTCCAGCGGTTTTACGCTGGTTGAGTTGCTGGTCGTGATCGCGATCATCGGAATCTTGGTCGGGCTGCTGTTGCCGGCAGTGCAAGCTGCTCGCGAAGCGGCTCGCAGAATGCAGTGCAGCAACAACATGAAGCAAATTGCACTCGCGACTCTGAACTACGAAAGCACTTACAAACAATTGCCGCCCGGACCTTGGGACGGAGATCCCGGGACGAGCAACCCGTCCGGCCGAACGTCCGGCGCGTGTTGCCGGGCGGCGAACCGCGCCGGATGGTCGGCGCAGTGGAGGATTTTGCCCTTCCTGGAACAGGCCGCCGTGTACGACTTGGCGACCAATGATCCGCCGTGGTGGCCGAATCGTCCGAACAATTCACGTGAAGACGACGTCGCCCAAGTGCTGATCCCCGTCTATTACTGTCCCACGCGTCGAGCGCCGACCGGGTATGGCAGTGCGAAATTTGGTCGGGTGGATTACGCCGGAAACGGCGGGTTCTACCACGGACGACCCGATACAGCCGTCAACTTTATCCCCGAAGCCCCGCTCGGTGCTCCTGCGGTGTCGACGCGCAGTCGTTCCAACGGAGGTCTGATCAAGAAGCGTGCCGGTGCGATCATCTGGGCCAAAGACGGTGACAAACGCCGTCTGGCTGATATCCGTGACGGCCTGACGCACAGCATCGTGTTCGCAGAAAAGTCATTGCCGTATACCGAGCATGGGCTTGATGGGGGAGACAACGAACGCTGGAACAACGCAGGCTGGGATACCGATACGATCCGTTGGCATTTCCCTCCCAAATCTGACAACGATGCGTATGCTCCCGATCGCGACGCCGGCGGATCGACCAACTGGAATCACTACTTCGGTGCAGCTCACGTCGGTGTTCACGCTGCACTCTGCGACGGGTCGGTGCAGTTTTATAACTTCAACATCGACGCAACGGTTTGGAAGAATCTGTGCGTCGTCGATGATGGAGAGTCCCATGAAGAAAACCAAGTCAATTAATACTATCGAACCATCTGAAAGGATTGAGTGCATGTTCTTTACTGTCTCTTTACAACCACGGCGTTACCGTCTCGCGTTGATATTGTTGGCCACGTTTTTATTGATGCCGATCGTTGGGTGCGGCGGCCCTGCCCCGCCCGAGATCGACACCGATATCGCCGCGGAGATTCAGGCGGAAGATGAAGCCATCATCGACGCCGAAAGTGAACTTTAGACTGCTTGAACGTTTCGTTCTGCTACTTGGAATTGCATCTTGAAGATCATCAATAGGATGCACCCGACAGCACGACTGTCGGGTGCCGGACTGTTGCTTGCCCCTGCCCTCGCCCTTGGTCTGGTCGGCTGCTCAGTCGAATCCGATTCCGATGCCTCGACGGACCGGGCCGCCAACTCTCCCGCCGTTGTCGATCGTTATCGCGGGCCGACGGTTCATGATTTCACGATCTGGCGTCCCTACGTGGCGATCAACGAGTTTCCAATTGATCCCGATGAGATCCTTGCGACTGCGTTTGCGGCCGAATTGGTGCCCGGGGATGATCCCGTGATGATCATGCCGCTGCATCCGGCGCTTCAACAACCCGATCCCATCGTCAACCGAGACGCGGCGCAGGCCGCTCGAAGTGGCGTCACGAAGATCATGGTCAGCGAAGCGTTCGGTGCCAGCGATGCGATGCGACAGTTGAGGCAGATCGTCGAGTTCAATGAAGCCGGTGAGCCGGATGTCGATCGATGGACACGTGATCTGGTCGCCGTCTCGACGGGGGCGTTGGCTCGTGGGCTTCGATCACTGCAGTTCGCAACTGAGACTGCCGATGTCGGCGACACCGTCTGGATGGCGACGGCGGTCTACGCGGGGGCCTCGCCCAGCCGCGTGGCTCATCAAGCGACCGTGCTCCGGATCGCCGACGATGGCCGGATGGAGTACCGGTTCGCCAATTCCCGTCTCTCGCTGCAGGCGTCGGCCGGAGCTCCACTGTTGGACGACGAGGGGCATGTCGTCGGCGTACACCTGGCGGAGCCTGGCAACGAAGACAACACCGATGAACAGCCGAAGGCTGGTGTCTTCGGTTTCGGAGTTTCGGCGGGCGAGATTTTGCGGGCTTGGGGAGTCGAGCCGGCGGCCGGCGGGCAGGACGAAACCACCGCGGAATAAACGTCGTGTTGCCGGTCGGTTGGAGCGAATCGGATGGTCGTTGAATGACGTTACGCTGGCCTCGATTCGCTCGGCCCGATAGGCACGAAGTTGAGAAGCAACCCTCCCGTGTGCGGGAGGGTCGAGCGTAGCGAGGGGAGGGTTTCCGCGGCCCCGCTGCCACCCTCCCAAGGGACATCAATTGTATGACTGAGCGTTTGCGTTTCTAGCAAAACGCCACACCGCAGAGCGGTGACACAACACAGCCCGGGGTCGCGGAGCGCACCCCAGGTCGTGTCGAAATGGGAGCCGGAACCCCAGCGGGGTTCAACAAATGACGCGATGTGATCCGGGGGCGCAAACTGCGCGAGTCCGGTAAAACGCCTTGTTCAACCCCGCTGGGGTTGGCGGCCTAATGGTGGCCGGAACTTGGGGTGCGCTATCGCGACCCCAAGCTTTGATGTGGCACGCCGCTGGCGTGATACCGCTGCCGCGGTGGAACGAGAAGTGCGTCAGTAATCCAATTGATATCCCAAGGGAGGGGGCTTTACCTCAATGGCGAACCGACGGCTTAACTTAGTGCCTATGCCCCTCGCTGCGCTCGACCCTCCCTGCCAAGGAGGGTGACTACTTTGGCGGGGCGCTCGGGCTCTAGGTGTCGAATCTGTGCGTCGATTCCGCGACCGGCAATCAGGAGGCCTCTTCGAGGAAAACTCCGATGCGTCGGAATTTTTCGTAACGCGAGTCGAGCAACTGATCGACCGACTGGGTTTCGAGCTCGCCGAGCGTTTTGGAGAGGTACGTTTTGAGTCGGGTGGCCATTTGGTGATGATCCCGGTGGGCTCCACCGAGTGGTTCGTCGAGCACATCATCGACGACGCCGAGGCGTTTGAGGTGATCGCTGGTGAAGCGGAGTGCGGCGGCGGCTTTGGGGGCGTGTTCGTGGCTTTTCCAGAGGATGCCGGCGCAACCTTCGGGACTGATCACGCTGTAATAGGCGTGTTGCATCACGGCAATCCGGTCACCGACACCGATTCCCAACGCCCCTCCCGATCCGCCTTCGCCGATCACGATGCAGATGATCGGCGTTTTCAGCTGGCTCATTTTGAACATGCTTTCGGCGATCACTTGCGCCTGGCCCCGTTCTTCGGCACCGATGCCGGGATAGGCACCGGGTGTATCGATGAAGCAGATCAGGGGCAGTTTGTATTTTTCGGCCAATCGCATTTTGACCATCGCTTTGCGATAGCCTTCGGGATGGGCACAGCCGAAGTGGCAGGCGGCGCGCTCTTTGAAGGTGCGTCCTTTTTGGTGACCGAGCACCATCACTTTGAAGCGATCCAATTTGGCGAATCCTGCCAGCATCGCGCGGTCATCGCCGAAGTGTTTGTCGCCGTGCAGTTCCACGAAATCGTCGAACGCCAAGTTCAAGTAGTCCTTGGTGTAGGGGCGGTTCTTGTGTCGGGCGACTTGAACGGTTTGCCATGGATCGAGCGAGGAATAGACGTCGCGCAATTGTTTGGCAAGGTCCGTACGCAACGATCGCAATTCGCCTTCGGCGGCTTCACTGCGTTCGGTCTGTCGTTGGAGGGCGCTGATGCGGGTTTCGAGTTCCGCGATTTCGATTTCAAAATCGAGTCCGGGTCCGGCCATCGATGTTCAATCCTCTTCTTCGTCGTTTAGGTCTGCGGCCGATGGTTTGCGAAGCATGTCATCGGCGCCACGGATGCCGGGCATGCTGTCGAAGACGCTGATTTCCGGTTTGCGTGGGCGTTTCGTCCAAAGTTGAATCGACCGGATCTCTTTCAAAAAGTCCCACATCGAATCCGGCCGGGCGGATGCCGATTTAGCCATCATGCGTTTGATCAGATCGGCAAATTCTTTGGTGACGTTGTTGTTGTAGGCGATGGCACTGGGGATCGAGGCGGTCAGGTGTTTGTTGAGCAAGTCGTTCGGGGTGTCGCCGGTAAAGGGGGGCTTTCCGGTGGCCATTTCGAACAGCACGCAGCCGAAGGAATAGATGTCGGTCCGTTCGTCACAGACCTTGCGGCGGATCTGCTCGGGCGCCATGTAGCTCCGCGTTCCCTTGGCCAGGTTTTTGCGATGAAAGATCTTGCTCAGCCCGGTCTTTTTCTTTTCGGTGATCGTGAAGTCAATCAGTTTGGTTTCGCCGTCGCGGCTGACCAGGAAATTGTCTGGTTTCAGGTCCAGGTGGATCCAGTTGCGGGTATGCATGTAGTAGATGCCCTCGCCGGCCTGTTCGATGATCTTGTCGAGCATGAAGGCGAGCGAATCGGGGCCGCGTCGAAGCGCCTGTTTGATGTTCAGTTCGCTGAACAGTTCCAGGACCAGGAACGGCCGATCGTTGGCGATCGAATAATCCAGGATTTTGATGATCCGGGGGCTGTTTTGCAGGTCCTTGCCGACGTTGAATTCGTGCTTGAGCAGATTGACTTCGTTCTTGTCCTTGGCCATCTGCCCTTTCAGGATCTTCAGCGCGAAGCGTTCCTGGTCATGTTCGTGGATCGCTTCCCAGACTTCGGCGGTCGAGCCGGAGCGAATCAGACGAGTCAATCGGTACGGGCCGTAGTAATCTCGGGTCTTGGTCATTAGTAACCGATGGACGAAATGGCAGCGTGTCGGAGTTCTAGCCGGCCCCGCGACCATCTCGTCGGGGGGGCTGTCAGAGCCGGCAGAGTTTACCAGACTTGGCGTGTCGGCATCATAGTTGACGCCCCGCCTGTGGCGAAAGCCGGGGATTTGCCGGTGGCCTGCCCGTGAACGACCGATTCAGGTAACGCGGTGACGCATGCCACCGGACGGCTTGCGTCCCCTGCCATCTGTTTTGACACCAAGCGAGGTGTTTTTTGTTAGCGGTAGGGCGTGAGCCTCTCCGGTCTTTCACGGTGTTTTTGAAGCGTGACCGGGCGGCTCGCGGGCTGTCGATTTAATCAGCCGTTTGGCGCGAGCCTACGGGCTCTGGTTTGTTTTCTTTCTGCTACAGGCCCGTACGCTCGCGCGAAACGGCTGATCCCATGTGTGATCGGACCAAAACGGCAGCCCGCTCGCGCCGTTCCGCTAACACCGTTAGAGCCAAAGCGTCATCGGGCGACCGATTCAGGGCGACCGGCGGTCCAAAATGCGTTGATAGATGGCGCGAACCTGCTGCGTCATCGTCTGGTGGCGGAACTGCTCGGTGAAACGCCTCTGCCCTTCCCCGCCCAAGCTTTGCCGCAATGGTTCGTTCTCGACCAGACGGATCAGCGAGTCCGCCAATCTGGTGGTGTCACGTGCCGGAATCAGGAAGCCGGTTTCCCCGCTGATCACAACCTCACGCGCCCCATCGACGTCGAAGCTGACCGCCGGCTTCCCGGCGATCAACGCTTGGGGCAGCGCCCGGGCCAGGCCTTCGCGCAGCGAGGTGTGCACCAGCACGTCCATCGCACCGATCAGCGGTGGGACATCGGTGGGGGAAACCAGTCCGGTGAACACGAAGTGGTTGGCCAGGCCGAGTGATTCGATCCGTCGGGTCAGGGGTTCGCGTAAGATACCGTCGCCGACCAACAGGAACAGGGCCTGGGGGCATCGGGCGATCACCTCGACCGCGGCGGTGATCAGGTCGTCGTGGCCTTTGAGGTGAAACAAACGCGCGAGTTTGCCGATCACGATGCGATCGGGCGCGATGTCGTATTTTTCGCGGACCGATTGTCGCTGCTCGTTGGCGCGGAGGAACGGATCGACGTCCATCCCGCTGTAGATGGTGGTGAATTTTTCTCGCGGAGCGACGCCGGCTTGGACCATCAAATCGGTCATCGCGTCGGCCACGGAGATCAGGTGGTGGCAGCGGGTTGCGGCGAAGCGTTCGCACCGTCGGAAGAATTCGCGCGCCACTCGAGGCTGGAAATCGTGAAACGGCGCGCCGTGAACGGTATGGATCACGGCCGGCACGCCGAGCGACCAGGCGGCGTTTCGTCCCAGCAAGCCGCCTTTGGCGCTGTGCGTGTGCACGACGTCGGGGCGAAAGGATTGAATGGTTTTTCGGATCGCCCGCGAGGCGGCCCAATCGCGTTGCGGATGGATGTTGCGACGAAACATCGGCAACAGTTCGATCTGCAACTCCCCTGCCCTGCCCCGCAGTTTGCTTCGATCTGCGAAGAAACCGGCGCGGTGCAGCAGGTCGCCTTCGGGCCCCAGCGACGGCCCGGTGATCAGCATCACTTCATCGTCATGATGCTCGATCAAGTCCAGGCAATTGAAAAGCGTGTTTTCCTGGGCGCCGCCGATGATCATGCGAGTGATGATGTGGGCGACGCGCACGCGGTTGACTCAATTACAAAACGGAGGACACGTCGGCGAAGTCAGCGGGACTTCGCACAGACTGGAGCAGCGTCACGCCGTGCCAAACTCGACTCGTCGCATTCCCAGTTGGGTTTGCAAACGGTTGACGATGGAGGTGTGCATCTGGCTGACCCGCGACTCGGACAAATCCAGTGTCGCACCGATCTCTTTCATCGTCAATTCTTCGTAGTAATAAAGAATGATGATCAAGCGTTCGTTGCGATTGAGTCCCTTGGTGACCAAACGCATCAGATCGTTTTTCTGGACACGTCGGGTCGGGTCTTCGCCTTTCTTGTCTTCCAGGATGTCGATTTCGCGAACGTCCTTGTAGCTGTCGGTCTCGTACCACTTTTTGTTCAGTGAGACGACGCCGACGGCATTGGCGTCCGATTCCATCTTTTCGACTTCGGCGATCGAAAGCTCCATGTGTTCGGACAATTCCTGCACCGTCGCGGGACGTCCGTACCTGGTTTCCAATTGTTTCTTGGCGACGGCCAGCTTGCTGGCCTTGCTGCGAACCAACCGGGGAACCCAGTCCATGGTGCGTAGTTCGTCCAGCATGGCGCCTCGGATTCGGGGCACGCAATAGGTTTCGAACTTGACACCGCGGTCCATGTCATAGGCATCGATCGCGTCCATCAGGCCGAAGATTCCGGCGCTGATCAGGTCATCCAGTTCGACGCCATCGGGCAAACGCTGCCAAATGCGTTCACCGTTGTATCGAACCAAGGGCATGTAACGCTCGACGAGGCGATTGCGTAGAGGTTCGTATTCGTCCGCATCCTTCTCGGTCTGTTTGAATCGTTTCCAAACCTCTAGGATTTCATCGTCTGTTGAAACTGCGGCTGGCATCCAATCCTCCGTGATCTTCAATTTGACTGCCGACGACATCATGTCGCCGAGGTCATGTTTGGGGTTCGCTTTCGCTTTCTCTCTTGCCGACGATCCGTGTCACATTGCTGCGAACGAGAATCGTCAGCGCCACACCGGGTCGAATCTCTGCACGGGCACGATCAATGGACCAAACAATCCTTGTCCAGCTTTCTTGTTCGCGTGTGCCGGGGTCAACCCAGTCGCCGAAAGTGGTCTCTCAAAAAAAATCTCAAGTCGTCTTTTGAGTTTCCAGCCCTCGGCTTTTTCTCTATCGGTTGTTTCTCATGGTGAGTTGAGTTTTATTGTTCGTTTCTTTTAGGCGGCTTCGTATTGCCGCACGCCGGCGGGCGCAGGGATCAAACGCTCGGTCAGCCGTTGGGCGGTCGCGACGGCGATGTCATCGGGGACATGCTGTCCGTTGGTCACGTAGCTGATCGGCAGCCCGAGTCGGTCTCGGGACGACGTCAGCGCCGAGAGCACGCCCGCGGTGTAGGGGGTTTCGTCGAGTTTCGAGAGGATCGCCGCGGTCGGTCTGGCGGCGGCGAATCCGTCCAAGGCGGATTGCACTACCGCGGCGGTGCTGGTCGCGCTGATGACCAGGTGGGTTTCGTCCGGTTGGGCGGTGCGGAGCAGTTCGGCCAAGCCGGCGATGCTCATGTCGCCCTTGGGACTCCGTCCGGCGGTGTCGATCAAGATCAAATCAACATCGCCCAGTTGGTCAATCGCACCACGCATCTGGTCGGTCGATTCGACCACGCTCATCGGCAAGTCCATGATTTGCGCGTAGGCTTGCAGTTGCTGGACGGCGGCGATTCGAAACGTGTCGATCGTCAACAGGCCGACGCGTCGTTTAGATTGAATGCGGAACCCGGCGGCGAGCTTTGCCACCGTCGTGGTTTTTCCGACGCCGGTCGGACCGATCAACGCCACGATTCGGCGTTCGCCGGGATTGAGCCGGATCGCACCGCTGAGCCGGATCTCTCGGGCCACGCTGCGTTGCAACTGTTCCAGCCAAGATGGTTCCACCGGGTCGCCCAGGTTGGCCACAAAACCGCTGGTCGAACGGATCCAGCGGTCGGCCACCGCTTCGGAAACGCCCAGCGAGATCAGACCGGTGCGGTAATCCGCGGTGGGGTCGGAGTATCGCGAATGGTTCAGGTGGGGCTTGCCGGTCGGCCTGCTGGGGCTCATCGGCATGCGTCCGACGACCGACAGTGTTTGTCGCGCGTCGATCGGAATGGTATTGGGAGTGTGTGGATTGCCCGGCAAGCGTCCCAGCGAGCGGTGCGTGTCTTCAGCCGTCAGACTGGCCGCGTCGCGTTGCTGATCGCCGCTGCTGGCGGTCACTTCGACGTAGCTGCGGCCCAGCCAACCCATCCATCCGTCACGGCACTGTCGCGTTCGCAGAACGGATGCATTCGGTCCGAGCTGTTCCCGGATCTCCTCCAGGGCAGCTTGCAAATTCGCGGCTCGGAAAATTTTGACTTGCATCAAGTGGGCTGTAAAAAGGCGGGGCGGAGAATCGCCAGGACTAAGCGGCGGCGGTGGATGTGGGGCGGCCGACCGTCGAGTGAATTTCCAGCTGAGTGTCGGTGGTGATTTCGTTGGTGGACAGAACGTGGCTCCAGATTCCCGCTTCTTCGGTCACCTGTTTCACGCGGCGGCGAAGCTGCGGGCCGACCAACAGGACCGGCGGGTATCCTTCGCTGGATAGGTTCTTAACGGCTTGACGAATCGCGTCGCAAGTGACGTCTTGTGTTTTGTTGTGTCGGATTCCCAATTGCGACGTCGCACCCGAGCCGGCTTGGCGATCTGTCCAGTGATCCCCCTGCCCCACCGGGCCGTTGAGCGGTTGCAGCTGTGCCGCGGCGGACGATTCGAGCGTGACGACCCGCAGCGTGCGTTGTTCGTCGCGGAGCTGGGAGCACAACGTCCTGGCCAGACGTCGGCGGACGCTTTCGATCTGTTGCGACGCGTCGTTGGACCGCGCCGCGGCGTCACCGAGGGCTTCCAGGATGATGCCCAGTTGCCGAATCGGGATCGCTTCACGCAACAGTCCCTGCAAGACTTTTTGAACGTCGTTGATCGACAGCCGGGTCGGGACCAAATCGTCCACCAGCGCCGGAGCCACCTGCCGCAATTCATCCAACAGGTGTTTGGTGGCGTCGTGTGAGAGCAGCTCGTCGGCGTGGGCGCGGGCGACTTGTTCCAAGTGATCGGCCAGCACGCCGGGTGCCGTCCGCGTCTTGTACCCGTAGATCATCGCTTGCTCGCGGCCCGCCGGATCGATCCAGATCGACGTCGTGCCGCCGAATTCGTGGACCGCTTCTCCGTCCGGTTTTCCGGTCGTTCTGCCGTCGCCGCTGGCGAGCAGTTTGTCGACACGCAAGTCGCCGCGGGCGACGAAGTCACCGAACAGGCGGATTTCGTATTCCTGCTGGCCGAGTGTCGCGTCGTCGCGTACCCGCACCTTGGGCAACACGATGCCGATTTCCGCCGCCATCTGATTTCGCAGACTGGCGATGCGTTGCATCAGATCACCGCCGCGAATCGGATCGGCCAGCGGTAGCAGCCCCAAACCGATCGCCACTTCCAACGGGTCCACCGTCAAGAAATCTTCAACACGCTTTTGCGTCGGCGTGGCCGCTTGGGCCTCGGTTTCACGCTCACGTTCTGCCTCGGCCGCCCGTTGTTTCTCGTTGCGGTCGAGCGTGGTGGCGATCAGCACACATCCGCTGCCCAACAAAATCAAGGGGATCGGGGGCAGGCCGGTGATGACCAACAGCAACAAGAAACCGCCTGCGATCAACAGGGCTTTCGAGTTTCCCAGCAATTGGGTCACGAAGTTGTCGGACAAATTCGATCGCCGCGTGCCGCGCGTGACCAGCACGCCCGCCGACAGCGAGATCAACAGCGACGGGATCTGGCTGACCAACCCGTCGCCGATGGTCAGCTTGGTGAAGACGGAGGCGGCATCGCCCAGACCCATGCCCGAGACGACGACACCCAGATACAGACCGCCGATGATGTTGATCGCGGTGATCACCAGCCCGGCGACCGCATCGCCACGGACGAATTTTCCCGCACCGTCCATCGCCGCGTAAAAGTCGGCTTCGGCGATCAAGTCGTCGCGTTTGCCAGCCGCCGTGGCCGCGTCGATGTTGCCCGCATTCAGGTCCGCATCGATCGCCGATTGGCGGCCCGGCATCCCGTCGAGCGCAAATCGCGCGGCGACTTCACTGATCCGTGTCGCTCCCTTGGTGATCACCACAAACTGGACCACCACCAAAATCAAAAACAGCACCAAACCGACTTCGATCTGATTGCCGGCGACGAATTGACCGAAGGTGCGGATCACGCCGCCGGCGGCGTCGTCGCCGAGCGTGGGGGCATCGGCCAGAATCAGCCGCGTCGTCGCAATGTTCAGCACCAACCGGGACAGCGTGGTCGCCAGCAGCAGCGTCGGAAACACGCTGAATTCCAACGGCGTCGCCACGTGAATCGTCGTCAACAGAATCACCACCGCAAGCGCGATGTTGCCGGCCAACAAAAAGTCCATGATCACCGTCGGCAACGGCATCAGAATCACGACCATGCAGGCCATCACTCCGATCGGCAGCAACCAAGGGCGGAATCGTTGGATCGGGGACACTGCAGGACCTGTAGCACGCAGGGGAGGCAATCGACACGTTGACGGCCGACAGTAGTGAATCGACAACCACGGGGTCTAGGCGATTCTGGGAGGGAAGGCGTGAAACAGGGTGTGAAACAGAGTGCGAAACAGAGTGCGAAACAGAGTGCGAAACAGAGTGCGAAACAGAGTGCGGGGGATGGCAGAAAAATAGTGGGCAGGAAAATGGGTACCCAGTACCCAGTACTCAGTACTCAGTACTCAGTACTCAGTACTCAGTACTCAGTACTCAGTACTCAGTACTCAGTACTCAGTACTCAGTACTCAGTACTCAAATCATTTTCCTGCCCACCATTTTTCTGCCATCCCCATTTCACGTTATGATTCCCCTGCACTGCCCTTCCCCTCATCCGATCCATGAGCGAACCGAACCCTTATTCTCCGCCCCAGCAACCGGCCGACGCGGTGGAGCCGGTTGCGAATCGGCGGTCGCGGAACAGCAGCTTGATGGTCGCCTGGCCGGTCGCGTTGGGCGTGAACCTGATCGTACCGATGCTGTTTGGTGCTGAAATGTTGGGGAAAAGTGGCTGGAGCGGCGTGGTCATCGCCATCACGATGTTCTTATTGGTCGGTTGGTGGCTCTGTGCCACTTGGCCCAGGGTGGCCAAGCGATTGGTCACCGGCGCAAGCATTGTCGCGCTCAGCCAATTCGTGCCGCTGCTTCAGATCGTAGCGGGACTGGTGGCATTGGGGGTTGCCGAGGCGATGGGGCAAGCGTCCGGAGCAGATTTCGATCAAAATCCGTTTCAGATCAAGACCGAACTCGGTGGTTGGATCGTGACGGTGGTCACCGGTTGTATCATGGCGGCCGCCTCGATGACGATCGGCACACTGATCTTCTTGATACCGGGAATTGAGAAAAAGTCACCGCCGCAGCCGGTCGCTGAATCATGAGCGTTCGGTATTTTGCTGCGCAGGATTTGCCTGCCCACTCCCCTGCCCTGCTCCGCTTGGATTTCAATTCGCGGGATTCTCGTACCAGATGATTCCCAGGTTTCGGCGTTCTTCACAGGTCATCACATCCAGGTCGTTGTCGCCGTCGAGGTCGATCAATTCCATGCGATCGAATTTCACTCGCGTCGTCGGATCGATCGCGGACCAGCTCCCGGACCGGTTGCGAAACCAGATGCCCGGTCGGTTGGGATGATTGCTGCTATGGGTGTTGGCCGTCAGCACGAGTTGTCCATCGGGAAAGCTCTCGATCGCTTTGCCCAAGCTGATTTGGGGCGGGTTGGGCAGCGGCGTCACGTTCCAGCCGTTATCGCTCCGTCGACAATCCAGCGAAACGCCCTCTCGCGTGCTGATCAAACACCGCTCGGCGGTGGCGGTCAGGAACATTACTTCCCTGCCCTGCCCCGCGATCTCATGTTCGGTCCACGTCTGATCAGGATCGTCGGGGTGTTCCAGCCAGGCGGCGACGCGGCGGTTGCCCTTACGGTCGCTGAACACGATGTCTTGGTCACCATCGTGATCCATGTCGACGGCCCGCAGCGACATGATCCAGCCCGCATCGCGCAGCCGAATCGCGGTCCATGTCGACAGATCACGCGAGGGTTTCGGTGGGCTGAGTAGCAGCGTGATCGTGGCCTTGGGACCCTTGGCCCCGGCAACCAATGCGATCCGCGAGTCGATCGTGCCCAGCGGCAAGGCGAACATCCACATCACGCCGTCGAGCTGTTTGAACCGATCGGTGGTCCAGTTCTGGTGTCGGAGCAGCTGTGATGAATTCGAGTGCGGCGCGGGCGTGTTGTTCCAATGAACCAACAGTTGGCGTTGTTTGCCTTCGTGGCAACTGACGATGTCCAGTCGCCCGTCGCCATCCATGTCGATCGGCACAGCGTCCTCGGGCGACCTTGCCTTGGCAATCGTCGCCGCCGGCCATGGTTCAGTGGCTTTGGCGCTGCCGGGATTCAAATACAGCCGCACCAGTCCCGATTCTTCCCAGCCCGTGACGACGTCCGGCAAAGCATCGCCGTTGAAGTCACCCAGTCGAACGCCATCGGCGCCGCGATGAGTGTTGTCGATCGTGTGTCGTTTCCAGGGAGGTTTTGCCGATGCGACGGGCAGCGAGGTCGTTGGTGAGAGCACGACGATCAGCAGTACGCTGAACGAGACGATGATGGTTTGGTGCATGCCTGATTGCTCGACTAGAATGAAAAAGCGTCGGTATCAGTTTACCGCGGCAAGAGTATTCGAAATCACTCTCCTGCGCGCACCTCATCATTCTGCCCCGTATCATTCTGCCATCCCTCTGCTGACGCACTGCATTGCACGGGAACGCGACGCATGGTTCCTATTTATTCGGCAAATGGCGCACGGCGAGGACGCCGTCGATCTCGCGGAGCGCTTGCAGTGACGCCTCTTCGATGTTGCCGTCCAGGTCGATGATGGTGTAGGCCAGATCGCCACGTGACTTGTTCAGCAGGTCGGCGATGTTCAATCCCGCATTGGCGAGAATCGTGGAAATCTGGCCGACCATGTTGGGCACGTTGGCGTTGGCAATGGTGATTCGACATCCCCTGCCGCCACGCGGCATGGAGGCGTCGGGAAAGTTGACCGAATTGGTCACGGTGCCTTCTTCCAAGAAGTCGCGGACCTGGTCGGCGACCATGATCGCGCAGTTTTCCTCGGCCTCTTCGGTCGACGCGCCGAGGTGCGGGAACGAAATGACTTTGGGGTGCTTGAGCAGTTGGCCGGTGGGGAAATCGATCACATAGGCATTCAGTTTGCCCGAGTCCAAAGCGGCGATTACGGCATCGTCGTCACAGATACCGCCGCGGGCGAGGTTGACGATGATGCCGCCGTCGTTCATCGATTCGATGCGCGCTTTGTTGACCAATCCCCTGGTCACGTCCAGCAGCGGGACGTGGACGCTGACGGCGTCGCATTGCGAGAACAGGTGATCCAGGTTGATGGCCTGTTCGACGTTGCGGGAAAGTCGCCAGGCGTTTTCGACGGAGATTTGCGGGTCGTATCCGACGACTTTCATGCCCAACGCGCTGGCGGCGTTGGCGACGCGACGTCCGATCGCGCCCAGCCCGATCACGCCAAAGGTCTTGGAGTGCAATTCGCAGCCGACGAAGTTTTTCTTACCGGCTTCGACGGCAGTGGAAATCTCCGCATCGGTGCCTTCCAAGGACGACGCGAATTGCATCGCCGGATAGATGTTACGCGATGCCATCAGCAACCCGGCAAGCACCAGTTCCTTGACGGCGTTGGCGTTGGCGCCCGGGGCGTTGAACACCGGCACACCGCGCTTGGTCATCTTGTCGATCGGAATGTTGTTCACACCGGCACCGGCACGGCCGATGGCGGCGACCGATTCGGGGATTTCCATGTCGTGCATCTTGAACGAACGAAGCAGAATCGCATCCGGGTGACTCGACTCGGACGAGATTTCGTATTCGTCGCGGGGCAGGCGTGAAAGTCCTTTGACGGAGATGTTATTGAGCGTCAGGATTTTGTACATCTCTGGCGTTGCTGTGGTTGGAGGAATGGAAAGTTCGGGGAGAAGGCGAAGATCACGCGTTCTTGGATGCGAAATCGGTCATGAAGCTTGCCAGCGATTGCACGCCTTCGATCGGCATCGCGTTGTAGATGCTGGCGCGGATGCCGCCGACGCTGCGGTGCCCCTTCAAGCTGACCAGGTCGCGTTCGGCCGCTTGGGTAAGAAACGCCGACTGCAGATCATCGTTGGGCAACGTGAAGGTTGCATTCATCAGCGAGCGGCAATCCGGTTTGGCGTGTCCGGTGTAAAAGCCGCCCGACTGGTCGATCGCGTCGTAGAGCAACGCCGCTTTTTTGCGGTTCAGCGTTTCCATCGCCGCCAGCCCGCCGATGTCGTTTTGCAGCCACTTGGCGACTTTGCCCAGCACCCAGATGGCGAACGTCGGCGGGGTGTTCCATTCGGAGTCCGCGTCGGCGTGGTTCTTGTAATTCAAGTAACCCGGAAGCGAAGCACTGCCGCGGTCGATCAGGTCGCGGCGAATGATCACCACGGTCACACCGGCCGGGCCGGCATTCTTTTGGGCACAAGCATACAGCAAGCCGTATTTGTTGATGTCGACCGGGCGATACAGGAAATCGCTCGACGCGTCACAGATCAGCGGCACGCCGCCGGGGCATTCGGGTTCGGTGGGGAATTGAACACCCTGGATCGTTTCGTTGTTGCAGTAATACAGGTAGGCCGCGTCGTCGGCGACGCTGTAGTCCTGCGGGCCGGGGACATGATTAAAATTCGACGCCGAGGCATCGTAGACGACCTCGACCGGCCCTTCCTTCTTGGCTTCCGCGATCGCTTTCTTGCCCCAGGTGCCCGTTTGGATGTAGGCCGCCGATTTGCCCGAATCGCGAAGCAGGTTGGCGGGGATCATCGAAAACTGCAGCGCCGCACCGCCTTGCAGGAACAGCACGGCGTAGTCGTCGCTGATGTTCAGCAGTGATCGCAGGCTGTTTTCGGCGTCGTGCAGGATGTCGACAAATGTCTTGTCCCGGTGACTCATTTCGAGCAAGGAACTGCGTGCACCGGGCAGGCAAACCAGTTCGTCGCGTACTTCCTCAAGTACCGAAACCGGCAAGACGGCGGGGCCGGCGGAAAAGTTATAAGCTCGTTGGGCGGTCGCGGTGGCTGTCATCGAACGAATCGGTGTCACGTTGGGGGGGGATGGGGCCGCCGACGGCACGCCTGCGTCGGCAATCTGAGTCGGGATTCTATGTCGAGCCGGTCGAGTGCGGAAGGAGCATCGCGTCGCAGGGTGGTTGACCGCGGCTGGCGATGCCGATTAATCCGGATCGAAACCGAATTCTCGCATCCACTGGTCCACCTCCGATGGGTCTTGGATGCGGGGTTTTTTAGCAGCCGCCGAGCGTTTTCCGGGGTCAGCCGGCGGCCGACCGCCCTGCCCTGCCCCGCCCGATTTCGGCCCCACGTCGATCGCCAGGTGGATTTTTCCGTCCGTCAGGTCGTCCATCCAGGGCTCGCTATCGAAATGAGCGGCACCTCGTCGCCGGGCCGCAATCTGAATTCGATGGTCCGAGGAGACGACCATCAGCCGTTTGGGCGTGTGATGCGCCCGGATGATTTCTTCCAATAAATCGTCCGCCGACAGGTAATCGACCGCAAAACGGACGCTCATCCCGTGGTGAACGAACTCGCTGGGACGATCACGTGGCGGGTTGGCGGCATCGAAGACGACACAGGTTTTACGGCGAACCGGCTCGCTGAGTTGATTCGTCAGCTCGCGCAGCAGAACATTCCGATCGCGCTGCAACCAACGCGGGTCGGGATTGCGAGTCGGCGCGATCGGCTGGGTGATGTTGTAGCCGTCCAGGAGCAACAGAAGGGACATGGTCCATCTAGCGTACCATGCGTCAATCGTACCATGCATCAATCGAGGTTTTGTCGGACTTCGACGTCCGCCGGTCCGCCGAAATGATAGAGCTGGTAACCCAACACGCCGAGGGTCAGGGCGACCAGGGCGATGGTGCCGAGCAGTTTCCAGTCGACACCGTCGGCCGAGCGGATGGAGAAGCTGGGCAGCCGGAGCGATCGTTTGGCGGCCCGTTTGTATTGCTTGTGGTCGATCTTCTGTCGTGGCGGTCGCTTCTTCGGTACCGAATCCAGTTCGATGTCCTTGGCGACTTCTTCTTCGTCTTCGAAGTCCTCTGAGACGTCTCCGATGAACGTGTCATTCGGTTTGCCGGAGCGAATCGCGCTATCGGAGAGCACGTCGGCATGGCCGGCCTCGGCGGCCGCGATGGCGTCGGAGTCGAGATCAAATCGGGCCGACCGACGGGGCGCCAATGGCAGGTCGTCGTCCCCCTCAAATTCCGCTTGGTCTTCCTCTTCCAGGAATTCCGCGACGTCCAGGTTGTTCCACGAAGTGGGAGGCTCGCTGCAGGTCGCGTCGGTGTGCCCTGCCCCATCGGCGGCATGGCCGGCCGCGGCGAGGACGGGTTGCTTGACCGAGACCTTGAAGACGACTTTGCCGAAACGCAATTCGTCGCCGTCGGCAAGCACTCGCCATTGGTGCGGCTGAAGGCGCGTTCCGTTGACGTAGGTGCCGCGTGTGCTTTTCAGATCGAGCGCTCCGAATCCGTCATCGTTGTGCAGCAGCAAGCAGTGCCGCCGGCTGACCGATCGGCTTTTCGGCCGGATTTGGCATTCTTTCAGCCGGCCGACCAGGTAATAGCCAGGGTGGATCGGTGCGGCCGTGCCGGCGTTGCTTCCCTGTGTGATGATCAATTCAACGGACATGCTACTCTTCGATGACAATGACATTTCCTTTGCCGCCTTCGGTGGTTTTCAGCCGTGTGAGGGGCTTTTCGTCTTTCGTCATTTGATAAAACGTGATGCCGACGACAGCCAGCAAGGCGACGATGGACAGTGCCAGCCCGGCGCCCAGTAAGACGCTTTGACCGGCATCCGTTTCGTTTGCCGGGCTGTGTTTCTTCGTCGACTTGCGTGGTGCCCCGGCGGCAGTTTGGGGCGTCGCCAAAGGCGAAACGGGAACGGCAGCGGGAGAGAGGGCGACGGGGGAGAGGGCTGACAGGTCGATCGGCGGCAGGCTGCCAAAATCGATCTCGGCGATCTCCGCCATCGCTCCCTGTGACGCTTCGCCGAGTGGCCCGCTGTCGTCGAGCGATGCAAAACTGGAGGAGTCGTCTTGGGGGACCGTCAGTTGTTCCGATCGGGGCCGATTGGCCAGTTCCCGGCCGGCCAATTTGGATCCCGCGATCCGCCGCAGTTGGGTCAACAATTCGGCCGCCGAGGCGGGGCGATCAACCGGGCGTTTGGACATCATCCGTTGGATCAGCAAGCTGATCGCCGGCGGGCAGTCCGAACGGGTGTCGCTAACCAATGGCACTTTGGCGGTTTGGTGTTTGGCCAATCGCTGTGCCACGCTGGTTCCCGGGAACGGCGGTTTTCCCACCAGCAGAAAGTACCACGTGCATCCCAGGGAATAGATGTCCGCGCGGGCGTCGACGGACTGGGAATCGATGGCCTGTTCGGGGGCGATGAAATCGGCCGTACCGGTCAATCGATTGGGCGTGTCGGTTCCGGCGGTGTATCCGATCCGAGCCAGTCCCATGTCGCTGACCTTGATCACTCCGTCATTTCGCAACAATAAATTCGACGGCTTGATGTCGCGGTGGACGATGCCACGTTGGTGCGCGTGGGCCAGCGCGTCGGTCGTCTGGATCATCGCGTCGAGCGCTTCGGTAGGCGACATCACCCCGTCGCGGGCGACCGCACGGTGCAGGTCGACGCCTTCGATGTATTCCATCACGATGAACAGTTTGCCATCGGATTCGGAGAAATCGAACGCTTGAACGATGTTGGGGTGTTCCAGTTTTGCCGAGGCCCGCGCCTCCTCTTTGAATCGTTCGATCCGGCGAGAATCTTTCGAAGCTTCCGCGGGCAGGATCTTGAGCGCCATCAATCGATTCATGACCGCATGTCGGGCCAGAAAGACGACGCCCATTCCGCCGCGTCCCAAAGGGCGTAGCAGACGGTAGTTGCCCAGATGGAATCCGCGTGCTTTTCCGGCCAACAGCTTGCGAGCTTGCCAGGGCGTCAGCAGGTCCGCGCCGACCAGGCCTTGGGCCAGACGGTCGGGCGTGAACACGGCGTCTTCGGTCATCAGCGAAACGACGACCTTTTTGACGTCGGCCAGTTCGACCAGTCCGGCTTGCATGGACCGGCGAACGAAGTCGCGGGTTGCCTGGTCCAGGACCGGTTCGGCGGCGGTGGTTTCAACCGACATTGAGCGATGCGTCTGTACTCCGAGAACTTCCCCAGTCACAACCGCACGGTCGCGTCACCTGAGAGAGGCATCATTATTGAGCATCGGGCCGATCAGCCGGTTAAGGATGTGTTAAGGGATCGTGTCGATCCGGTGAGGGTTGGCGGCGGTGGTTGTGATCGACGAAGACCGCCGCTTATGGGACTTGCGGCGACGTTAAGCGGGCTCAAATCCGGGCCGGTAATAAACTTCTTTGAGAAACAGACCCTGGGGCGGCGCCGCTTGACCGGCGTAGATGCGATTTTTCTGTCCCAGCACCTCGTCGATCCATTCCGGAGGCTGTTTGCCGTAGCCGACTTCGACCAGGGTGCCGACGATGTTACGGACCATGTTGTAGAGGAAGCCGTTCGCTTCGACCTCGATGGCCAGGTGCCCGCTGGTTTCGTAATCCGCCGCCGGCAGGACTTGGCAATCTCGCACGTTGCGGACCGACGACTTGCGTTGGGCGCCGGCCGATTCGAAGCTGGAAAAATCACGATGCCCGATGATCTTGGCCGCGGCACTCTGCATCGCCGTGACGTCGACGTTGCGGCGGAGTCGCCAGCGGTATCGATGTTCGAACGGGTCGCGCTGATGGCGGACTTGGATTTGATATCGATAGCGTTTTCCGATCGCGTCACGGATGGCGTGAAAATCCGACGGCGCCTCGTGGACATCGGTCACCACGATCGTTTCGGGCAATCGCGAATTGATCGCCTTGGACAACGCGTCGGCCGAGGCGGTCCAAGTCGGAAAGCGGCAACTGGCGACTTGGCCGAACGCGTGGACACCGGCATCGGTGCGTCCGCTGCCGGTGACGTTGACGTCCAGTTTGGTCGATCGCTTGATGGCGTGCTGGAGCGTTCCTTGAATCGTTGCCTGGCCCGGTTGGACCTGCCAGCCGGCGAAGTCCGTACCGTCATAGGCGATTTTGAGCGCAAAGGTTCGCGTCACCGATCAGCCAGCCGAGGCGACGGACTGCTGTAGCAATTCGGCGATCTGGACGGCGTTGGTCGCCGCACCTTTTCTCAGGTTGTCGCTGACACACCAGAAAGCGATCCCGTGACCATCGCCGCTGATGTCGCGTCGAATCCGGCCGACGAAGACGTCGTCTTTGCCGTCGCAGTCGCGTGGCATCGGATACTGGTGGTTGGCCAGGTCGTCGACGACGGTGATGCCCGGGGCGGCGCGGAACAATTCGGTTGCTTCGGCGACCGTGAGCGGTTTCTCCGTTTCCACCAGGATCGATTCGCTGTGCCCGATCGTGACCGGAACGCGAACGGCGGTGGGACAGACTTGGATGTCGTCATCGCCCATGATCTTTCGGGTTTCGTACACCATCTTCATTTCTTCGCTGGTGTAGCCCTCGAACTTCTCGCTGCCGATCTGCGGGATCAGGTTGAATCCGATCGGGTGTTGAAACGTTTCGTGACCAGGGGTTTGCCCGTCCAGGATTTGTCGCACGCTGGATTCCAGTTCGGCGTTGCCGGCCAGGCCAGCGCCGCTGGTGGCTTGATAAGTACTGACGACGACTCGTTTGACCTTGGCCGCTTTGTGAAGCGGCGCGAGCGCGACGACCATTTGCGTGGTGCTGCAATTCGGGCTGGCGATGATGCCTTGGTGATCGGCGATCGCATCCGGATTGACTTCGGGGATGATCAGCGGGACCTTGGGGTCCATCCGCCAGTAACCGCTTTCGTCGACGACGATCGCGCCTTCTTTGACGGCGTAGGGGGCGAACTCGGCGGACACCTCGTCGGGTGTGCTGGCGATCACGATGTCGACGTCTTCGAACGCACCGGGGGCCAACAGTTCAACGGTGATCGTTTCGTCTTTGAAGCGAACCTGTTGACCGGCCGAGCGCTGCGAGGCCAGCAGTTTCAGCCGCTTGTAGGGAAAGTTGCGATTGGCAAGTTGCTCAAGAACGATTCGTCCGACCGCACCGGTGGCCCCGACGACAGCTAAGGTTTCGTACACAGGATTCAAAAAAAGGTTGGAGTGAAGTGGCGTAAGCTTCCAGCTTGCGTCCGGGCAGTTGGGTTTAGAGCGGGCAAGCTGGAAGCTTGCCCCACGTGTCGCGATCGGCTACTACTTGATCTCTTCGATCGCTTTGGGCAGGTCCTTGTCGATCACGCCCATGCCGCCGCGTCCGCCGTCCATTCGAGACTCGACGTCCAGCACGGTGTCTTCGGCTTGGGCTTCCCAGAACTTGGTGATCGTTTCTTTGGGGAGCGGTTTGTAGGATCGAAAGATGCGGAATCCGACGCCGCGCGAGGGATCACTGGTGTGCCACCAGGGGCTGCGCGGGAAGTTCGGGTCTTCCGACTTCCATTCTTCATCGTCCGAAGCCATGCGTGCGGCGCTGCGCAAGTCTTCGGCGTCCGATTCCCAGGTTCCGCCACGAACCACACAGGGAGACGGGACTTCAGGCCATTTGACCAGCTCGGTTGCGTTGATGCCCTGCTTGTCGGCGAAGTCGACGTAGCCGTCTTCGGTGTATTGGTTGACGGTCCATTCGCCGACGTTGCCGTGCATGTCGTAGAGGCCGAAGGGGTTGGGTTTCTTCGATGCGACGGCGACTTGTCCGTCGTCGGCGTTGTCGAAGTACCACGCGTAGTCATCGATCTCGTCGGCGCTATCGCCCCACGAGTACGCCGTCGTCGTTCCGGCCCGGGCGGCGTATTCCCATTCGGCTTCGGTCGGCAGTCGGAATTGTTGGCCCGACACCAAGCTGAGCCATTTGGTGAACTGTTGCGCCGAATACTGGGTCATCGTGACCGCCGGTTGATCCTCGTCATCGCCGTATTCGTAGGTAAACGTCGGGTCATAAAGTTCCGTCGGGGCGGTGATCGCATCGACTTTGTTGTCGTCGTTGACGACTCGGATTCCGCTGGATTCGAACTCTTTGAAGATGCCGTACAGGTCCATGTACTCCTGGTACAGGCCCCAGGTGACTTCGGTCTTGGCGACCCACATCGGGTCGACGCTGACCTTGATTTGCGGGCCTTCATCGTCGCTGCGATCCGCTTCGTCTTCGGGGCTGCCGAACATGAATTCGCCACCGGGGACCGGGATCATTTCGACTTCTTCGTCGGTGCCGGGCACACGAAAGGTGTAGGGAACCATGTAGCCTTCGTCGACCTTGACCGAGGGGCCTTCGGCGGGTTTTTCCGTCGCGATCCCGGGGGTTGCGTCTTCAGCGGACGCCGGTAGTGCGAAGGACACGAGTGCTGCGGAAAGGGAAAAGCCGATCGCAACGAAGGCTTTGGGCATATTCACGGTGCTGGGGTCTCGCGGGTGAAAAAGAGATCGGGGGAACGGACAACGATAGTATAGCGCAGAGATCGAGGATTTTCGATCGCCTGTAGGTGGGATAACGGACCGGAAAGAGGGCTTCTGAGGCGGGATGTGCACCCTGGATGGCACGGGTAAACGTAAAAAGGGATTCAGCAACCGTTGGTGTTTCGCCTTGAGGCGATTCTCGGTCGCTGCGACGCAGCGACAGTGGGCGGCGAAAGCCCAATCCCGCTAAGTTGAGCGTGGTTTCCTCAGCTCGGGGCCCGTAGGCTCGCGCCAAACGGCTGATATTCGTTTGACATCAGCCGGTTCGCGCCAGCGTCCGGGCCTCCCCGTCGAGCTTAACTTAGCGGTATTGGGCGAAAGCCTGCACACCAACACTCTTGCCCGCGCCATTCGGGTCAGGCAGCCTCAATCAAAACCTTGACCGAGCCTAGCGAAGATCCAACGGCGGGGGGCGTCGGCCGAGCAGGACGTCAAATTCCAACGGCTGGCCGTCGCGGATGACGCTCAAATGAATCGCCGTGCCGGCCATCGCGTTTCCGATCAATTGCATCAGATGATCGACGTCACGCACTTTCTGGTCGTCCAGTGAAATCACCAGGTCGCCCGATTTCAACCCCGCCCGTGCGGCACCGGAACTTTGGTCGGCCAGTGCAGCGATCATCGCGCCGCGAATGCGGTGGTTCCGGCTTTGCAGCCGGTCGTCGGGGACTTCGACCAGTGAAACGCCCAGCCAGCCCCGCTCGATCGATCCTTTTTCACGCAGCTGCAGGTAGATTTTTTTGGCGATGCCGCTGGGGATCGCAAAACTGACGCCTTGGTAGGTGTCGCCCACGATGGCGGTGTTGATGCCGATCAATGTGCCCCGCGAATCGACCAGTGGGCCGCCGCTGTTGCCGGGATTGACCGCCACGTCGCTTTGCATGAAGTCTTGGTAGCGGTCTTTGGCGCGGACCACGCGGTGTTTGCCGCTGAGGATGCCGAAGGTGACGGTGCGGTCCAGGCCGAAGGGGCTGCCGATGGCCCAGACGGGAGAGCCGACGCGAATCCGCTCGCTGTCGCCCCACGGGATCGGCATCAAACGATCGGCGTTGACTTTCAGCACCGCCAGATCGGTCAGTTCGTCGGTGCCGATGATCATCGCATCGACGGTTCGGCCATCGCTGAGCGTGACCGAGATCTGGTCGCTGCCGGCGACCACATGGCGATTGGTCAGGATGTAGCCGTCGGCATCGACCACCACCCCGCTACCCTGGTCGGAGATCAGGATCGCCGGAGCACCGGGGACATCGTGGTGGGCGATCGCTTCGTGTGCGGTGCGATGGATGTCGATGTGGACGACGCTGGGGCCGGCCGCCGCATTGACCATCTGGTAGGCCTGGCTGAGCGTGTCCAGGGAGACGTTTTTCAAGCCCTCGCCGGCGACTTCGAATTCGGCACGCAGCTGTCCGCGATGTTGTGCGTAGCGGATCTCTTCGACAATCCCCGGCAGGACGTATCGGGCCGCAGCCAACATCACCAGCACGGTCACCAGCATCACCAGGCCGTGTCGCACCGGGTCGCTCCGCCGTGCGTGCTGACGGTGTTTTGTCGCGGTCGAATGAAGGTCCGGTTCGGGGCTGACCACGATGTCCGACACGTCGATGTCGGTGCACGATTCCTGGGGGGCGCTGCCGAGTGAAACGGGCTGAGATGAAACGGGCTGGGGCGATGTGCCGAAAACGAATCGGTCGGAGAGGGTATCGTCCGACGCCGTTGCTGACGCTTCGTCCGCGGGCGTTTCGTTTGCGGTCGGCTCCGCGTCGGTTTCGAAGTGTGGCCGGGCGGGGCCTGACGCTTTGGGGTGAAAGCGATGAAAGATCACGGTCCGGGGCGGTTCGGCGGCTTCGCTCTCGAACCGATGCGTCATCGGCGTGGCGGCGGGTTCGTCGGCGCAGCCGGTGTCTGCGGTGCAGCGATCAGCGTTGGAATCAATTGGGCTGGAAGCAATTGGCGGGGCCGCGTGCGTGTCCTGGGCCGACGGCAGATGCCCTGGTTCGGGCTGGTCCTGCGGCGGCAGGTCGCAGTCGGGGGTTTGCGTCGTTGAAATCTGGATTTCGGCAATCGGGATTTCGTCGGATGGCTTTTCAGCCTGCGGGCCTTCTGGCGGTCGATCCATAATGGAGCTCGGTCCCACACGCAAACGGACGGAAGTTGGAATGGCCCTATTCTAGCGCGACAGGATTACCAATCGGCAAGTTTTTTTGACGAAAACGCGAGCAAATCCGTCTCGGCGGGCGGAAAAACCGGTCCGGGTGGCTCGCCTTCGGCCCGGGTTTGCGAGACAATTGGCGAGTGTTTCCCGGCGACGTACGACCGCACCGGGGCCGTCCAACTGCGGCCCGTGGCCGCGGGGGTGCGACGCAATCAAAACTGACCGCCTCTCTGTCTTTCTCGGATTCGAATCCCTTATGGCTTCTTCAGCGGCACGTGATCGATCGTCGGCTCGCGAGACGATTTACCAGGCAATCTCCGCCATTCGTCTGATCGATCCCCATACCCACATCAACCCTCATTCGCCCGCCTCGAGCACGCTGGCGGACATCTTGGGGTACCACTACTACACCGAGTTGGTCCACTCGGCGGGGATGCCGCGCCAGGAGATCGAGGAGCCGGGGATTTCGCCCCGCGAGCTGGTCGGCCGCATGGTTCACGGTCTGGGCAACATCACCAACACCGCCAACTACCACTGGTTGATCCAGATCTGTCGCGAGTTTTTTGATTTCACCGACGACGCGATCACACCGGACAATTGGGAGTCGTTGTTCGACACCGCGGAAGAAAAGATGAACGGCGCCGGTTGGGCGCAAACCGTGTTGGACAAAAGCAACGTCGAAGCGGTGTTCCTGACCAACGACTTCGACGATGAATTGGAAGGCTTTGATTCGAGCACCTACATCCCCTGTCTGCGCACCGACGACTTGGTGTTTCATCTGGCCAAGCCCGAAGTCCGCCAACGTCTGGAGCGTTGCAGCGGCGTGCCGCTCGATGGAACCTTGTCCTCGCTGCGGGCGGCCCTGGAGCAACGTTTCGAACACTTCGTCGCGCACGGCGCACGTGCCTGTGCGATCTCCATCCCGCCGAGTTTCCAACCCTCGATGGTCGGCGACGGTGAAGCCCAAAACGCACTCGACCATGTCCTCCGTCACGACAGTCAGTCCGAAGCGTCGCAACGCGACTCGCTCTCGCGGCGCGTCTTTTGGACGCTCGCGGAATTGTGTGATCAGTACGGATTGCCATTTGATTTGATGATCGGTGTGAACCGCGGCGTCTATCCGTCGGGGGTCTACCAGGGACAAGACCTGTACGACAGCCGGGTTTCGTTGATCCAGTATCGCGAGTTGTTCAATGCGTTCCCCAAGGTCAAGTTTCCGATCTCGGTGTTGGCCAGCGTGACCAACCAGGAATTGGTCAGTTACAGTTGGATCTTTCCCAACGTGTTGACCAACGGGCACTGGTGGTACAGCAACACACCCTCGTTCATCCATCGCGACGCGGCGGCTCGCTTGGAAGCGGTGCCGCGCAACAAGCAGATCGCCTACTACAGCGACGCGTACAAGTTGGAATTCGTGTTGCCCAAGTTTGACATGTACCGTCGCATCCTGGCGCGCGTGCTGGCCGAAGAGTTTGTCGGCGAGAACGGTTGGAGTGAAGAGAAGGCGATTCAACTGGGGCGTCAGGTGTTGCGTGGCAATGTGGATGAAGTCTTTCGGTCTCCGCTGATCGACGCCGAATCCCTTGATATCGCCAGCGGGACAAGCGAGTCGCCGATCGTGGTCGGCTCGTCCGGCGATCATGGTGATAGCGGGTTGGCGGAAGAGGATTCTGAACTGTCCGCGTTCCTGGCCGGCGACTCAGACGAAGGCGACGAGCAAGATGGGTTCGCGACGGTCACCGATGATTCTGATCGCACCGTCGGTTCGGATTCCTTTGGCTCGGTCGGGCAGTTGGCCGAAACGATCGATTCCTCCGACGAGCTGGGGTTCTTGGACCCGATTCCGACCGCCGAAGAGGTGGATGCATCGGAGGTGCCCGACGTGGTGATCGAGGATGCGTCACGCGGCTTTGATGCAACTGCACTGAACGGGGACACCGATCCTGAGCCACTGGACGTCGGTGACCTGTTGGGCGAGAACGACGACAATCCGGCCGGACCCGACAGTCCCGGTTCCAGCATTCACATGCTGGCCGGTGACGGTGAATTCAAGCCCGACAGCGACACGATGAAACTCAAACCCGATCCGATGACCGGGGAGCTGCATTTTCCCGTCGGTGACGACGACGATGACGATGACATCGGTTTCGGAGCCGGCGTGTTTGACAAGTAGGTGCCCGCATGACCGGAGGGCTGGCGGTCAATGCCACGTCCTTCGGCTCTGACTGGTCTTAGCGGAACGGCGCGAGCGGGCCGTCGATTGAATGGGATTTGTCGAAGCAATGGTGAGCCGCCGGCCGTAAGGCCTCGGGCGGGCGCATGGATGCCCGGCCGCTCGTATAACGAAAATACAGTTCCATTAGAATGGACTGTGGTTGTTCGTGAGG